>JANQJB010000014.1 GCA_028281865.1 Marinagarivorans sp.
TTTAAAATGGAACACCGAAAAATTGATGTTATGAAAGCTGAAGAAGAACTAAAACAAATTGACTTAGAAAATAAACGACGACAAGAACTGATAAAACAAGGACTTCTTGGTGATCCGGATATTGAAAAATTAACCGTTGTTGCGGGAGGGGAAATAAATAAAAGGCTTTTAGAGGCTGGTGTTTTAGATGAGATACAAGATTAGGGAAAATAATACCCCGGGGAAAAAATAACGAATAGATTAGTTACTTAGAGAAGTTATTTTGTCTTGGATATTGTAGTAAATATTTGCCTGGACAGGGGCTTTATTCAATGAGATAAGAGGTTATTTTAATAATGTTTACTCAAATATCACTATAAGTGGTTGAAAATGTCTGAACTAGATTTAAATTCGCAACTCCCTGAACTTACTCGAAGCGGAGCAACAAAACAGTTTTGGGAAGCGATTGCGCTAACAGCTGGTGAGAAAGCGGGCATCAAGTCTGCATCAGATAAACTAAAAGAAATCCTTGAGACCTACCCACCGGAGCTAGAACAGGATATTCGCGATAAGCTAAGACTAATGGTTGACAAATTTGATGCTGGTCGTCGCGGAGAATTAGTGCATAAAGCAAAGAAAGGTACAAAACGTTTGCTTAGAAAAGCTCTGGCAGGGTATGACGCTGGCCATATCGATGGTCATGCAATGGTAGAACGTGGAATACTAAATCCATACGGAGGTAAAGCTAATGTCTTAACTAATCTAGAGCCACAAAATTCTCACCAAAATCGTACTGTTAGGGGACGCCGTATTGAACAAGAGTTTGTGAAAGTATTCGACTCGGAGTTGAAAAAAGGAAAAAGCCAATCTATTGCACTAAACGCAGCAAAGGAACATGTAATTGAGCTGGCCAAGAAAAGGAGTAAAGCGTTTCCTCTACCTGATCCTGGAAGCGTATTTCCGAAGCGTATCAGAGAAAAATCCCCTGTTGCAGATGCTTATAACAGAGTATTGGAACGAGAAAGTAGAAACCGCAAAGATGTGAACTTAAAATCTCCAGCTGTCCGCAAAGCTCGAAAAGCAGCTAAGCGTGTATCTGATCAACGTAGAAGCAAGCCTATTTCTATAATGCCGATACCAGATTCTCCCACAATAGCTGCTCCAATAGGAGGCTCTGATCAACCTGGCGAAAAGTCTTTTTCAAGCTCAGTCAGGGATGAAAAACAGACGGGAATTTCAACAAATACTCCAATGGAAGATATCCGATCAGTGGGTCCCGCGAATAGAGCGGGCGGAGCCTCCAAAGCGAAGTTTTTAAAGTTTAGCAAAAAAACAGTTCACCTATTCAAGTTCGGATTAAGGACATTAGGTGGAGTGCTGGAGGTAGCAGGACCTATTTTAGAGTTAACAGGCGGCTTATCTTTAGCTTTCGAAGACTCTCCTCTCAAACATTATGTTGATAAAGCGAAATCAATAAAATCAAAATTGGATAAAAAACATAACTCTTTAAAGTTATACTTAGAGCAACTCGAAGCTGAACTACCAGTGAGCTATGGTTTAGTTGTACAACAAAAAATTGACTTACCTAAATTTGTTTTAGAGATTATAGATATTCAGCAACGTTTGCTATCAGAGCGCGCCAAGTTGATAAAAATGCTGACCAGTATAGGTAATAGTATTTATGAGGTGAACTCAAAAATTAAGTTTGCTGAAGGAATATTAGATACGGGTGTTGATTTCGGTGGTACCGGCGCTCAGGCAGTTATTATCCTGAAGGGGGGCGATAACAATACCGGTTTGTACGCAATACGTTCTAATTTGTCTGATTCATACAAAGTCCTCCAAAAAATAATAGCATTAATTAATCAATGGGATAATGACTTGGATGATTGGATAAATTTTTATATCGATATTGTTAGGGAGCAAGCTAAATAAAAAGAAACGAGCTATCATTTTAGGCTATATCTAATACTAAACAGTATTGGACATAGTGATTTTTATTCTCCCCCTATCGAGTTCACAAGCTTCTACTTCGTCTTCATAGGTGTCCTTTAAAAAGACATAATCCTCTGTATCCCCCGTCATCCGTGACCTCCAGAGATGATCTTTACTGTCCCCCACAGTTTACCAAAGAGCAGCAGCGCTACTTTTTCACCCTGAATGATAGGGAGCTAGTTGTTGCCAAATCCATTAGAAAGCGATTTGGATTTTATCGCAAAAGAAACCTTTCCTGGCATAAAACTTCGCCGTTTTTCGTTAAATCAAAAACAACGCGATCGGCTCAAAGAACGTGATCACTACCACCTGCTCTTTTCTCATCTTAAAAAAAATGCTCAATATTGGATAGAGCCGCGTTACAGGCGCGTTTCTTCCGCCAGAGCCTGGGGCGTTGAAAATTGGTCGTTAAAAATATTTAAATAAGTTCTGTGAAATTTTTGGGTTTGCAGCGCCCGGTCAACCACCAGAGCTTTAAGGGCGATCAATTTGATCACCCTTTTTATTTGTAATATCCCGACCCAAAATCGTACTTTTATACTCGTGTTATACTCTAAAAATAATTGGATAACCGAATATAATCTCAAATCATGTCGTCCAGAAAAAACGTTGACAAGCTCAATCAAATCGATCTAGTTCGCAAACCTTTTGACGAACTATTGCAAGAAAGCGTAAAAGAGGTCTTCGAAAATATTTTCCCTCCTGAAAATAGGCAATCACTCCTGGAAATCGGTGTCGGCACAGGAAAACTATTAAAATGGTTGGGCGATGACTGGAAAAATAAAATCTTATTTACCGAACCAGATCAAAAAGCTGCAGAGCAATTCTGCGAACAATTTTCTCAAACCTGCGTTGACGCCTGTGCAGAAAAATTACCATCAAATAATGATAGTCTGAATGGTATTATTTCTTTATGCGTAATGGACATTGTTAAAGACCAGGCTTCGGTTGCAAAGGAAGCTGCACGCTGTTTAAAACCAGGTGGAATTTTTTTACACATATTAGATATGTCGGTAAATTACAATTTCATTTTACGAGAACTAAAGGCTCACCAGCTGATCCCCTTAATGCCACCACCACTTACCGAAGCGCAGTTGTGGCAACAAGATCTGATACTGTGTGATCAAACGCAATTTGCCAATTTATGCGAATTAATGGCTCGCCAGAATCATCCAGATCACCAAATATTAGCAGAATACCTGGAAAAACTGCGTACAACGACCGAAAACACCAAAGCCTTTATGGAACATCTGGAGTCAGAGCCTAGCAAAAACTCGTTCTTTCAACGAGCATTCAGCAATACTATTCGCTGGCTAGAAAATAAAGGCATTCAATTGGATGAAATGCTAAGCTTATTTCCTGCCTCTTCCCTCGAGCTGTTTTCACAAGCACTAGAAACCCAATTTTCGGATAAGTTTGAAATTGTGCACAATGATTTAAAAACAAATGAAAGGGTTGCCTACAATCAAAAGAGCCTATATGAAAGCTTATGCTGCGGTACTAGATTCCAGCAACCAATAAATGAAGAGAATAAAAAAATAGATTTATTATTCCCTAGCAAGCTAGTACAAAACCTTCACAAATGTGAACTCCAACAAACAGCAATCCACGTTTTTTGTGCTCGTAAAAAATAATCATCAGTAAATTTTTAACGTATCCATAGTTGGCTGATTATTCAATAATAGTTGGCTTGTACTTGTCTATAAATAGCATGCACTTCGCCATATTAAGCAAGCAAATGTTCACTGCTATATTTTGATACTGATCACAACTCACCATATTAATTTTACTCATATCTATCTCCCCAAATGCCTCAACGACGGGGCCTCTAGCGAGTTTTATTAGTCAGTACAACTATGTTGTGACGGTGTGGTATACGCGCAAATCTCTTCCTACGATACTGGATTCAACAATTTATTGTGAAAACAACAATAAAAATACACCTTGTCAGTCAAGGGAGGAACACATGAACCTTTTCTATAAAGCTTCTCTGTTTTCCGTCATATTCCTGGGGGCTTGTATGGGCTCCCAAGACGGAGAGCCAAACACCGCATCCCCCAGCGTTCAAAAAGTTGATTTTGGAGGCGATATCGAGCGGGGACAAAAGCTCTGGATTGAAAAAAGCTGTCATGTTTGTCATGGCACTTCGATTAAACAAGGCACCAGCCCTATCGACCCCGTCAATTTGAAAGATACCAACATTGAAAAACTGGTCGACTATATTTCCGATACGATGCCCAAAGCTTATGGACCGGAAAGCTGTATCGGGCAATGTGCTAACGACACCGCTCAATTTATGATGAGCTGGGTCAATGGCAACGCGGGTTCGAAAGATCCTCTGGAGGTTGGAGACACCTTAGCCTGTGCAGAGCAGGAAACGTTTAGACGCCCTTCTCTCATTCGCCTCAGCCCCATGGAATATGCTCTGAGCCTACGTGACTTACTCGGTTTAAAATCTCTGCCGGATATGAGCGAATTTCCAAAAGAAGAACTCGCTGATGGCTTTCTCTATGCCAAGAGTGTCGTTACCGCACAAAGTGAAGCTTACCGAAATACCGCATCAGCAGTAGCTGCCGATATTGTTGAAAATTTCGAAGCAAAAACAGGTTGTACAGATAATGATACAACGTGTGTTAAAAACTATTATCTCGATTTAGCTGAACGTGCGTTTAGAGCGCCGCTTTCGGATGCATTGCAACAAAACCTCAATCAAATTTTTACCGATGTCAGTACCGAAAACAATGCAAAAGTCGGCACCGTTGCAATTGTTGAAATAATTTTGCAGTCACCCTTTTTCCTTTATCGCTCGGCCGAGCCAATCGGTATGGGAGTTTCCGGCAACGCGGCTGATCAGTTTATCAATGCCAGCCGGCTTTCCTATTTAGTCAGTGGCTCAATTCCCGACGACAAATTGTGGGCGGACGCCAAAGCCGGTAATTTAGATAAAAATGCCTTAGCCCAACATGCCAACCGTTTACTGAATATCGAAAGTAACCAAACCTATTTATCAAGAGAATTTTTAGCACGCTGGTTAAAAGTCAAGAATGTTCCTGCTGCACGTAATGATTTACCGCTCGACACACGCAAAAAGTACATCAACGATGCGCTGACCTTTATCAAATTAACCAGTTGGGGGGCCAATAACGGTTTGGAAAAACTAATAACCAAAGCCTCGCAAGGTGATTCTACAAACGGTGTATTGGTCGATGATAACGAGCGGATTGGTATCTTGACTCAACCTGCCTGGATGGTGAATTACGGTTTCGCCGATCGCACCCGTCCAATCGGGCGCGGAGTGTTTTTTGCCGAAAACTTATTGTGTCGAGAAGTACCGCAGTTTAACGGTGACGTAGAGTTTCCAAAGCCGCAAAAAGGTTTGAGCGTTCGCGACCGCTTGGAAATACATCGTGAAGACCCTGTCTGCGCCAGTTGCCACGCACTATTTGATCCGATGGGTGTTGCCTTTGAGAAATACGATCAATTTGGAGACACACGCGAACGAGACGAAGGCAAATTGATCGATGCCTCCGGCGACTTTATGACAGGCACAGATCCGTACTCTTTCAATGACGCGCGAGACCTTTTGAACTTTGTTGCCGACACTGAAGAGTTGCGCTATTGCGCAATGAAAAACTGGATGGCCTACGCCTATCGCATCGAAGTACCAAAAGAATTGAGCTGTGAACAAAAAGCATTAATCAGCAGTCTCGAAGGTTCAGAAGGCATAGAAAAAATGATTGTTGAAACAATTCTGAAAAACGACTTTTTTCGAGGCATCTAATCATGAAAAAGCATCAACCATTTTCCAAAGATTTACCGATTAGTCGTCGCGTTTTTAACAAGCTCTCTACCGCCGGTTTACTGACATTGGCTTTTCCCATCAACCGTGTTTATTCACAGCAGGATGGCAACAAACTCAAACGCTTTGTGCCCATTATGGTACCGGGAGGTTTTTGGCAGGAAACCTGGATGAAAGCAGGGCCAAACGGCACTGTTGCTTTTGGGGAGGCGGTAAAATCTCTCGAACCTTTTGCCGACCAGATTGTTGCCATCAGTGGCTTTAACAATACGGTAGCGGCTAACACTCGACATCACTTTCGCGGCATGTCGACCATGTTAACTGGCGCTAAAGTTGGCGGCGACGTGAAAGCGCCGGCCAACGGTCGTTCAATGGATCAGATGATTTCGGATAAAGTGAGTAGCAACGTTCAGTTTGCCAGCATTGAAACGGGTTTTAGAACCATGGACTACGTAGATTCAAAAACCCGATTCATTTACTCCGCACCTAAAACACCCAAAGAGCCGATTAAATCTGCAGAAAATCTTTATAAAAAATTATTTTCCGGCGCTAAACCAACTCTAGCAAATAATGGAGCTGCCAAATCAGGCGACGAAGCAAAGTTCCGAGCTAAAAATTTACGTGTTCTCGACGGTATTCGCGATCAAATCAATATGATGAATAAGGAACTGGTTGGACAAGATAAACAACAACTCGATTTTCACCTGGATACGATTCGTGAAATAGAGAAACGTATCGAACTTCAAGTTAATAATTCAGTACCGGGAGCCTGTGAAAAACCGGCCATTGGTGAGAACTATGCCGCAATTGAAGAGGCCAATATTTTAATGGACTTAACCGCCCAGTCTCTGATTTGCGGTTTAACCAACGTTGCGTCTTATCAAATTAATATGGCTTCAGCGCGCTTGGTCTATGATTTTTTGCCAGGTCAAAAAGCTTACGGCACCAAGCACCATCACGGTATAACGCACAGTGAACCAATGGGTGATGCCAACGCAAAAACCTTTTTCCCACAAGTCGATGATTTTCATTCCACTTTGGTTGCACGCATGGCCAAAGCACTCTCTGATACACCAGAAGGCAACGGTTCTATGCTCGACAACACAATCATGATGTGGATGACACCAATAACCACTCCGAAGAATCATTCACATACTAATATGCGCTGGATGGTGATGGGCGGTAAGGGTTCAGCCCCCTGGCAGACCAATCGTTACGTGGAAGTAAAAGGTGAAAAATGTTTTAACATTCACGTATCAGTTATGCGCGCCTTTGGTTTTAATATCAACAGTTTTGGCGATGGTGGAGGAAGTACAGGCCCCTCATCAGCGTTGATAACCTAAACCGCAGTTTATTGCCTTATTTCATAGCAGGTCATAGTTTTATAGCAGGTTATAGTTTCATAGCGGGTCATAGATCCGCTATTTTTCTTCCCACACTTTGGACGGCGATACGCCAAATTTTTTCTTAAATACTCGGGAAAAATAACTGTAATTATCAAAGCCCACCTGACTGGCCACTTCGGTAATATTAGGCTTTTCAGCCGAGGCTTTGATCAGTTGCATAGACTTTTCCAGTCTAACGTAACGAATTAAATCCCGCGGCCCCATATTGGTTAAAGCTTTGGTTTTAAGATAAGAATTTTGGTAACTCATATGCATCGCTTCGGCAAAGTCATTAACACCAAACTCGATATCATCGATATGTTCATGAATAACCTTTAGCGCTCGCTGAAGGAAGTCTTTGTCTGTTTTTGTTGGAGAGTCTTCAATGGCCTTATCCTGATCATCATAATCAAAGCTTTCTCGCCATTTCTTTCGCGCTAAAATAAGATTTTCGATACGTTGGCGCAAAATGGCAATTTGAAAAGGCTTAGCAATGTAATCGTCTGCACCGATGGACAAGCCCTGTAATTCTGCATATTCAGAGCCCTTAGCTGTTAAAATAATAATTGGAATATGACTGATAAGCTCATTGCTTTTTAATCGTTTACACATTTGCAGACCATCGAGAATCGGCATCATTAGATCCGTTACAATCAAGTCAGGCATTAATCTCTCCGCTAGCATTAATCCGTCGAAACCATTTTCTGCCACAGACACGTTGAATTGGCCATTTAACTCATGCTGAATAAATTCAGCTATTTCTATATCGTCTTCGACAATTAATATCTTGGCTTTCAAGGGGTCGTCTTCCAGCTCAGAAGAACTTCTCTTATTAACCCCCTCGTAGGTCTCTATCGAATCTGCGCCCAATTCCGTCAACGCTAAAGGCATCGACACGGTAAAGCGAGAACCCTCATTAGTCCGTAAATTTAATGGGCTATCAACGGTAATTTCACCCTTGCAGAGTTCAACTAACTCTTTACACAAAGCTAAACCAATACCACTACCCTTTACTTTGTCCTTCGTTTCGCCAATCCGATAAAACTGCTGAAAAATATGTTCAATTTCTTCCTTGTTAACCCCCGGCCCTGTATCTTCTACAATTAAATTCAGAATTTGTTCTGAGCTTTTATCATTTTCCAACAATTTCAAAATAACGTTAATTTGTCCACCATCAGGAGTATATTTAATTGCATTCAAAACCAGGTTACTTAGGATCTTGCTATAAATATCACGGTCAAATTTAACCAAAGCATTTTGACAGGACGGTCTGAAATGCAGATTAAGTTTTTTCGAATCTGCCAGTAATTCAAAAGGTTCTAATTGCTCCCGAGTCATTTGCACAATATCGCCATCGTGCAACTTCAGCCGCATCACCTTAGCCTCTATTTTGCGATGGTCAAGTAGTTGCTCCACCAAATTGAGCAGGCGTTCAGCATTGCGTTTAATCGTTTTAACCAAACGCCCCTGCTCTTCAGTCATTTCAGACTCAATCAATTTATCAGTGGGAGATAAAATCAATGTTAAGGGTGTTATTAATTCGTGCGAGATATTGGTATAAAAATTTGAACGGATATTGGCAATATTGAGCGCGTGTTTAATTCTCTGACGAAACACAATGTAGATAAAGGTAACTATAAGCAACAACACCAGCAACGCTGACAATTGAAACCAGGTTTGTTTCCATAGTACAGGAATGAC
The DNA here is from genome assembly GCA_028281865.1 of Marinagarivorans sp. Classification (GTDB taxonomy): domain Bacteria; phylum Pseudomonadota; class Gammaproteobacteria; order Pseudomonadales; family Cellvibrionaceae; genus JANQJB01. The sequence goes on from JANQJB010000014.1 coordinate 8,860, forward strand.
TTTAAATTCAATCGTCGCAGGGCTGGCGTCAATATTAAAATCAACGTCTCTAGAGCGGACCGACAAACGATAGCTTGCAGGTTTCAAATTTTCAAAGATATGACTTTTTTGATAAGCAAAAGCCGACCATTCAGTATTATTTAAGCGATATGAAAATTGCAGATTTTTTTCACCACTCATTTCCCAATTATCAACAGCATTCCAGTGGACAATATTGTAATCACCCTCCCGAATATGACGGTTAAATGCCAGTATTTGCGTTTCTGGAGCGGTGCTGTCAAAAGTATATTGGTGCGTATAAATAAACCCAACATCACTTGTGAGGCCTTTAGGCAAAGGTACTAGTTTTGACGCAGCTTGTGCCAGATTTTGATGGTCGATATTAATCCAAAGGTCACCAGCAAGATCCTGCCCTAAATCTCCACCCACCAGATTAAATATAGAAATATCAGGAAACGAAATACTCCAGGCCTTACCATCGTAACGATAAATATTGTCATCGGCGACGGCCATAATCGTATTGTCTTTTAGCTGCACAAAATCAAAAATCGCACGACTATGCAAGCCGTAATTTTCACCATGATGCAGCCAGGTCTTACCATCATAAAAATAAACATTTTTAAAGCGTGTAGCCAACCAAAGGTTATTTTTATTGTCCACAAGAATATGAGTTATTTTAGAGTTTACGGCCAAGTCCATAAAGTTTTCGTACCTTTGGATTTTGGTCGAGCCAAGATCATTCAACCGATGTTTATAAAATATTGGGCCACTAGAGAGCCAAACATTTTTATTCTTATCTGTAGCAATCGCGGTTATACGGCTTGGGGCAAGTGGTGGAGGAATACGTATGATTTTTTCTGGATTCGATAAAGCTTCCGGCAAATAGTGAACGAGTCCTCCTTTAAAAGCCAGATGAGCGCCAAATAACGCCGAACCATCATCATTTAGAACAAAATTATGATTGTCAATGTTAACGCCTAAGTCAGGAAAAGTACGGCGAACCCAAAGTGCATCAGTTCCGGAGTTATGCTCGCTGTCAGAAGCCGTATTATTGAAAGTTCGCTCGATAAGCTCATCCACATCGGCATAAGAAATTGCTGCAACGCCTTCGTGGCTACCCGCGATCCAAATTCTTTTATCTCCGCGTGATTGAACTGTCACAGCCTTATCAATCAATTGATCGTCGGAATCAAAGCGAACCCATTGACTGGTATTTTTGTTTTGTAAAACGACTTTGTTTTCCTGACTGATAAACCAGAACATATTGTCAGGATATTCCAACTGAAACTTTAACCCCCTGTAACCCCGTCCCCAGGGACGGTGCTCGTTGGCTATCTTCCACAAAGGGCTATACGGGCTAAAAACCCAGAATGAATTCCTGCCAGAAGTTTCAATTTTATAAGGAGAACGAGGAACATTAAATTTGGGCGCGGTGATTAAATCCCATCGCTCACCATCATAAATTGCGATATAAAAAGGGCCCCAAATATACAAATGATTTCTCGCATCAAGCGCCACACCATAGTGCGTGTTGCGCAGACCTTCGGAGATCGCTACCTCCTGCCATTTGTCTTGGGAGACTTGGTAGCAATACGCTGGGTTTTGCGCGAGCTGGCTGATATGCCAGATACAATCGTCGTGATGCTGAATGGAATAGGCATGGATCAAATCACTGCTTTCATTACTACCAATATAAGCAACGCGCTGACGATCATTTAAAACCAGCTTGGAGTTGCGTATCGGAATACGATGTAAGTGCCCTGAACCTCGTTCGACCAGCCATAAATTGCCTTGCTCATCGTCAGAGAGGTCATCAAAACGTAATCCATCGAGCGTATGAACCTTTACCGACTCGCCCCTTATTTCAAGGATTCCGGTCTTGTCCGTTGCCCAAATAGAACCATCATTCGTTTGAAGCAATTGACTGCGATCGGTTTCGGCCTGATAAATTTTTGACCATTTCTGCCCATGTAAACGAAACAGAATGTGTCTAGTTCTGACATAAATACTGCCATCAACGGCTTTCAAAATCGCTTCAATCGGCTGTGAATGTAACTCAGCAACTTCTGAAAAGTTATGCCATTCCCTGCCATCATAGCGGAGCAGGCCATTAGCGGTACCCAGTAAAATGACCTCTTCGGAGATCTGCTCAACGACATTGATACCTTTGTTTCGGAAATCGCCAATTTGTTTCCAGCTCCAAGGCAACTCCAGAGCCCGTGCTTCTTCTACATGGAGGCTCTCGAAAGAAAAGGTATTTTGCATGCAAACGATCAAAGGAAGGCAAATAAGCCTTAACCAAACTTTAAACATATTGGGTGCGAGTCAATTATTTTGGTGATTATTCAATAATAGTTGGCTTTCAAAGGCTCGTACCCGACTATAAATTTCATGTACTAAATCATATTAATTTAGAAAACGACTACTGGCATAGGTTGATGCTGATCACAACGAGCTAAATTGTTTTTTCACTTACCCATCCTGTAATGACCCACAACCACGGGGCATAGCACGCGGTGTAGAGAGCAGTTTATTGATGAGTACTACTTGATTGTTCCTGTGTGATATCGATGAAGATTTCTTCAGTCGATACTGAGTTCAATCTCAATCGAACGCAGAGAGTGATCAAATGATTAACAAACTCATGCCTACAGTAATAACAAGCTCGCTGATAGTCCCACTGCTGGTCTCCTGCCAAGGTGTGTCAAATGGAGGTGCGTCCAATATGGGAGGCTCATCGAGCAGTTCTTCTAGCTCATCCAGCAGTGGTGAAGTCAAAGTTGAGCCGGTGAGCTACAGAAAATTGGGCGGCACCGGAATTGAAGCTCCGATCAGCAATTGCGACAGCTTTGCAGCGGCTCCAGAATCGATTCTAAGCCAGAGCCAAATAAAATACGCACTCGGTGATATCTTTGCTCCTCTGCAAATCAATAATCTGGATGACTTGATCAGCGAACTACCTGAGACCAGTCGCACTTCCGACCTGAGTGAACTATTGGTCAGCGGTATGTTTAAAGTTGCTGACTCTATCAGCCAAACACTGGCTCAAAACTTCGGCCAATTGAACCTCAGCTGTGATGCAAACACCTCGAATGGGCGAGCTTGTGCTTCTGCGTTTCTGGCCAAACACGGTAGCCGAGCAGTCGGCCGTAAAATGGCCAGCCAGGAAATCGAAGAGATGCTGACGGATCTATTTGATTCTGAAAACGACTTCGATAAAGGCATGAAGCAAGTATTGTCGGCTCTGTTACTCAAAGCAGACTTCCTCTACATATCTGAGCAAGGTGTCGAAGTTGGCGACGGAAGCATCGCGCTTTCCAGCCTAGATAAAGCTAAAAAGCTTGCCGCTTTACTTTGGAACAGTATCCCCGACGACAACCTGATAAACGCCGCTGCCAATAACGAATTGGATAGTGAAAGCGGGTTTAAGCAACAAGTCGATCGCATGCTCGCCGATGAAAAGTTCGCGCGTGGACTAACTCAATTCCATAAAAACTGGATTCACCTGCATGATTACTCTGGCAGCGTCGGTTCAGGTATGACCGAGCAATCAATGCTGGTGCAAGCGGCCTTCGCCAACAATGAAAGCCTGCCGGACTTATTCTTGACCACTCGCGGCTTTGTTAACGGCGAATTGGCTGAAATCTACGGCGTGCCAAAAGCTCAAGCAGCTAATGTTTTTGAAGAAGTATACCTGCCCAGCCGTCCAGGCATCCTGACACGAGTACCTATTCTGGTAGGCACCTCCGAAGGGTTGACCTCTCCAACACGTCGCGGCGAAATAATTTCCTCACAAGTCCTGTGCGACATCGTTCTTTCTGCGCCGCCAGAAATCCAGGACCTTTTTCCAACATTACCCGAAGCCAATGGTCGCAGCACACGTCAGGTCGTCGAAGAGACAACTGCAGCCGCTGCCAGCTGTATAAACTGTCACTCATTGACGGACCCTTTTGGTTTTGCGCTTGAGCATTTTGGTGGTGATGGAAAATATCGCGCTCAGGAGCCCGGCAATATCGATATTGATGCGTTCATTGGCGAATCTCGTCTCGGAAGCCTGAACGGTGCAGGAGGCCTTGCAGAAGCCGTTGCCAGCTCGCCCAAAATTTATGCTTGTTACGCGGGCAAGTGGTTCCACTACGCCTTCTTGCGAGACAAAAAAGAAAACGCCTGTGTTGCAGATGACTTGAGTAAGCGTTTTGAAGAAAGCGGCGGCGACTTAGTTGGTTTGATCCACATGCTCGTCAACAATCCAGCCATGCACTACAGAAAGATCAAGTAACGAGAGGTCTACGAAAATGCTTATCAAAAAAAGTTTAACTCGACGCGATATTCTTGGGCGGCTTGGCGGAAGTGCAGCTTGTTCAGCACTATTACCTTTAATCCCTCGTCTTGAAGCGGCAGAAGCGGACGCTGGTACGATTCGCCGTTTCTCATACTGGCATGAATTTACTATGCCAAGATCAAGTATTACCAATGCGGGCTATCAAACAGAGGCTGGCCCGATCCAGTTTAGAGAACACAATACACCGCTTAACGAAGTGGCAGATAAATTAATATTTCTAAGAAAAATGAGACGCCCGCAAGGAAAAACCCGAACTTCTGGTGGCCCTCACCCTTCCGGCGCACACGCAATCACAGGCTGGCGAGGCACCACACCCGGTTCACGTGTTTATTTAAAAGCGGCAACATCTCTTGATCAGTTCCTTGCCAAAGAATTAGCCGGTAAAACGCCAATTTCTGATTTGCGCGCCGGCCATAGGCAAGGCAATGACCCGGTCGACCAGGGCACTTCGGTATACAAAGGCAGCGTTCAACCGCGCTACCAATCACCGGTGGCAATGTACGATGATATTTTTAAAAATATAAAACCCGGCAGTAACGGCGGCGGCAACAATTCCGCAAACTCGGATTTACTGCGTCAAAGAAAAAGTGTGCTCGATTATCTGCGCAAAGATATTGCAGCAGTAAAAAAACGAGTCAGCCATTTTGATCAGATGAGAATCGACGCTCACAATGATTCAATTCGCGAAACCGAGCAAAAACTTGAGTTTCAATTAGGCGATAACGGTAGCAGCGGCGGAGATTGTTCTGTTTCAGGAGGAAACATCAAGGCAGCAGAGAATGAAAGTGAAGTTTACCCAGCGTACGCCAGTTTGGTTACCCAAGCCCTCGCCTGTGATTTAACTCGAGTTGCAGGTATGTGTTTTGGCCCAACAACCTGTTCACTCCGATATGCTTTTTTGGATTCTTATAGCGGAAACGGAGCTTTCCATTCAGCCACACACGGTAAAAGTAACAGCGCTGCCTATATTCGCGATGTACTAAATTTCCGCGCAAAGTCTATAGCAGGTTTTTTGAAAAAAATGGACGCAGTGCAAGAACCCGATGGTAACAGCTTGCTCGACAATACTATTTTCGCTTGCTTGAACGACGTTGGTCGCGACCACAATGTTTCAGACGATATTTATTGTATTCTTGCCGGAGGAAAAGGACGTTTTAAAAACCAGGGCCAGATGGTTAATGTTGGTGCCACTGACACTTACAACCAGTTGCAAACGTCGATGGCACATTTTATGGGCTTCGAAATTGACGTACATGGCGATCCAAACTTTGGCGGCACTGGTGTTCTGAGTAGTGATTTATTTACCTAAAATACAAAATTATGATTGACTCAAGAAATCACGGTGGTCAGGCATTCCATTTATAGTATTTGTAATTATTGAAGCTATATCACTTAAACGTTTTTCTACTTCGTCAACATGCGTTATATTGGAAAGCATATGATAGCTTTCGGGATTAAAAAACTGACCGGTTAATACAGCCAGCCAGCGGGAGCAAATTATGCTAGATACTGTTTGTCCAGTGGGCCAGAGCTGTATTGGCCAAACTTGTCAATCTCAATTCCCATAGAATTAGCAACAGAAACCAACATCGCATTTTGCAGTGCGCCACCACATTTAACCTGCTTACCCATTTTAATTAAAAGTGCACAGGAACTCTCGGCAAAATTGCTCATCGAGGAACAATTTTGCCGAGATAGAATCGTTGAAAGAATCGAGGCTTAAGCAGACATTTTAGTATGCCAGACGTAATACATACTTGAACTACAGATCCTCCCCCTTCTGTCCCAAATCTAGTAGAAAAAACTACTGCTCGGATTAATTCAATGCACAGGATGCACATGAGTGACCGAATACTAAAGGAAAGTAGATCATATATACGATGTTCATTAAAAGCCTGTCTATTGCTAACGCGAAAAAATTTTGATTCTCCACTTAATAAAGACGAATGAGCTCGAGCAATCCGCACTTTTTATGCGAAATAATTTCAATTTAAATTTTTGGAACAAAGGTTTATTGGTTAAGTCCAATAAAATTTTGAAAATGTGATGTAACAAAGGGGCCGCCTAGCATAAACTTATACGATTTCGATTGGGCAATATATGACCACCCGCTCACTATAAAAGTTATAATTATTCGGGTACAGTATTTAATGAAATCAATATTCTTATTTACCAAAGTACTCTTTGCTCTTTACCTTGGTATCAAAGTCTCCCCTACTTTTTGTGCTCCCAAGGCCGATCAGTTTGACTTGAATATTCAGGCTCAATCTCTGGAAGACGCATTGCTAGCGTTACAGCGCAATACGGGTATCGCTGTAATTTTTTCCGACCGCTTGGTCAAAGTGAATAGTTCTGAATCAATTTCCGTGAGTGGACGTTACAACGTTGAACGAGCGATCGATTTGATCCTGGAAGATAGTGGTTATCACTATCTCGTGAAAAATCGTGTTTACGTGATAAAAAAAATACCGCCAAAACCTAAAGTAATCGCGCCAAGGAGAATCAAATCTCCACCTTTTGAAGAAGTTTTTGTTATAGGAAAAGATGTTTTCCCGGTTGACTCAAGCGCGCTTATCACCCAGCAGAAAATACGGGCGGAAAACTTTGTCGACATCGTTATTCCGTCACAATATCAGACGCTAAAAACCTTCTCTCTTGCCGATACGATGATGTATTTGCCTGGGGTAACGCCTGAATATTCGTTCGGTAGAGCGCGTAAAATTGGCCTGAGAGGGCTTTCGAGCGACCACACTGTGACGACTATCAATGGTAGGGAGTTTGCAACCACTCTGAGTCGTGGAGCAACCTTGTCATTATTTGGTAGTGAGTTATTTGAAAAAATTAACGTCAATAAATCTGTACAGGCGGGTATGCTTGAAGGTGGTATTGCGGGCAGCATTGACCTGCAAACTGTCAGGCCGCTGAATTATAAAAAAAGTATATTCCGTGGACAATGGCAGCTTGAACACAATACATTAGAATCCTTTAACGACGACACTGATTTCGGCCGGCAAGGTAGTTTTTTGTTGGTAGACCAGTTTCGAGACAACACCCTAGGTGTTGCTTATGCCTATTCTGCAAGAAGAATGACAACGCCATTAGAACGTTCTTTTATTCCCCCTTTCACAGAATTCTGGGTAAGAAACTGGACGCATGGACGGCTACTCCCAAACGGTCAGCAAATGTTATCTTATGGTTCTCGTTTGCCCTCTGGAGACTCTGAAGCGGAGAATGACCCCTTATTTAATAGAGCGCTATCGCTACTCGGGTTTCCAAGTGGGAGGTGGGTTAAGCCCCGAATCTTCCACCTTTCGAATATTCAAATAGACGAATACTCTGATAGCCATTCACTTACTATCCAGTGGCAGCCCAATTTAAATCATCAGTTTAAGTTTGATTTTCACCAAGTGAACTCAAAACCTGACCGGGATCAAAAGCTACTTCGAATAATGACTAACTTGGATGCAAATCTTGGCTTGCTTAATTCTAGCAAGGCAAAAGCTTTATTGGATAAAGGCAGCAGCGATGGAATATCCGATATCAATCAGCTTTCGGACGCAAGCCTACTCCAATTAGCGAACACTAGGCTTGTTAACAATATAGAGCCTGTTATATTGAACGAGTTTAATTCGGTTGATTATTTTCATATTCAATATCCACAACAGGGCCGCAATGACTTTATATCGACATCTCATTATCTTAATAGAAGAGACACAACGTCGTTAGCAGGTCTAAATTACACGTTTACGCAAAATGCTCATCGACTTCAACTTGATCTGTCAAAGTCGATTTCTAGATACTATCAAAGAAATATTTCTCAACAAGTAAGTCGCAGATCTGCTCCAGGCGTGTCAGCAAACACTTGGCTTCGATACGATCAACGTGATCGGCTGTTTCCGTCTATAACTTTTTCACCCGACCTTGTTCAAAAGGAAAGTTATCAAATTCGACAGGGCCCGACTGATCAAACGCGCTTGAATGAGGATGACCTAAGCGCACTCCGATTGGATTATAAATATACGAAAACTCACTATAAATTTTCGGCTGGAATTCGATATGCTGGTAGAAATAGAACCAACGTGCAACGGAGGTTTAGCTTGCTCGATCTTTACGATGTTTTGGTTGATGAGAATCTCCCGTCATCGGTGTCGGAAAATGTATTGGTAAAATTTGTTAGAGAAAATAGACTGAGTTATCCGGGGCAAATTCGCCTTTCAGACCTAAGTGCAGTAGGATTAAATATTCAAGAGATATCGAGCTTCACCGAGAAGGAAATCACTAAAGGGGGTCAAAGCTCTTGGTTAAGCTGGGATAGTCGAGAATTTATGCGTTTGATTCCGCTATCTGAAATATCACCACTTACTTACCAAGATCCTGACAATTCAAATGATTGGGGAATTAGTGAGGATTCTTTTGCCGCTTATACTGGCTTCAACTTGGACTATCAAGTTGGTCAAACGAAGATGTCTAGCTCTTTGGGCTTGCGCGCGGTACGAACGAAACAGACTATCATACAGGCGGTGACACCTGCCTCAATTTATCTAGAAGAGTCTCCCAGTTCGTTAGCCGAGCAAATAAGGCCTGATTTACTGATTCCAAGCTCAATTCAATTACAAGATCCGCTTGTTATCCTATCAGACGACTCTGTGAGCATTTTTTTAGGCAGCAACTACACCCGCGAGCGTAATGAATTTAGCTACACCGACTACTTGCCCTATTTAAATACAACTCTCGCTTTAAATAGTAATGCACATTTACGTATTTCTGCCGACAGGGTTTTGTCCAGAGCGAACTTACAGAGTCTAAGCGGCGATATTTTGTTAGAAGATATGCAGGGGGAGTTAGATGAAGGACAAATTTTCTTTCCGCGGGAAGGTGGTAGGACGGGCAATCCCTTTTTATCCCCGGTAAGGGCGAATCAATACCAGTTTGGTTTAATTTATGCCAACGCTCCTACCACACGGGCTGAATTTAATTACTTTTATAAGGATATCGACTCTTATGACTATCTTAACGTCAATAGGAGAGCTAAAGTCGAGTTGCCTCGAGCGACTTTAGATATAACGAATCAAGAGGTTATCAACGCTGTAACTTCAAGCATAATTGAAAATAGGGAAATCACAATAGAAGATTTATTACCGGGTATTTCAGTATCTGACAATGGTGAGAGCGTTGCAGCTAACTTACTTGTTGATTCCTCAACAAATGGCTACCCTTCATCGCTTTGGGGTTTGGAGTTCAGCACCGTGCAAAATCTAAACATCAAACCTTTACCGGATTTTTTACAAAATATTAAGCTCTCGTTTAATTATGTTTATACGGAATTTAGTGGCAGTGAGCAAAGCACAGCGATATACGACCCACAGGACTTTAACAACAACTTAGCCGAAGATATCGATCAGCAAAACTATGTAACTTATGCAAAACCTAGCCGCTTTTCGAAACACCAAATTAGTAACTCTATTCAATATATTGATACAAAATTCTCATTCGGGCTTTTTTATAGAAAACGCAGTGAATTTAATCTCACACCGGCATACTGGCAAGCAGCCAGAACACAAATCGATTTAGGATTACGCTATCACTTCAACAGTCATCTCAGTGCGCGTTTTCAGGTTTACAATCTGTTAAATGAGGGTGTGCTTCACTATTACACTAACCCGATAGACGACAAACGCAATAATAATAGTAACTTACAACACCTTCCAGAAAGTTTGCGTCAATACGCGGGTAGTCGTAATGGCTATACGCGAAACTTACCGCGTTTTTACGAGCCATTGCATCGTAGGTTCGTATTGGGGTTTCAAGTTAATTTTTAGAAAGCGTTTTGATAAAGCTACTTGTATCGTAATTTATCAGGAATCGTTAATTAGCGGGTAACAATAGTATTTCGTTTTCACCAATACTAACAAGCTTAAGCGGTAAACTCTCTTCCAACGACTCTAAAACAACATTCAGTTGATCAACATTAAAAGCCAGTGTTACGGGAGTTTCAGCTAGCTGTTTATCGTTTACACTAATTCGACCTATGTAATAACGATTTAGGTCGGTCACTACACTCAATAGGCTTTCATTTTTATATACAAGGCGATTATTTCGCCATTGAGCAATTTCCGAGGTGTCGCTGCGTGACCTTTGACTAATACCGCTCTGATTATTAAAAGTTAATTTATCGCCTGCGACTAGAGACTCAGCAACTACAGGCTGTTTATTGTCAATTACCGAACCCTGATCTAAGTTGGCATCTGCAATGGTTACCTGCACCTCCCCTTCTAATACCGTAACAACACTTTGATTTATATCACTGCGCACATCAAATTGAGTCCCTAGCACCCGCGTTGTAAGCTTGTTCGAAAACACAAAAAATGGGCGGGCTTTTTCCGAAGCGACATCAAAAAAAGCCTGCCCTTGTATAAGCTGTATTTCTCTCGTCTTGTTACCTAAACGATAATTTATTTTTGTTTTCCCCCCCAAGGTTATTATGCTACCGTCATCGAGAGTCAGCTTCTTTACCTCCGCTAAGCTTGTTGCATAGCTTTCCCATGGTAGAGGTGGCTCCTTAACTACGTTAAATAATATAGCCGAAACAGCAACTAATAAGGTCATGCAGCCGGCGAGGCTTATCGCCGGTCGAGTCCATAGATAGGCTACAAATTTTTCTAGGGCTGAATAAAAACTTTTTAATTCTTTTTTTTCCTCAGCAAGATGTTTTTCGCTCGATATGTGTGCTAGCTCTGACCATATTGTCTCCAGCTCTAAATATATTTTTAAATTATCGGACGAACTGGATAACCAATGATTTAATTCTGTCTGTCTCTTTTCATTCCACTGCACTCCGTGTTTTTCAACTAACCAGTCAGCTGCTTTTTGTCTAATAATGCGAATATCTGTCACGAGGTTTACCTATTGATGTTCCAGCGCTTCATGACATTCGCACAGCGCTGCTGAAATATTTTTCCTGACTGTCGACTCCGCACACCCTGAGCGTCTTGAAATCTCTGCGTAAGACACACCGTCTATGCGATTGAGCAACAACATATCGCGGCGTTTACCCGGTATTAAGCTTAATACTCTATCCAGCATACTCAGTCGCTGCTGATCTTCTGCAACTTTTTCCGGGCCGAGTATGCACTCCTCCCTTTGCAAATCAGTTTCTACTTCAGACCGATACCTTAATTTTACGCCCATGTGTCGAATTTGATCGAGCACGAGGTTTCTCGCCACAGTTTTTATAAAAGCTCCCGGATTATCGACCTTCTCCAACCCGCATTCGTATAAACGAAGAAAAGCAGTCTGCACAATGTCCTCAGCGTCGTCGTAACTTAATTGATAGGATTTTAAGATATAACGCAAAATACTCGCTTTTTCCGTTTCGTATATCTCCGCCAGTATCGCATCGCGATATCCTTTATCTTTTGCAATATCCACGGCTAAACGCTGCAAGTGAAGCAAAACTTGATCGTATTTATCCGGGTTTTCCCAACTGCAAAATTGCGTTAAAGCGGTTTGCACAATGTCATTTAAATCAATACTTCGACGCCCAAATTTTTCATCTAAGAACATCGACAGGGGTTCACCGTATTGCGCACCTGTTTCTAAGATACACTGATCGTTTAACATTTATGCTTCTGACACCGATTGGACTGCAGCTTTGATTGTATTTTGTTCAATTTATTAGTCGCTTTATTTTGTACCTTTTTAAATAGACGGATCAACATAGGCAATCCGCACTTTTTTGAACAAAACTGCTACGAGGGCGGGCAAATAGTTATCTCATTTAAAAAGCGTTATCTGGCTTGTTAATGTTGCGACGATTTAATTTATGACACAATTAAAGATTGTAAAGGTCACTGCGCCTATCACGAAAAAAACCCCAACTGCTGCGATAGTTTCTTATTGTTTCGAAATCAAATTCACCAACAACCAAGCCTTGTTCAGATTTTAGTGCTTGGCTAATAGCGCCCATAGGGTCAGTGATAAAAGAGTGGCCGTAATAACTTTGTTCTCTGCCAGCAAATTTAGCGTTGGCGTTTTCTGAACCTGTGCGGTTTGCTGCAAGAACCGGAACGGCGTTAGAAACTGCATGGCCTTGCATAGCGCGTCGCCAGATTGAAGAAGTGTCTAACGCAGCATCATAGGGTTCGCTGCCAATCGCAGTTGGATAAAGTAATATGTCAGCACCTTGTAACATCATCATACGCGCGGCTTCTGGAAACCACTGATCCCAGCAAATACCCACGCCAAGGTTTCCGTACTTAGTTGGCCAAACTTTAAACCCACTATCACCCGGTTTGAAATAATATTTCTCTTGATACCCCGGCCCGTCGGGAATATGGCTTTTTCGATAAACGCCCATAATTTCACCCCGGTCATCGATCATCGCCAGGCTGTTGTATGTGTGTGGCCCCTCTCGCTCAAAAAAAGAACACGGGATATAGATTTTTAAACCCTTGGCCAGCTTTTGCATCGCTATCACTGCTGGGCTTTCGCCAACGGTGCGTGCCTGTTCGAACCAATGCTCTTGTTGTTGTGTGCAAAAATATACACTCTGAAACAGCTCACTGGGCAACACGACTTGAGCCCCTTGTTTAGCCGCGCTTTCCACCCATTCAGCAGTTCGACCGATATTGGTTTGGCTATCGTCACAAAATGCCATTTGGATGCCGGCTACTTTGGTTATCATATTTTTTACCTAGCGTTTATCTCAGATCACAGCTTAAAGTGGAATGTGTTGCGATATACAATGAAACGACCCGCCTCCGGTCAGTATCGCGTTAGCCGGCAAGGTGACTATTTCTCGCTTGCCAAACAGTTCCGACAGGATTTCTTTGGTTTCAGCGACGCACCTTTGCTCGGCGAAACTGTATTTTAAGTAATTGGGAAATATCACTCGCTCATTGCTGATAACAAAATTCAGATGGGAGGCAGGCATTACGTCGCAGTCTGGATCTTTAATTAATCCCGGCGATGGAATACTTATTACTTCAAGCCCCTGCTGGATAATTTCTCGCTGTTGGCGCGCGTACACATTTGCATTCGGATCATCGTTGCCCGTGGCGTGCTGACAAAGCACTTTTTTGGTATTGACGAACCGAGCAATGTTGTCGATATGTCCATCGGTATGGTCATAAGCCAGGCCCTTGTCCAACCAATAAATGTGCGATGCATTGAATGCATTTTTTAGCTGTGTTTCCGCTGTATTCAGGTTCCAAGCGTTGCGGTTTTGGTTGAGCAAGCACTGTCGAGTGGTAAGGATGGCTCCTTCACCATTGTGTTCCAACGCGCCGCCTTCAAGGACAAAATCAAATGCCTGACATTCCAAATTAAATAACGAAGCCAATCGCTCTGCGGCACTATCATCATATTGATAGATGTATTTACCACCCCAGCCATTGTGTTTAAAACGCATGGCCTTGCTTGGGTTTTTAAAGATAGGGGCAATATCGCGAAACCAGATATCGCCGAAATTAAAGCGAATAATCTTCGTTTCACCGCTGAGCATCTTTTTTGCGATCAACTCTGTTTCATGATTAGCCACTAACACGTAACAGGTTTGAGTTTCAGCGAGTAAATTACACAGAGCCGCGACTTCCTGCTGCGCTTCAGATAGCAGGCTACCAAGCCACAGTGCTTGATGAGACGGAAAACCGACAACGACGGCTTGTTGTGCTGCCCACTCGGCAGGAAAGCATTGCTTAGTTTGTTTCACTGACCTCACGGTGCTGCAATCTATTTATAAGAATGTGTTTATGACAAGCGCTGGCAAAAATCTTCGTAACCAAAGGTCTTAATAATTCGCAGTCCATCCGTGTCTGAATTCCAGATAGCCAAAGCCGGTAGGCCCATACCGTTAAAGGTAGAGGTTTTTACCATAGTGTAATGACTCATGTCATCAAACATTAGGCGCTGACCGATTTGCAAGGGTTGATCAAAACTGTAATCACCCATCACATCGCCGGCGAGGCAGGTTTGCCCTCCAAGACGGTAACAGTGGGGCTTATCGCCCTTCTGACCCGCAACAGAGTTTTTTGGCCAGCCACTTTGCTCGCCGATAAAAACTTCAGCCCGATAAGGCATCTCTAAGGTATCGGGCATATGACAGGTTGCTGAGCTGTCCAGTATAGCGAGATTGACCTGGTTGCGAGGCAGGTCCAATACCTCTGAAACCAGGACGCCACTTTTGATAACAGCCGCTTCTCCGGGCTCAAGATACACTTGTACATCATAGGCCTGCTTTACGCGGCGACAGGTAGCGATAAGTGCTTCTCTATCGTATCCGTCCTCGGTAATTTGATGTCCACCGCCGAAATTAATCCAGTGCATATGCGGAAGGTATTGGGCAAATTGGGTTTCCACCGCCTCAAGTGTTGGCGCTAAAGCGTCAAAGCCCTGCTCACATAAAGTGTGAAAATGTAATCCGCTAATACCCTCAAGTGCCGTAATATCGGCAAAATGACAACGAAACTCTTCGCTAGTGATACCCAAACGTGATCCTGCGACACAAGGATCATAAAGGGGCGTTTCGCCGGTGGAGTGCATGGGGTTGATTCTGAGACCAAAACTCAAGCTGGGTCTTTGCCTTAACGCCGTCAAGCATTGCTCCTTATAGCGCAACCATTGTGTGGCAGAATTAAAAACAATGTGATCGGCAACGGTGAGTAAATAATCGATTTCTTTTGGTTTGAACGCAGGATTGTAAACATGCAATTCACGTTTGCTCTGTCCCGGCAAATCTCCCCGATAATAATCAAATGCCAGCCTAGCTTCATGCACACCGCTGCAGCATGTGCCTGACAAATAGCGGATAAACAAAGAACTCATGGCAAACATGGAAAAGGCTTTTAACGCCATTAATACTTTTGCGCCTGAGTTTTGCTGCACCTGATGAAGAATTTTCAGATTTCGTTCGACACTGGCTTCGTCCACTACAAAACAGGGGCTGGGAGTGCGGCTGGGATCAAATTGAAAAAAGCGGCTTGCTTGAATATCGGTCATCTCAGAGGTTTTGTTCAAAAATATTAAATAAGCTCAAAGCCAGGTTCTTCAATCACCTTAAACGGTAAACCGTATTGATTCATTGCTTGCATAAATGGGTCTGGGTCCATCTGTTCGATATTCCAAACACCTGCGCCCTTCCATGTTCCCTCTAGCATGAGTTTAGCGGCAATCATTGCCGGCACTCCGGTAGTGTATGAAATAGCTTGCGATTGTACTTCTCGATAGCACTCTTGGTGATCTTTTACGTTGTAAACATAAACGGTTTTCTCTTGGCCGTCTTTGATACCACGAACCACACAGCCAATACAGGTTTTACCTTTTGTGCGAGGGCCTAAAGTAGATGGATCAGGTAATAAGGTTTTGAGAAACTGAATCGGTACGATTTGCTGCCCTTCGTGTTCAACAGGCTCAATACTCGTCATGCCTACATTACCTAAAACTTCTAAATGCTTTAGATAACTATCACCAAAACTCATCCAAAACTGTGCGCGCTTTAACGTTGGGTAGTGTTTTGTCAGTGATTCTAACTCTTCGTGATACATACGGTAGATGTTGTATGTGCCAACCTTATCGGGGCATGTAAAAGATTGTTTCGTCGACATCGCAGACGTTGTCACAAATTCACCGTTTTCCCAGTGGCGACACTCTGCCGTTACTTCACGAATATTGATTTCAGGATTAAAGTTGGTTGCAAATGGGTAACCGTGATCGCCCCCATTTACGTCAATAATGTCTAAGTAATGTATTTCATCGAAATAGTGCTTCGCGGCAAAAGCAGTGAACATATTGGTTGCTCCTGGGTCGAACCCCGTGCCGAGCAGCGCCATCAAACCTGCTTGTTCAAATTTTTCTTGATACTGCCATTGCCACTTGTACTCAAACTTTGCCGTATCTAAGGGTTCATAGTTAGCCGTATCAGAATAATGTGCGCCTGCCTGCAAACACGCATCCATAATAGTAAGATCTTGATATGGCAGTGCCACATTAATCACCATAAATGGTTTGTGTTGGTTAAGAAGTGCAACCAACTCAGGTACATTGTCGGCATCGACCGCTGCCGTGATAATTTTACGGCCGTAATTTTTTTCTACCTGCTGTGCAATCGCAATACACTTAGATTCTGTGCGACTAGCTAGCACAATTTCTGAAAATATTTCGGGCACCTGGGCGCACTTGTGTGTCACCACTTGGCCCACGCCGCCGGCACCAATGATCATGACTTTTTTCATGGTTTAAATTCCCGATTCAAGTCGAACTTTTATTTGAGGTTATTGGATTGATTTTATTATCGGTTGTAATCGGTGTAGTCTGTCTTAACCCGTTCGCCCGACTTAAAGCCAACTTTGTTAATTCTTGCCGATGCTATCGTGTATAGGCGACAAAACAAATGTTCATTTTCTGATTTTGCAAATAACTTTCCCTTTAATTTGGGCTTTATTCAACCACCCGATCTGCTCGGGCTTTAGACTACTTTGATCTTCCCCACTAAGCAGGTACTGCTTATTTCCAGAGATTTTAAAAACTCTCTTAACGATTAATTCGTAGACAGGATGATCAACAACCACAAAATCGCCGACTTTAAGGCGAAAATAAAGTTTTGAGATGATGATGAAGTCGCCGCCGGAGAGTACCGGCAGCATACTGGAGCCTTTAACTTTAAAAAGGCGAAGCAAACCTAGTCTTAAACAGAGTAAGTCTTAAACGGGGTCGAGTTTAGGGTAAACAACCGTTTCGGCGGGAGGATACGGGCAGACTGCTTTGAACGTAGGAACACCCTTGGTAGACCAGAAGATTTCGGCAAATTCGTTTACCAGTTCGAGTAGCTTAACCGTTACAGCTCGGTCTACATGCTGCTTTGCCTTCGAGGTCTGCAACATAATGCTATGAACTAACTCGTGGACGTTGGGGTGTTTTTCGATTTGAGGCTGTTTGATGTAGTCACCCCATATAATGCGAATCTCGTCTTTAACTTTAGCGCCATGCTCTTCTTTTTCGTTCGTCAAACGAATGAGTTGAGCTTGATCGTTAAGCGACTTCTCTTCTTTGGCGTTTAATTCTTCAATTAAATCAACAAGGCGAATCATCGTAAGCACAGCAATCTGGGCAGAACAAGGGTCGTAGATTTTACAAGGGATGTCGCAATGAGCTGAAACTGTTTTGATTCCGATAATCTTATCAGTTGCAGTTAATAAGGAATGTAAAAACATGTTTAGACCTCTTTCGCTTTTTTTGATTTTAATTTTTTGAAACCGGCAAACGCGACGACTAACAATACAAACAGGCCGATACCGGCGAGTGTAGTTTCAGAAATGAAATGCAAGTGTTCGTGAGCTGCGGGGTGAGCAGAAACAGATGTCGTAAATAGACATAACAAGACAATGAGCAGTGAGCGCAAGGTGAAGATCCTCCCAATAAAATTTCGGCCTAATTTAAAGGACTATGGGGTTTAGTTCAACTAGTTTATTGAGCGGTTTTTAGCGGCTGTAGTATTCCTACATATAGTAAGGTTTAGGTGCTTGAATACGAACAGCTTTATGCACCTAAATGATACCCGAAGTTCAATATTCATCACTCGAATTTGTCGTCCCCACTCAAATTTTTCATTTCCACTCAGATTCGTTACCCCAACTCAAGTTCGTCATCCCAACCCGAAGTCGTTATCCCAACTCAAGTTCATCATCCCAACTCGAAGTCGTCATCCCGTGCTTGACACGGGATCCAGTCAATTCTTTTTGTTTTCGTAAATCTGTTTGATGATGTTTGAAGCTATTCGGATGTATAACGCTCCGGTTTTCCACGGTGTTTTTTTCTGGATCCCGTGTCAAGCACGGGATGACGACTTCGAGTTGGGATGAGGGTTGTTGTGGCTTTAGCGGCGGTAGTATTCCTAGCATAAAACAAGATTTAGGTGTTTGAATACGGATAGTTTTATGCACCTAAATAATACCCGGAGTTCAATATTCATTACCCGAATTTGTCGTCCCAACTTACATTCGTCATACCGACTCGAAATCGTTATCCCAGCTCAAGTTCGTCATCCCAACTCAAATTCATCATCCCAACTCAAGTTCATCATCCCAGCTCAAGTTCATCATCCCAGCTCGAAGTCGTCATCCCGTGCCTGACACGGGATCCAGTCAATTTCTTTTGTTTTCGTAAATCTGTTTGATGATGTTTGAAGCTATTCGGATGTATAACGCTCCGGTTTTCCACGGTGTTTTTTTCTGGATCCCGTGTCAGGCACGGGATGACGACTAAGGTCCATTTGGGCATGATGACTAGCGATGAATTTAGGGATGGCGATTCGAGGAGTGTTGGGGTTGACGATTCTAGGAATGTTGAAATAAAAAAGACCCCTTTTCGCATATGCTGCCTTCACTCAGCGACGAAAAGGGGTTAATGGTGGTATTCATTGAGGATACATCGCGGCAAGTATCCGGGAGCATGACATCGGCACTACCTGGAGAAAACGATTGGCTCTTCTCATTCATTTCCGTATGTGCATATTCATCTAAGCCCTTAAATTAGATGACTAAGCGAAACTAACGAGTTTTAGTATTAAAGTCAGCTCGGCTAAACTTGCCTTTAATACCCTCCCCTCATAAACATAAAATGCTCACGCTAGGAAAATCATCAGTTTTTAAAAATTGCCAATCGTTGTTTGCCCATATCATAGATACCTGCGAACACGATGTTCTAAATATTAATGCAAATGATAATTAATATCAATAACGATTGTAAAATTTTATCGATCTGCTGAGTAAAATATTATGCAGTTCAAAAATGGCAAAAATAGAAATTATCTTAAGGAAATCAAATTACTTATTGATTTTATTGGATAAAATTTCATTTATTAGGCCGGGTTAGCTGGCTCATCTGGCTATTTAAACCCATTTGACTGGAGCAAATAAAAAACGAAAAAGAGTACTCGCCGGCTTATTTAATGCTCGTTAAGCGTGCGTCTACATGTCTATGCGACAATTTGTCACACGCGAAAATCAAGTCCCACTGCTAGAATCCGAACATCAATAAAACAACTGGGACCCCTAACGATGTTTCTAAGCTCTTGGCCTAAATCTGATCATTTTGTAAAAATTCTAAGCTTTGGTTTATTTGCTGCTTTGGCCGGCTGCGGTAGTTCGAGCTCCAACCCCACCACCGAAAAACAAACGCCGCCGATTGATTCAATAGCATTGTCATTTAAGCCTATGGCCGGTGAGATGGACGTCGACTGCAATAATACGATTGACGGATTGGGCATGGAAAATAATTATTCTGTCGGCGTTGGGGACTTGCGCTTTTATGTCAGCAACTTGAAATTTTACGACAGCTCCAACCAAGAGATAACGTTTGAGCTGGACCAAAATGACTTTCAGTATGTGAGTGATGCCGGCGAGGTAACTTTAGTAGATTTAACCAGCAATGCAGAAGGTTACTGCGGGGATCTAGCCGCCGACAATACTGAAGGCACAGCGCGCACTAATAGCCGTATTTCAGGAAAAATTAGCGACAGTGCTGTGCAAAGCGTGTCCTTTGATGTGGGTATCCCACAAGCGCTAATGAAAAATATTATCGAGACCAATACCACTCCTGAAGGCTCCCCTTCCCCGATGGCGGAAATGTATTGGAGCTGGCAGTCTGGCTATCGGCATTTCGTTATGAATTTTACGATTATGGATATGCACAATACGAAAGGCGAAGGCTTTATTCACGTTGGCAGCCGGGGCTGCAGTGCAGAAAGCGAAAAGGCACTAGAATCGAAGAGTTCCTGTGATTTACTCAATACCGCGAAAGTTATGCTTAGCGACTTTGACCCGAGTAGCGATACAGTTGTTGTTGATATCAATGAATTGCTTAGTGGCTTGCATTTCAAAATGATGGGTGATGGCCACGGGAGTCATAATCAAGGCTCGCATGGGCAACAAGATGATATGAAACCCAGCGTGTCCTGCCACTCGGGAGCGACGCAAATGGATTGTACGCAAGTATTCCCTAATCTAGGCTTAACACTGGAAACGGGTGCAGCAGACGCAAACGAAAACAAAGTATTTAAAAAGCTTTAATTAGCAGTTTGACTTGAGAAACACCTGCCGGTTATTCGTTGGCAGGTGTTTTGGTTGAGAGAGACAATAAACTATCCTGTTGGCCCAGCGAGTACACTGTTTTTTTAGCGTGACACCGAGACATGAATCGGGACTTGTTTTCAAGACACGAACTAGGCGTCCCCCCTTAACCCATCCATGGGGGCTCGGACGCGCGAGCACTGACAATTGCTCCGGACCGCCGGACCGCTGCATTGTCAGCATTTCCTCCATTCATGGAGGTCATCCGGCGCGCGACGGTCTTGAAAACAAGTCCCGACCCCTGCCTCTCAGAGTTTATTCGACACTAATTAAACTGGTAATTTACCAAAATACGTTTTTGCCTCTGTAATCAAGCATCAATTTAACGATGACAAAATTTATCAAACTAATAACTAGTTTAGTTTTACTACCCTTTCTACTCTTAGCATGTGGCGAATCCAAAACCATTGTTCAACAAACCGAAGATGAACTTGCACTGCGCCAATTGCTCGAAGTGCCCGACCATATGGCGATTCCCGATTTTCCCGACTACAACCCACCTACTCAAGAAAAAATAACGCTTGGACGCCATTTATTTTATGACAATAAATTGTCGGCTAACCAAACGCAGTCTTGTTCAAGTTGTCATCTTCAATCGTTAGCTTTTGCAGATGGCAAAAAAACACCCGAAGGTTCAACCGGCACTGTGCTGGCTCGTAATAGCCAGGGGCTTGCCAATGCGGTTTACCATTCTACTTTGACCTGGGCGAATAATGGTTTATTGCAACTAGAGGAGCAGCTTGTCATTCCTATTCGGGCAGATAATCCGATAGAGTTAGGTGTTACAGATGCCGTTGTCGATGAAGTGCTGGCGCGGTTTGATAATGATGAGCGTTATGTGAATTTATTTAATGCCGCATTTCCTGACAGCGATAGCGGTGTAACGATGAATAAAATAATTTTTGCAATCGCCAGTTTTTGTCGCTCGATGATTAGTGGTAATGCTCCATATGATCGTTTTATCAATGGCGACAAGAGTGCGTTAACGGAGCAGCAAAAAAAAGGTTTTGCGTTATTTAATGGTGAGCGTTTTGAGTGTTTTCATTGCCATTCGGGTATTAATTTTTCTACCTCTTATCGCGACTTCAATTCCGAAAATACCAGCATTAAATTTCCTTTTTTTAACAACGGTTTATATAACGTTGGTGGACTGGGTGACTATCCGGCTATTGATCAGGGCTTGAGTGATATCAGTTTAAAGCCTGGAGACCGAGGAAAATTCCGTCCACAAAGCTTGCGTAATGTTGCGCTGACAGCTCCATATATGCACGACGGCAGTATCGAAACCTTACGTGAAGTTGTAGAGCACTACGTCGCTGGTGGGAGAAATATCGAAAGCGGCCCCTATGCCGGTGATGGACGAACTAACCCAAATAAGTCGGGGCTTATTCGCCCATTTGATGCAAGCGATGCAGAAATCGACGCTGTTGTTGCCTTTCTTGAATCGCTAACAGACTATGAGTTTATTAATAACCCAAAATTCTCAAACCCTTTTGAAGAATAAGCATGTCAATAAAGTATTTTTATTTTCTTTCATCTATTTTTAGCATAGTGTTCTCGTTAAATGTATATGCACATTCAAACCTGAAAAAAGATAACTATCTGCTCGCGAATATATCTATTACTGCCAGGGATTCTTCTTATCAAACAGGCACGAACCAGAGCCCTTTGCTTTGGCAGGTGCCCGGCGCTTTGCTTGGCGGAGAAGCTGTTCCAGCTGAGCAAGGTATTACTTTAGACGATGCGAATTTACAATTGGGTTATGCGTTTAGTCAAAACGGTTTTATCAGCTCGAGCTTAGTTGCGCACAACCACGATGCGGAAACGAGTATTGAGATCGATAATTTATTTCTTTCCTATACATTTGGGGAACAGCAAAACTGGAATTTAGATCTTGGCAAATACTCTACTTATTCAACTGAGACAGCTGTTTGGCATGCGTCCAGAGCAACTTATAGCGAGGCGTCATTAACCAGTGATTTAATTTTTGGTCGCCATGTAAGCGATGTTGGTATTCGCCTTATCTATAATAAAAACAATTTCGATGTAGGAATCGAAATCGGTAATGGCGATGCGTGGCCTGGTTCTCCGAGTGAAGGCTCTATTAATCTTTACACAAAATACCAATTAGAAGTTAAGAAAGTCACCTCTAGTGCAAGTTTTTGGGTGCAACATGCAAAAGCGGACAAGCGCGTTGATACACGATTGTCTGACGCTCATAATCATGGAAACGCAACTGACCTTAATACGACGCTTGGTGACGAAAATCCGATTGCCTTTTCCGGAGATACAAATTTAGGCGGCATTTTATTGGACGCTTCTCTGTCATTAGGGGGCGTAGAATTTTTGAGCGAGCTGGAATGGATTATTTCCAAATCGGATGGAGAATTAAATGACGATCTCGAAAACAGCGCCTATGAAAATGAATACGATGCATTGAGATTTTTAATCGGTGCGGAAATCAACCGGCATGTAGTTTCGCTACAATATGAAAGCGCGACATTAAAAAATATTTTTCTAGATTCCGTTTCGCCAAATTTCTTAGCCCGCTCTTACCTCGACAATAATGGTTTTGAACCGAGCAAAATCAGTGCTTCCTGGCGCTGGAACGCGACAGAAAATCTATTATTGCGTCTGGAATGGTACAACGATAAAACCATTGACGAAGATGGTGAAGATCATTTCGGCTTAGGTGTGAGATGGAATCGAAATTTTGCTGTACTTAATTAAACCGCCCTATTTTGTAATTCTTAGCGTATTTCTTCTGGATCCCGTGTCAAGCACGGGATGACATTATAGCTTTCCGGGATGACATTATCGCTTTCGCGGGATGACATTATTGCTTTCGTTGTTTTGGATGACGGTTATTGTTTGTCTGGTATGACGTAGTCGTGAATATAACTCCGTTGCGGTTTCCGTATTTGTCGTCGCTAGTTTTTGTGTTCATTGTTTCATATCGCTGTATTCAGTCGTTACGTATCGCTGTATTCGTCGTTACGTATCGCTCTATTCGTCATTACGTGCCGCTGTATTCGTCATCCCGTGCTTGACACGGGATCCAGTCAATTCTTTCTGTTTTGGCAAAGTTTTTCTAGGGTACTGGTTAAGGTACCGGTGGGCCATTTTGTAATTCTTAGCGTGTTTCTTCTGGATCCCGTGTCAAGCACGGGATGACGACTAGTAGCACATTTAGAGGTGACGACTAGTAACACATTTAGAGGTGAAGACTAGTAACACATTTAGAGGTGACAACTAGTATCACAGGAGGAATAACTAAGGGGACCCGAATTAAGACTAAGTTGTCGGCAAAAAATAATCATTGATAATATTGTGAGTTTCGAGCACGTCCACTGCGTGCATCCCCGCTGCTCTTGCAGCCTGTAAACCGTAGACGGAATCTTCAAAGACAACACACTCTTCAGGCTTTACAGCAATCGACTCAGCTGCTTTTAAAAAAGTATCAGCCGCGGGTTTAGGGTTTGCAACCTGGTCAGCACCGATAACAGCATCGAAAAGGTGCAAGATATTACAAGCTTCGAGAATATTTTTGGCTTCCTCGGTATAAGCTCCTGTTCCAACAGCGAGCGGTTTAATACCATGATATTGAAGCACAATGCTTTCGAGCGCGGTTGTTTTCACATAGTCCTTAAAATGCTCGTGTACTAGTGCTTCTTTAAAAGTGTTCACTTCTTCGGGGTCGATATCAGCTTGAATATTGAAAGTCTTAACAACGATTTCAACCGTTTCCTTGGTTGGCACACCGGCTAAAGATCGCATTAACACCGGGTCAACCGGCAATTGATAGTTCTCCAGCGCGCTCGTCCAAGCGAATTGATGCAATGCACCACTATCTATCAAGGTCCCATCCATATCGAAAATCAATCCACCAAAATGACTGTACATATTACGCCTTAGAGCCTGTTCTGCTTATATAGAAGTAGCTTGATATAGAAGTTGGTTGATTGTACATCATATATTGATAGATGTTTATGACATTTTTACCCGCAACTTGTCACTTCTATTTTTGTCGCTGCTTGTTCTCCTTTAGTAGATAAAAAGAAGGCCTGCATTGAGAGCTGTCTCGATCGAGCTCTAATAAATACACAAACAAGGTAGCTGAGCTTACCGAAAAATTACTACTTCAAATATTAAATATAACTCGATTAATTGGCCGGCATAAAAATGTGTAAACGTCGATATAAACAAAATATCTGCGGAACGGACAGAATTTAACAAGCGCAACAGCGGATTAATGTGCCAGCTAAAATAATAAAAACGTCACATTTTTAACTATTGCGTGCATTAAGAAAATTAGGTCGGATCTATTTCGAAAAATAATATTTAACAATATAAATTACGTCATTTTTTTAAATAGTTGTTTTAAAACATTGTTTTTGTCAGACAATAGTACGCAAAAATATTTGATAAATTATATTAAATTTATGTAAATATTTTTGAGTTATGGAACCTGGTATTTTGGTTATCAAGCTTTACGGTTTAGGACTATTTAGTTTAACAATAATCAAATTATTTCATTTATGCTCAATTTTCGGCGCTATAATAAAGCTGATATTTCAATACGTTGATCACATATCTTTCGGTGATCAATCACAAAATACATCATAAACACCACAAACAACCCTTAATTAGATATATGGATTTTAGCCCCAGGGCTGAACGAGTATTCATACGGAAAATTTACCGAGTTAAGCCGAGTTAATATATTTGAGGTGAACTGATGTTTTTGATCCGAAGAACGGTCATTCCAATCCTTTTGTCCACACGCTTCCTAATCAAACTAGCGTTAATCAAGATCGCGTTGGTCTGCTTTGTGCACGCACAAGTCACACCGCCCTCTGGGATTACGCAGGCTGATTGGATGCAAATAAATTTTATCGATGCAGTATCAATGCAGCAAAACTTACCCATTAATGGCCCGCCTCTTCCAAGAATTCAGGACTACGATCAGGATCGGCTCTCGAATTACCATGAATATTTGTTCGGCACTAATCCACGGCACCCCGATACTGATTTAGACGGTGTCAACGACAGCCAGGATGAATTGCCATTAAACGATTTATTTTCCAGTGTTGCACAAGCGCAAACTCTGGACCCAAATTTAATTGGTGTACCGGTTGAACAGTACCGTGTGCTGACGCCGCGTTTTCCGACTTTAAACTTGGCGCAAGTTACTCAAGCGCAAGAGCTTGATAATAACACCAATGGTATTCCCGATTTTTGGGAACAACTCTATGAGTTAGATTTACTCGGTCTTACACCGTTGGAAATTGCTAACGACGACAGAGATAACGATGGCTTAAGCAATTTACAGGAGTTCTTAGCCGGCACCTCGCCTATAAGACTCGACAGCGATTTTGATGGTGTAAGTGACGCGCTGGATCGTTTTCCCATGAATGAAAATTACGCGCAAGATACCGACGAAGACGGTATGCCTGATCGTTTCGAGAATTTTCATCCTATCTTAAACCCGAGCGTTCCGGTCGATGCTAATTTTGATTTTGATCGAGATCTGCTGCCTTTCATTTCAGAGTTTGTCGCTAATACAAATCCATTATTAACAACAAGTGATGGTGTTTTTGATAATTTAAACGGCAACGGTGCCGCACTAAATGATTCCATCGATGTTGTGCCTTTCGATTATCGCTACAATCGCGATGATGACGGCGATCACCTGCCGTTCTATTGGGAGACTTTCCGCGGAACCCAAGGAAACTACAGCGCTTATCAAGATTTGGATGGCGACGGCTTTACCATGAGCCAAGAATTTCGTTTTTTCTCCTCCACAAGTGAAATTGATTCAGATTTCGACGGTGTAAATGATGCTGAAGATACATTTCCAATGGACGCACACATTAATGGCGATAACGATGGTGACGGCATACCCAACTATTATGAAAGCCAGCTTTATCTCGACTGGGCAAATGCGCTGAGTTCTAATGCTGGAAGTACTGTGTTCCCTATTTTTGATGAAAATGACACCGGTGACGCAAATAGCGATTTTGATGGAGATGGCGTATCAAACTTGCGCGAATTTGCTAACGGTAGCAATCCCTTTGTACAAGATACTGACCAAGATGGCGTCGATGATGCTGAAGACAATTGGCCGAAAAATATTCGTAAATCTCGCGACTCTGATAACGACGGCCTTCCGGATACGTGGGAAATTATGCATCGCCACAATCCGTTTGTTGCCGATGCAAACCTGGATTTCGATGGCGACGGTGTTTCTGCCTACGATGAGTTTTTAGCGAACACCTCAGATATTACTATTGATTCAGACCATGACGGTGTGAATGATGGCATCGATATTTTCCCGGACAATGAAAACCAAAATCAGATACGACATATTCTATTAAATGTTTTGTTGTCTAGCGATGGTGATCAGGATGGCGTTAATGATTACGACGAGATTTTACGCGGTTCGTTTCCAAATGATCCCGACAGCGATGATGACGGTGTACCCGATTCCTGGGACCAAAGCCCACTCGATTTTCTTAACTCCGTCGATACAGATAACGATACCTTACCCGATCATTTTGAAACGCTATTTGGCTTAGATATTTCTCTGCATGATCAAATGCACGATAACGATTTTGATTTGCTCAATAATCGCGAAGAATTTTTGTTGGGAACAGACCCGACAGTTGCAGACACCGATGGCGATGGCATTATCGACGGTTTGGATATCGCTCCAAACAATATCGAATATCGTTTGGATACCGACCGAGATTCACTGCCTAATAATTGGGAAATTGCCAATGGCTTAAATCCGCTAAACCCCTATGATGCATCTGCCGATCCAGACGCCGATGGCATCACTAATTTGCAAGAGTATCAACTGCAGACTGACCCTAACGTTTTTACATCTCGCCCGGGGGCTGTAAATTCAGTCGTTACCGAAAGCGACTCAGATCTCGACGGTATGTTTGATGCTTGGGAAAATTTCCACGGTTTAGATATTAATGACCCGGCAGATGCGCTGCTCGATTTGGATAACGATGGTTTAATTAACCTTATCGAATTTTATTTAAACACAAATCCTAATGATGCTGATTCTGACAATAACGGTATAGAAGATGGCGAGCAGTTCCCATTTGCTTCACCGGTGGATTTTGTTTTGGATTCTGATCTGGACGGCATTGTCGATAATATCGAAGTTTTAAATGGTCTGGACCCATTAGATTCTTCTGACGCACTGGCTGACTTTGATTCTGACGGTTTACACAACCGCAACGAAATAGAACTTGGTACCGATATTAATAATGCCGATACCGATTCTGATGGCGTAATTGATAGTGCGGACGCTTTTCCTCTTAATGCGCTTTACAGCGTAGATAGCGATAACGATTCGCTACCGGATAATTGGGAAATTCAATTTGGACTAGATCCTTTCGACGCAAGTGATGCCCTGCTCGATAATGACGGCGATGGAAATTCCAATGCCGAAGAATTTATTAATGGAACCAACCCGCTTATTGATGAATCACTCGATAGTGACGGCGATGGTGTACCCGATCCTCTGGACGCTTTTCCATTTGACCCCAATGAAACACAAGATTCAGATGGTGATGGTGTAGGTGATAACGGCGATGCTTTCCCGAATGATCCAACTGAGTCTGCCGATAGTGATAGCGACGGCGTAGGTGACAACAGCGATGCCTTTCCTTTTGACCCAAGCGAAACAAGCGATGCTGATGGAGATGGTGTTGGCGACAACGCCGATGCCTTCCCCAACGATCCGAATGAAACCGTAGATTCGGATAATGACGGTGTCGGTGATAACGGCGATGCATTTCCCAATGATCCAAGTGAAACACTCGACTCTGACAATGACGGTGTCGGCAACAACGCGGATGCTTTCCCATTTGATCCGACTGAAGTTGCAGACTCAGATGGCGACGGTGTTGGAGACAACAGTGATGCTTTCCCCTTTGATCCGACCGAAAACTCCGATATCGATGGTGATGGCGTAGGCGATAATGCTGATGCGTTTCCATCTGACCCTAGTGAGTCAGTCGATTCTGACGGCGACGGTGTAGGAAACAATAGCGATGCTTTCCCGAATGACCCAAGCGAAACAGCGGATTCCGACGGCGACGGTGTTGGCGATAATGCTGATGCTTTTCCTAACAACCCCAATGAGTCAGTAGATTCCGATGGCGATGGCGTGGGTGATAATAGCGACGCCTTCCCCAATGATCCTAATGAAACTGCCGACTCAGATAACGACGGTGTTGGCGATAATGCAGATGCCTTCCCCAACAATCCCGACGAAGCAGTAGATTCCGATGGTGATGGCGTAGGCGATAATAGCGACGCCTTCCCCAATGACCCCGACGAAGCGGTAGATTCCGATGGCGATGGTGTGGGTGACAATAGTGACCTGTTCCCGAATGACCCAAGCGAGTCTGCGGATTCTGACGGCGACGGCGTTGGTGATAATAGTGATGCTTTCCCAAACAATCCCGACGAATCGGTGGATTCAGATAATGACGGTGTTGGAGATAATGGCGACGCTTTTCCTAATAACCCGAACGAAACGGCTGATTCAGACGGTGATGGTGTCGGCGACAACGGAGATGCGTTTCCGAATGACCCGAATGAGACCACAGACTCTGATGGTGACGGTGTTGGCGATAATGCAGATGTCTTCCCGAATGATCCAAACGAATCCGCTGATAGCGATGGTGATGGTGTTGGAGACAATGGCGACGCCTTCCCTAACGACGCGAGCGAAACCGCTGATTCTGATGGTGACGGTGTAGGCGATAACGCCGATGCTTTCCCGACTGATCCAAGTGAGACAGCTGACTCAGACAACGACGGCGTGGGCGACAACGCAGATGCCTTCCCAAATAATCCCAATGAAACAGCTGATACAGATGGCGACGGTGTTGGTGACAACACTGATGCATTCCCCACTGACCCCTCTGAAACTGTCGACTCCGACGGCGATGGTGTGGGAGATAATAGCGATGCCTTCCCAAATAACCCTGAAGAGTCAGCAGATTCTGACGGCGACGGTTTTGGAGACAACGCTGATGCCTTCCCCAATGATCCGAACGAGCAGTTGGATTCTGACGGCGATGGTGTAGGTGATAACGCGGATGCCCTACCCTTTGATGAAACGGAAACCGTGGACACCGACAATGACGGCATCGGTAACAATAGTGATGAGGATGACGATAACGACGCTATGCCCGATGAATGGGAAGAGCTCTTCGGCTTTGACCCATTGGATCCATCTGATGCTTCGCAAGATGCAGACGGTGACGGCATATCTAATCTTGACGAATTCCTCGCAGGCACTAATCCACTCGATAACGGCCAAGGTCAATCTCTAGTGTTGCTTGATGAGCGTTTTGATCGTGCTAACAGTGCCACACTTGGAAATGGCTGGTTAGAATCTGAAAATGATAAAGCGTTTGCCGAAATTCGACGCGGAGTACTGCGATTCACTAAAACCTCAGACGTCCCGATGACCCCAATGGTCACGCGAAAATTCGCAAAAGTTGAAGACGGAAAAATCAGCGCGAGCTGGAAATTTAACTGGCGCAGACTCGCGTTTGAAAGAGACTATCGCATATTCATGCAGTTGGGCGACAGCCAACAAATGCTGAGCGAGGAAGGTGCATTTGATGCTGGTACCGGGGTAAACCTTGTCTGGACAGAAATCGATGGACAACATCAATCGCTGGGTTACCGCTCTGAGAGTATTAACATGCCGCTCGGCAAACGAATATACGGTGAAACGATAATTCACGTTGTTGCAGATTTGGACGAAAAACACTACGACGTTTCGATTGACGGAAAAGTTATTGCTAAAGAAATTCCGTTTACCGATGCTAACGTCAATACTATCGACAGCGTTCGTTTCTTCTCAGACCGCGTCAATCACCGTTTCTTCTGGGGCCGCTCGTTTGATGACATAAATGTTAAACGTGGTGAATCCTCAAGTTTTTATCGGTTAATAGATCGCTTTAACCGTGAAAATAACGAGAGCGTCGGTAATTCATGGCAGGAGGTAGAGGAAGACGGCGCATCGGTTATCATTGACCACAACAAATTACGTTTCGAGCAAACCTCGGATATCGTTGAGCGCCCAATTGCGCAGCGAAACTTTGTCCCTATTTCGGAGGGCAAGTTTGTAGCGCGATGGGACTTTGAATGGGCGCGTAAGGGACATGAACGTAATTATGATGTGTTCATGCAGCTAGGAAACAGTGATTTAATGCAAGAGGATGAAATGTCGGCTGGTGTTGGTGTGAATCTAGTTTGGAGCGATTTGGACGATCGACATGAAATACTTTCCAGCGTAAATAACGGAGTTAAAACAGGCCAGACATCAATACGCCATTGGGGACGCATAGAGATATTAGTCGATTTGAATTCGCAGAGTTATAGTCTTAGTGTAAACGGTTACAAGATTATGGAAGATATAGCGTTCGATCAGCCTGTTAATAAAATTGATTCGATTCGTTTTTTCACTAACGAACTCAATCACCATTTCTTCAAAAGCAGGCGCTTTGATAATGTAGAAATTATGCAGTGATTTAGTTTCTTTTATTAGTACATAATCGAGGCCGCGCTGTAACGCGGCCTTTTTTTATTCTAATAAATGAGAGAGAAATTGGCTTAATTAATCCGAGTGAAATAAATAAAACAAGGCTCGCGATACTACGCGAGCCTAACTCACATCGCTACCCACTTTTGTACTAATTTTATTCGTAGACTATGTTTTTGTTAAAGCTTAGTTTTTTGTTAAAGCGTGTTTTTGTTAACTTGCTTTAGCAATATCTCTAACTTTAATTTCCGGCTCAATTGTTACATCACCGGTTTCATCCATGCAGGCATAATCATTATATTCGCGATGCCAAAAAACGAATAAGCAATTGTTTGGGTCTGACCGTCGAATAAACTGTAATTCCCAGCCAAAAAACTCCAAAGTTTCTAGGGAAATGAGCTGATCTTGAGTCAAGCTCAGCATTATTTCCTTAGGGATCGGTTCTTGGTTAGAACGACGATCAGAAATTTCGTCGGTCGGTCCATTTTCTTCGTGTGGTGATTGAAATAGGTGTCTAATTCCCATGACGTCAATCCGTTTTTGTTGAGCGGTATACTATAAGAGTCGTTTGTCTCTCGATGCTTGTCAAAGCAGATTAGAAATTAAAATTACTTTTCAACCTAATACTTTGCAATAAGGAATATTGAGTGTTTTTTATACTAATTCGATGTTATAAAAACAAGGGTAAAACAGCTCTTTAAAACGGAATTTAATATTGAGCAATTTGCATAATTTCAAATTTATTTGATATATATAAACACCAAGTTAGGCAGTGCAGCTGGCTTGAAAATATCCTATGACTTGAAAATATCCTAGTACCAGCTTTTTTGAATCTGTTGTTGCTGCTCCTGTTGTTGCTGCATTTGGCCATATATAACTTGCTGCTGCTGTTGCTGTTCCAGCACCGAGACACTTTTATTATTATGCCACTCAGACGAGGACTTAATTTCCGATAGCTTTTGGGAGACACTTTCATCAAGTTTAACGCTGGACTGAGCTGTAACTTTCCCTAAAGTCTCCTTCAGTGACAAGATCGTAGTTGTAAGTTTTTCAATATCCAGCGATTGCCGTTTGGAAATCTCTAGCAGGTCTTGGTTAATCTTCCGCTGGTTTTTGTTAAATTCGATAAGTTGCTGATTTCTCTCAATTTGAGCACTTAATTGCGATTTGGCGATTCTTAAGTCCTCAGTCGAAGACTGAAAAAGGTTCCATACCGTCGCAGCTGAAAAGCCGATTGCTGCGATCAAAATACCTTGAACAACACCCTCAGAGATTTTATTCCACATAATAATTATCTACCAGTAGTATTCTATGCTGATATCGCCGCTTGGATACGATATCGTACAGTTATTGAACATATCGACGCGAAGCCTAAGACAGCAAGCAGTTGCTCGAATATCAGTTCTTGACTCAAATATTAGTTCTTGACTCAATAGGTTTAAACAAAGCACCAGAAGCAAGATATGGTGCCTTATAACAGTGACTGAGGATTATCTCAGTTTGCTTGTGAATCGCAAGATAAAATTTAACTTGTGCGTCACTTTTTGGCTAAAGTTACCTTTTAGTGAAAACTAGGCTGACCTGAAAAGTATTCTTTAGCTCCCTACCACCTTTAGTAGCTTGGGTTTTACTCTCTACAATAGATTAGGCTGATATCGTGTTTTTATGTTCTCTGAGTGTGCATATGTTGATATGCGAAGAGTGCTCTGATCATTTTACGGTCTTTTAATATTCAATAAGCATGTATGTGATATGTCAGATAGTTAGATGGATGCGGGTAAGTATCGGAACAGCAAATACGCGTTGCCCAGTCGTTTATCAGAAGCGTGAGTTTATTTTTCCCGGTGCGAAATTGGCTTATCAATAAGCGTTTTACTTGCCATTTATAATTGTTAACAATTTCTTAAAATACTACCGTTAAATATACCAAACCCCGAACTTTAATGAGAGGAATATATATGAAAATTGAAGGAAAATGGTATCTGTATTTTGCTTGGAAAGTAGCCGATAAAACACAAAGATATTATAAAGCGGAAATAGATTTTTTGCCCAATGGAACGACGTCAGACGGCGCGAGTTGGACAGAAAATGGCGAGTCAATTGAATGGAAATACGAAAATAAATACAACCATAATACCTATACCGGAACGCAAATTGGCTACGCCATGGTAGGGAAAATGTCAGGCTCATTTGAAGGTGGATGGTGGTATGCCGTTAAAGAAGATATCCCAATGGGTAATGACGCTATAATTTTAGGTGAAAATCAATCTGCAATTTTAAACCCTAAAAACACGTCCCCAAACTAACTCACTTTTTTAAGTCTTTGCGTAGGAATAAAATAAATTTTAAAAGGAAAAAAACTAAGCGCACTAACGTGTAATACGGAATTTAGCTAACGCGTTAGTGTGGTTTTGTCAATTCTAGATTTTAGGGAGTTTCTTTGTTATTTAAAATATTTAGGTTTGAAATATTTAGGTCACTGCTATAAACACTAGTTCTTATTGAAAGTCTATCCAACCAGTGCGTTTACTAAGCTGCCAGAAAACCCACAATTATTAACTGCAAGTCGCCCGCTTCCCTCTTGCTTGACATATACTTCATGTCCCTTTTCTAAATTGACTAAAAACGTCCGGCAATTATTTCCTTGACAAATCTCAAGGCAAGCTTCTGCACCTTCTATGGGCGCTTCCCCATACACTGTCTTACCGCCATTCATTAAATACCAACGATAGCTCTCATCTTCACTAATAACACAAACGTCCAAAGTAAACTGGTATACGCCTTTGATTGGCGCTACGAATTTACCAGTTTTAGAGTCAAAATAACCACCCAAATTAAAAAGAGGTTTGTCAAATTTAAGAGCCTGTTGTGGTTTCACTAGCGCGTCTGGCGAATATTGTGCGTAGAATGCACATTCCTTTTGCTGCATAAAGCCAGCGAAATATGCCGTAGGAGGCTCATTCGCCGTCTTCCTATTTTTGATCCAAAAATCCACATTGGAATTTTCATCCATACAATATATAGGATAAACTGTAGCGCCGTCGTTTTCGTAACCTTCAATCTTTAGTTTATAAGTCCCATTTTTACTGCCTTTGTTAACTCCGGTATTATGTTTGCCACTTAACAGGAGTTGGCTAGAACCGTCTTTCTCGGGACCGGAAGGTCCTGCGTTCCAGGCACCCAAACTCAGCTGAGCTTTGCCATTGTTTTGTACACCGAGGCTTAAGCGACTTGAGTTGGTATCAAAAAAGAACTTTATTTCTGAACCTTGGTCGCGAATATAGAAGTTATCATCAACGGTTAAATAAGCCTGACCTTTAAAACGGTAAAATGTACCATCGGCTTCGAGATGGTTATTCCGTGGTAAAGAAAAATTAATCCCTTTGTTAATCAGTTGGCCGTTGTTGGTATCAAAATGAAAAGGCGTATCGCCGCGCTGATCGCGAATATATAAATTATCGTCAACCGTAATATAAACCTGGCCGCGATAGCGATAAAGGCTACCATCGGTTTCTAAATGGTTAGGTACGTTCTTAGAAACGTTAACACCGTGACAAAACACCTGGCCACCTAAATGCAGCGTTGAAGTGTAGATATACAAGCCAGCCTCAGCCCACATATCGATACGCCGAGTTTTCGCGTCACTATTGGCGGCCATGCCCACGATGTTTAATGAATTTTTTACGTGATAGCCAGCCGATACTTGTGCTGAGTTGATTTCTCTGCCTTGGTTTATACCACCAAAGGTGAGACTATCGGAAAATAGTTTTAAATCTTTTTCAGGTGGTGTTTGAGTATTTCTATCCAAAGTAGATGATACTCTAAGGGCATCTGATGTGTTGACCGAGCCAATGCTCTGCTGCTCAGGCTCTTCACTTTCCAAAAGATTTTTATCATCGAATAAATTAAGACTCGCATCTATAAGCGCGGCGTAATCTGACTCGGTGGGAATACAACCGGTTTTAAATTTTTGTTTAAGTTCTTCTCTTCCCGTGATATTCATCTGCCCTACTCTTATTTACCGTCTCTTTAATTCTTCCGCTTGAACCACTTTTTCCATTAAGCTCGAAAGTCGTTTATTATGCACCTTTATCAGAGCTGCCTTGTAAGAATTTTTTTGTTTGTGCGCGTTTTGATACTTAATTAATAGCTCGGTCAACGTCTTAGTAGCTTTAATAGTTTCCTCGTTTTTTTTCCGCGCTTCGTGTCGCTTGAGTAGGTTTGTAAGGCCAACTTGTACACGGATATACTCGCGTTGAAATTTATCGTAAGTGCGCTCGTTATCCGGTGTATCTGCGAGCATCTGATAAAGAATGCTGAAATCCTGTTGAACTTTATAGCTTTGATTTAATGCGCCCTCATCAAATGTCGCGACTAGTTGGCAGGCGGATAGTGTTGCTATTAGACAGAAGAACCAAACTATTTTCGAGGAAAATGGGAAAAATTTTATTTGTCTATCCATATCATATAACCTTTAAGGTAAAACGGATTGTTTAAGGACATTCATTGCCGAGTCCATCGCTCGCTGTATTACCATCTTGCCTGCGAGTATGGATACTTGCATCTCCGCTTCAAAAGCCGCTTGCTGGTCTTTTAACTCCTCTGCAAATTCTTCCTGAGTAATATCGCCATCTTGCAAAAGCTTATGCAGCTCCTCAAGTGTTTCCTTATTATTTAAAAATACCGACTTTGCTAAATTAGCAGCATTATTGACATCTTCCCCAATATTCTCGCCAAAAACGGAGGCCATTTCGTCGAATGTATTTTCTAGATCTAGCATGCTCTATTCCTTATGCTTTTGATGTTTTTACAGTTTGCAGTTTAGATTGTGTTAGCTCTTGGTCACACTGATAACGAATATCAGCGATAAGCTGGTATACTGCCCTGTAAGGTTGTTGCCCTAGGCAGTCTAAGATTTGGTTGATTTGCTCTACGCTTAAATTGAGAGGGATACTCGATATATTGTCGTTCATCGCCTTACCCATAATTTTTGCCTTACTCGTAATTTTTGTATTACTTCTAGTTAAGGCTATCGCTATCTAGAGAGTATTCTCTAAGCGCATTATTTTTATCTTTAGATGTACACAAGCGATCGAAGGTAAAGGCGCTCGCCTTCACAAGAGACCTGCTGAATTTTTGGGTTTGGAAGAGATTCTATAATTGTTTTATCGCCGATCCTAAGCTGTAGCTTCTTGTAACCGGATTCACGGCATTTGATTTCTTTTTTTGATCTGAATTCTGAAACTGGGTAGCCGCTAATAACATCATCTGTAGTTTCTTCTTCAAACTCTGGTAACTGTTGATTTTCTGCCTGGAGTACAAGGTTTGTATCCGTTGATAGACGTTGATGAATTAAGCTAATTTTCCAAAAAAATGCGCGTGCGTGAATGGAAAGAATTTTTGGCCGCACATCAAGCAACGGTTCGACTAGATACTTTTGGTGACACGGTATTGCAATGATGGCTATACAATATTCGGGAACATTGTCATTTTCGGGTATTTCGTTTTTGAGCAAACGGTTTGGAGGACCAAACTCGCACCGCGCCTCTTTATATTTGTGATATTCAACCCAGGTTAAGCCACCATTATGAAAAGGGATATCCGAGTATTGTTCGAACAAACCGTCATGCGAACACAGATAGTATATTAATGGACTATCGAGCTTGCCGTTAGGTAAGGCTTCCTTGTTAAGAGACCTAATATTAAAGATACCTTGGTTAAACCGCCAACGTAATTTGTAGCGCTTAAGCAAGGCTTCTGTTTTTGCGCTAGGCAGTAATTCTAGTGAACTGTCAGTTTTATCTTTAAAATACTGATGTTCGATTTTAATTGAAGCTAATGAGGCTATTGTCATAAGCTATACTCTACGTCCACTTGGCATGGGCAGTTCACTCTGCGGTGTCGTGATGCTAATCGTTTGATCAGCCGCCACTTCAGTGCCGCGAATATTATACAAAACTGAAGGTAGATAACGGCCACCCAGAAAAGACCAAATATCTTTAGCTTGCTCTAAATTCTGCGAGAAAAGCTTAAAATGTAGCTTGTCGATGTTATCACTCATATCGGGTGCTAGTTGCCGATTTAGCATTGGCACGCGTTGAAAGTATTCCATTACGAATGCCAGCATTTTTAATGCTTGGTCGTAGTGTTCAAAGTTTGCTGTAAACAATACCGATAAAGTTAATGTAAGTGGCGGTCGCAGTTGCTCGGTGTAGCCGTTGAGTGATGCACGTTGCAAACTGTTATATTGTTCATCGAAGGTTTCTTCGATGTTGATTAACGAGATCGCAATACAGTTTTTTTGTAACGAACAACTGCCATCAGCGTTGTACAAGTTAGCCAAACAAACTTTATTAGAAGATGACCAGTTTTTTGTGCTTAGCGAAAGTTCTTTCTCTAACTGCAAACGCACAGCTTCAAGAGTCTCATATATCATGCCGCATCCTCGGCGGGCGGTTTCTCTGCAGGTGCAATAATCTGAGAAATAGCTTGTTCAAGCTTTTCTATCACAGCTTCCTTTTCCGCCGGCGAAAGATTTGAATACATCACTAACGAAGCTTTATCGATGGGTAAGTGCAGCGTCTGAAATACAAACATTGCAACCGCATCCCAAAGCGACTCAACCTTAAGTTTCTCGATAAACGCTTGACTGGATTCTTCAGTAAATTCCTTATTCTCTTTCAGCGCTTCCGACAGCGCTCCGTTTAACCAGCGAGTCAAGTCCATAACGGTCGGCAGATGCTCAATCGCTGTTTTCTTTGCAGCGTCATCAAGCTTGAACTGAGATTTTTCCTCGGCTTTTTTTGCTGTTTGATCTTGCAAAATATCTCTACCCCACTCTCTTTTATTCTAGCTGCAAGTCCTATTACGCCGCTGTTTCGAATAGCGATTTTACTAAATCGTTTCTCTCTTGCGACACTTGCTTCCTGCGACACTGATCGGCACACAGTTGCCAGTCTCTATCTTTAACGCCTTTCGTAAAAGTGGGAAATTTCTTGACGATTCCTGTAACACCCAAGTTGTAAGCCATATCGACTAGGCCCAGTTTCACATTGTCGGGGTATTCGTCAAATTCTGGAAAGTGTTTTTTAAGCCTAGAAACAAAACCGCTGATCTTATTATGTAGCTCCGCTTCAATCGCACCTTCATTGAGAATAAGGTTTGTCTTATCCTTGTAAAATCTGGCGCTGGCATTATCGGTATAACTGTTTTTTACCGCATCGTATGCTGTAACAATTTCCTCTTTTTGTGCTGCTTGGCCCGTCTCTCGATCAATAAAGGGTAACTGACTAGCAGTCTCTGCATCCGGCAACATACAACCCACACCCACAGTTACCAAGCCTACGGTATCGCAGTACATATATTCTATTACGCCTTCGCCATGCTTTAATTCATGTATCAGGCGCTGTTCCCAGGAGCCTTCATCTTTGTCTGCAGGTTCTAACGGCTCCTGTTCCGTTATCGGGTCGTCTACGCTTGTATCATCTACAAGGTCGTTTTCCTCGACTGCGCTTTCTTCAAAGCTATTTTCTTCAGAAGAGATTTCATCGCTATCGCCTAGCTCTTGTTCTTCTGTGCTAGATTCCGATTCTTCTTCAAAGTTGTTTTTTTGTTCTAGGTGGTCATCTGCCTGCCAGCTTGAGCTCGCAATAAAGCATTGGCGAGTAAAGGTATTCCTAATTTCATCCACACTAGGTCTATGACATAGATCTGCAGCGGCTTGCCAATCTTCAGATTCCACCGTTTTGGTAAAGTCTTGATTTTGATAAAACCCTTCTTTAAGGCCAAAGTGTTGGTAAAAGTCGAGAATAGCGGCTTTGGCAGGTTCCGGAAAACTCGCATAGTCAGAAAATACAAACTCAAGTGCGTCGGCGAGCGTTTCGAGCTGCGTGGTTTGCAAAGAACTGACAAAACGCGACGGTAATATCCAGGGGTTGTCGATGTCTTGTTGTTCGAAACTTGATTTCTCAGCTTCTTCGTATAAGGCTTCGAAGTCTTCTAAATACGGCTCCTCACCGGATACTTGATGAATAAACGGAAAATCAAGCAGGTATGGCAATGATGGTAGTCGAACATCGCAGCCTATCGAGATATTCCCCTCTTCTAGAAAGGAAATTTTGTTGGCGAGAAGCCCTTGCTCTTCATAAAACATCATAAGTAAGTGAACAAAGTCATCATAATCTTCGTTGATCAGTTCATCCATCTCCGTTACTCTCGTTGAGAATTGATGTTTAGCAACTAAAAGGCCCAGTTATTTACGCTTGAATATAGAAGCTAGAAAAAAAAGAATATGTCTTTATGCGGCGAGCTTTGATCTTCTTGCGCTTTATTGCTCGATGGGCCAATCGACAAGTATGGTCGCGCCGGTCCAGGGTAAGCGAATCATATTAAACGACCAAGGGCAGCTGTTTAACAATATATCGTGCCCTGCTTTATCCACCTTCAGTTCCCAGCTCTCTTTTTTCTTCCTCAACGCTCCGCTACGTTGAAAAAACATTGACTGCAAACCGTTGCTGCGCGCAAAACGCTGAAGCACGGACCAGTGAAGTTGCAACGAGTCGAGTAACACTTGCAGTTCTCGGCAGTGAGTTTCGCTGGGTTTGTTCAGTGAGTCGATAATAAAGTCGTCTTCTTCATAACCACAAAGCGCTAAGGAGGTGGCAATGCGCGCACAGTCTAGACCGTCTCCGTCGTCCGCCTCTATTCCGGTTTGCCAAACTGCCCAATGCAAAAGCTCTAGCATTTTGTGGCGCGCATCCTCCAGCATTAAATTATTGAATTTACAGCGATCCCAGAGTGTCCGTAAAAAAGGGCCCAATAAAACTATACCAGCATCTTCGACTCGATAAGCATCATCTGGACGCTTAATTCTATATTGCTCGCTTAATGGAGGCGAATTAAATCGACTGAGTGTATCAATAAAATCGCTTAATATAATATCGTCTCGC
This sequence comes from Marinagarivorans sp., assembly GCA_028281865.1. Taxonomy (GTDB): domain Bacteria; phylum Pseudomonadota; class Gammaproteobacteria; order Pseudomonadales; family Cellvibrionaceae; genus JANQJB01. Next base: position 48,856 of record JANQJB010000014.1, read on the forward strand.
GAACGATCTACTTGTTCCGATTCTAGCAAATGGCAGTTGCTTTTAGTTTCCTCGGTTAAGCGATTTTCTATCTCACCATAATCAAGCAGATATTCGTATTTTGTGTTCGCTAAGCGCCGATTTATTATTGTATTTAATTGCAGATAACTCCACGTATTTAAATCGATTAAATCCTTCATTAGCAAGTCTGGGTGATCGTTTTTATGACAAAATAAACGTGATAAATCGTCGTTTTGGTAAGCGCTATTAGTCAATATATTATTTTCTATATCCTTGCTAAGGCTGAAATTAGCGATTTCATTCGAGATTATGCTAAAGCAGATATTTCCGTTGATAGATGAGGTGGCGTGTGAAGTCTCATGAAAAGACTGATTGGTAAAGCAATATAAAATATCGTGTTTTTGATTAGTTGCGTTAATTTTATTTACAAGGATATCTTTGATAATATTTGATTGAATTAGATCTTGAGAATCAGTATCAATAGCCTGATGCGATATATTAATAGAGCCTACTATATCTTGATCTTTTTTCAATTGATTGGTATTGTATTGACTATCCGATGTCTGAGCATGTGATCGTGAATTGGAGTTAAGATCGTAACGCTTACTCTCTTTTGGATGCTTATAAACTTCGTCATTACTTGTATGGCGATTAAATGTACTCCCAGTATCAAGCATACCAGTGTCGTATCTATTTAAAAAAGTAAAAAAAGAAGCTGTTGTGAAATGGCTTATTTCATATACAGAATTTAAAGATAAGTTATCCGTTCGAATCTTATCTGCTTCTCTTAAATTCTCTACAAGCTCTTTAGTTTGACCTGAGGCAGACATGGTTTTTCTATTAATATCTTGAAAATCTGCGCTCTGTTTTGATCGCTTAATGATATATCCTTTATTGAACTGATCAATTTCAGTATATTTTTGCGCGACATGTGCGGTAATAACCTGATCAATCCCTTTGCTTCGATATTGCCTTACTGCGATAATCAATAACAACTCCAAACCAAAGCAAACAAAGATCTCAAGATGTAACCTAAAAAGAGGTACCTGCAATACTTCTATTGTATTTAAACAGCGCATAAGAGATTTAAATGCAAGAAATTCATTTTTACAGTTGCGCTTCGTTAGAGTGGAAAATGAATCAAGGAGACTCTTGGGTATCGATTTATCATTGAAAATATAATAAAACAGGCTTTCAAAGTTATTATCGGACCAGCGAATAAGCGCTTCAACCGATGGTAAAGTTTCCTGTTCTGGCGATTTTACCGGTTGAATCCATTGTAACTCATCTAAACCATTGTTAAGAACAGAAGTAGAAACCAGATTAGATAGTGTTAACGATGATGTGTTATCGTTTTGTTCAATCTTGTTCGTTTTGTGATCGAAACTACTTTTTCCTAAATTGAAGTCACGTTTCGTACAGTTAACAGATTTTCCTAAGGCTGAAGATATAATATTGGCAAGTAAAGCATCAATAGGTTGACTATGACTGATGCTGCAATTTTGACGCAAAAATAATAATTCATTCAGTATCTGTGTAGCAGAATCTGACTGACTCAAGTTCAGTGTGCATACCCTACTCTCAATACTTTCTTTTTGCGGGCCATTACTCGATTCAGACACTTTATGCTCAGCGGTAATCGAAGCAGTCTCAAAATTAAGTTTTCGATTAGAGGGGCATTTATCCTTGATAATTAATTGTGACGATGAACTAGCTAGCGTAATTGCCTCATTTGGATTCTGGGCAGCGACAAGATTTTTAAGCGATAGATCAGACTCAAGTGTTGCCAAATAGGTTTCTTCAGAATAGTTCTCGCTTTGTCTGTTTAACTCTGTTAATGCGGTATCTATAATTGACTTAACTTCACTGTAACTATCTTTTATATCAATTTTATTCTTGATAAGAAAGCTTGTAATGATTGTATGGGCGCTAATGGGAATTAGAGTCAAATCTTGCCATTCATAATTTTTAAACAGTAAATTAAGATAGTCTACAGTTAATTTCTTTATATATTTGTTTTTTATATCGCCATTTTCCAACTCGTCGCTCTCTAAAATCAGTAGAACTAAACTGGTCAATATCGATATTTCTTGCTCTTCATTAAAGCGAGAAGTTCGAAGAAGATTAGGATTTACCTTATAAAGTTCATCTTTTTCCAGGTTTTGAATATTTATTCTAGGCAGAGCTTTTAGATGAAAGCATTTTTCAGTTATAATTTTCTTGCCAGTTATCGACGAATTATTTTCCCACAATAAACTCACATGTCTATTTGGGTCCGCGATATCATATAAATTGCCAGCATCTTGGTAAGACCTAGATGAAAAGATGCTCTCTTGAGTGCTCGATTTTGTGTCCTTTAAAGCAAACTCGTTAATATTTATTGCTAGGCTTTGAAGCCGAGCGTAGCGAAACAATGTATCAAAACTCTCCATGCCAATATATGGATCTGATAACTTGCTGGAACCAATTTTGTCACTCTGTTTCAAGGCGCTTTGCCCAATCACATCTTGACCTTCCGTTACCATTTTTAAGGAACTAATCTGTCCCCTATCATTAAATGCTAATACATGTTTTTGCTTGTTAAAGTTTGAAGCTTTTACAAGTGTTGTAGGAGAAAAGATACTCTTTGGATATTGAGTATTACTCCGGATTAATATGCGATCTTTAGCCGAACCATTTTCGAGTGCCCCATCACACAAGAAATTTCCCTCTTCTAAGATAACACTTGTTTCAAGGTTTTGTATTGCTTGCTTTTGTATATTCTCGAAGAAAATATGGGTGTTCTTAGTGTTATCTTCGTCTTTAGAGCTATTGTCTGAAAGGTCGTCCTTGAGTAAAATCGAAGTCTGACCAAGATTATCAAATAATGACCTGATAAGGAGCTGTTTAGCGTCTTGATAAGGGGATATATCTATTGGGCAATCTTCAACAGCTGAATATGAATACCTAGCGATAGGTTGATCGGCAAGCGAAAAATTCTCTTTAGAAAATGAAATCAAATCTTCGTTGATTTCTCTTTTATATCCGGTATATATTTGAGTCGAATCTATGCTGCTACAGTAGTTTAAACTCTCGTATTGAGCTAAGTGTATGCTGGCGTGTGTATCGTTCGCATTTATTTTCGTACTGATTTTATCCTCTGCATCGTATGTAACATCTCCTACTTCATTGCTTGAAGTCGTGATATCTTGGTTTTGGAAATCAAGCGAATTTTCTCTTTCGTATGATAGTAAGCTGATACCTAAACTGATATCCAAAAATGGAGTTCTCGGGTATACATCTTTGATTCGTTTTGTTTGATTGCCGATTGAATTAATTGCAATATTGTTTAGCTCATACAAATTACCAGGTAAAGTGCCGTGTCTCAAGCTGGAACTAAAATTATTGATTATTTTTTTTGCTAAATTAAATTTGTCTTTATTTAAGTTGATTTTAACAGCTTGGTTTTCTCTCGTTATAACGTTATTACTTAGATGCTTTGCAGTAATAACGGCTGTCTTGCTTGGTCCATTTCTAAATGATTCTAAATGATAAACATTAGCGTGAGACGAAGTTTTACTCTCCGCTATGCTATTTGATGCTTTTCTGCCCCCAGTTTTGTTTTGGCTTAGCTGCCAGCCTTGTCTAGCAAGGGCCTCTACTATTATCTTATAAAGCTTTTCACGCTGTACAAAGTCGTAGCCAATATATCCGAGGTCTATATTAATTGAATCAACTTTTAATGTTTCGTTGGGCGGGAGTATGTCGTCAAATACTTCCGCAATAACCGAGAGAATAAGATCTCTACACTGACATGCATAAGAATCTATTACCGGAGACAGGTGATCCGGGCAGTCAAACAGCTTTAGAGCTAAATTATCAATAGATACTCGCATGTGGAAATCAAAATCGAGATTGGATCTTAAGCATATAACTTATGGAAACCAGCTTGTCCTCCGTTCCATCATCATTTCCTAAATCTCGCTCTACTTCTAGAGGAATCTCTCCGCGTTTATCATTTTCGATTACAAATATCGACCACAATCTAAGCAGCTCGGTACTATTCGTGCCCCTCGATACCGTATCAGTCAAAAGCGACTGATGCCTGAGACTCCACTCCAGCAGTGAGTTCTGAAAATGTATTTTTACCTTCGCACTTTTATTCGCCTTGCTGTAGTCCGGCTCTTCAATAAGCTCGACCTTAAGATCAGTATATTGTTGAAATGACTCCACCCATTGCGCTATAGAGCTATATACCATTAAGTCCCCCACTCGATCAAAGGTAATGATGTCCTTGTCTTTACAGTGAGTTTCTAAATATTTAATAAAGTGTCGAACCTTATCTTTTTTGCTCGGAAGTAAGTTAAACGGTGAGCTGAAGTAGTCTCCAAACCATTGAAAAAGCCGATCTGAGACCTGGAAGATATTAACATGAAGATGAGCAGGTAATTCATTGACAAGCTTTTTATGCACTTGATCATAAATACTTTCGAATTCATCTTCCTTGTCGTCATCAGTATCGAGACGCTCCGGAGGAGTATCGGCGAAATAGGGTTCTGAGCTTAATTTAAGTTTGTGCCCATTACCTGAAAAATCTTCGCAATTTCCTTTTCCCAACGGATAATATGCTTCTAGTGCTTCGGCGTTCGCGTCAAAAGCCTTACAGCGGTCGGATGTTATTTCCTCCTCTGTTTTTGCTTTCGACCAAATTCTGAGGTCGGCAACTCTTCCAACAAAACCGTAACGTGTTTTTGGTCCTGCAAGCCATTCACCGAGGCTCAGGCCTTGTAATATTAGAGCTGGATGGCCGATACGTCGATCAGTCTTAACATGCTTTCCATCGATAAATATCGATATAGAACCGGTCTTTCCATGATCAACAACAACTGCGACCTGTGCCCAGCGATTCATAAAAGGTTTAAAGTCGCAACTAACGCGATTGCTGCCGTCACCATAGTCAAAGTGCATCCATCCATCGATGTCCGCCAAGTGAATTTGTAGGCGATTGTTACCGGCTTTCCCGCCAATGGACAACAAACTTTGAACACCGGGTATATTTGAGGGCACATAGACCATCGCTTCGATAGTCAATTCACCATGTTTTTCAATATCCGCAGGCGGCCACTGAAAACTCTCTGCATAAGCAAGCCCTTTCTCTTCGAAAATAAGCCCGGTCAGATAAATCTCTCCCGGATCTGAAGGCAAAATGCAGGTTATGCCGCTCTCATCTGTCAGCGCAAGATTGGATGAGGGCAAATTATTTTTGTACTGTTGCTTGTGTAAAGCAATGTGATCAATAAGATAAAAAAAGTTCTGGCCGTCTTGATAGCTTATATCGTTACGTAGATAAATACATTCAAAATGCAATTGCAGTCTTTTTACAAGATGATCAATCGCGTAGTTTACAACCGCCACTTCGCCATGAAATGTCTTGCTTTCCTCGATCTTATATAAAAGATTGTGGAAACCTCTGCTGGAATAACATAATGCAAGAAAATTTTTCTTTATTTGGAATAAACGAAGTAGTTTGCCGATATTGTATGTTGCCCTAACAGCCATTTCGCTTGTTCTATAACCTAGAAAGCGAAGAAACATATCGATATCTTTATGCTTATCGAGCAACCAATTTTTAACGTTATTACGAATCTGTATTTTTGTGTCAATTAAATCGATATCTGATATCAAATCGATTTCTGGTGGGATTGCGATATTACTGTTTTCAATATCCAATTCTATAGAGCCTAACAAAAACTGCATAACGATACGTCTCTCTTGCTCTGGCAAATCATTTAACACTCCAAATTTGGAGATATTTTTGATTTGTATATGACTGATTTTAATCAAGTCATAGACGGTCGGTATATCGCTCTGGTAATGAATATTTGAGTATAAATTAAAGAGATCTGGCAATGACTCTAAGCTCTTATGGTAAGATTTAAATACAAGATCAAATACGCTTAGATAACTACGCAATTGTGCGGCGTTTATTCTATCAGATTCAGCCAGATCCATATGTTGATTATGAGCCCTGGCATTAAAAACTTCTGGTAAAAGCTCAAACAAACCTTCGTAACGACCAATGCTATTAACCTCCTTTGAAGAGACTTCGTTAAGCCCGGAATATTCGCTTAATGTAATTGCGGTTGAGCTGTGGCTTTTCCTTGTCGGCTGTTTCAGGTTATTGTTTTCGCCATAGAAAGATTCGATCAGTTCTTGCTCATCACAGAAATCGATTTTATAACGTTCCAATCGAGGTGAAAATTTTCTTTTATCAAAAGCAATAGAAAAGCTGGTTTTATCATGTTTTTCTCCAGATAAAGTATCACTCGATATGAAAATTCGTTTTACAAGACAACCCTCGACCAGATCGTCGAGTTTCGACTTAATGTCAAATCCATTAATCGTGTCTTTGATAGCATTCTCGTCCAGTTCTTGCTCAGTGAGAAACCCATAATCTAACTCGGGACTATTAAGACATTCGTTCCATTTAGTTTCCTCTATTTCTTTGAGTGATCTAAATTCGATTTTGCCCGCAATAATCTCTGAACAGTGCTTAACCAGTTGTAGCGCAAATTCCTCGTTACAATGTGTACGTTCTTGGCCAATATCGACAATCACATGTATTTCAACGGCAAGTTCTTGGAGAAAGTTTATATGCCTAAACATTGCGCCTAAGGGTCGCAGCGACTCCAGGCGATTTTCTATAATCGACTTCAAAGTCGTTTTATTTTTCGGCTCGTCTGAGATAGATATATCTACATCAAATACACCATCGAATTGAGTAGGATATAACCACGCGTTATGCACGCCTTTCACGTCAATAAGTACTTTACGAAAATCTCTCGTTGTCTCAGGATATGTGCAGTATATCTCCTCAGGGCTATAGAATGGCAGCAGTTTATTTTTCTCCCTGCGCTTAGCAAGCAGACTGCGCGAGTATACATAATCTATATGATTCACTCTTAACTCATCAATGCCTGCGAGAACAACTTCTACATTACGATTAATATCATTTCTATCAAAGCCACTCTGCATGATAATTTTAATATCAATTTCACATAAACCTTTATATGGATTGTGGGCGGTGACGTCTAGATAATCTATTTCTGCTCCCAAGAGCTTGTTTTCGCAGCTACCTGATAAATTAAAAGTACAATAAATAACGCCTTTAACCCGGAGAATTTTATCTCGAACAGATGCCAAGTTATTTAGTAGATTAACGATGGGATGATTAATTTTATACTCAAGATCATTCAACAAAAAACAAATATTCTCAAGTATAACTATGCCAGAGTCAGAGACATTGAAATTATTCCAATCAGATCCCGTTGCGTGTGCAAATTCCAAATAATTTATTGTATTAGCGTAATAATCGTTGAGGGATTGCATAGGATCCTCTTTAGCTACTCACTATCTTGTTGCCGTCAATATCAATCCAGCGAATTTCCGTCGACGGGTCGTATACACCAATGCTTTGCATAGTAATTTCGTGATCCGACGGTTTATGTTTAGTTCGCAAATTGATCTTTGTTACTGCTCTAACAAAAGAAAGATTTTCAATTTCAGAACGAATCACTGTTAGCGGTAAGTTTTGCCTAAAGCCAATATTCGACAAATAGAAGGGGCTGTACGGGTTCAATAAATGGCTTAGAGTTTCGTGAACGCGTTCGGCGTAATACTCGTAGTTTTCGCGAAAACCAAGTTCTAACACTAATTCAATATCCAGCGCGCTGAGCTTAACATAGGGTGTTTTTATTGAAAGTTTTGCCGTCAGTGGTTTGAGATGATTTAGCGAGGAGCTTATTTCCTCTAACAATACACCGTTCAGTGGTAACCTCTGGCCGTCTAACAAAGACATATCGAGCGGATATTCCGGTCGAGGTAATACTAAAATGGTGGTGTTTTTTCCCACAAGATTAAAAGGAAGGCACTTTGCGAGCATTATTTCTCCGAAGTTTTCGACAATAAAATGCTCATAGCTCTCAAATCTATTGAGTCTCTGTTTGTGCTGTATGAGGTTAGAAACTTTATGCAAAACTTGGTTTTCGCTTTCACAGCTAATACCACCTGCAGCGGGAAAAGGAAGCTGTATATTTTTAATTTCGTTCACAAAGCTGTAAGAAGGTTGTTGTTCGTCCAAATCTAGCTTTGTACCGCTTTGCATTGCTTGATTCCATGTAAGATAACGATGTTTATCGACGTTCATTGTCAAAGCCACGGCATTGACAAGAACTGACTCCAATTCAAACGCAAGTCTATTCTTGGATCCGGTATATTGAATGACAAACAATCCACCAATGCGTTTAATATCTCCGGGAATCCAGAACGTTACGATACCGGAATAATCTAATTCACAAGTATCATCCCTAAGTACTTTAACCGGTACCCAGCCTTTATGTGTGTATATTTGCCAAGGTGGATTATCGCTTTTATCGTAATCAAAATGTCTACGCATTAGTTTGAACAGAATGCTGAGGCAGTTTCCTTCGGGTAAACTCTCGAAACATAAACTCAGTGCCACCTCATGATCAAGCTCGGGTAAAAATGTATTCACAGAAGTACGTATATTCTTTGTCAATACCTCCGGAACAGCATAGTGCATGTTTAGTTTTTGGTTGGAACATTGTGTTTCGATAAAAACAGTAATTTTTTCAATTTCTGGGATAAATGGTGGGTTTACTTGTTCTATTCCAAAGTTTTTTTCACTAGCAGAGAAAAGTGGATTTGAAGAGCTTTTGGTTAAGCCGTATTGTAATACTTGATTGTAATACTGCTCCTGAAAATCTGAGTCGTCATCTAAAGTAAACTTAAAGATAATATCACCAGTTCCATTTCCTTCAATAGCACTGTCAGCGAGCAGTTTATCAATATTGTAATTTACTTCTATAGTCAGTGTGTCTCTGCAATAGGAGAATAGCTTTGTATGGCCTCGATCGAGCTCGATTTTATCGCCGCTTTTACCCTCCTTTGTACAAGTCCAGTTCATGCCAAACAGTGATTCATCAATTTCAAAGTCATCGCCCTTACCGCTTACTTGTTGGTGATATAAGCTGTAGGCCTGATAGTATTTTTTTAGTCCTCCATCTGGAATGTTTAACCAATCTATCTTGAGCCTGATTTTATTTGTTCCAATGAGAGGTTGGTTCAATATTCGTAATGAAAAACTACTGTTCTTTTTGATAGGAGAGGAAAAAGGTTGGAATGCTGTCAATACATCGCAAACTGTTTCTAATGTAATGACTTCCGCATCAAACACTTCGGCCTGAAAGACGTTTACTTTGATATTTCCGAGATTTAGATGATTTATCGTTTCTAAAAGCGCATGTCTGTCACCATCCGAAAGGTTTGCGATTTTTTCCTTATTTGTAGATAGTTTTAAATTAGAAAAACTCTCTACTATTTCCGATGCGCAGAATAACTGTATATAATAAAGATTCTTCGAGGTATTGGTGTAAGTCGCAGATTCTCTAATATTTAATTCGCCAATGCCTTGATATCCTATCCCAGCATTTTCCTTGTGTTTTGTCTCATACGAAACGACTTCGAACGAGAAATACACACCTTCTTTTTCTTCATTCGCTGTATTCTTATTGGGGACTGATAGGGACTCGACACCCGAATTAATATCGATTTTAATAAAGTTTTCTAATTCTTTAAATTGTCTTGCGCTGATTTTATTACTGTCTATACACAGCTCAATTATTTTATCATTTTTTATAGGAATTAAATTTTTAAGGTCGATATTTATACATTCTTTTGAGTCTGCAATCGTAATCGAC
>JANQJB010000016.1 GCA_028281865.1 Marinagarivorans sp.
AATTACCAAAACTTTGGTAGTTTTGTTGGCGGTATAGGTGATGAAGAAAGTAATCTTAGCCCAGGAAATAATATTACCGGTGAAGCGCGGCCGGGTTCGGGTCTCCGAAGCCTTGACTATTCAACAATTAATGGATTGGTCGTTGTCGATATCTCGGATAAAATTATTCGCTTGACGGGTAATGACAATACCTTGTTACGTGTTGCAGATGGCAGTGATTTTAACGGCGCTAACAATTGGACGATTGACGGCGGTAATAGCGGTAATTTCGCGGCGGCTTATATAGCCGATTACGAAGGGTTTGAATTTAGTGGCGTCAACCAGTTACAAGGTGGAACCGGCAATGACACATTTAACTTTACGCAAAATATTATTAACGGTACTACCGGTGGTCTGACTAATGGTTTTATTAACGGTGGTGGCGGTGACGACCGGATTGTTGTTACAAATGCGCTTGGAAATCTTGTTTTTGGTGCGAGTCGCCAGCAGGACGAAGCTCTTATGCCTTCGGAAATCATAACTTCGTTCCCGGCAAATGATTTACCGCCGGTATTTCTTGTCGATAATCGTACAGGCGTTGTCGATATTGCCAATGTTGAGCAATTGAGTTCCGATGGTACAGCTATAACGCGACTAATTAGTGCGGCCGATGGTGAGTATACGTGGGTACTTGGAGCGGCTTCAGGAAATACTCTCACCGATACGCTAAACAATGTAACCTTATCTTTTAGTGGTATTAGTGAAGTTGGCGGAGGAGCTGCCGATGATACGATAAATCTTTTCGCGTTAAGCAGTGTCGCAAATAATTTTGACGGTGGTGATGGAACTGACGCTATTGATTTTAGTGCTATTAGCGATGCTTTGGCAATTTCACTCAATGCCAGTATTGATAGCGTCGATGTGCAAATTAGCGATATTGAAAATCTTCTGACCAGTGGTAATGGCGATACCTTGTATGGGTCTTCTTTTGAAAATACTTGGGTTATTAATGCATTAAATGCTGGGAGTATTACTTTCACCGAGAACAATATAACTCGCTCGCTGGCCTTTCAAAATATTTCTCATTTAGTGGGTGGTGATTTGGAGGACAGCTTTCAGATTATTGACGCGGGTAGGATAGAAGGCTCGATAAATGGCGGTGTCGACGTTGTTGGAAATAATGACAGTTTAACTGTCGCCGCATCGAGCACAAACGAATTTATTTTTCAAATGAGTACGCTCAGCAGTACTGGAAATGTTATCGATAATGGCAGCGATCGCATTGACTTATTTGATATAGAAATTTTAAATGCAGAGTCGTCAACCTCGTTGAATGACACATTGATAGGCCTCGTATCTGCAGCAAATACTTGGGTGATTGCCTCCAGCAATACACTCACAAGTTCTGCCGGAAGCGACACATTAATATTTTCCGGTATCGAAAATTTACAGGGTGGAAATCTGCAAGATGCGTTTGTTTTTGACGGCGCTATTGTTTCCGGTTTAGTTGATGGCGGAGCAAATACATCTGATGTTAGTGATACGCTGGCGGTTCAGAATTTAGATAATCAAACGGTTCATGTTGGCAATCGCGTTAGTGGTGATATTAATGTCATTAATATTGAGCAGGTTGTTAGTAGCGGCAACAATCAAACATTGCGCGGAAACGATACGCGTAACACTTGGCAATTAAATAACACTGACCACCGCTTGTCACAGCAAGAAGATTCTGGTTTGGTCAGCGATATTGTGTTCAACGGCTTTGCAAATTTGCTGGGTGGTTCGGCGAGTGACACCTTTGTATTTAATGAAGATCAAGCAACAGCGGAAATTAATACGATTGATGGTGGTGTGTCGGTCGCTAATAGTCTCTCCAATACCGACGCACTAGATTTAACGCGCTTGCAAACTGCAAAAACCGTGTCGCTCGATTTAAATGCGCAAACAGCTGACCTTTATGTCAGTCGAATTGAAAATATTCAGGCGAGAAACGCCATTAATTTGCAAATGGTTCGCAACCAAATAATCGGTAATGCTGAAGAAAATACTTGGACGATTACAGGGCAAAACTCGGGGTCAATAAATGCGGTTACGTTTTCTGGATTTGCAGACCTAACCGGGAATTCGGATATCGATCGTTTTATATTTGAACAAGCAGATGTAGCGACTAATGTTGGGATAACCGGAATCATTCGAGGAAACGATGGTATTGATGAGGTTTCCACTGTGGGCTTATCTACCGATGTAAGTTTAGCGCTGAATACGCAGGATTTAGCTGATATTCGCGTTATTGAAGTTGAGAATATTGTGGCCAATACCGACCCCAATTTTACTAATACTTTATTCGGTGAGCTGGATAGTAATAGTTGGCAAATTGCTGGAACAAATAGCGGAATTGTCGATGGCGTTTCTTTCAGTGGCTTTGCAAATTTAGTCGGTGGTGATCAAACCGATAGCTTTGTATTTGACGGAGTCGATATTATTACAGGTTTGCTTGATGGTCGTGGCGGTGAAAGCGACAATGTTGACTTACTAGCGCTAACAAATAGCGCCAAAGTTGGGCTCGGTATTAATACTACTGCAGATATTCAGTTAATCAACATAGAGAGCGTCCAAGCGAGTGATTCAGGCAATGAAATAATAGGTGCAAACGAAGATTCGACATGGACAGTGTTGGGTACTGATAGTGGTACCGTTGTAAGTGAAACGCATAATGTTGCATTCCAAGGCTTTGCTAATTTAACTGGCGGTAGTGCTAGTGATGTGTTTAATCTAAATCGTGCAGCTAATATTGATGATACTGTTTCTGGCGTTATTCATGGTGGAGACGGTCAAGACTCCGTCAATATTGATGGGCTGTTGGATTTAACGGCGATTGGCGTCGGTAGCGAAAATGAAGCGACGCTCAACATCATCGGCATCGAAAATCTTGTAGCTGTTCAACCTAATAGCTACCGATTAATTGGCGCAAATATTGACAATATATGGCGTATTAATGGGACAGATGCTGGTGAGGTGGCGTCACTGAGTTTTGACGGTTTTGCATTTTTGGTTGGCGGTTCTGCTAACGACACCTTTATATTGGGTCGTCCAGATGGTGCCACACAAGATGATCGAATTACCGGTTCTATCGACGGGGGAGCTAATCCTGCAGTTGGAACTGTCCTGGATGTGTTGGAATTAGAAGGGTTGCAAAACCCGGTTACCGTTAGCTTCGATGATCAATTTGTTGCCGATTTATATGTAAGTAATATTAATGCGATTCGCGCGGCTGAAAGTACTAATAATACCTTGGTTGGCGGTAATACAGACAACGCATGGGATATTGATGGCGTTAATCAGGGAGATGTCAACAATGTTACATTCAGTGGCTTTAGAAATTTAATTGGCCGTGATCAGGTCGATACCTTTAGATTTTCTGATTTAGGCTCAGTCACAGGCTTTATTGATGGTGGCAACCAGCCTGATGGCTTGCGCGATATTGTCGATATGAGTGCGTTGAGTGTTGTAGATGTGTTAATTGGCGATGCGACATCGGGCTTTTTGAATATCGAGCAATATCAAGGTCGGGCTAATGGCAGTATTTTGCGTGCTGCAAATGTTGAGAATAATTGGGCAATTACCGGCATAGATTCTGGCACTATCGTTGACGAAAATAATAATAATATTGCATTTATTGATTTCGATATTCTCCAAGGTGGTAGCGATGTAGATCGATTTACTTTAGCGGGCGGAAGCATTAGTGGAGAAATTCGTGCTGGAGAAGGAAATGATCTACTCACTGTCGATTTGGGTAATGGTATAAGCGGTGAGGTAAGCTTTAAAGGCAATCAGGGCAACGACCGTATTAATATAGTGGGTGGTGCAGATGGAACGCGTTTCGATTCGACCTTTGAACTGAATAGCTCTCAAGATCAAATCGCCTCTTTAGCTTATGAAATTGATTTAAATGAAACCACGCGCAGTTACCGTGTTAATTACGATGAAGTTGAAACAATCGATGACCGTGTTTATTCGTCTATATTAAATATCAATAGCACAGTTGGCGTTGACGACCTAGTTATCGTGAGTGGCAATGCGTTTAGATTTAACCAGCTTGCAGCTGTTAATTATTTGAATAAAAACAGTATTAGTGTTAACGGCAATAACGGGGATCAAGATCAGCTGACAATTGATGGCATTATCAATTTAGATAATACTTTCAGTGTTGTTAGTGCTGCAGTCGATACGAGCGACTCCAATGCACTTATTGATGCTGGGCAGCAAATTCTATTTAACAATACAGGCGCGATTGGCGGTGGTAAAGACGATCGCCTACGGATTCAAACGGCGGGTTTGGTTTTGAATAGTGTCAAAGGCGACGTCTATATCACGCAAACGGGTGATTTGACTTTGGCAGGGATGGAAGATCCTGAAGGAATAGTTGATATTGCTGCTACTGGAACGATAAGTGATGCTGCCGCCTTAACTTCACAAAACGATGTTATTTTTACCAGCAACGCTGATATTGTACTGGACAATGATAATAGCTTGTCGGGTGCTCTTACCTTTAATGCAGCAAATGGCAATGTAACGCTAACAAACGGTTTGACAAAACTTGCTGATGTGTCAGCCAGAAATCTCACCATTAACACCGATTCAAGTGTTGACGATGAAGGTTTAATAAATATTGCTGGCACAAGCATTTTCAACGCCGGGACTTCAAGCGTGATTGTGTTAGACAATAACGCTAATAATTTTGGCCGCGTTCAAGTCTTGGGTGCAGGCTCCTTTTTAATCAATGAAGGAAGTGAGAATGGCCTGGAAATTGAAGGCAATGTAACGAACAGCCTAACTGTTTCTACACTCAACTCAATTATCGCAAATCCAATTTCCGCGGAAGATGTGATATTGAATTCTTCTACAGCAGCTGTCAGTGTACAAGGTGCGATTAATGCTCAAAATTCGGTTGTAATAACGGCAAATGATGTTGATATAAACGCTGGTATTGCCGTTGCTGCAAGTGCAGCCCAACAAGCGATTTCAATCGATGCTCAAGGTGGTACTGTACAAATAAAAGCGACGATCGATGCTACCGAAGCCTTACCGGGTAATATACTGATTAAGGGCGAAGAGATAGTGCAAGAATTTGCCGGCCAAATTACAGGGAAAAATATTCAGCTAGATGGTGGGCAGATAGTTGAATTACAAGCCAATATTAGTGCCGCAGAAACGTTAAGTATTAATGCTGCTAGTGGTGAAGTGAATATGCAAAATGCTACCGGCCAGACGTTAACGACTGCTCAGCAAGTGTTTGTTAATGCAAACAACAATGTTAACTTGCAGCAAATTGAAGCTAACGAAATAAATGTTGTTAGCCAAAACGGTGACGTAGTGCTGCAAGCGGATATTTCGGCTGCCAATGAATTTACCGCAGATTCGCTAAACGGAAGTTTCGATATTGTTGACTCAGCAAAACTTAGCGTAAATAACGGCGACGTTGATATCAGTTCAGGAAGCGTGGACATAGCGGGTGGCATCGAAACATTGCTGGGCAGTATTGTGATTGACACTTCCGGCTCGACTCTACTAAGTGGAAATTCGTTGTTAGATGGCTTGGATATCACAATTACATCATCTGGCTTAATTGCCATGAGCGGTAATGCCTCGATTAATGCGAATGATGCTATTAATTTGACCAGTGGTGGGGATATAAGTCTCGTAGAGCTCAATACTGCTGGCACTGTATCGTTAACTTCGGGCGGTGCAATTTTTGATAATAACGATTTATCGTTTGAAAACGGTGTTATTAATATATTTGCAGAAAATTTGATTGTTCGTTCACAAGCAGGTGTTGGTGGCAGTGCGGATAACCCCAATCAAAACGAGTTAGATTTGTCTATTTCGTCAATTGACCTTATTAATCAGACTGGAACAGTGCAACTGGAAAATAATCGAGACCTGGAAGTATCCGCGATTATTAATAACGGCGATATATTCTTAAAAAATACCCGCGGTACAGTAACTCTCGTTAGTGATAGTACTGAAACCTACAGCGAAGCGAGCTTTGGAAGCGGAACAGCGCGAGGTATTATCGATGCGGGCTACAATTCTGGCGCTGTTAATATTATTGTTGAAAATACTGCGCCCGACGTCGATTTATCAACTGTCAACCCAGCTAAACTGATGGTTCAATCAGCGCTTAAGAGTGATTTAAAACCAGAGCTTGTCGGCAGAACGGTCGATATTGTCGCACTTGATGGTTTTGGTATTGGTGGGCAGCGCTTTGTCGTTTATGCAAATAATTTGTTAAAGGTCACGGGTAATACATTAAAACCGATATTTGCTTTTGGAAATCGACCGGACCAATTTGAAACGATTGGTGATTTGATTGATCCGACTGTTGTCAGTAGTGTTAGCGATTTACTTGTCGAAGTTGAGTCGATAGATGAAATTGACCCCGCTATTTTTACTGAAGTGCGGAACTACGCATACGATAATATTTCCATCCGCATGCCACGTGACCAGCTTTACGAAGATGAATATGAGGACGAAGAGGAAGAAGAAGCATTTTAGAATCCATTAGAGATAGGTTCTAATGACAGCGCTAGTCTTTATCTCGTTACCAGAATAAGAACTGGCGAATTTTCACCACAAATAAGAAACTCTCCATGAAGCTTGATTTTAAAGACTCCATGCCTATTTTTGCGGGTGTGGTTTTATTCTTTTCGTTGCAACCTTTTGCGTTTGCTCAAGGCTTTTTACAAATGCCTGACACTACCGAGGTGCCGGAGTATGAGCGCGAGTCGATGCTGCTGGATTTAGACATCCCGCCCGTTCGCGACCGAGACCCCGACCCTGAAGCGGGTCCCAGGTTAAATGTAAAAGAATTTAAACTACAAGGTTTAGTCGAATACCCAGAATTGGGTATCACGCGCGAAGGCTTAATCAAACGCGTTGAATCTATCCGCTTTGATTTAATGAGCGAGGGAGAGATGACGGATTCTGGATATACCCTTGATGAGCTGGGTGAGATCTCTGATCTTATGGCGGAAATTGAAAAGGAGTCAGAAGGCGAGCATGTCGGTGCTCTCGAAGTACAAAAATTAGTATTTCTGATTCGTGAGCAACGCCGCCGACGTGGCGTGACTCTGGGAATGATCGAAACTGTCGCCGATACGATCACAAACTTCTATCGCGAAAAAGGATTTATTTTGGCAAAGGCATATATTCCTCAGCAAAAAGTACGCGATGGTGTTGTGAATTTGACATTGCTACTAGGAGAGCTGGGTGAAATAACAGTAGAAAACCGCAAGCGCGTGTCAGACAATTTGGTGGCGCGAGCGTTTAAGCGCGATTTAAACAAGCCGGTAACAAGTTGGAAGGTCGAAGAGTCACTGTATTTAATCAATGATATTCCAGGTCTTTCGGCACAGGGCTTTTTCTCGCCAGGCTCTCAAGTGGGTGATACGAGGCTAAGCTTGAATATTACCGAAGAGAAATATTATTCGTTTAATATGAGAACGGATAATCATGGTTCGGAGAGTACCAGTGAAAACCGTGCTTATGTCGATGCATTTCTTCACAATCCGCTTGGAATTGGTGACGAGTTATATCTTGCGGTGTTGAATTCCTATAGCCCTGATGCGGCAACGTATGGTTCAATTCGATATAGTTTAAACCTATGGAATCCAAGGGTAAGCGCGTCGATAGGCGCCTCGACAAACGACTTCGTTTCCTTTGATATAGCGGCAGGGCAACGCATCGCAATTACTGGAGAATCTTCGGTTGCAGACGCGTCATTAAGTTATAAGATTAAACGTAGCCGGGTCAAGAATTATTCTGTGAGCTTAAGTTTTATGGATATTACGTCGGAGACCGGCACGCGCTTTCAAAGCGAAATCGATACGGGTAATATCGACGAGACTGCTGAGGATGTACAAAAAGTATCATTAAACTTTAATTTTGATATTTTGGTAGAAAGGTGGCAACACTTATACTTGGGGTCGGTTGGGGTTCACAGCGCACAAGTTGAATCACCCGATCCAACATCTGATCAAAATGTTATTCTTTCTGAGGACGAGGCGTTTTTCTCTTACAACATATCAATGTTGTCTTTTCCTGAGGTTCCGTTTACGAATTACAAAACGCGCGTTCTGCTTAAATCTGCTGGGCAATATTCTGGCAAAGCTCTTTCAAACTTAAACCAAATGAGTTTTACTGGGCCTACACGAGCGAGAGGGTTTTCAGTTAATGGCTTGCAAGCGGATGATGGGATTTTTATCGGGGTTGATTGGTTATTTAGTTTACCCAAATTTGAAAATGCATCGATATTTGGGGAGGAAATAAATAAGGTTATAACACCATTTGTTTTTGCCGATTCATCCTATGTTACTTTGTATGCTATTGGTGATGCAGAGGGCTCGGACGAAGGGCAAATTGGCAATGTCGGTGCTGGACTTAAAATTGATTATAAAAAATTCAGCGCTATGTTGACGGCTTCCACCGTAGTACAGGATAACGTTATCGTCGGTGAAACGCCGATAGATACCCGACCCAAAAACCTTTATTTTGAAATGCAATACGCTTTTTGATTGAATTATCTCAACCAGAAAAAGCTGTTCAAATGGTACCTGTTAAATGCAACTGCATTTATTCCGAGGTAAGCTAGATCGCCTTCTCGTTTAATTTCAATGCTGTGGGAATTTTAACGGGTTTATTGTGTATTTTCTTTCGGGATTTTAGCTGTTCGAAAAATTCTTCCGTTGAAACACTTGATTCGAGCTCTTCTACTTCCATCGTTGGTATGGCATTAATACCCTTAAAGGTTTTTCCAGATGGTTTATCTGTATTTCCACTTTGATGCTGTTGCTTGCTTGCACTGACTGTCTTAGTCATATCCAATTACTCCAGTTATAACTCTTCTTCATGAATAGAGCTTTAAAGGCCCCGTAAGATTAATTTTAGCAAATTACTCTTGGGTTTAGTAGTGCAAAAAGCAACCAATATGCTTATCTAACTGCAAGCTGGTTGTCGAAAAAACTTACAGTGCTGGGCGGGCTCCCTGCAACTGCAGGCTAAAAATAAATATGTTAATTAGTTTGCCAAATTAGGTATCCTTTTTTCGGCAGGTCTAATCGAGAATTAACTCTGGCAATTCGCTAGACATAGTCTGTGGGTTTTATTAAACCTATATCTCCATTGAGATAACTACCGAGATCCATAAAAGTTCGGTTTGCATACGTTGTAATCTGGTCAACTATCGTATGGCCATGAAATACATGATTGATATTGCTGACTGGCTCTATTGACAAAATACCGTCGACATCTCTGTAAATCTGAGACTTCTTCCACAGCATATCGCTGGTCAATTGATTGCGTTCGATATTTTCAGTTTGTTCCCTTTTTAGCAGTGTTGTTACATCATCCCAGTTACATTTATCGGGTAGCTCTGCATGTACAAGGCCAACTTTTTTTCCGTCACCCAGTTGAAGCTCAATAGCGACGGGTAGTGATGATAGTGCAAGATAATATTGTTCTAGCTGATATTGGTCAAAATCTTCCGCCCAGTCACCACCCCATGCGTACCATTGCGTAAATAATTGGCTAGATTTCTGTTCTACTGCGTTGATAAGCATGCGCTCGTGATTACCCTGAATTGCATAGAACCAATCGTATGCCAGCCACTTTAATGTCTGATCACTTTCGTATCCTCTGTCGATCAAGTCGCCTAAACTAAAAAGTCGATCGGTCGTCGTATTAAAATTTTTGATGTCCAGAAGTTGTTCAAGTAGAGAAAAATGTCCGTGAATATCTGAGCATATATAGTCACTGCCTTTGGTATTTTCTTCGATAAATTTTATTAGTTTCGTCATGTTAGTTTGATTCTTTTTACAGAAGTCGAATTTCTCAGGAATCGCGAAGCAAAGAGTCTTCTCTATTCGCCCTTTTTGTATTTCACGCTATAGAGTTTATTTTCGTGTTTGCTTTAATATGCCGACAAACTCCTACAAATTGCACTTAAATATTAGTAATGTTGTAGATTCATTAACACAATCTCTCTTTGGCCACCAAAAAAATTACTTGTTTCACTATTGTCTATAGCTATTTGAAATAAATTTACTTTTATCAAAGTGTGTATCTGTAATTGTGTGACTCCATGTACTCTTCAAAGCATCTACCGCAAATGCCACCACCTTTCATAATTGGATCAAAAATTTTATCGAGCTTTATTTCATCTTCATCCGACTGAATTATATAAGATTTTTTTGCATTTAAATTATCAAAACACTTTTGACTCATCCAATAACGTAATCTTTGGAATTCTTCGCCGTCATCTTCATCAATAAAAATTACTTCCACAAACTTTACGCCTTTATTGCCTAAAGATTTGTTGGCAAGAATTGTTTCTGCTAATTCTTTTGATACGAGAGGCATAAAACCAGTTTCGCCATGCTTATCACAAATAATCAAGCCCATATTAAGCCTCTAATGATGGTGCGTCTTCGATACGACCAAACCCGTTAGATTTCATGAATTTGAAGAAACCTCGTTTACTTCGTTGAATCGGTGGGTGGCCTCCAGCCTCCAGTACATCGAATACATGTGAGTAGCAACTATTCTCTATGAGATCATACTTCCCTAGCTCGGTATTCCTAATCTTTTTTTGATATTCTAATGCTGCTTCAGCGTCTGGTAGTGCTATACGTACTTCGTGGGCAACGGTTCCATTTTTGATCGCATCTGAATTTATTTTTCCGTATCGCCTAATTGTTGTGGTTGACCTGTCTGGTGAAGTAATTACTTGGTCAGTCGCATAATTAACATCATCGAACACAACTTCTACGGTCAAATGACCTTCTTGGTAGCCGTTTTCTAATTGGCGAACAATTGCATACCCTTCTTTACATTTTAATCCGTAAGGGTCGAGCCAAGTGATTGGATTTGGTGCATACTGATAATTATTGACCCCACCCAACAACCCAATCGGATCCTGCGTCGTAAACTGCCCTGTCCCAGGATCATAATACCGATGCCGGTTATAGTGCAGCCCTGTTTCCTCATCAAAATACTGCCCTTGAAATCTTAAGTTATTCTCAACTTCCTCGATTTCTTTTACCGCAACATTGCCGTAAGTTTTATATTGTACTCTCCAAACAACCTCACCAGAGTTATTACTTAACTCTTTTGGTGTGCCGAGATGGTCGAGATGGTAGTGGTATATTTCTCCATCTTGTACCATTGCCACGGGGCGGAACGTCTCAGGTTCGTATATATAGGTTTTTTTTATATTATTGCGAGTTTCCTGCGCGAGTTGATCGCCGGTCCATAAGTAGCGCGTGATACCAAAATTGTCTTTTTTCTCGACACGTCTACCAAGAGGGTCGTATTTGTATTCGGTTGTTTGCCCGGGTTGTTCAACTTTAATTAACTGATTTTGCAGGTTGTAGAAAAAACACTTTGCAATTTTTCCACCTTTTCCGCGATTTTCTTGAATTAAATTGCCGCGCTCGTCGTAAGTAAAATGGCGATCCGCTTGGAATGCTAGGCGGTTACCCTCGCTCTTGCTTATCGGCGAGCCATCGGAAGAGACTAGGTTACTTGCGGGGTCGAAGCTGAATTTTTCGGGGAGGGTTCCCTCGACCTTTTCCAGTCGGTTGACAAGATCGTAGACAAAACGCGCCTCGTAATTGCCGTCGATTAGTTGGCTTAAATTACCAAATTCGTCATAGTTATATGCCCGGTTAACCGGGCCCTGAGCTTTCAGTTTTTTATTAAAGCTTGCTTGTTTTTGCAGACGACCGAGCGGGTCGTATTGCCGCGTAGTCGCCAAATCGCCTTGATGGCGAGCGGTCTCGCGACCAAATTCGTCGCGTTCAAGTTCGGTAATAATCGACCCGTTGAACATGACGTTTTGCAGTAAATTATTATCGTCAAATTCATATTCGATATTCTGGCCGTCGGGCAGTTGAATGCCGCTGCGAATGCCTGGCCAAATATTGGAAAAGCCAATGTCGACCATTGAGCTTTTAATACGTTTATTTTGCTCGTTAATATCGCTGTGATGCTCTTTTATTAAATTACCAAAATGGTTGTACTCAAACGCTAGATATTGAGTTTGATTATAGGTCTCGATAAGTCGACCTTTGGCATCGTATTGATAACGAGTTTTCTCAGGCGGCATATTTTTATTTACCGCAGCAATACTTTTTGTTATCAGCTGGCCAAGCGCATCTCGCTCGAACTCAGTGACGAATTGCTCCGCATCGAGATGTTTAATGAGGTGCCCAGCTTTATTGTATTTGTAATGTTGAGTACGTCCGTCAAAGCCTATTTCCTTAATTAAACGTTCGTTGCCATCGTAGAAAAATGCGTAGCGTTCGCCATTTTCGTTAGTTAACGCAGTCAGATTTCGCTCTGTATCATATTCATACTTAAGCTTTTGACCTTCTGCATCGATTCGTTCGACGACTTGACTCAGCCCGTCGTATTTAAATTCTGTTGTTCTGCCGCGCGCATCGCTAAAGCGAATGAGTTGATCATTTTCGTTATAGCTGTAGGTCGAAATGTCGCCGTTGGGTGCAATAATTTTTTCAATTTTTCCTGTCGGGTTATAGAAATATTGCGTGGCACCAGCGGAAGTTTTGCCATCGATGAGAAATTCAACGCGTGTAATATTGCCTTGGTCGTCGTAGGAGAATTGACGCGTATGGCCACGGGGGTCGACAATTTTTGCTAAATCGCCATGGGCGGACCATAAGTAACGGGTAGTACGCGCCATAGCGTCAGTGCTGCTCGCAAGGAGCCCATTTTTATTATAGGTATAATTTGTATTTTGATTATAGGGGTCGCTTATGCGAATTAATTGGCCATTGCGATTGTATTCGCGTCGCCAGTGGGTTTTGTCCTTGTCGACGAAAGTTGTTGGCTTGCCATTAAAGTAACCGATGCTTACGCTATGCCCGAGAGCGTCTTTTGTGCCTGCAGGGTTGTTTTCTGCGTCGAAGAAAAACTGCGTTTTATGGCCCTCTGGATTTACATAAGCCGTTTTTCGCCCGTTGTCATATTCGTACAAATGTACGCCTTTTTCGTTGTCAACCTGTTTGGTGATTTGGCCGTAGTCATTGTAGAAATATTCTGTTTGAAACCCGCGACTATCGGTTGTTAAGCTGCGGTTATTTTGGTTATCCCAATCGAAATAATATTCGTAAATGCCATTGTCGCCCCAATTGTGAATGCAGCGTGCTGTGCTGCCCTCACCATCCCAATCAAAATAAAAATTAAACCCTGTAGCGAGTGTTCGTTGTTTTAGTAAATGATTTTCGTAACGGTATTTTTCACCACTTCCTTTGGCGTTGCGATGTGCAATTAAATTATTGTCTTTATCGTAATCGTATTCTGCCTTTTTAAAGTAAGACTCTTTTATCTCATTGTTTAAATTAATTGAAATTATGCGCCCGTGTTGATCGCGAGCAATTTGCAGGGATTTTCCCCAATTTCCAACAACACGGGTTAGGCGGTTTTGCTCATTGTGGGAAAAATTAATGGCGAAGCCAGTTTCCGCTTTATTCGCAGAAGGCTCGGCTGGACAGAAGCCAGGGTGGCGCAGCTGTACTAAATTAAGTCGGCTTAGCGCGTTGTTATCGCGTCGAAAAACTTTGTCATATTCGCCCTGTTTTTTTAGGATAAAACAGTTGTCGGAAATACGGTCAAGGGTTAACTGTTCTGGAATATATTTGCTGCGCTGTTTTATTTTGGGCGTGTTAAACGGAATGCTGCGACCTTCGCAATCGATATATTGGGTTTTAAAGTCGCCGATTTCGAGATATTCCGAGCCGCTATGTGACCAACCCACACCCAAACCTATATTGCGTGTATGGGAACTGCGATACGTGCGCTGCCAGGTAAACGACATTGGGCCGGGCAGGCTAAAGTCTTGTAGATGGAGAACTTCCTCACCGGAGATCATACTAACCGGGTCACCCGAGCATTCCATATTTTCAATAGCTTGGTCGCCGTCTTTGGCAGGCTCTGAGTTACACGTCGCACCTTTTTCGGAGTGGGGTGATGTCGATGCCGGAGCCGGTTCAATTCGCTTGTCGCCGCGGGCCGGTCCTAAGCTGGATCCACCAGAGTTATTCGACTGCTTCTGAGACGTGTCGTTATTGCCGTTTCCGCCAGCGGCGCTGCCACGCCCATGCGACAAATGCGCCGAATTGCCAAACGCACGCAAAACCAGCTTTTTTCCGGCATAAGTTTGTAACTGCTTTAGTATGTCCTTTTCTTGCTGCAGCATTGGCAGTGATGGGTGTTTGATTTTTAGCTGACGCCAAAGCTCTTTCCAGCTGTTAGGAGCGTGTGGCTGCGTTTGATCGAATCTTGGGCTATTTAAAAAGGGATCAGTGTGTTTAGGAGAGCTTGTGCCGGGCGTCGAGTTGGCTTTGTATTCAAGTTTATAAAGCTTGCCGTGGGTGCCTTTGATAACGATATCCATAGGGTCCTTGTCTCTAATCAAAGAATTTTCGTTAGTCAGTTAAGCGGTTTATCCCAGGCAAAAACATTTGCAATTCAGTCCGAACACCATACCAGACTTGATTAGAAAAGCTAGTAGAAAGCGCCGTGATACAGGGGTGCAAGTTGCAGGTTTTAGCTCATCTTTGATCGGTAAACAAATGCGGTGTCATTCGTTTCGCTCAGGCAATGCAAAAATTTATTTCTTAGCTGTTTTTCAATATTCTCTAGCTTTTTTAAAGCATTGGTTTGAACGTTAAATCTCGCTCAGATGGGCAATGCGCTTGTATTGACTACCTCGCGCATAACAAAGCTCGATTGCACGCCGGTCACGCCGTCAATGCGAGTTAGTTTCCCCAGTAGAAATTTTTGGTAGTTGTCCATATCGTGTACCACGACCTTCAATAGGTAATCCGCTTCCGAGCCTGTAATTAACAGACATTCTAGAACTTCGGGTAATTCGGCAATAGAGCGCTCAAAGACGTCGAAACGCTCTGGTGTATGGCGATCCATACTGATATGAATAGGCGCCATTAGGCTTAAGCCCAATTTCTTGGCGTCGAGTAGAGTCACGGTTTTGCCAATGATGCCCGCGTCGCTCAGTGCCTTAAC
>JANQJB010000024.1 GCA_028281865.1 Marinagarivorans sp.
ATACAAAGTTTTTGGTTTTAGAAAAGTTTCATCTATAAGCTTGACTGGGCAGTATATAAAAAACTTATCCACATATGACGACAGGTTAAAATATCAGCAGATAGACTTAGAGCAAAAAATGATAACGCTGCAAAATGAAGTTGTTTCGTTTGATGTCGAAAATGTGGATTGGCATCCACCTAATACTAAAAGGCTATGGCGGTATTCCTTACATTATTTCGACTTCCTTAGACAAGAAGATCTAACTAATGAAATTAAGGGAAGAATAATCGATTTCTGGATTGCCAAAAACCCGCAAGGAACGGAGACAGCGTGGGAACCCTATACACTAAGTCTAAGAGTTGTCAACTGGATAGTTTGGTTCTCTAAAAATTCAGATACGAATATTCAATGGATAGAAAATTTATATATGCAGTGCCGTTGGTTACGAAGCAACTTGGAGTTGCATATCCTTGCTAATCATTACTTTGAAAATTTGCGAGCGATTTTTTTTGCAAGTATTTATTTTAGTGAACTACAGGGCGTAAAAGGTAGGGAAGTCAATGACTGGAGAGTGTTTTCCATAAGGCAACTTTGCGGTCAGCTTGATGAACAATTCCTTGCAGATGGAAGCCATTACGAGCGTTCACCTCAATACCACTGCATAATGATTAAAGGTTGTATTGAGATACTTTGGCTAATTAAAAAAAATAATATTGATGTTGGTGATGAACTTGGGAGAAAGCTTGAAAAAGTAATTAATGGAGGGCTTTCGCTTTTAGATGATATATTGCGACCAGATGGAAAGATTCCATTGTTTAACGACTCTTCTTTTGACGCGACTCCAGATATTGAATCTCTATTTGGCGCTGGTATTGAGCTAGATATTTTTAAAAAGAAAAGCGATTCTATCAAAGACATTAATTTAGTTGAAAAGCACGATTCTGGATACTACGGTGCGAAAACTAGTCAAGATTGGATTCTAATTGACTGCGGTGATATTGGCCCTAGCTATCAGCCTGGACATACGCATTGTGATTTTTTGAGTTATCAATTAGTGGTGAATGGTCTGGATGTTGTGGTGGATACTGGAGTATTTGAGTATGCCCCAGGCGAGGCAAGATCTTATGCGAGGAGTACAGCAGCTCACAATACGCTGATGATTAACAATTCTGAGCAATCTGAATTATGGGATGAATTTCGAGTAGGTCGCAGGGCAAAAAAGCAATATGCAAGAGCGACACTGGCTGGTGATGAGTTTTTTTTTAAAGGTGAATACCTAGGGTTTCCGAAGTTAAAGGGGATTAGGCATGAAAGAGAGATTAAAGCGATATTTCAAGAGGGACATATACGCACGCTAAAGGTTTCAGATTTGGTGATTGCAAAGCAAAAATTATTAGATATAGAAATATGTAATCATATCCATTTTCACCCTTTAATTGTTATATCTAAGCAAGCAACAAATAAGTATTTGCTTTTATATGAGGGGGCTTTGGTTGGTAGTATTGCCTTTGATAAGAATATACAGACTGCGTTAATGACTAGACCTTATTATCCCGAGTTTGGTAAAGAGGAAGTAAAGACGGTAATAACTTTAAAAATTGACTCCGATCGTATGTCATATAATTTCCAATTTAACGATAATTTTACATCTTGATATTTTAGGAAATTACAGGCGATATATTATGAATATTTTGCTTAACCTTGTTCCACTAAAAAGTGGAGGTGGAGTACAAGTTGGCATGGATTTTATATCAAATATACAAAGTTATGGATCAATGCACCAATGGTATATTTTCTGCTCTGAAGACACTCCTTTTACTGAAATTAAGTTACCGCCAAATTGTACCCTTTTAGGGGTTTCTGGTCGGAGCATTTTTAAGCGTTTTTTTTTCGAATATCTTAAGGCACCAAAAATTGCAGAGCAGGTAAAGATTGATATAGCGTATACTCAGTTTGGCCCTCAACCTTCCATTAAAGGTGTCAAACAAATAGTTGGTTGTGCCTATTCCAACCTTTTTTATCCGGAAGTTGATTTTTGGGAGGGAAATTCTTTTTTTAAAAAGGTTGAGAGACATTTGTATGATTGGATGAGATTAACAAAGCTGAAACAAGCAGACTTGGTCGTGTTTGAAACTGAGGACCTTGCTGTTCGAGCGATTTCTCAGGGGCATCTGCCAAAAGATAAAGCTATTTATTCTCTACCTGCTGTGAGTTCAAACATTAATCTTAGCAAAGCTACAGATGATGTAAAGAAAAAGATGGCGGAACTCCCTCGAGCATTTAAATTATGTCAAATATCGAGTTATGGGCGCCATAAAAATATGGAATGTTTTGTCCCCATTTTAGCCGAGTTTAAAAAGCGTTACCCAGGTGAAAAAATCTTAATTGTAATAACGCTTGCTGAAGATCATCCGAAATATATCGAAATTGTCGAAGACGCTAAAGCAAACGGTGTAGAGGACAATATTGTAACAATTGGCCCAGTACCCTTCGAATCATGTGCTGAAATTTATCATAAGTGTGATGCAGCAATCTTGCTGTCTAAGTTAGAGAGTTTTAGTAACAATATTGCTGAAGCCTGGGCCATGCAAAGGCCAATTATAATTAATGAAGCATCGTGGTCGCGTTCGATATGCGAAGAGGGAGCAGTATATGTTCAAGCGGAAAACGCGGCATCTGTTGCTGACGAAATATATAGTTTAATTGTTGATAATGATCATTACCAAGAGATTGTAAAAAATGGTAGTGATAGGTTGAATTCTTTTCCAAACTCAGAACAGCGATTTAAAAACTACTTGAAAATAATTGAAGAGTCTGAGGTAACGAATTAATGCATTCTTTTCTTGTAATTACCTATGAAACCATTCAACAACTAATTTTCTTTTTGCCAAGATATTCATTTTGTAATTTTTTGAAAAAAAAATTTCTCGAATTAAATGGCGCCAGTATTGGAAAGCGTGTGATTTTCTACCCAGGTGTTTTTATCTTTCCTGGTCGAAATTTAGAAGTCGGTGATGATGTTAATTTTGCTAAAGGTGTGATTGTTGGAACTCCAGGAGGGGTAAAAATTGGGCATCGAGTTCTGCTCGGCTTTGGCTGTCAGATTATGTCTGGAAATCACAAAATACCGGCAGAAAAGGGTCGAATATTTGAAGCTGGCTATGATAGAAAGCCAGTTGAGATTGGTGATGATGTTTGGATTGGTGCATACAGTGTTATTGTTGCCGGTGTTAAAATTGGCGAAGGGTCAGTGGTTGCAGCTGGTAGTGTTGTAACTAAAGACGTTAAATCGTTTTCAATCGTTGGGGGTGTCCCAGCGAAATTGATTCGTGAAAGAGACTAAGTTTTTAGCAACCTTTTGGCTTTTTAGGTGATGATAAAACCGATTACATGATATTTGTTCTTTAAGAATATGCTCAGACTATCAAGAAAAAAAATATTCTTTAGAGTTCTCTTATTGTTCTGGGCTCTATGGATTTTCTTTGCTATCTACAAACTAAGTGATAGCTCAAATTTAGCCGTATTATATTTTATATATATGGTTCTAGGGACGGCAGTATTGGCATTAAACAGTAAGGATATACTTTCGCCTCGCAGCTTTATTATCGTAGGAACATTTTATTCTTTCGGCTTAAATATTCCATTTTTTAGCGGAACCGAATTAATAGAAGACCTAATGATATCTGATAAAACGCTATCAGATATTTTAATAATTGTAATCGTAGTCCAATTAAGTTTTTTGTTGGGCTCTTTTGTTCCGCTAAATAAACAGCTTCCATTAAGAAAGTTAACCGGAAATCATCTACGCGGTAGAAAAGTTAGTTATCGTTGGGCGATAACAATTGCTGGAATTGTTTTGTTTGCCGCCTTATTTCGTATTACTTTTAGTTTGGGGCAGGCAGGCAAGCAACCGACGATTCCGTTCGCCGGTTATTTACAGTTTATTTTCTACGACGGTGTATTGGTAGGCTGCCTTTGGTTTCTTGCTCAATCGTTGAGACAAAAGCGCATCTTTATATTTGTCGCACTGGGCCTTCTCGTTTCCGTCGCATTGACTCAGGCTTTGCTCGGTTGGCGCGGCGGCATCTTTCATATCCTCGTGGTGTCGGGTAGTGTGTTTTGGTATCAATTTAAAACGAAACGCTCGGATAAAACTTTTTCGTTAGCTTGGCTGGCGATTCCGATCTTACTAGCCGGTAGCTTAATAGAGGTGGGGAATAAGGTTCGGGCAAAAAACCTTGGTGGAGAGGCTGAATACGGGACAACTATTAGCGGGTTTGTAACAAGAATAGCGATGCGATCTCAAGGCACAAGCAGGCTTGCAGGTGTTGTCGATCATTTTGAAGGCTTAAGCTTAACCAATAGCTTCAAGATCTTTTATTTAATGAAGACGAGGCAGACGACGACTACCTATATTGACCGTGTGGTGCATGGTGTGGACCTCAGAGTGCAATCTCACAGCGTAGGAACCTCCGGGCCAGGCGGGCCTTATACGGGTATGGGTTTGTTGGGCGTATTTTTGGCTTATCTGATTCTCGGTTGCATTTACCAAGCTGTTTATAAGGAGATGTTTAGGCCTGGAAAATACAATAATAACGTTATGGTAATTGTGTATTACAGTATGCTGTTATACATAATGTTGCAATTTACGTCGGAAAATTTAAACGTATTGATTGTGAAGAAAATGATAGCTGCAACGGCGATGGTTTATGCTTGCCGGATTATCGTATCGAAAAGGTAGTAGGTGTATCTAATGTATTTAACCTTGGTACGAAATATAGATACTTTTCTGTCTTCGCCGTCAGTTAAGCGAATTGTGCATGGAAGTAAATGGCATCTTCTGGGTACCGCAGTTTATCGAGTATGTACGTTAATTGGGGCTATTCTTGTTGCACGTAAGCTCGGTGCAGAAGAGTTTGGTGAATTTGGGGTTGTAAGGTCGACCTTAATGACATTTTTAGTCTTTGCTGGTTTAGGCCTCGGCACCACCGCTTCGCGGTATTTGGCTCAATACAATATTGAAGACAAGGAGAGAGCAGGAAAAATATTCGCTTTATCACAAGTATCCGCGTTGGTCGTCGGTTTTCTAATTTCTTTTGCTCTTTATTTGTTTGCTCAAGAGCTTTCAGAAAAAATGCTCAATAACCCCAATATTGGTGTATTACTTAAAGTTGTTGCCGTTGCTGTATTTTTTAGTTCACTAATAATGGCTCAAAATGGAGCCATTGCTGGGTTGGAAGGCTTTAGATCACAAAGTAAAGTTTATTTTTTATTAGGTCCATTTTCCATTGCGTCCTTGTTTCTGTTAACACTTAATTTTGGTGTGATTGGCTCAGTGTCGGCTCTAGCAGTAAACACTTTTTTACATTTCATCTTAAATAAGTTCCTGCTTTCTAAGCTGTTATCAAAAAATGAACTCAAAGCAGGATATCGATCCTGTTTTGAGGAGGCAAAGCTGCTATATCGCTATAGCCTGCCCGTTGCGCTAGGGAGCATGTTGGTGACGCCCGTATTATGGATTGCGAACTCGATGTTAGTTTCGCAGGACAATGGTTATTCTGAGTTCGGGTATTTAGAAGCTGCAAACCAGATCCGCATGTTGATTCTATTTATTCCCACTGTGGGTGCTCAAGTAGTACTACCGGTGTTGGCGTCAATGAATGTTGATGTGAATGCATCTAATCAGCGTAAGATGCTGTTTTTTAATGTTTGCGCGGCGGCGATAGCAGCTGTTGGTATTTTAATTCCCGTAGTGATTTTTTCTGAAGTAATTCTCTCACTATATGGTGAGGAATTTGCCTTGGAAGGTCGCTTTGTGTTGATGCTAATGGCTTCTTCTTCCGTATTTACTGCACTTAATGTTGTGATGGGGCAGGCTTTGGCAAGTCGGGATTTTGTTTGGTTTGGGCTTTGCTTTAATACTCTTTGGGCCTGTTCTTTACTTGGATTTACACAGTGGTTTCTAAGCATGAATATGGGTGCAGAAGGTTTAGCAATGGCAAATTTATTATCGTATATATTGCACACTCTGTGGTCTGCAATTTTTTGTTACATTAAATATCGTTAACGTAAACTTTATATGAAAATCACCTTTGTATCTCGCTATCCGTGGGGCTTATTTTTTGGTGGCGTTGAAGTAAAACTTAATAAGTACCTTGAATATTTGCCGAAAATTGGTGTCGAGTGTGAGTTAATTGATCATTACTCTAAAGATATCAACACTGATATTATTCATTGTATTGGCTTAAATAGTGAGAGTCATAACATACTCTCATCTGCACGACGCAAAGGTATTCGGGCAGTGTTGCAGCCGATTTACTACCTCAATCCCAACACAGTTTGGCGGAATATTTTAATTAATAAATTGAGTGGTTATCGATTTGGTGGCCACGGTTTATATAAACTAGGTTTTGATAGATCAGAGTTGATATTGCCAAACTCTGAAGCGGAAAAAAAACAAATAATTAAACTATTTGGGACTCCTGCAAATAAATTTAAAGTTATTCCAAACGGGGTTGACGATCTTTTCTTTGAAAATAACGAGGTGTTGGATTGCGAAGATTACATACTCCATGTGGCAATGATAGAGCAACGAAAAAATACTCTAAATATGCTCCGTGCATATAACTTGTCCGGTGTGAAGAAAAAATTACTCATTATTGGTGGATATCGTTCAACGAATTTAAAATGGAATGAAGAGGTAAAAAAGCTAATTGATCAAAACCCAAATATAGAACATATTGGTTTTGTGAGTGACCAAATGGAAATAGCAAAATACTTTCGCAGTGCAGCTTTGCATTTGCTGCCCAGTATTCTTGAAACTCCCGGGCAAACTACGCTTCAAGCTTTGGCAAGTGGAACACCTTGCATTGTCGGAGATTGCCCTCCGGTGCGTGAATATTTTTCTAATTCTGTTACTTATGTTGATTATCGTTCCGTAGAGCAGCTTGCTGCCGCGATAGAGAGTGAGCTAAAAAAGGAAAAAAATGTAGAGAAAAACCGCCACAATGCTCAAAAATTTAGATGGAGTGAAATTGCAACTACATTAAAAAATTATCATGAGGAATTACTGAGTTCATGATATGAAGTTATTATTTGTTTGCAATGAATTTCCCTATCCGCCCGATAATGGTGTCCGCATTGTGTCTTTTAACGCTATTAGACTTATGTCAAAGGCTGGCCACAACATATCATTAGCGGTATTAAGCAGTGAAAATCACTCTGATATTGAGTCAAAACTGCATTCATTTTCAGAATTGGTTAGATTGGAAAATTTTGTTTTTGAACAGTTGAAACCGAGATCAAAACTGAAACTGATGCTGGAATCACTTTTGAATCGTGAGCCTTATTTTGTAAGGCGTCATAATTCAGTAAGTTTTCGCAGAAAACTGGCGGATCAAATCAAGAGTGTTCAACCCGATTGTATTCACTTCGATATCATCACCTTATCGCAATACGTCGATGAAACGCCTGTAGGGTGTGGGTCGGTGGCCTCCATTAACGACAGTTATGCTTTGACAGTAGAGAATGGACTTCAAGTAGGTCAATATAAGGGTTTGGCGGAGTATTATCGTAGGTTTCAACTAAAAGGTATTAAACGTTATGAGTCAAAGATACTTCAGCGGTTTAGTCGCACTCACCTTATGTCGAAGGTCGATGCTGATTATTTAAAAAAATTAGATGCTCGGATTAACTGTGTTGTGATTCCAAATGGTGTTGATGACGAAACTCTGACACGGGATTATGATATTAAAAATAACCAATGTGATCTTATCTTTCTGGCGAAATTGGTAGGGGAAAATTTAGTAAGCCTAGAGAAATTTATTAACGAGGTATGGTTTGAAATTAAGAATAATAGTGCAGACGTGATACTGCATGTAGTAGGAGCTGTTACTCCAGAGACAGAGTTATTTATACATAGGTTTAAGGATGAAGCGCGAATAAAGTTTCACGGTTATGTAAAAAATGTGTCTGATGTTTATACGCTGGGAAGAATATCAGTTGTTCCGATCAATAAAAATTGTGGTATTGTTAATAAAGCTATCGAAGCCATGGCGGCGGGTATGGTAGTTGTTGGCTTTCAGAAAACTTTTTCTGCTTTGCAGGACGCAGAGCATAATAAACACTATATTGCTGCGTCGGATTATAAATCTATGGCTGGCGAAATAAACAAAGTCTTAAGCAATTTTTCTCAGCTTGAGAAAATATCACAGCAAGCAAAGGTTTATGCACGCGAACATTTTGACTGGAGTAGCCGAACAGTTGACTACGAGAATATGTATCTTGCAGCAAAGAGAGGTTCGGTAGCAGAGTAAAATAGTGCTATTTAGCTGGCGGAGAAATAAAGTGGTTATTTCCCGTTTCGACATTGCAATAAAATTTGAAATTTGACGCGATATTCCGATGGATTTTGATCGATTTTGGCGTGGGGTAGTTAATGCAATTTCCTTGCATTCCCACTCCCAAAGGGTAACGCCCCATAGAAACATTATATTTGATTGTTATGTCTCTTAGTTGGGCAACCTCATTATTATCGAGCTTTAGAGGGTCTTTCCATCCTTTGACTGCTTGTGGTTTTATTAGCAAAGCATGAACCCTAGCGAAGTGATCCTCTTCATTTATAATGGTGTTATGCTCTATTAGCATATCTCGAGCTCCCCAAATTGCAATAGCGGCTCCTTTTTCTTCACGATTACCTTTGGGGTATATCAAAGTGTTGCGATGTATATGTTGATTTTGGGGCGCATAGCGGTTGGGCTTGGCGCTCTCCAGCTGAGACATAATGAGTGCAATGCCACCTTTAAATTTACCGTCGATTGACCTGTCGCGGGATACGGTGTTATACGCCACTTCTGCATTGACTACGTTGCCAAGATAGATACGTCCATCAACACTAGATAAGATATTATTTTTAACCTTTATATTTTTTGAGTAGTGAATACCTATGGGGTCGTCCCCGACTCCGGACACTTTGTTTTCGTATATATTAGCTCCGTCAAATGAGTCAATGCCAAACCCTTCGGAACCACGGTATCCACTTGTGGCTTTAATTTCATTTTTTGCGATCGTTATATTTTTCCTGATGCTATTCGATGAACCACTTAAGTAACGGTTGTTATTCCCAGAGCTGGTTGCTGAAAAAGCGTATTTACCTAGATTAAATTGATTGTTTAGCAATTTCCCGTTATTGGTGCGATGAAAATAGATTATTCTTCCCGATCTGTTGTTACCATCTCCGGAGAGCATAAATGTCAGGTTTTGAATTGTGCCGGACCACGCTCGTTCAATCCTATTATTTGACTCTCTGCCACGGCTCAAACCAGAAATTCCCGTATTTAATAACAAATTTTCTCGAATCTTATCAAGATTAAAGGTTATGGTTCCCGGTCCTTTGAGGCAAGCCCGTCCCCATATGAACAGTATTTTGTCTGTCGACCAATCTCTGTCTAGAATGCAGCTAAGGTTTTTTTTAGAGCAGTGGATAAGGCTCTTGTGAAGAGATTTCCTGACCACATAATCTTTACCACACTTTTCCCCATAAGTATGAGAACTAATTAAGTAGGAGAAAGCGACCAGGATTAGTAGTCGAAGTTTCTTCATGGAGAATAACCCACTGGATATGCTATAAAAAATTAGGAACTAACCGAGTTTTTGCGAAAGTCTTCTGGTAGCCAATTGTTGTTGCCAGCGATATCGATTCCTAGTTTATGTTTTATTCTGAGTCTTATCGCTTCTGTCTGATCAGCAATTTTAATAAAACGATTTACGCCGCCAATTTTTCTACCTCTTATGACTTCCATTGCTATTTTGAATGTAATCTTTTTCTCATCTTGAGCATATCCATAAACGAGTGCGTAATCACATAAAGTATTAATAAGTCGCGGTACTCCTCCGGTATGATAAAAAATAACCGCGATGGCGGTTTCATCAAATAGAGTCTCTGATGCACCCGCAGTGATTAATCTGTGATTGATATAATTTTTTGTGTCTTGCCACCCTAGAGGTTCCAGGTGAAATTCTACACTTACTCTTTGTGCAATTTGTGAAAGCTCAGGAGAGCTGAGTGTCTTGGCTAATTCGGGTTGTCCTACCAGTATAATTTGTAATAGAAAATCTTGATTGGTATTTAGATTGGTAAACAAGCGAAGCTCCTCAAGCGTTTCGCGCCCCAGATTTTGAGCTTCATCTACAATTAACACTACCCTTCGACCTGAGGCATATTCCTTGATAATAAAATTATGAATATCATGATAGAGCGAGACTTTATCTTTTCCCTCGTGAGATAGACCAAATGCTAGAGCAATCCAATGGCTTAATTCGCCAAGCGATTCGTGTGTATTACTAATAAGCCCGATAGTCAGGGTGTTTTGGTCTATTTGGTTGAGTATATGGTGGATCAGCGTTGTTTTTCCACTGCCGACTTCTCCGCTAATTACGGTAATTCCGGTTTGCTCTTGTATTCCGTATTCTAACAAACTCAGTGCAACGGAATGCATTTTTGATAGATGCAGAAAATAGGGGTCAGGTATAAGCTCGAACGGTTTTTTATCTAGCCCAAAATGAGATAAATACATTTATTTGACCTCAATGGTTACCGTGCCTTATTAATCATTGTGCCGACTAACGGTTTGTCTTCGAGTAGTTTCATACAACGTTCTAATTCTTCTTTTGTCGACCCACCATCTTCGATAACGAGTAGAGTGGCATCTACATAAGGTGTGAAGACAATAGCGTCATCGCTGACCAGTAATGGTGGTAGGTCATATATTATAATTCGGTCTTCGTAGCGATTTTTGAGCTCCTCTTGCATTGCTTTCATTGCGGGTGAAGAGAGAATTTCTGATGTTTGATGTCCTTGTGTATTGGCAGGCAATACGACTAGGCGATTATAGTCTGGGTTAATTAATATCTTATCGAGGCTAACTTGGCTATTTAAATAGTCTGTTAAGCCTAGTTCAGCATCTCCCAAACCAAGTTTTTTTGAAATCGAGGGTGTTTTTAAATCTAGATCGACGAGAAGTACGGTTTGGTTAACCTCTTGGGACAAACATATTGCTAGATTAATTGCAGTCAGAGATTTCCCATTGCCGTTATTTGGACTGGTTATCGCCAAGGTTTGCCAGTTATTTGAGCGCATTTTTTGCAGCACTTGGCTTCTTAACTGGCGGTAGGGCTCTGAATCAACATGATGCGCCATTCCTGCAATAATACGCTCTGCTTTAAGTTGTTTTTCATCAAGTCGATGAGTTCGCGTGTCGAAATATTCGACTTCGATAGCCCGCGTATCGTGTGTTACAAAGACTTTTTCAACTTTTTCGCCGTTGCTTTTAGGTGCTCGAGAAAAGAGATTTTCTCTTTCCCGTCTTGCTTTTTCAATTGCTTCTTGAATACGCTCCATAACACTAGTACCGTCAGCTTACACCAAATTTACGTAAGAGTATGAACCACGTAACGTCAAGTGGTTTAACAAAAAAGTGAAATAAGGTTATTACAAGTAAAAACATTAATATTAAGCCAATGGCAAAAACTAATATCTTTATTTTTTTTGAACTTTTTTCCGAGTCGTTCGCTATATAGGGCACAACAACAAGCGGCTCGTGATGGATGATATTGACAATTGAGTTTTTCCCGTAAACGCGAGGGTCTATAGTTTCGATCGCGAATCCTGATCCGACTCCTAGACCTGCAGCTAAGACAAACCCGAATAGTATTATGAGCTTTTTGTCGGGACTATCAGGTTGCTGAGGTATTTCGGGCGGTTGAATTAATGTAAAACGCTCGCCTTTTCGTTCCCTTTCTAGATTTTGTGCTAGTTCAGCCGCCATCTGCTTTGCTTTGATTTCGCGGTATTTTAAATGCGTATTCTCGTAGTCGCGCAGCAGCGTCAAATATTTTTTTTCTACAGCGGGTGCCATTAATAATAAAGCTTCGTGTTCAGCTATTTTTTTTCTAAGAGCCACCTCTTTGTTTTTTAATGCTTGAATTTCGCTATTAGTAGTTTCTATTTGTGTAGCTAAAAGAACGTAACTCGGGTTATCAGGGACTAACATTGATTCATCGAATAAATATGACTCGTATTTCTGTTCCAACAACGCTTTTTCGCGCAACAGCGATACTATAATTGGGTTTGATTCTTTGTATTGTTTGCGGGCTTGCAACAGTTGTGAGCTAACAACTTGTAGTTGTTTAGATATTTCCGGCTTTTCGTCTGTATCGCCGTAATTACTTACAATTGAATCAATTTCGCGTTTTAATCGAGTTAGGTCTGGATGATTTTCCTTATATACTGCTGATTTTTTACGATATTCAGATCTTAGGGCCTTTAAGCGATCAACGTGCCCCATTACCATCTCGCCAGAGGGCAGTACCCTTGGGGACGAAGGGCTAAGTTGTGTGAGTCTCGCCTCCAAATTAATTTTTCGAGTCTCGAGATCTTGAATTCGAGTTTGGATTTCTATAATTTCACTTTGTCCTCTGTCAATTTTATTTAAATTAAACCTATTAAGTTCAGGCAAGGAGCCTTTGTTTTCCTCTTTGAACTGAGAGATGCCCTGTTCAAACTCTTCCAACTGACTTTTTAATGCTGTGACCTCCGAAGAAAGAAATTCTGAAGTGCTTGCAGATTGCTCAGTTCTTTCACGCAAATTTTCATTTAAAAACAATGTAACGAGTTCATTCGTCACTTTATGGACCGTACTGGAGTTTTCAGCCCTGAATGAGAGGCTAAAAGCTATAACAGCTTGAGTTGGCCGCCCACTGCGTGGATCTACGACGTCGGCGCTTATTTGTGAAATGGCAACACTTTTTCTAAAATTTTGCGCGATTTCTGCACGGGTGAGTCGATTGAGCTCCTTGGGAGTATATAAATCGAACTGTTCCACAATTGACATAATATTACTTGTGGTCATGATGCGTTGTTTAATTTCTTCAATTCTTTTAACTGCGTAGCTAGTAATCGTCGATCGAACTAACTCAGGAGGCACATCTTGCTCTTCAATTAAGATAACCGCAGAAGAGCGGAAAGTAGGGGGCAAAACGAATGCTGTAACCAGGCACACCAAAAAGGTTACCACAGCAAAAATAATAATGGGCTTTCTTCGCCGTTTAACTACAGCAATATAATCAGCTATATTCTTACCGGGCTCTTCTTCAAGCTCAAATTCTTGCATATTTTAATTCCAGATATATAACAAGCTTTGTCTCATATTTACTATGACCTTAATTGACGGAGTGCGATAAGCGACAGAGAAGATTTTAAGAGACATTGACAAATTATAGAAACTCGTGAAGTAAAAGGATATTTTCGAATATGTGGGGCACAGTCTTGGCATTGTTCTAAATATTACAGCAATTCGATGGCCCAGTATTAATCTACTTGGAGGTAACGCTCGCTTGATTAGTGATTAAAGCTGCTGCTCGTGACGGGTTGAAATAGTAATTTCCTGCTCAAAAAGTAAACGATTATAGCGGCCCATACCAATTGGTCGCTATAGTATTTCAGATTTGTTTCCGTTTGATGGCTGTTTTGTTTAATAAAAATGACAATTTCGCTTGTTTTTGCAGGCAGCTTAAGGTCAAAAGTATCAAAATTTGCTTGATAAAAGAAAGCTTATGAGTTTTTTATTACAGTTATTTTAATTGCCATTTAATTTAAATTGTATTTAATTTTAATGACTCTGTAGTTGTGTAAAAATTTAATAAATATTTCATATTTTTTTAGAATTCTTGAGTAACCAAAAAAGCTGCTTGAGCGTGGCATAAATGCTAAATAATTGACAAAAAACGTGTTTCAGAGTGACGTATATGTTGTTTTATTGGACGATTTTGCAAGGCAAATGAATGACACGGCAAACTTCTAAGATATATGTAATAAATTGTAATCCTGCTGTAATTCTACAAGCCTAATCTCTCACTCCAACTGCTGTGCGCAAGAGTAATTTGCAACGTGCTTACTGTGATTTGGGGTACCAAGTAGATGAAAATACTGTTTCTGTCGCATTACTTCCCTCCTGAGGTCAACGCACCCGCTACACGCGGTTACGAGCACTGTAGAGCCTGGGTTGAAGAGGGGCATGAGGTTACAGTGGTGACCTGTGCGCCGAACCACCCGTTTGGTGAGTTATATGAAGGTTATAAGAATCGGTATTCTGTAGAATATAAAGATGGAATTAAGATAATTAGAATAAAAACATTTATGTCTGCCAACGAAGGGTTTATAAGGCGGACACTGGCTTATTTATCGTTTATGTTTTCAGCGATATTTCAATGTTTTCGTTTTGGCAACCACGATGTTGTGTTAAGTACGTCCCCACAGTTTTTTAATGGCCTTGCGGGCTATTTTGTTAGCCGCTTGCGAGGCCTACCTTGGGTTCTAGAGATTCGCGACTTGTGGCCAGATTCGATACTGGCAGTCGGAGCGATTAAAAATAAATTTATTATTAAAATTCTTTATAAAATTGAAAAGCTTGCTTACAAACACTGTGATCATATCGTTACTGTTACCGATTCTTTTAAGGAATATATGATTGACATTGGTATCCGACAATCAAAAATTACTGTCATTAAAAATGGTGTTGATTTAGCGTTTTTTGATAGTACAAGTGAGCGATTAAACAAGGTAAGTACAGGGACATATAATGTGATTGGTAATGGTGTTTTACAGGATAAGTTTGTAGCGAGTTACGTTGGCACGCATGGTATGGCTCACCGCTTGGAGACGCTGCTGGATGCTGCTGATTTGATTAAACATCGCAAGGACATACATTTCCTTCTCGTTGGCGGTGGAGCCGAACGCGAGCGCTTAATTGAAATTGTTCGCGAGAAAAACCTTAAAAATGTGACAATGTTGGGTCAGCGCCCCAAAACGGACATGCCTTGGATTTGGTCTAAAACGGATGCCAGCATCGTACATTTGAAAAAAGATGATGTATTTAAATCTGTTATCCCCTCAAAAATATTTGAGAGTATGGCAATGCGTAAGCCCATCATTTTAGGTGTTGAGGGAGAGAGTGCCGGTATGATCCAGGAAGCTGATTCAGGAATAGTTGTTGAGCCGGAGAATTCTAAGGCACTTGCTGAAGCCGTTATAGCTCTGGCCGACGACAAAGCAAAGGTTAGGTGTATGGGTGAAAATGGTCGTGATTACGTCGAGAGTAATTTTGATCGCAATGTTCTGGCTAGAGTTTTTGAGCATATTCTAAGTAGGGTTGTTGACAACGACAGTGGTACTGGCTCTTCTGCAGCAATTGAAATTGATTTGCAGCGCGAAAAAGCGATACCCTAAAACGAATTCTCCAAGTGATAGTATTAGAGAAGATAACTATTTCCAGCGGAGCGATCTTGGGGAGAATTGCAGGGATAAAGACCCCCTTATTCCTTTCGCAATATCGTCGGGGCGTATTTTATAGCGTTGCTCACGATATCGGATAAGGCTTGTAAATTTCCAGTTTTCGGATAATCGTTTTGAGTAGGATAAGCTGAGAAAGGCGAATTCCCTGTCTAAATCAAACCGCCCGTCAATTTCTTTGTTGCTTTGCTCTTGGCGGTTTGCTGCCAGGCTAGCAGAAAATTCTTCATAACCCGAAATTCTATAAGCGAAACTCAAGCTGGCACTAGTGCTTTCGATTAATAGACCATTACCAGTAGGTTGCTGGTTGAGTGAAATACTAAAACTAACCCGCGAGAGTTCGCCAGCGTATTCGATATTTGAGCTAGTTAAATTTGAATTGTTGTCCGAAGATAGTGACGAGTCACTAATAGATGAAGCTGCGGAATTTAACAAAAACGATTTGCTAAATTGTTCTTGTTCGGTGTAGGTGCCTCCAGTAAGAACGGAATAATTTATTTTTTCACCTAATCGCCCTGTAATCCCGATTTGGGCTGCAATAGAATCTGAAAAATTCTCAGTTTGAAAAACTATTGGTGGGGCGAGACGGTCATCAATCAAAACGAAATCAGATACATATTCAGTATAAAAGATGTTGAGTTTTGCCGAAAGATGCTCGGAAAGTGCGTAGGACCAGCTTAAACCACTGTTTAAATATGTATAGTCAGAAAACCGGGTACTCTGATAATCTCTTTCTTTAAACGATACATTTACGGAAATGGCCGATCTTTCTGAGTAGTAAAATGTCCCTGAAGCTGCTAACGATTCTGTGATTACGGGCTCGTTAGTAAAAACGCCTGTTTCTTCAAATGATATTTCACGTGTGCTTTGCTCCGAGAAACTATAGCTGAAATTTAAAGTTCCGTTTTCGAATGCCTGTGAATAGCGGACATTACCACTACCGTTTTCGCGATTGTAACTAGTATCGGAATGTCTCTCAATATTGCCAAACACTCCGATTTGGAAAGACGAGATTTCGCTTGTACGTGAGTAAGCAAAATTTGGTTTGAAATAGGTGCTGGATATATAGGCTCTCTGCGTCGATAGATTTTTATTATTATTGTGGCTATATTCGTTAGAAAAACCCCAAGATAGCTGGTTTTCTTTGGCATCGATTATCGATGGAAATGCGCCAGCAAAAAAAATACTTAAATTAATAAGATATTGTTTGTTGCGCATCATGGAGCCAAATAAAAAACATTTTGCTATTCGCTAACAAGGCAAAGTTATAATCGAACATAATAAGCAGTTTTGTTACGGAACAACGATAACATCGCCACTTTTCAAAAATATATTGCTATCAAGCTGTTTGCCTTTGGTCACGCTACTGTATCGAAAACGGATTGCAAATTGTTGGCCATCGTCATTTCTTCGTAGGACTTGAACATCGTTCTCGTCGGCAAAAGTCGTTAAGCCTCCAGCCATAGCAAGTGCTTGTGCCACGTCAATTCTTGACTCCATAACGTATTTCCCCGGTCGAGCGACCTTGCCCAGTACGTAAACAGAATTTCCACCTAAGCCTATTAGTGAAACAGTTACAACGGGTTCATCTTTTAGAAATTGGTTGAGTTTCTTGGCAATATCTTCAGAAAGTGTTTGGATCGTCTGGCCGCCGGCCATGACCTCGCCAACGATTGGAAGGGAGACAAAGCCGTCTGGCCTAACGAGTATTTGTGGAACGCTGATGGATTCTTCGTTCCAGACAAACACAGATAAACCATCTCCGGGGTTGATGATATAACGACCATTAATATTCGAATGGAAAACCGTTTGCTGGTCCGCTTCAATTTGAAGCTCCTCATTCGTGAGCTTGTCTTCTTTATTCGAGAACGGCTCTCTTTTTGCCGCGAAGCAGGCGCTAGCAATAGTAAAAGAGAACGGAAGAAGCGCGAAGCCAATCAATAAAGTAGTGCTGAGTGGACTTTTTGATCTAGCTAAGTTGTTGATATTCATACATCTTTACTCGTGACAAGAGGTCGTGCCGGAAACCTGGTAGAAAGCCGTACATGCGGCGAGGAAAGGAACGGTATTACAAATTTGTTTCAAAATTGTGATTGCCTATTTTAGATACATAATAAGCAATCACAAATTTGAAATACCGTTTTGTTTAGGGCGGGATTAGGTTGTTTGCTGAAGAGAGTCGGCAACTAAATCTGTTGGCTTTTTGGGGCTTGCTCAGTTCTTTTTTCACAAAAACCAGCAGCATTGGCGCAAAACTAAAACCACACTGCGGTTTTAGTTTCCGATTTAATTAGGCTTCTTCGCTTTTGTTGATTAGGCGAAAAACATTGCCATTATTTGCAAGATTTTTTTTTAGCATCAATAAGGCAAACCCACAATATCCAAATCCACCGCATAAATCTCGCCACTGTTCGAAGTAAAAAACAAAGTCTTGCGGTCGGGGCCGCCAAATGCGGGGTTGGAAACTTTAGCTCTTGCCAGCGTTGAAGTAATTGAGCCCAAAACATTGCCTTGGGAATCAAAAATCTTTAGCACACGGCCGGAAGATGAAGCAACGTAAAGATTTCCGGCGCAGTCAATGGCCATGCCATCGGCGTTACCCAGGCCTTTATCTATCAAAATAGTGGGCTGGCCTAAGGAGCCATCATCGGCCACAGGGAAAGCCCAAACCTTGCCGTTCGGGTTGCGGTCGCCAGCGACGTACAATGTTTTTTCGTCAAGCGAAAATGTAATGCCGTTCGGCCGACCAATGGGGTTCATATTAACGGCTTTGGTCGCGGTACCATCTGGCGTCACCCTAAATATGGCCATTGCGAGTGGGTCGGTAAGATAAGCTGATCCGTCGGCCGTACGATAGGCAACGTCGTTTGGTCTTTCGAATCTTTGGTTGCCTACACGGTCAGCAAGTTTAGTCACTTTTACATCTGCAAACGTGGTGTAGCCAAGTTGTGGATTGTTTGCTCCAAAGCCCTGTGTTAGATAGAGCGCTGACTCATCTTCATTTATCGCCAGCCCTGCGCAAGGACTACTATTGGTGAAATTAGAGACCGTTGCGCCGTTGTTTCCTTTGCGCTGCAATTTAACGACCTTTCTCAAATCGCAAAATAGCAGAGATTGCAAGTCTTCAACCCAAACCGGCCCCTCAAAGGTACCGCGATCAACTTGATAAATTGGTTTTGCGGTAATGTCCTCTTTTAGCACCATGCCATTTTCATCGCCAGGAGCACAATAGCGCTCGCCCCAGGGCACGGAGGCCGAGCCAGAACTAGACGCAGAGCTGCTTGAAGAAGAACTACTTGAAGAAGAACTGCTGGAACTTGACGAGCTACTAGAGCTGGATGAACTGCTGGAACTAGACGAACTGCTGGAGCTAGAAGAACTTGATGAGCTGCTAGAGCTAGAGGAACTGCTAGAACTTGAAGAGGAGCTCGAATTTGTAGAGCCGCTCGTGCTAGATGATGCGCTACTTGAGCTAGAGGATGATGAAGAAGTGCTAGAACTTGATCCAGTCATTATCCCCGAACTTGAGGAAGAGCTGCTGCTTGAATCTACCGTACCGCTCGAACTCGAGGAGCTGCTTGAGCTAGATGAACTACTAGAGCTGGATGAA
The DNA here is from genome assembly GCA_028281865.1 of Marinagarivorans sp. Lineage (GTDB taxonomy): Bacteria > Pseudomonadota > Gammaproteobacteria > Pseudomonadales > Cellvibrionaceae > JANQJB01. Next base: position 18,939 of record JANQJB010000024.1, read on the forward strand.
CCGCCGGAGCTAGAAGATGAGCTACTCGACGAAGTGCTTGTGCTGGATGAGCTGCTTGTACTGGTATCAGTACCGCTTTTTTGGCCGTCGTCCGCTCCGCCACAACTCGCCAGGGTCAATAGGCAAAACCCAGCCATTACAAGTAGGTTTTTCATTCTTAAAATCCGTAGTTTTATAACGCATATCATGTTTTGAGGCGGCAGTTTACCAGAATTGCCTCAGCTGTTTGTCAAAAAATGTGCAATTTTGTCTAACAAGTTCAGGCAAAGCGACGGATTGTGATGTCTCTAGCGGTATCTTTAACATATGCATAAGAGTGCTGTGTTCAAGGTCTGCTTTATTTGTTACAGACTAAAATGCAAGGGTAAATTGAGTGCAGAGGTTTCAATGATTAGTTCACGGATGGAAAATTTTATTGTGGCCGACAGCAACAGCGGGTAATTAGGTAGTCTCTAATTCGATACTGTGGTGCATGATTTTTTACCCTTAAAGAAGTCAATTTATTATATGAAAATTGAACTCGTAAATCGGATAGTATTGACGTCCGGTTTTTTGAATTAGCGGGAGCAAAAATATAGTTGGCTTGCAGTTGGCTTCGTTGATTATTGTTTTCAAAACGTAAAAAAACGTATTTTGTCTTTGTGTTTTCCTAGATAATTCTTCCCGAACTACCTCTATTCTTGAATTGAAACTCAGTGTATCGGACTAATTTTATTAGATCCAGATGTGACTTTTAATATTTGAATAAACTTGCTGATTATCAAAATTGATGAGAGTGGCGTCTTATAACACGCGAAATAAATTCTTGTTTGATTTATAAGCAATACCTAGACATTAAGATATTTTACAGTATTTAAATTGTAATAATATCTTAATATATGTTTTGTATTGTCTAGTTAGTAATAAAAAATTATTAATAAGCTACTGCTAAAACACTTGGGTTGGATTGTTATTTTAATAGGGTAGGAAAGGGCGAGTTTCATGGTTGGATTGATTTTTAATCATTTCTGTAAGTCTTCGTATTTATTTTATTCTTCTTTATATTCTTTGTCTGTTTTTCGAGCAGGGCAACAGAATTACTTAGTTAACTTTTCGCATATTTTCGGCATGTCGTATTTTATTTGACCATATTAAAATTACCTTATTTGTAGAAATAAGATTATGAAATATTTTGATCGGTCAATAATGGTTTTATTTTTCTGTCAGGCTCGGTTCCGGTATGTAAATTATTTTAAGGAGTTGTTATGAAGTATCTTTTATTTATTTTGTCTGTTTTTAGTATCAATGCCTTGGCAGGTGTTACGGTTTCACCCGATGCCAAAATAATAGCTATGGAAACATATACAGAATATGGTAATGGAGACGTAATTTTTTCAATCTCACCATCGGAAGCAACATGCAGTGATGGATATTATCTGCGCAAGGTAGACCCAGGATACGATGCGAATCTTAGCATGCTAATGGCCGCTTACCACGCGGATACTATGGTGGTGGTTAGGGGCAGGAATACTGATCGTTGGGATGGCGCTCCTGATAAAGACTTTTGCAAAGTTTATTCAATTCGTTATGTCACTGAATAATGATTAATCGATCAAAAAATTGACGTACATGAAATTATTCTTCGGTGTGCTGCTTTTAATTTAAGAACGTTAGCAATGGATTTTTGGGGTCGGGCTATGAGAAAGTTGGTTTGCTATAGGGTGTTGGTAAGAATTTTTCTGTTGTTCACGCTATTATTTGGCTGCACTAATGCACTTGCGGTTAAATTCAATGGTCTAAATTATGATATTTATTACGGTGATTTTACCGACGATGGTATTGCCAATACGAGCGATATCTATTTTCATAACCGAAAATTTATTTTAATTCATGGCAAGCCGATTGTTCCTTTTTTTAAGGAAGGGAATGGCAGTTTTGTTATTAGATTCTCGACCCCATCACAGAGCTATGAAGACCCGGTTCCTCTGAGCCTTAGTAAATCCGAACTTGTTTCCATCAATGGTTTACAAAAATTGGTTGAAAATACTGATTTTTTTCTCGGTGAGTTCGATGGATTAAATGATAAGGATATTTTGTTAAGAGGGCGAAACGCAAACGATTTGCCGTTAGCACTTTATTCTAGCCCTTCGGGAGTTACATTATTTTCTTATTCTCCTATTCATGAAGTTCAAGCAGTGCGTGTTGAAGGTCCTTTTGCTGCGGATCGGACAAAAAATGCTAGTGTACAAGGCCCCGGTATTGACGGGAGAAATTATCTATATATTGATAATAGCGACCAGGCTGACAAGGTTCTATATATTCCACCCTATTCCACAACTGGAAGTGACCCTGTATTCCCGCCTGTTACTGAATATCACGAAGAAGATGTCTACGAAGATACTTCAGAGACAATAATCTTTCAGACCATCGTTACTGATCATGCCAGCGCTCTGTTTGCCGTGGTCAAATGGCCGGTTTTTGCGTCTCATAGCCATGATCCTAATATCGGAAATGGAAGCTGGGTGGAGTATACCCCCCACGAAAATTATTATGGCGAAGATTCATTTACCTACATGATATATGACGGAATTACTAAAACGGCAAAAACGGGCATTGCCACAATCAATGTAATACCTGTAAACGATGCACCCGTTTCCAATGCTCCAATAAATTTTGCAGGCCCAGCTGAAGGTGGCGCGTTTGCGATTAACCTTGGCGCTAGCGATGTTGAAGGCGACGCTTTCGGATATGAAATAGTGTCCTGGCCTGATATGGACACAGGAAGTTTAGATACCAGTAATTGGCCAACATTAATTTTTGTGCCGGCTGATGGTTTTTCGGGTATTGCACAATTTAGTTATAAATTAGTTGATGCTCACGGTGCTGAAAGTGATGTTATTACTGTTGAGTTAGATGTTGTAACTGCGATCTCCTCAGGCCCCTCATTTGATGGCCCTCATTTCGTAGGCGTTGATGTAAACCCTATCGAAGATCCCACTCCTGAAGCCGATTACCTTGGCGCGTTATTTGGTGAACAAACAGTATCGCAGGACGGATCATTTAATTATGTTTTGCCAATCGCAGTTCCGCCCGGAATAAACGGAATGGAGCCTGATTTGGCGTTCTCCTACAACAGCAATCATAGAAACGGTTCGTTGGGTTGGGGTTGGTCTGTGTCAAATGCACGGGAAATCATTCATCGATGCCGCTCCGATTTAATCAGAGATGATGAAATTAGTGGAACCCTTTGGGGAGATAATTACAAGTACTGTTTAAACGGAGTGCGACTTGTTCCAATTGGCGGTAATGAATATCGAACGGAAACTGAAACATTTCGACGTATCACGCGGCAAGGCGCGGATGAGCGAGCCCCGACTCATTGGATAGTTGAAGATACCAATGGAACTAAAAACTTTTATGGTAATGGAATAAACACCACAAGAGAGGATAGCAACGGAAAACCGTTCGAATGGCATTTACATCGTGTTGAAGATATATTTTCCAATTCCATGGAATATATCTATAACATTGATTCGAATGGTGTAGTCAATATTTCTGCCATTCACTATACACAAAACCAGCTTGCACAAGGCACAGACTACACCGTCAGCTTTAATTATGAAGATAGGCCAGATAAAAGGCAGTTGTTTTCTTCAGGAACGGTTCTCGAGATTAATCAACGTTTGAAATCAATTGAAATTCTAAGCTTGAGCGACCTGGTTAGAAAGTATGTTGTCCATTATCAGCAAGTTGGTAGTCAATATCTGACTCGCGTTGATGATCAAGAAGTTTTGAAAACATATGAAGATAAAGCATTGACAAGTAGACTCAATAAAATCGAGCTCTGTTACGACAATGCGCAGATTCAATGCTCAGAGCCGGTTGAATTTCAGTGGTCTGCAAATTCAACCGACGATTATATGCTTGACTTAGCGGGCGATAAAATCGATTGGATAAAAGACGACATACCTGAAGATCTTAAATATGATGAGCCAGACCAGTGGAATATTGGATTTGGGCGCGTTCCTGAGCCGGGATATGTTGGTTCTGCTGCGGAAGAAATGCAAACAAACCCACTTGCGCGTTGGGGAGACGTGGCAACTTATGGTGATTTCGATGGAGACGGTTTAAAAGAAATTATTGTATTAAGCGAAAATCACAGATATTACTTCGATAAAAGTGGCGCATTTCAAGAGCTTCCTTATCCCAAAATGCATCATTCCGGAATAGGTTCGCCTAGTAGCCCTCCTTTGCCAATGAGTTTGGATATAAATGCGGACGGTTATGATGATTATTTGCTGAGTTACGGTATAGGTGGAACATTTTCCGACGACGTATTTGAGGGCAATAACGGAAAGTTAGAAGTTTACTTAGGCTCGGCGGGTGCGACGAGTTTGCAAAAGGCGGATGACTATTCTCTTATTGCAGCCGGTTGGGGTATTAGCTTATCGGATGTAAACGGCGATGGCTTGGTGGATATTTTTAGCTCCGAACGCGGGGGGCAGATATTTATTCGTTTAAATACCGGTTCCGGATTTGGACCGATCGAAAGCTGGGGTGACGACAGCGATTACGAAAGCTCAGTTTTTGAATATTGGGAACAAGATACAATGGCTGATTCGCCCGACAGCTACTTCCGTGTTCCTCCCAGCTTGGTTGATGTCACGGGAGACGGGCTTCCCGATCTAGTTCGCTTTATACCTGGTGGTAAAGCTCAGGTTGGTGTAAACCAAGGTAGTAGTCAAGCAGGAGGTTTTGAGTTCCAAGCTAATTGGGGGCTAAATAATACATTTTCCAACCGTTATCCGCAGGGTTTGCCTACTCAAACGGGCGCTGGTAAGCCACGTTATTCACTTTATCGTCATGGTGATTTTAACGGTGATGGGCTCTCAGATATTGCTTATATCAATAACGATGGTATCTATATATCGCTTTCAAATGGAGTGCAGTTTGTTGAACCTGTTAAATGGAGTTCTGCATATACGGCCGATGATGTAAGTAAAATTCCGGGTACGGATTTGTTTGGAGAAAATTGGGACTGGAGCATCGCTGACGTAAACAAGGATGGGATGTCAGACATCGCTATATGTTATAGGCCTACGCCCTATGGCGCAGGCGCAGTATACAGCGCGGCCGGGGTCGAGTTTTATATGTCCAAAGGGACAAACCTATGTTTTCCAAGGGAGGTACTTTATTCGTCAGGTAATGATGTATCCGGTTTTACGCAGCCGTTAGCGATTGAGGGGACGTCAAACTACATAGTCGATTCGATGACAGATGAAAATGGTCGCTTTTTATTAGCGCATTATGTATATGATTTCGTCGACAGTTTAATCGGAATAGGAGGGCAATATTTTTTTGCACCTGTAGGTGGCATGAGCACCGGTTTCCATTGTTGTGAATTTGAAGATTTATCATTTCCAAGTGGTTATGTGGCGCAGTGGCAAAACTATAACTACGGTCCAAAACGCTCTCGTATTTTGGGTATCTCTGAATCGGATGGATTTAAAAAATATAAAATTAATTATGAAACATTAAATCGCAATACTGATTTTTATACGCAAACTTCTGAAGCAGTTGGCCAGGTCAAAAAAATTGGACGTTCAAACACCCACGCATCGGTTAGCAGCGCCTCATTTGCAAACGGACTTATAGAGATTAAGCCCAATCCGACTGCACCGGGTTCTCTCCTGGCTCTCGATGCTGTCGGTAACTTAGACGTTGTAGTTAACGGTTACACGCAGAAAAGCCTTCAATATCACTACTTTAATTTACGTTCTGACCCTGAAGGTTTTGGTAATTTAGGTTTTGAAAAAATTCAGACTACGGAAACAGTGCCTGGCTTTACAGAAAAGCTCAGAAAAGTTGACGAGTATCACCAGGAGATTGGCGACGATTACAAGTTGACGATGTTGAAAAGAAGCACGCAGTGCGTTGTTCAAGGAGAAGTAGAAGAATGTTCGTTGGCGACCGGATCTAATTCTTCTCTTAAGCTAGTAAAAGATACTGAAAAGCATTGGCGGGTCCGTGTTTATAACGCCAACACACTTCATTATTTCCCTTATGTTGAATCCGAAGTCGTAAAACACTTTGATATCAATACCGGTGTAAATACGCGTTCGATGATTAAATCGTTATCGAATCTTACAGATAACGCAACCTGTCCATCGTTACAAGATAGTGGAATCGGCAATCGTATCGTTAGTAGCGATGTACATTTTGACCTATACGGAACCCCGCACTATCAAACCGAAATTAATTGTGATGTCTTTGGTACTAATGGAACGGTTACACATAATCAATCAATATTAAATGTTGACGGGCAAAGTGGGCCGTGGCTAATTGGATTAGTTCAGAACCCGAATAAAACATCATGGTCCTACGATAGCGCCTCTAACGATCTCCGCACGGTAACGCGCCACTCAAATTTTGTTTTTGATCAAAACAACGGGCGAGTTAATGTGGAAACAAGAGAGCCCTTTTCGACGGCTGATATTTGGTTGCAAGAATCGTTTGTCTATAACGACTATGGGACGGTTTACTCATTTACAGAGAGCGTACAAGATTTTACCGAGGACGGAATTAACTTTGACTCTCGGACTACCACTGCTGAAGAATCTTATAATACGCAAAATATTCGTACTATCGTTACTACAAACAATTTATCACATTCGCATACGGAAATATTTGAGCCGAAATACGGGCGCCTCGAAACTGCAATTGATGCTACGAATTTAAAAACCGAAAGATATTATGATTTATTAGGCCGGCTTGTAAGGGAAGAATCTTTTTCAACCTCTCACGACAATCCTCTCACGACTGAGTGGCGTTACAAAGTTACATCGGAAACTTTTGCACTCAACGCAAGGCCTAGTTGGTATCTACAGGAAAAATCCGACGGTAGTTCGTCCACAAGAACCTATTTTGATGATTTGGGCCGAGAGGTCGCAAATCGTTGGTCAAGTGCATTTGGTGAGCATCAATATAGTCTCAAGCGATATGGCATTCGAGGCTTGCTATGGCGGTCAACTGAACCTTTCCGTGATTCAATTGATGTGAGTAATTTAACAACAGAAAACGAGTACGATATTTTGGGAAGAATCGTAGAAATTGATTTTCCCAACGGAGGTATTCAATTTGTTGATTACAGTGCAATAGACGGTGCGGCAGCGGCAACGACAACGGATAGTCTAGGGAATAAAAAAGAGATTCGGTACGATGCCTTGGGCCGAGAAGTAACCGTTAAAGATGCTCAGGACGGGGTTGTCACTTATTGGCACGGGGCACTTGGACACGTAGAAGATATTTGTGTATCCGATGACGGCGCAATAGCCGTTGATGGCTCACGTGCGGATTTATCGATTTGCCAAACTGACGACAATAACTTAAATGGCATTGCTCATCATATCGATTTCGATATTTTAGGAAGAAAGACCAAGTTGGTGGATCCTGATATTGGCGAAATTGATTATCACTACAATGCGCTGGGGCATTTGATTAAGCAATCAAACGATGAAAATGAAACTAGTTGTTATAACTATGATTCACTTGATCGAATTGTTAATCGCCGTGACAGCGACACGTTAAATTGTAGCAGTGGTTTGTTCCAAACATGGGAATACGATAGACCTAGCGAATTAGGTCTTTTAAGCAGAATTAACGGGTTTGACACCGATGGTCGCGTTCATGTGGAGGAATATACTTACACGAGCGAGTTTAAACTACTTGAGTCCACAACTTCGACAATTAATGGAAACCACTATGTAGTGCAAACGCATTACGACGCTTTTAATCGACCGAAAGCGTTAACTTATCCAACCGGTTTTACCGTTGAATCGCTATTTAATGAACATGGTTTTCCGGTTGAAGTTGTCGATGTAAACACGTCTACTGCTATTACGTTGTGGCAAGCAACTGATGATGATGCGCGTGGAAACTTTACGAATATTATTTTCGGTAATGGTTTAGTTGAAGATTCCGTTTATAGACCAACGACAGGGCTTTTGGAAAGCCGTGTAGCGGCCATAAGTGGCGAAACACTACAAAACCAAACCTGGTTGTTCGATACCGAAGGCAACCTGATGCAGCGTGTAGATCTGCGTGCGGGAGTCGAACAGAAATTCTGTTACGACAAGCTTTATCGCTTATTCGACCGCGCTTCCAACGGCGCGAACTGTGCTATTTTCAGTGGAAGCTATAGCTCTGGGGCCTACGAGTACGATTTGCATGGTAACTTAACGCGCAAGGACGGAATTTCTTTAAGCTATGGCAACGGCGCTGTAAATGCTGGGCCACATGCGGTTTCCTCGGTAAATGGTCAAACTTATAGTTATGACAATGCCGGCAGGCTAATTAGCGGTGACCAAAGACAAATTGAATATTCAACATTCGGAAAGCCTACCACTATGGCTTACCCCGATTTTCAAACAAAGGTATTCTACGGTGCGCTGCAAAAACGAATACAACGGCGTGATATTGAGTCTGGTGTGCTCTCAGACACTGTTTACGTTGACAAGCTATACGAAAAAATTACTAAAAACGGCGAAACCGAGCACCGCTACTATCTTGATGATTGGGGTGTCCATGTTATCAATGCTGCACAAAATAATGCCTATACCGTATATTTAACACGTGATCATATTGGTTCAGTTGTTACAAAATCAGATGATCAAGTTATTTCTACCAAAAAATATCTAGCCAATGAGCCTTGGGGGCGAAGACAGGATCAACACTGGGGCGGCGAAATAAAAGATCGTTTTACCGGTAGTGATTTCGATGAAATTAATTTTGCAACATCGCGCGGATTTACTAATCACGAACATCTAGATGGCGTTGGTTTAATTCATATGAACGGGAGAGTCTACGACCCGTTTATTGGGCGTTTTGTTAGTCCAGACCCACTGATTCAAGACCCACAAAATAGCCAGAGTTTTAATCGTTATTCTTATGTTTGGAATAACCCATTGCGTTATACAGATCCGACTGGGGAAGCCGTATCGGATGAGCGATGCCGACAGTTTGGTTGCAATTATACCGTTGATGGCACTGCGGTTAGTGAGGAGCAGTTTGCGGACCAAGTTGAACAACATGGTCAAGCCTACACAGCTAACAAATTTGCTGAAATCGCGAATGCTAGAGCGAAAAATAAACAAATAACTGCTCAGGATTTGATTCCGGAGGATGATGGCGGTGATTCGGGGCAGCTTGGGGAAAATTCTTCACAAGAGGAGATCGCAGATAGTCTTGATAGTGGGATGAGCATTGAAGAAGAGGTTGAATTTGATACGGCTGCACCCGACCATGAATGTTTGAATTGTGTTAAGTTGGCCTCTAAGAAATTAAAAGGTATTGGAGTTGATGATAGGATTGATGCAGCCATACAAAGTGGAAGTCAAGCAAATATTCAAAGGCTAAAAAACTCCTTAGAAGCTTCTGGTGATCTGACTCCCTCAAGAAGAGCTCTAATGGATGCTTTTTTGAAAAGAGGTGCTACAAAGGGATTAGCAGGACTCTCTAGGGGGCAAATAAAGATAGCCCTTCGATCAGCTCAAGCGGCCAAAAAGGGTAGTACAGTCGCAGGTCACGCCCTATCCAAACATGCTGGTCGTAATCCAGAAATCTGGGGCAAAATGACAGGACCAATGAAAACATGGAATGCTCAAGCAATGAAACACTTCAGGGAAATTATTCGAGGTCCAGGAGATTTTAAGCAAATTACCAGTAATGGGAGAAAGTTCCTCGAAAAAAGACTGGACGACGGGCGAGGTGTTCGTTTGAATATGGATAGCACATTTAAAACATTTATTGACTGAGGATAGGCAAAGATGAGCAATCTGATCGAAGTGGTTTTTGAAGATGTCGCCAAGAGTTGTGTTAAGAAGCTATTGTCCTTGCTTATCCCTAGTTTTGAAGGAGTCTTAGGTGTTGACTGTAGTGAAAATATTTCTGTATTTGAGGGGAATGAAATTTCTGATAAGGGAATAGAGAGCTTTTTAAGTTTTGATGGAGATGTTGCGATCTTAGTCGATGTAGAAGCTATGAAGTTAGAGAGTCTTATTTTACCAAGGGTACAATTACGACTCATGAAGTATGGCAATCAATGTGATATTGACTTTAATTTCAACTCTAATGAGCTTAAAAATATTAGTACAGCTACACTTATAAAACAGTTACATGCGTATGTGAAAAAGCTTGCCGTAAATTGTAATGTTTCTAGTTTTTTCGGAGGTATGGAGCCTGCTTCAGATGAGGATACCAGATATTTTACAAATGAAGAATTGGGACCTTTAGTAGTTTAATAAATCAAGGGGGTAAGATCAAAGTGTTGGCGGAAACAAAGCTGGCACGAAAACATCCGAAGTTTTTCAAACACGATTAAGAATATTGGATAATCTTAGACTATGAACAATGATCTCGACCTTAGCTTGGATAAGCTAAGCAATGATGATTTATGGAAAGCTTGCGAGAAAGGCCTTTTATTTGAACTTTTTAATGGCAAGAAAAAAGATAACGACTTTTTGAATGTATTTTTTGATGTGGTTGAGAATGTGATTAGCTCTAGGGAGTATGTATTCCCAGGTCTAAATTCATTTGATTCTAATTTTGAAGGAAAGCTAATTTCTTTTTCTCCGTCTGCGACTATGTATGATGGAGTAGCTGAGGAGCTTTCAGATGGTTTTTTTGATTCTGATGATGTCCCTCCTCCGGAGTTTTGGGTTCAAAGAGAGGGGGATAAGTTAATTTCTTATATTCCTAAAACCTTTATCCAAATTGCAAATTTAGGTTTGGAAAACTGTATGAGTTGTGCTTTGGAGTGGTGCTAAGAATCAAGCAGATCAAGGGGTAGCAGATCATCCTTTGTTTTATTAGGTTTCTACTAGTTCTACTAGTTTTATTTTTGTTAATTGGAGAGATCAGAGACCTTGATTTATGATTAGCATTTAAACAAGTTAATTGGATTGATATTTGTTCTGGAGTTGCTTATGAAGTATTTGTTTTTTGTTTTCGTATTATTTTCGCACGTTGCGTTTTGCGATACGTATACAGGAAAAATTAAGAATATTCGTATCAAGCGAGAGTATGGTGGCTACAGCTTTTTAGTTCAAATTGACCAAGCCAACGGAGTGTTTCAAGGAACGCAATGTCAACCCTCTTCCCCACTAGGGCTTATTTATCGTAATCGGGCATTTCCGCAACGGTTACAAGAGCTTGCAAATAGTTCTTTCGAAGATTGGGCCAAGCAGTCTGTAATAGATGCAGATACTGCTGCATTTCAAATGGTTTATAGTCTAGCATTATCTGCAATACTTGCCGATATGAATGTTGAGATAGCTTGTTTTACTGCTGGAGAAATTGGCGAGATTAAGTTCCCTGTGGACTAAGCAAGCGATCAAGGTTAACGATCAAGAGGTCAGATACCTTGATTGGCGAATGATTTTAAAATTATTTTTTAACGGAACGAAATTGTAATTTAGGAATTTACAAACTCAAAAGGAGAAAGAAATGGCAAGGAAATAAAGAGTGGTCTCTAAGCGAACCTAAATTTACTGAGGAAGTGGAATCAATGCTTGGACGAAAGATTAATAACCGGAAATGGGGTGGAGACAGAAAATCTGAAAAATATAGGAAATCAAGGTCTCTTAGGTTTCTAACCCCTTGATTCTTTTTAAATAGATATGAGGGGATTTAAATTTATGAAATTTATTTTATTTTTTCTAGTTTTTTATGTTTGTGGTTCTCATGCAGGTTTAATAGGTAAGGTAAATTCAGTTCGTTCCGTTAGCGGTGGAGTATTAGGTTCCCACGTAAGTATCACGGTCACGACTGACGCTACAACACCGATATCAGGATGCGACCCGACGACGAGTTCCTTTTTGATAAAGAATGAAGCTGTCGCTTGGCGGGCTGAAGTGGCCGGCTGGTTTCCTGACCCTACGCAGGACAGTGCAGGGTACCTGGAAATCGCCGCCCCAGCTGCTTTAGCTCAATATAATTCATTTATTTCGATAGCTATAGCAGCGCAATTGGCTGGGCAGGATGTCGAATTGACCTGTGATTATAATGATCAGCGCACAATAAAATCTATATCGCTAATATAATCAAGAGGTCAGAGACGTTGATTCTGGTCTGACCCCTTGATTAATCAATTTTTTGATTTGTCAAATAAATTAACATTTAGGAGAGCTAAATGAATACTAAAGTTTTGATAGTTTTAGCTTTATGCTTGTTGTCAGTATCGACGAACGCTTACAAGGGAAAAATTTTATGGATTAATACTACGACAGTCGATGGAGATCTTGCGTTAAACGTAAAGGTGGATGCGGCTGGGGGAAATTGGTCCGGGTCCACATGTACTAACGATCCCTTTCCTCTTTGGTTCAAGCATGGGAGTGTTGGATATGCCCTAGATCAAGCCAATGGAATTGGGTCTCAGCCATCAAGCTCCTGGGATGAATTTCACAAGCAGTTGTTTGTGACGGCTAATCTAGTGAGAATTGAAAGTAGGTTTAATACCCAGACAAGTCTAATGATGGGAGCTCTTTTGTCAGGCGCTACCGTGGAACTGCAATGTAATGGGCGGGAGATTAAGAATATCTATTTGCTCGCTGAATAATGAGAACGAAGCAATAAGTATCAAGAACACGCATAGAGATAAGTGGTTTTTGAGTCCGTTCCCATCTTCGCAAAGTTATGCCTTCACATTTCGTCGATTGCTTTGTTGAAAACCACAAGGCATTTGCGCGGGTCGCGAGCTTTTAGAGTTCTGTTTTATTTCACTTTTGCAATTAAATTTAATCTCAAAAGTATTTAAATTTAATTTCGATTTAATTCTTTTTTTCGGTATTTATACATATGTTACATTTTGTCATAATTAAGATTAAAAAATAACCAATAATGACACTAACGCAACAAAATTTTCTTTAAAATTTCACCTATCCGTAACCTACGAACACCTTGATTCCTATAGAGTATGCGCCGTCAAAGTTGGACTTTGTTTTACTGCTTTGACAACATTTACCGGGTAAATACCGACCCTACTCGAATTTGAGGGTAATCGGTTCGACACGGGTTGAATACTAGTTAAACTCTAGGAGTTAAATATGAAATTAAACAAATTAGCTGCTGCAGTTGCTTTGGTTGCTGCTAGCACTGGCGCTAATGCTGCTTGGGATTTTGGCGGTTCTGCTGCAGATCCTGGCAATGGCGTTTTCTTCTCAGGTGAGTTGTTATTTGTTGCATTCAATGCTTCAACTGACGCTTCTGATCCAAACCGTTTTGAAACTTTTTATCAAGATTTGGGCGATGCCACTGGTTTTACCTACGATATCCCAGGTTTTTCTACGGCAGGTTCACCAACTTCATTAAGCTTTAACGTTGGTAATGCATTCAGCAATATGTCTGGCGACAATTTGCGTTGGACTGTCTACGGTCGTACTTCTCTTGACGACGGTTCTTTTGTGAACAGCATGATCGGTAGCACTAGCTCCATAGATCCTCTTACTATCAATACATTGCCTCTCAAAGATTACAATTCAGCTACTGGTTTTGGTGGAACTGTAAACAATGGCGATAGCAATTACGGCGCTAATACTGACCAATTTTTTAACGTACAAAACAAAGACGCTCAGGAGCAATTTAGCTTGGATAATTTCAACTCAGCAACTGGTTTTGATGTTACTGCGGCGTTAGGTGAGACTTTGAACTTTGCTGGTTTGGCTGATAACGGCACGTTCACTCCTTACGGTACTTGGACGTTTGACGGCACTACAATCGAGTTTTCTGCAATTCCAGTTCCCGCAGCGGCTTGGTTATTTGGTTCAGCTTTACTAGGTTTGGCTGGTGCGGCTCGTCGTCGCAAGGCTTAATTGTTAAAGCTCAATCAAAAAAGCGCCGTATTTAAACCCGCATGGTTTTTTGCGGCGCAATGATTATGTGAAAAGTTTTTATTACCTTTCTCCATTATCAATTTCAATGAGATTTTACTTATGAAAAATATGCTTAAATTAGTTGCTGCTGCTTCTGTTGCTGCCGCTTCAATGAACGTTGTGGCTCTAGAGCCATGGAACGACACACCTGATCTAACGATCAATATCTCAGGTGCTACTGCTCCAGACAAGCTTCTTCGCACTATGATTCAAAGCATTTGTGACACTACTGCAAATGACTACACTGAATTTTCTAGCGACACTAGCTTCCCTTCAAAATCTCGTGCAGCTTACTACTGTACTGTTGACGAGACTGCTGCTGCTTTCACTGGTCTTCCTATTGCTGCTAACCAAAAAGTTCTTTTCAGAAAGCGTTCACAAGGTGGATCATTCCAAGGTGTTGGCCCGGTAGCAAACGAAGTTGCGGGTGATCAACTTGATCTTTCAAACGCTGCTTCTGGCGCTGTTGGCGGTGGTTGTGCTGCGTTAGTAAACGGTAACCAATACACGGGTTGTGGCGACGTTGAAGTTGTACTTTCTGATGCAGGTACTTCTGATCTTCCTCCCGACGTTTTCGTTGCTCCTAACGTAAGTGCTGGCTTCACTCCTTGTGATTCTGACTGTGTTGGCAAGCTTGACTCTGCCGCTATCACGCAATTGACTTTCGGTGTTCCAGTAACTAAAGCGCTTTATGTTGCTCTTCAAATTGCCCAAGGCAAAGACACTGATACTGATGGCGCAAGCGGCATTGATGTATTCCAACCAGAGTCTGACTTCCTAGGTGACGACGCAAAACGCGCTGCTTACCGCGCTGCAATGCCTTCATTGACTAAAGAGCAATTAGCTGCCCTTTACTCTAACATTGCCATGAACAACTGGGGTGACCTTAGCTACTACGATGCAATCGGTGGTTCTTCTCACGGCTTAACTAGCTTCCCAGGCGTAACGGCTCCTGCTGATTCACGTGTTCACATCTGTCGTCGTGTAAACGGTTCTGGTACTCAAGCAACTCATAACTTGAACATCATGAACTGCCCGACTACTTCTGCCAACTGTAGCTTGATCGCAACTGATAATACTCCTTGTGTTGGCGTTGATATCGGTGAAGACTTGACTACTGATGTACCTCCTGGTGACCAAGTAATTAACCAAGGTTCTTCTTGTGCGTTCCCATTCGGTACTCCTGCTGATCCTAACAACCAAGTTGGTTCACCTGGTAAAGTTTCAGGCGCTGCTGGCGACAAAGTTGTTTTCGAAAACAGTGGTTCTGGTAACGTAACTTCTTGTTTGGAAGAAGCACAAGATCAAAACTTGTGGGCCATCGGTGTTCAATCTCTTGAGAAGAACTCTGACAAGTGGACTTTCATCGCTATCGACAATGCTGCTCCTACTCTAGCTAACACTGCAATGGGTAACTACTTCCACTGGGGTGCGGTATCTATGCAATGGCGTAACAGTGGCGTTAATGCACCAACTGGCGACAAGTTGAACATCTTGAAAGCGCTTCGCGTTAACCTTGCTGACCCAGGTGAGTTGAAAATCGCTAACGATAAAGTTGACTTCCACTTCGGTTACACCGGTTCACTTTCTGCAACTGGTGACATCGCTGATCCAGACGGTGACGGCACTTCTGCAACTGGTCCAGTTTGGTTCGACGAAACTTGGCCTGTAGCTCAGTGGGAGCATCCACAAAACGATTCTTTCCAAATTATCGTTCCACGTGACAGCTCTAAAACTGACTTCTCTGTTCCTAACGCAGAGCACTAAGTTTTAGTCGAAAGCGCAACGCTTTCTTAAAAGGCCCGCCATATGGCGGGCCTTTTTGTGTATATCAAAGAGGAAATATTACTGTACGAAATATTTCGGGGTACGGGACGGAGTCTAATAATGATGTACATTAATGGATTGTTTTCACCTCCAATATAATTGCGCAAGCAATTTTTCCTTTTGGCAATTTCAAAGCCGCTCCAAAAGTTCTCCGTTGTTGGTTTCCCATTTTTATATTTTTTTAACAGAAATTTTTGTGTTGAATAAATAATTTTTCTCAAAATACAATTTTCATTGGGCTAAAAGTGTCATCTTTCTTTCATTATAAATCGCTTAAAATGCATGATTTTCGAAAGAAAGCTTAAGGTAAGGTCTTGAAAGATATATTTTTTTCTGCCGTCGGCGCATGTGCCCTAATACTGGGGTTTTGGGTTTCGAGTGCTCGTGCTGAATTAGAGTTTGATATTTGGGAGTACCGCGTCGATGGGGTGTCGCTGATCGATATTAAAGATGTGGAGCAAGAGCTTTATCCGCTGTTGGGCTCAAAAAAAACAATCGCTGACGTGGAGAAGGCTGCGGTTGCATTAGAAAGATTATACAAAGATAAAGGCTACCCTACCGTCTTTGTGGATATACCCGAACAAGATGTACTAGAGGGCGTGGTGTCGCTTAAGGTGACAGAAGGCCGCATATCACGGTTGCGTATCTCGGAAGCAGATTATTTTTCGATTAAAAATATCGAGCATCTAGTACCAACCGTAAAAAAAGGGACAACGCCTGACTTGGGTACACTGCAAGAAGAGATTGTTGCCTTAAATTCCATTACTCCCGACTTATCCATTACGCCAGTGATGAAGCCTGGTAAAACGCCTGGAACCGTTGAAATTGAGCTAATGGTGGATGACACGTTTCCAATGCATGGGGAAATTGAGTTCAATAATGATGCGTCCGAGAGTACAACAGAATCACGCGCAGCTTTGAACGTGCACTATGATAATTTGTGGCAAAAATTTCATAGTATTGGGCTGCAGTTTCAAGCTACGCCCGAGCAAACAGATGAAGTGCAGGTAATGGCGCTTACGTATTTATTGCCTGTTAATAGAAAGAAAGATCGTTTGGTAATTTATGGCGTGCTATCCAATACCGATGTTGTCACGAATGTCGGTGATTTAAGCGTACTGGGTGATGGAATTCTTTCGGGTGTACGTTATTTATATTCGGTTGCGGCAACGCCGATAAAAAGTCAGTCGCTTTCGTTTGGTTTTGACTACAAGAGTTTTGACGAGTCAATTTTAGGTGGAGAGGTCAGCGAAACAACGGTTGAGTATGCCATTGGTAATGTCGCCTTTAATCACAGCAAGTTTTCTGCAAGTGTTTTGCAAAGTTTTTCTCTTGGCTTTGTTTTTGGTTTGCCGCTTTCTTCTAATACGACGGAGGAGTTTTTTGCCAAAAGAAAGAGTGGACAGGTCACCATTGATCAAATTCGAAAACGCGGTAATTCAGGTGCCGATCCGGTTAGCCCCAATGAGTTGTTATGTGGTTTCAGTCCAGAGGAAGATGATTCAGTTTTTTGTGGTGCCGATCCGCATTTTATGTATCTAGAAGGCACGGCTCGCCGGGTGGATCGTTTTGGTGAATTTTTCGAATGGCATAACAAACTAAAATTTCAACTAACAGACGATTTGTTGATAAGCAACGAACAGTTCAGTGTTGGTGGATCGCGTTCGGTGCGCGGTTTTTATGAATCGCAGTTGCTCGGCGATTTTGGCTCATCTTTTTCCACAGAGTTGCATATTAAACCGCATCAAATATCGAAATGGAAAGGGCCTGCGGGCTTAGAGTTGGATTTTTATTTGTTTGCCGATTTAGGTGCTGTGCAAATAATAGAGCCCGATCCAAGTGTGCCGGAAACTTCGGAGTTATTTAGCTATGGATTAGGTTTATCCTTGTCGCACAAGCTCGGTTTTGAGTTGAAAGGTGATTTCGGTCGTGCGGACGACGACGTAGGTGAAATTGAAAGTGGTGATGTCCGTGGCCACTTAAGATTACGCTATCTATTTTAATCGTGAAGCATTTTATGAAAAGCACTGCCATTAGCCGAAAGTTTGTTTTTATCTGTGTAATTTATTTTATTGTATTTTCTTTTTTTGCGAATGCAGTGGATCCAATCCCGCAAAATAACCTGCCGCAGTTTAAGTCCGGTACTTGGACTACTGATGTCGACCAAGCTAAACATTTACCGAAAATTACTTCTTTTAATCAAGGTGATCAGACTGTTTCCAAAATGCTTGTGGAACAGCTAAAAGAAAAGGCTGTTTTTAATTGGGAAAGTTTTAATATCGGTAAAAATAGTGAAGTTGAATTCCTGCAAGTCAATTCAGACGCGATAGCGCTCAATAAAATATTTTCGCAAGACCCAAGCCAAATATTGGGTTCCTTGAAAGCAAATGGCTCGGTATATCTGATTAACCCCAACGGAATTTTATTTGGCGAAGATGCGTTGGTGGATGTAAATGGACTAATTGCCTCGACGCTACAGCTCACTGATGAAGACCAATATTTTATCAATGGGTCTTTTGCTCAGGCCATTTCAAATTCGGAAGCAGCTTTTGAAAACAAATATTTTACCGACAAAGATGGCAACCCGATTAAGCCGGACTTCATAGACGATGATGCTATTCCAGAAGGTGGAATTATTATTGATGCCGGTGCTGAGATTCGTAGCAAGTCGGGTAGCAGTGTTTTTCTTTTTGGGACAAAAGTTGAAAATTCAGGGAAAATCGAAGTTGAAGATGGGCAGGTATTAGTTGTAGCGACTAAGGATAAAATTTATTTGGTTGCGTCGGATCTGGATCCAAAACTGCGCGGTTTTTTAGTTGAGGTAAGTGACGGCGGTAATGTTACCAATCACGCATCGGGTGAAATTATTGCTCGCAGGGGCAATGCGACGTTATTGGGGCAGGCGGTTAATCAGCAGGGCAGGGTTTCCGCTACAACAAGCGTGAGTGTTAATGGTTCAGTACGTTTAATTGCGCGGTCAGCTCCGCGTGAAACCGGGGCGGAACTGAGAAACATCATTGAAATTTCGGGGCTCGACAGTTCCATTCCCGAAGAGGTGGGAAGCTACATTGGTTTAGGTCCCTTGGTCGATGGCGCGTCTGGACAAACGGTAAGCGCTAAAGTCTTGCCCGTTGCTTCAGTTTCGGGCGAGGTGAATATTAGTGGCAGTAACTCTGTAACGGAAGTAACGGTTGAGGACTCCAGCGACGTTGCTGTCGACGCGCAAGTTCAAGAAAAACCTATTGTGGAAATTATGGGTGGTGATATCGCGATAAGCGATGGCGCAAGTGTGAGTGCGAAAGGCGGATTAATTTCGCTACGCGCTGTGGAAAAGCCGGCACAAGCGGTAAACCCAGGTATCATTGATACCGATAGCAAAATTGCTATCGGTGACGATGTTACGTTGGATGTGTCGGGATATTCCGACGACCTGCCGATTAGTCGCAGAACTGTTTCGGTGAAATTAACGGGTACAGAATTAAGAGACGCGCCTTTGCAGCGCGACGGTCCGCTGCGCAACGAAACAATCACCGTCGATGTTTCCAAGGGAACGGATTTTGCCGATATTCAGGGCGAGTTAGATAATATTACGCGCAGTGTAGAGGAGCGTTTATCTGAAGGCGGTGATATCGAAATGTTGTCTGATGGCAATGTTTTTATTTCTCAGAGCGCAAAACTTGATTTAAGCGGCGGCGAAATTAGGCATGCCGGTGGCTTGCTTGAAACCTCGAAACTGATTTATCAAGGTAGCATTGTCGATATCAGTGAGGCCGACCCGAATATTATTTATGAAGGGCTTGTTGACCCACGATTTCCGGGCTGGCAGGAAGCAGTCGATCCGTATGTCGAAGGAAAAAATGCGGGGCATTTAGGCATCCTTGGCGCCTCGGTCGATTTTTTTGGTTCGGTTGAAGCAAAAAATGTCAGTGGGCCGTTGCAGCGCGAAATGGACAAACTGCCCCATGGCGGCTCGTTGTATTTCGATATCGGTTTTTTTGAAGTGGGCTTCGAGAGCGAGGATGATATAAACCAAAATATTGAGTTTGTTAGTGAAGAAGAATATTTGGCTTTTCTGGACGAACTTGAAAATGAAGCGAGTGATCTTGCTTCTGCACCGATTAAGTTTGCTGAGAATTTTTTCAACGACGCTAATATTACTGATACACAGATTATTACTCCAGGCGCCGTAACTTTAACTGAAGACGCGCATTTGCTACTTCCCAAAGGTGCCAATTTTGACTTGGTTGCCGGAAGGGTCACTGACAATCCCATGTCCACAGACTCAATGGGTTCCGAATCGACAAATAGTGAAACTGGAAGTCCTTTGGAAGTCAGCGATCCTACGGAAGAAGATTTGTCGGCTGCAATTCATATCTTTGGCAAAATTTCCTCGACTGGAGGGAACGTTAGTTTTGAGACACGCGATTTTATTCAGTTTGATGGTTCCAGCCCCAAATTTTTTGATGACCGTCCGATCATTTTTTATGAGACTGCTGAAGTTGATTTGCGTGGTGAGCTTATTAATGACAGTCCGGCCGTAGTCGGTAAAGTCCCAGAATTACCGATGTTTATTGACGGCGGTAACTTTTCTGCACTTGCTGCAGGTAGTTTGATTATCGAAAACGGTGTGGAGATAGATACCAGCGCGGGCCTCCATATTGACTCGGATGGTATTTTGCATCCCGGAGTAGGAGGTGATATAAGCTTACAAGCGCAGAATTCGACAAACTTTAGGGAGAGTAAATTTTTAAATGACGGTATTTTTAAAAGTTACGCCATGCAGCAAGGCGGCAGCCTTTTCTTGCAAGCGCCGGCTTTTGAAATAGGCCAGTTAGACAATTCTAATGCAGTTGAAGACAACGTTCTTTATTTATCCCCTGATTTATTTAACAGCTTTGGTTTCTCTCTTTTTGAACTGCGCGCGGATTTGGAGGGAACTGCAATTAAGGCAGGTACTGAAATCGAATTTCAACAGCTGAATTATTTGGACGAAGATATCAACGGCCTAAATTCTATATTTGAAATCCCGCTGGGTGCAGCGGTAGATGATTATTTTTCTTTAGGGCAAGCGTTTGATTACGAGCGCCAGCCGGTAGATTTAAAAATTACTTCCAATTTTCTGTTAGGTACAAATTCCAGTTTGACTTTTGACCCGGGCGCCAATATCGATATTTCCGGCCGAGGATTATTGTTTGATGGAAAAATCATTGCACCGGGTGCAAGTGTTTCGATCGCTTCTGCCGGTGGTCGAATTATCTCTCGTCAAACAGGTATTTTGCTTGGCAGAAATAGCGTAATCGATGTTAGCGGACGCTTAATTTCACTTCCGACAACGGATGACGGGCAAGTGAATTTCAAGGCAGTGGATGGTGGCACGGTATCGTTGTCTGCGATTAATGGGTTTATTTTGCAAGAGTTTGGCTCTCTGGTGAATGCAAGTGGTGCTTTCGCCTTTGCTGAATTAGCTCAAACTGAC
Source organism: Marinagarivorans sp. (assembly GCA_028281865.1). Classification (GTDB taxonomy): domain Bacteria; phylum Pseudomonadota; class Gammaproteobacteria; order Pseudomonadales; family Cellvibrionaceae; genus JANQJB01. The sequence goes on from JANQJB010000024.1 coordinate 40,146, forward strand.
TTGAGAGGCCTGGTAAGTCTTGCTCAAGTACCAGTGGTTGCAAAGCCGGGCAATATTGAACTGTCCACCGTTGATTCGATGATTTTAGATGGTGTTTTACTCGCTCAAGCCGCAGATCTAGCTGGGCAAGCTGGGGGCACATTGCGGATTACGATGAACCCCGAAGATTTAAATACACAAATTAGTCGGTCGCGCTTGTCCGGCTTGTCAAACAATGTGCAAAAAATCTATGCGCCAACAATTAAAGTTGGCAGCGATCCAAAAATTTTAATGCCCGAGGGCATAGTGGAGAGAGACTCGACAAGCGCAGAATTAACCGGCTTTGGAGACGTATGGAATATTATTCAAAATGCGGGATTTGATGGCGTGCTTCAACAAAATGCTGTTTATTTAAGTGAAAAAAATATCGAGGGTGGGGGCTTTGGAGCGCTTGAATTAGAGGTTCGCAACGCGATCGACTACGATAAAGTGCCGAGAGAAATATTGAGGATCGGGGGTGACGAATCCTACGGCTCTATTCTCTTTATTGATGAACTCGATCTAGGTCTTGATTATGCGCTAAATCTAAAAACGCCGCATTTTGTTGTCGATGAGGAATTGGAAGGCAAAAATATTCGTTTGTCCGCGCCTTATTTATCAATCGGTAATACCTTTGAAAATGACAGTTTTACCGAAGAGAGCTTATTAAGCTTTGATGTAATAGAAGGAGATAATTTACTTTCTTTTGATGGCGAGTTTATCGACCTATTCGGTGTAAACCATGTATCGGGAGCGAATTTTGTCACACTAGAAGGACGTCATGGTGTGCGCTTGAATAGCTATCGCGGAAATCCAAGGGATCGCTTTTTCCCAGAAGGCAGTTTTTCTGTCCCGCTTAATTTGAATGTGGTTGCGTCGCAAGTGTCGCCGGTGACTTTAAATAGCTTTAGGTTCCATAGCGAACCCGAATCGGGTGGAAGAATAGCGTTTGCTCCATCGCGCAATGATCCGGAAACGGTATTGTCGATCGGGGGCAGCATCAGTGTTGAAGCTGATGAAATTATTCAGGGCTCAGCGCTATTTGCGCCTTTAGGCACAATTAATTTGCAAGCTCGCGATAAATTAATATTGGAAGACTCGAGTATTACTTCTGTTTCGTTAGGAGACGAGGCGGTGCCCTTTGGCAGAACACAGGCGTTAGGTTCATCGTGGATCTACGAAGCTCCGCTTGGAAATTTTGTTTTGTCTATGGCTCCCGATGAGTCGCAAGGCGAGATTATTTTACCGCAAAAGAATATTCGCCTAAGCTCTGATGTTGTTGATTTGCAATCAGGAGCGGTTATTGATTTATCGGGTGGGGGAACGGTATTTGCGTCGGAATTTATTCCGGGTCCCGGTGGATCAGCCGATGTCCTCGACGGCAATTCTTCGGGTGAGAGTTTTGCTATTGTCCGAAATTCCTCGGAGGGTTTTAATTCCCTGTATGCGCCCGTCGATAGAATGGAAGACTTTGGCAGTCAATATAATGTTGGTCAAACCATCACTGTCACAGGCTCCGATCTTGTTCCGGATGGCGAATATGCAATTCTACCGCCCCGCTATGCGTTATTGCCCAACGCTTATTTAGTCACGCCAACTGACGTGACGCAAATGGGTGAATTTGATGAGTTGGTGGATGTCGATGGGACGAAAATTGTTGCGGGAAAATTTGGATCAGCTAATACCGATTTGCTTGATAGTTCTTGGAGCGGTTTCCGCATTGAAAAGGGCGAAATTGCATTGCAGCGCAGCCAGTTACTTTTAAGCGATGCTAATCGGTTTTTTTCTCAATCGCGAGTGAGCTCAGCCGTTCAATTACCGAGCACGGGAGGTAATTTAACGCTGTTTGCTGAATCGGGGTTGACTATAGAAGCTGACGTATTGGCGCAGGGGTTTGAAGACAACGCGGGAAGCTTAGCGGTTTCTGCGGACAATCTCGTCTTATCCTCTGACAACGCCTTTTTTGAAGAAGACTCAGTTGGTCTTTCACCCACTAAATTTGGTGATTTTAGTTTTCGACGCCTTCTTTTTGGCGGTTCCTTTGAACTTGATTCTAGTGGATTAGCTGAGAATATTATTATCGAATCCGACAGCATTAAATTGGGTGAAAACGAAGTTGTTTCTGCTAGCGAATTAATTTTAGTCGCTAAAGAGGAGATACAAATTGGAGAAAACGCTGCGATTAATTCAACGGGTGAAGCCATAGCGGAATCTCAGATATACGGGGTCGATGGTGAGGGGAGTATTGTTGCAGTATCGTCGAACACTGGCTTAAGTTTAGTCCGTACTGATTTACCGGAAAGTAGTGAAGCCTTCGTCGAACTACAAAACGGCGCAACGATGTCTTCCGACGCCGCAATAATATTGGATACCAGCGGTAAGTTATCTTTGCTTAACGGGTCTTTTGTTGCGGGTCAAGTAAAACAGCTCAGTTTAGGCGCTGCGGCATTATCCATCGGTGACGATTTGGGCTTGGAAGCGAGTTTATTAGATGTCGGGTTGTTTTCAGGCAATTACGAAGATATTAATTTGCGCAGTGCTGCGCCACTGATATTTAGTGGCAATCTGGATATTGCAGCGCAAAATATTTCGATTGACTCGCCTGGTTTTGTTAGTCACCAGGGAATGTTCGACGTAACTTTAAATGCATCTGCTCAGGTTGCGCTTAAAAACTTTGGTATTGACCCTGAAGCGATGGAATTAGAAACAACTGAAGGAAAATTGGCAATATGGGCTGAGTCGATTCTTTTAGGTAGTTCCGATTTAGATTTGGGAATCGATACAAGCTTTTCTCTTTCTGGTTTTGACAGTGTTGAACTTAATGCATCGAGTTATATAGGCTCAGTTTCCGATTTTTCGTTTTACGGTGATGGTGTTACGGAGCTGTACATCGATACGCCATTATTATCGTTACTTAACGGTAGTGATACGTTGCTGCAATTTTTGTCTGCTGCTTTGAGTTTCGATAATACGTTTGCTTCAGAGTCTGTACCAAATTTAAATGCGTTGGGCTCGTCATTGGATGTTATAGCTTCCGCGGTAGAAATTAATTCGAGTATTGTTCTCCCTTCCGGCAAGTTGCGTGTTCTCGCGTTGGGTAAGCCAGACGAGGTAACAGCTGGAGAGGATGACACGATGACTGGAATGCAGGATGACGTTCAAGCTGATGGCTTAGCTGGCATTCAAATAGGAGAACAAGCTTTTATCGATTTGTCTGGCACAGACTTTTTGTTCGAAGATTTATCCAGTGCAACGGAAGGGGGAAGTTTTAATCTACAGAGCCTGCAAGGGCCAGTGAATATTGTGTCGAGCGCGATGATTGATGTGTCAGGAAGTCAGGGAGGTGAAATTCACATTGATGCTAAAGATGGACTCACCTTTACGGGCGATTCCTTATGGGCCGAAAATGGTGGGAGCCTCAGTCTCTCCGCCCCAAATATCAGTGCTTCAGTTATTAGTCAGATGTCAACCTCGCGTGGGTTTAATCGCTCTGTTGATGTTGCTTTGTCGGAAGGCGAATTTAATCTCGCTGCTGCAGAAACGATTGTTTCAGAGAGAATAAAAATTGTTGCTGATAGTGGCGCGATAATTTTGCATGGCGATCTTGATGCTTCTGGAGCGGTCAGTGGAAGCGTCGAATTAATCGCGCGTGAAGATATCGAAATTAATGAGACCACATCAATTGACGCTAGTGTAGATGTTGCAGGTACAAACGCCCCAGATACAGATATTGCACAAGCAAAAGGAGGTCTCGTAAAAATTGAATCGCGTGAAGGGTCTTTGCGTTTAGCCGAGGGAAGTTTAATTAATGTATCTTCAAATAGTGAGACTGAGCAAGGAGGAAAGGTCAAGTTTCGGTTGAGCCGAGATAATTTGGGCGATAGTGTACTGAATTCAGAAGTGCGCTTAAGTCATGATAATTCGAGCCCTGATGATAGAAATGCCGGTGAACTGTCTTTGGAAATTTATCAATTTTTCGACATGGATGAGGAAGAATCAAATTTATTTGTATCGGGAATATTGAATGAAGATATTTTTGCAGCCTTGGTAGAGGAAGCGAACACTTATTTAAGTAATATCGATACATCTTCCTTGGGCAGACTAAGTGAAGATCCTTATTTTCAAATTAAACCTGGAATAGAAATTCATAGCAGTGAGTCCATTACGATAGAACTCGTAAATAAAGATTTAGGCGGTATCCTTTTCACTGACTATCGATTTGGCGACAGCGATAGTGGAGCAGTACTTACGATTTCATCCGCGGAAGATGTCTCGATCAATGATCCTTTCGGTGATGGTTTAGGCCTAAATTCTTATTTGTCTGGCGCATTAAATAGAGCAGCTCCGGCTGACTTATGTGTGATCACTCCCGGTTGCGAAGCGAAACTTGATGTTATTACCGCTGGTATGTGGGATTTCAATTTTACCGCTGGAAGAGATTTTGAGTCGGCAGATGTATTAAGCGTAATAGACGGCGCTGGTGATATAAATTTTGCTGAAAATTCCCTTTTGACGACCGGTGTTGGGGACATCAATATCAGTGCCGGTAAGGATATCAATTTAGCGGATACTAGTGTTGGTATTTATACTCACGGTCGTATCGACAACGCACCGACATTGGAAACTGTTGCCGAACTTATAGAAAAATACCCTCCTTCGGCACCGCCTTTCAATGGTGATGGCAGTTTATTGAATATGTTATTTGAGCCGGATGGCCCAGGTATTCCATTGGAATCCTTAGGGCTCGAATATTTTCCTAATGTGCCGATTTATCCGGAGTTTGGTGGAAATATTAATATCGAGGCGAACGGCGACTTGCTCGTTGTAGACAATAGCAAACCTCGTTCACACGCAGATTGGTTAATGCGTGTGGGCTCTGATGCTGCGCGAAATGAGTTACTGCCCACGTGGGCTATTATACCGAATAAATTTTTTGGTATTGCTGCAATGGGTGGTGGAGATACTCATGTACGTGTTGGAGGAAAAATTCAAGATGTGTTAATTGCTGCGCCGAATACCGGCCAACCAAATGCGGACGTCACACTGCAATCATTTGATGAATTCGGTTCGACGATTCAGGTGATTAACGAAGCAGAGATATTTGAACAATCTAAAGCGGAAGTGATTTTACGGGAAGGCGGGAATTTTGAAGTAATCGCCGGTAGTAACATTATTGGAACTCAATTCTTGATCGGCAATGGAATAGGTAAAATTAGGACTGATGCTGGTGTTATTGACAATGGAGAAATATCGAGCATATTTACTTTGGGCGGCGGTGCAAATCTGGATGTTTCCGCGCGGCGAAATATATTGATTGAGTCAGTTCAAGATCAAACGCGCGCTCCGCAAAGTCGTTTGCAGCAACCACCGTTGGCAAATCAGCTATTTGATTATCACACAAGCTTTTTTAGCTATGATGACGAGACATCAGTCAGTATTCGTTCAGTGGGTGGTGATATCGTTCACGTCCCCGCCAAACCAGAAAACTTTAGTTATTTCCCCGATACGGAAAACGCAACAAATTCTTTTATTGCTGCGCCACCAAATTATAATTTAACTGCCTATTCGGGCGATGTTTCTCTTGGTCAACAGATTATTTTATTCCCCAGTGCGACAGGTACTTTTGAGTTATTGGCAGGCAAAGATTTGATTTTTGAGTCGATTGGTGCTGAAACGGGGAACATTTCTGTCCGTCACTTTGGCTCTGCCGATAGCGACCCTTTATCTTTACCCAATGTAACGTTTGATGAAACAAATATAGGTAGTGTCGACCTGCGTGGCTCAGAGGGCGGTGATATTGAGTTACTATTTGGCTCGAACCAGGATTTCAGAAACTTACCTCGTAAAGGGGTACACACAAATCCCACGTTGCATATTGATGACAGCCGCGCGAATTATGTTGTTGCCCGAGAAGGGCAAGTTGTCGGTAACGGAAACGTTTACTTTTCGCCAAAATCTACGGTAATTAGTGCTGGATCGACATTAAGAAATCTTGGTTTAAATATACAAAATACCTCTGTTGAGGATGTGAGCATTATAAAATCACAGACGAGGGATGTGGTTTTTGAATTGGTCCGAGATTCATTTGGCGATATTCGCCCGACTAATACAAATGATCCGAGATCGTTTTTACTAGATGGCCCGGGGGAGTTTTTGATTCAAGCAGGAAATGATATCGACCTTGGAAACAGTCTCGGAATTATAATGCGCGGCCAGCAATTTAATTTGGGTTTGCCGGAAGAAAGCGCAAATTTAACTCTTATTGCCGGGGCAAACCAACAATTTAATTTAGAAGAGTTTAGAGAAACTTATCTAGACGAGATAACGGCCAAAGCGGAACTTGCTGTAGCTGACTATCTCGCTTTATCGGAAAAACAAAAATTAATACTTGATCTTGAATTTTTATTGGCTGAGGTGCGTCTTGGAGGCGTTGAAAATGCAACACTTGCTGTGAGCGAGTTGGACGCTGACCAAGGCTTTGCAAGAAGTTATGGCGCAATTGAACGTATGTTCCCCGGAGAAGAATGGGACGGAAATATTGAGTTGGCGGTAAGTAAAATTCAGTCTCTAGAAGATGGTGGTGTAAAAATGTTTGCGCCTGGAGGGGAAATAAATGTTGGTGCACCCACTGAGCTGGTTAATAGATCGAGTGGCTCATCCGAAGTCGATTTTGTAAAAGGGATTGTTGCGTTGGGCAGGGGTTCAATCGAAGCGATTGCCCAGGGTGATGTGAACGTAAATAAAGAAAGAATATTTACCTTGCAAGGCGGCGATATCATGTTGTGGTCTTCCGAGGCCGATATCGATGCAGGTAAGGGCGCCACCACTTCTATTACGATCCCGCCTCCCAGAGTTATTATCGACGCGGAAGGAAAGGTGTCGGTTGAATTTCCACCTGCAATTTCGGGCAGTGGTATTGCAGCGCTGTCAACGCCCGATATTCCGGAAGATGAACTTGGCTCAGTATTCTTGTTTGCGCCTTCTGGTGTAATCGACGCTGGTGATGCCGGTATTAGAACTTCCGGTGACGCAATCCTAGCGGCTCAAGCGGTACTTAATGCAGAAAATATTGAGGTTGGCGGGGTATCAATCGGTGTTCCAGTGTCATCTGGAATATCCGCTGCTGTTGCTGGAGCCTCCGCTGCAGCGGCGAGTGCTGCGGACAGTGCATCGGATACGGTATCGGAGTCAATTGCATCCAATTCTTCGTCGCAAGAGGTCGAAGCCTACCTTAGTGTCGAGGTCTTGAACGAAAGCGACGGTTGCGATGCTTCGTTGGATGACGAATTCTGTAATTAAAATGAAGTAAATCGGAGTTTTGGCAAACTAAGATTGTGAGCACTTCAGTGCTTAATTTGCATTTGGAATATAAAAGAGTTTGTTTAGTGGACACCTATAGTGTTGGCTGGCTCTCACTATAATTATCGGATTGTTTCTATCAAAAACGACTGCTTTCGTCATACATTGGTCACTTAAGTTTCATAAAGTTCTGCTTAAATCGCAGCCTCACAATTGGGGGAGCCAACTATGTTTAGGCTGAGTCGTCTAGTCTGCTTGTTGTTATTTTTTTCTTTTCCATCAATTACTTTTGCTTGGTGGAACGACGCTTGGTCCTACCGGATGGCAATCGGAATTGATGCTTCTGCGACCGGCGCAAATTTAACTGAGACAAATGAAAATGTTGCAGTTTTGTTAAAGCTGCATTCCGGCAACTTCGAAGATTTTTTCTTAATAAAGGAAGACATGTCTGATTTACGTTTTATCGCCGACGATGATAAAACGCCTCTTAAACACCACATTGAGCACTTCGATTTAATTAATCAGTTTATCTACATATGGGTGAAACTGCCGAAAATTTCTGCGGGTATCAATACTGAACGGATGTGGATGTATTACGGTAATGCGGATGCGGTTGCTAATGAGGATGCAGGCGGTACCTTTGATGCCGACACTTCGCTGGTTTATCACTTCAAACAGGGCGTTCCTGTTCAAGACTCGACTGCCTTTGGTGCGCACGCTGCAAATTTTGACGGCACGTTGGTAGATCAAAGTGTGGTTGCCGCAGGTGCCAGCTTCGCCCAGGGCAACCGCTTAAAAATAATGGATTTGCCGTCGCTTGCTATTACTCCTGGTAAAGGTATGACGATTGCCTTTTGGGTAAAACCTTTGGGTTCGCAAACTGACGCGATGATTTTTGAACGCAGCGACGGAAACAACTCGCTATCAATTAAGTTAAATGGCAATAATATTTCTGCGGCGCTAGAAACAAATTCCGGAACCGTTTTTGAAACTGCTGCGACACCCGCAATTACACCTGATACCTGGCAGCATGTTGCGCTTACCCTCAGCGATACAAAAATGACGCTCTATGTTGCCGGCAATCAAGCTTCATTTACTGGAATTGCGTTGGAAGCGATGGCAGGTAATTGGAGTTTTGGTGGTGCAGTAAACGAAGGCAACGATTTTGTTGGTGATATTGACGAGCTTACAATTTCGTCAATTGAGCGCAACGAGTCCTGGATTAAAACGGCTGTTGCGACTCAAGGTTTGGCAAGCACGCTATTAAAAGTGCAGCCTGCTGAGCAATTGGGCTCTGGCGGTGGCGATGGTTTATGGAGCGTCATGTTTAAAAGTACCGGGCCAAGCGGTTGGACGGTTATTTTCCTACTGGGCATTATGGCGCTAATTTCCTGGTTTGTGATGCTAGGTAAATTTTTATATATGCGCAGCGTAAACAAAGATAACGTCAACTTCTTAGACGAATACAATAAGATTAAACATCGTAACCC
>JANQJB010000034.1 GCA_028281865.1 Marinagarivorans sp.
CTCAGGGGCGAAGCAAGTTCAACACCGCTTAACTGTGCTTCGTCTTGCCCCTTGTCTACTACAGATTCGTAAATAGTAAAGGCGGATGTGAGCATGCCCTGAGTCGCTAATTTAATTTTCTGATCGAAGTCTTTACCGGTTGCAGACAGTGTGCGCAGCTGATCGCGCTCGACATCGGTCAAATCACGCCTGAATGCGCGTTTGGCGTATTTGTCGATGAAAGAATTAACACAGTTATTGTTTCCGGAGCAGCCCATTAATTGACCGAAACCCGCAACAACTTGATCTGAAATTTGCTCCGAGATGTTGACGTATTTTTCCAATTTGGAGAGGTTCATTGTCGCGGACACGTTGTTTGCAAAACCAGCTACAGATTCCGGATCATCGAGTTGCTCGTATATCGTAGAGGTATCCATAATGACGGGCTGAAAAGTCTCTTCCACAAGGTTTGCGTACTGTGCTTTAGTCAATACACGTGGTGGCGCATGGCCAACTTTCTGCGTAATTTCTTCGTCTTGAATACCGAATAAGGTATTTCGAACATAGGAAGCAACCTTCTCGGCACAGCCAAATTCTGTCGTACATAGTTGAGATTCGCCCGAAGGCATTGCAGTAATGATGTAACGTGCTAATTGTTCATTACTATCGTATTCAGAGATATTTAAACCTTTTGGCCAAGCGTCTGTAACTACAGACCCGTCAACGCCGTGGCAGCGCTGACACGTTTCTTGATACCACTGGCGACCAGACCATTCATTTTTTTCGATAACTCCGGAACTTGAAGATGAACTAGAGGAGCTACTACTACTGCTGCTGGATGAGCTGGAATTGTTATTGGTTTCCTCGCCGCCTGTACAGGCTACAAGTGCTCCGAGGAGGGTAATCAGCAAGATCTTGCTTTTCATTGAAAACTCCGAATGTTAGAGCCAATCTCTGTGTGATTTATCGTTCTTAAAGTTATGCCGGGTCAAACTTCGTACCTAAGCAATCCCAAGCAATGCTGTGAAGGCTTGGTGGTATAGAACGTAATTAGACTGAGGCTAGCAAACTTATTACTCAAAATTATTAGATTTGCTAAAGGTAGGCAAGAAAATAGTGTGAAACGATCAGCAAGACGCGAAACTTATGGCCTTGGCTAATTCAAATAGTATTCCTATTTCAACAAGTGGCTGTGATGTGGTCGATATGACATGAATATTTTGAGATTTTTCATAGGCTTAGACGAGAAGTCGAGAAAACTTAATTTCGACAAATTTTTGTGTATTTTATCGCGGAAAATTGCGTGAGCACCGGATAGTGCTCACGCTCAAATCAGCTTAACAATTAATATTAAATTCGCACCTCGTCAATCTGCACAGCGGCGATTTGTCTTCCTTGCTCTGCGGCGTCGACATAAGATTTTATTTGATCAAAATTCATATAACGGAATATGTCGTCTGCCATCGAGTCTATTTTTTGGGCATAGGCGTGGTACTCCTCGGGCGTGGGTAGTTTGCCGAGAATTCCTCCCACCGCAGCTAGTTCTGCCGACGTCAAATATACATTTGCGCCGTTGCCCAAGCGGTTGGGAAAGTTACGCGTCGACGTAGACAATACCGTCGCACCGTCGGCAACGCGCGCCTGATTACCCATACACAGCGAGCAGCCGGGCATTTCCATGCGCACGCCATTGCGGCCGTATATGTTGTAGTAACCTTCCTCCATTAGCGTGCGCTCATCCATGCGCGTCGGCGGAGACATCCAAAAACGTGTTTTTAAGCCATCTTTATTCGCATCAAGGAGCTTTCCTGCTGCGCGAAAATGCCCGATATTGGTCATGCACGAACCAATAAAAACCTCATCGACTTTATCGCCGGCCACTTCCGACAATAGCTTCGCATCGTCTGGGTCGTTGGGGCAGCAAACAATTGGCTCATTAATCTCGTTTAGGTCAATTTCAATGATAGCTGCGTATTCAGCGTCGCTATCGGCTTCGAGCAAAACGGGCTTAGCAAGCCATTCCTCCATTTTACGCGCGCGTCTTTCCAGGGTGCGCACATCTCCGTAGCCCTCCGCGACCATCCAGCGCAACATGGTGATGTTGGAACGCAAGTACTCTGCGATCGCCTCCTCAGACTGCTTGATAGTGCAGCCGGCAGCTGAACGCTCGGCGGAAGCGTCGGAGAGCTCAAAAGCTTGTTCTACTGTTAAGCCGTCTAGCCCTTCAATTTCGAGAATGCGTCCAGAAAAGACGTTCTTTTTGCCTTTCTTTTCGACCGTCAAATGACCTTGTTGGATGGCGTAGTAAGGAATGGCGTGAACAAGATCGCGTAAGGTTATGCCGGGTTGCATCTTGCCGCTAAATTTAACCAATACAGATTCGGGCATATCGAGAGGCATAACACCGGTTGCTGCCGCAAAGGCTACTAAACCAGATCCGGCGGGGAAGGAGATGCCCATTGGGAAGCGGGTATGCGAATCTCCCCCAGTGCCTACGGTGTCGGGCAAAAGCATACGGTTGAGCCAAGAGTGAATGATACCGTCGCGGGCTCGCAGCGAGACGCCACCGCGCGTCATGATGAAATCTGGTAACTTGTGTTGCGTTTCAATATCGACAGGCTTTGGGTAGGCGGCGGTATGGCAAAATGACTGCATGACGAGGTCGGCCGAAAAGCCGAGGCACGCTAAATCTTTCAGCTCATCACGTGTCATTGGGCCTGTCGTATCTTGTGAGCCGACAGTGGTCATAAGAGGTTCACAATAGGTGCCCGGACGAATACCTTCGACGCCGCAGGCGCGGCCAACCATTTTTTGTGCGAGACTGTAGCCCTTGCCGGTATCTTCCGGAGCAGCTGGAGCGCGAAACAAACTGGATGGTTCCAGGCCCAAGGATTCCCTGGCCTTGGCGGTCAGGCCCCGCCCGATAATCAAATTGATGCGCCCACCCGCGCGTACTTCATCTAGTAACACTTCCGATTTAAGCGAAAACTCTGAAAGTACTTTTCCCGACTCGTCTAATATTTTTCCATCGTAAGGGCGAATCTCAATAATGTCGCCCATATTGAGTTCATCGACTGGCGCCTCAAATACCAAAGCTCCCGCATCTTCCATCGTGTTGTAAAAAATTGGGGCGACTTTGCCGCCGATGCAAATTCCACCACCGTTCTTATTGGGCACACCGGCTATCGCTTCGCCGAAATACCATAACACAGAGTTTGTAGCCGATTTGCGTGATGATCCTGTACCGACGACGTCGCCAACAAATGCTACGGGTAGGCCTTTTTCTTTTACCGCCTTTATTTGCGCAATCGGTCCTTTAACGCCGGGTTCTTCTGGTTCAAGGCCTTCGCGCGTCATTTTGTACATGGCGAGCGCATGCAGTGGGATATCAGGACGAGACCACGCGTCCGGTGCCGGACTTAAGTCGTCTGTATTGGTCTCACCTGTAACTTTAAATACGGCGACTTTTATCGATTCCGAAACTTCTTTTTTGGCAGTAAACCATTCGCCATCAGCCCAACTTTGCAATATCCTTTTAGCTCGCTCGTTGCCTTCTTTTGCTTTCTGTTCGACATCGTGAAAAGCGTCGAACATTAGCAAGGTGTGCTTCAATTCAGCTGCCGCGAGATCTCCCAGTTCGTCGTTGTCGAGCAAACCGATAAGGGTTTCGATGTTATACCCTCCGAGCATGCTGCCGAGTAGTTTTACTGCCGAGGGTTTATCGATAAGTGGGGAATTCGTTTCATCTTTGACGAGGGCGGTCAAAAAGCCAGCTTTAACGTAGGCCGCTTCGTCCACACCCGGGGGAACGCGCTCGTTGATCAAGTGGATCAGCGTTTCTTCTTCTCCAGCAGGGGGGCTTTTTAGAAGCTCAACAAGTTCGGCGACTTGATCAGCCGATAAGGGTTTGGGTGGAATACCAAGGGCTGCACGTTCGTTTACATGCGCACGATAAGCATCTAGCACAGGAAGTTTCCTCTCAATGTTTGCACTATATATAGTAGTTTATTGCCGTATTTTATTCGGAAAGACTCGGTCGGCGGGATCACCGCGTGACGAGCTATTGAAATCGTCTGTGTCGGTTTTGGGTAAAAACGCGCACAAATTTTACCTGAATCAGCATTGGCTGTCTAAAGACATAGGGGTAGGGCGAGATATTGCCGGCTTTTAGTGTACATCTGCAGCAGCAAATAGGCTTTTAAGCGCGAGAGAAATTTGTTAGTTTGCTGCGCTTAATTATGAGGCAACCATGATCGACAAAGTTCGCACCCCTTGCATAGGCGTTTGTTCCACCGGAATTGGTGATGCCGTTTGCCGGGGGTGCAAGCGCTTTTCTTACGAAATTGTTTCTTGGAATGGCTACACGGATGACGAGCGCCGCAGTATTATGAATCGTATTAACACTTTGTTGACGCAGGTTGTCGACAAGCGTGTCGATGTTTTTGATCCAGAGCTTTTGCAGCGTCAGATGCAAGTGCAAAATATTCGTTTCGACCCAGCTTTGTCGGTGCAGGCTTGGGTGTTCGAATTGCTTCGCGCCGGGGCCAATCAAATTTTAGATATCGAAAACTATGGCTGTCGTATACTTGGCAATTGGCGCGATTTGCCATTGTCAGAATTAAAAAAACGTATCGACGATGATTTTTATACCCTTTCTAGCTTGCACTATGAGCGTTATTTTATGGAGTTCGTTTGATGCAAGCGATACTAGAGTTTTTGCTGTGTGAAACGCCAGACCGCTGGATTCAAAATGCATTAGCCAACCCCGAAATTCTATTAATTGATCACGCTAATTGTGAAAAAAAAGCGGCGAGCACCGCGCTCAATTTGATGTATCGCTATGTCGAAAATTTTGATTTGCTCAACAAAATGTCACGTCTTGCTCGTGAAGAGTTGCGACATTTTGAGCAAGTTATTGCCATCATGGGCAAACGCAACATACCCTACAGGCAAATTGCCGCATCACGCTACGCAGCTGAATTGCGTAAAGATGTGCGCACCTCAGAGCCTGGGCGCTTAGTCGACACGTTAATCATTGGTGCAATAATTGAAGCGCGTTCCTGCGAGCGTTTTGCGAAACTCGCGCCACATCTCGATATGGAATTGAAACAGTTTTATGAGTCTCTGCTTAAGTCGGAGTCAAGACATTTTAAAGATTATCTTTCTTTAGCGCGGGAGGCGAGCCAGGAAGAGATAGAAAAACGTATACAGCACTTTTTAGAAATAGAAAAAGCGCTGATCGAATCAGAGGATATTGAATTCCGATTTCATTCCGGAATTATAAATTAGTTGTCTATTGAGAAGCCAACCGTATAAAAACTCCATATTTTCACTTACTACTTAGCCGTGGTTCCTTCCATATCATAAGTATTTAATCTATTAAATACCTGCTTTTCGGCTTAATTAAACTGGCCTGAAAGACGAATACTTGTCAAATACGGATTTTATTTTAGATTCATCTTGTGAAGAAGTTTTAACTAATACTAAATGAGAGCCCTTTTTTATTTTTTCGTAAATAGGTTCGAAGCGATGGTTGGTTGTGCTGATACCTATAAGCCCACCTTCCCAAGTGCAAAAGCCGGCTATCATAACTGCGATGAAACCAAAAAGAGGCCAGCCATAGTCGACGTGCCATTGGAACACGGCGGTTAGTCCCAAAAATATTATAGCAAGTGTGATGCCGATTCCCGCGCCGATCCAGCCTTTACGTATTAGGTCGGATTTTTCAAAATCGGGAATTGATGGGAGGTTGTGGGTGGCGAGTTGATATTCGTCTTCGCTTAAAATATGTATCGCATTACGGCTTATACCTTGCTGCTCCAATTCCTTTTCCGCATTTTCCACGTCGTCAACATTTTCGCTGATGTACATGACTTCTTTACTCATTGCTGTAGCCTCCGAAACGGGTTGGTCTTATTGTTGATACTACGTCAAATGGTGATAATTGGATTCTTTGTTGCTTACTGGAGAGTAAATACCAGTTCGCCAAAGTTTAGATAAGGATTCTGCGGATAAGTTACAGCTCTGAATGTGTTTTTAAGAAGATTTGGGTATAAAGCAACCGCTATACTTCAGCTCCTATATAACTGAGTAGAGTAAGTGCTTTCTTGGTACAGATTACAGTATCACATAGGATTATTCGGAGAATTTAAAGTGTGGTAGCGAATCGATATTCGACTTACAAAGCACCATTATAAGGCACGCAATCAATCGTTTTTAGATGTTTAAAGATATTTGCTGCTAATCTGTTTGAGGCGCTCTGCTAATATGGGTTGAATATTTTTCTTTAAGTTGACCGCGTCATCATAATGCTCATCGCTTTTTTCTGCGATTTCGATCACACGAGACAACCTAGCGAGAATATATTCCAGTGTATCAATAGATTCGTGTTGCTTTTCCGACGGTGAGCTAATCCTTTCATAATCTGCAAGACTTTGTTCATACATCTCCTTTACTGCCGAAATTCTTGCGGCCTCCATGTTTTGCTGAATAATATTACGCTCAGTTTTGTAAGTTTCTGTTTCTTCAGTTAATTGGAGGCGAACTTGGGACATTGTTGCTTCAAACGCCTCATCGTCTTCAACATGTTTTTGCTCAAGTTGCTTGCGCAAATCCTCAAGTGCTTTTTTTATTACTGCTTTACGACCCTTTTTTTCAGCAATATGATCGCTCTCAAGTGTTTTTATTTTATTTTCTAGTGCTAAACTCTCTGTCTGAAAATTCTCATCCAGCTGATTTAAATTCATTAAGTGGCTTTCGTAGACTGTCACTCGTTGTTGGCGTGGAGCATCTTCATCGCGGTGACCAGCGAGTAGGGTTTTACGTAAATCGATTTCGGGCTGACTCATTTTGTTGCTACCTTAAGAAAGGGAACTTTCAAAGCTAGAGTATGTATTATAACGCTTAGGCTCGTTACTTAGCCAAAGCTCTCTGCCTGGAGTTTGATCTCCTAGTCAGTTTTGCCAAGCAATTATCAGTACTTAGAATGAATTGACATCAAAATAATATTTTAAGCCATAGTACACTCAGTACTTTATCTTGAGGTCACGCAAGGTGCGTAGAGACATCCTAAGCAAAATCCATGCTGCTTTATAGGACATCGTGCTTCTTTAATTGGCGCTTACCCAGGCCCTTTCCGCCGCTGAAGTTAGTTTGTAAGCAGTTGGTTCAGCCCGGTTATATCGTCAGGGCTTAACGTTGCGGTCAATAACTTAAGTTCAGTGACGGTTAAGATATGAGTTAGCACCGTCGCATGTAATTCCCGCTGCGAATAATAGTAATTCTTGGTCGCTGTAATGACATCGCTCAAAGTATTGTTGCCAATTTTATAGCCTTTTTGAGTCGCATTTAGCGTTTGCAAATTAGAATTTAAAGCTTTTAATATTGCTTGGTAGTGTTCGACGCTCCGAACACTCTTGCTGTACGCGAGATCTGTTTTAAATTTTATGTCCTCCGCAGTGGCTTTGAACTGTTCTTCGGCTTGATGGAATAGGTAGCGAGATTGCCGCTTATTTGCATCAATTCGACCACCCGTATAAATAGGCATAGAGGCGTTTAGCGTGATTGTGTAATCTTCGCCTTCAGAGAAAAATTCAAAGGGTAGGCCATTATCAACTTCGGATGTTGAAGTGTTAGATTTGAAATAGTTAAGTTGTAAATCTAGTTTTGGTAATTGAGAAGCTCTTGCTCCTTCTAAATTCGTGTAAGCAATTTCTGCTTCCTGCTTTGCAATTCTAATTGCAGTATTTTGTTTTAAAGCTTTTATCATTATATCCTGCTTATTAAAAGGTAAACTGATAATGGGGTCTGCCTTACTATCTAATTCAGACAAATTATTTATTGGCAAACCGGATATGTAACTAATCGCGTTTAGTTTTTCATTTAAATTATCTTGATCTTTAAGCAGTTGCGCTGAAATCGTATCGAGGCTGGCCTGCGCTTGAAATACATCAATTTTACTTACCAAGCCTTTTTCAAATAAACGTTCCGTGGTCTTTACTAACTCTGTTTCGGATTTTAAAAGCTTTTCGGATAACTTAGAAATATGGTGAGCGTTGAGCGCTTCGAAATAGTGCTGTATAACTCGATAAATTAGATTTTCTTGTTCTTGCGTGTATTTAAACTCTGCCAACTGACTTTCAAACACGCCTTTTTTATAGTTAAACCAGATAGGCGCATTAAAAATAGGCTGGGTGAGGGATATGCCCCATTTGCCGGAGGTATCGTCTTTGTCGTTGTCTACGCTTCTCAATGCGCGCACTTCTTGAGTGATGGGGTTCTGGTCGTGATCAAGCGTTATAGGAAATTCGCCTACCGTAGTGTTCTCTGTGACATTGTGATTGGCGATAGCGGTGATTTGCGGCAGCATGTCGGCTCTTGCTAAACGTCGAGCTTCAAGTCCAGCGCGGTAAGCGTTATAGGACACCTTAAAATTGGGATCATTCTTTAATGAGTGTGTATAGATATCTTCGAGATTGGCGCTGTTCGCGGTCGGTGTTTGTGCGAAACATAAAATTACAAAAATAGATATTATCCAGTACATCAAATTTTCCTTGCGTTCCTTTTTTTGTGAATCAATTAACGTTCAATAATTTGAGGTTTTAAGGAGGAGGAATCCTATCAGGTGGCCGCGAATTTGTCTTAATTTTAGTCAGATTAATTCATTAATTAGGCAAAAAATAACCAGTAATGTCAGTTATTTTTACAATAATTAATTGTTATAAACGTTATTGTTGACAAGAAAAAGACCTGTTGGTAAGTTGGCACACAAATCGACATTATAATAATCGAGCTACTGAACTCATTGATTTGATTTAATTTTCTTTTAGTGTTAGCGCTCTGGGTGAAACCTGATACGCAGCTTTGAGTGGGGCATTTAATTTGACGCTTTTCTATAAGCGAGGCTTCTAACAAAATTCGTAGAATATCGCCGCTGCTGGCGATTTATGGAGTAATTATCGAAATATAAGTGATTATAATTATGGAAAACTGATTAGCTGATATCGGATGGAATGGAGGAGCGTACTGTTTATATTATATGTTCTTTGGGATACATATATAGGATTGTAGAAGTTTCTTCACAACATAAAAATGATCTAATTTCAAGGTTGTAATCTGTTAATTCATCTTCTCGTTAGTCTATCTGCTTTAGTTTTATCCGTTTCCGGTCGATGTCAAAATCTATATACAATAGGTTGTAAGTAAAGCGTATTTAGAAAAGTACCTATTGTTAATTTAGGCACCGCTATCGCTTTGTTTTGTTCGTTACAGAAAGTAAGACAAACTTGTAACAAAACAAGACAAATCGTAACAATTTAACAGTGATTTTAGGCAGATTATAGTTTCTAACTTGTAGTAGCCTTGACTTACTAATGGCTAGATTTACGCTGCATATTGATCAAGCATCGGCTGACGTTGAGAAGAGAGCATAGTAAATTAAATAAGAGTCCAGTAAATTAAGAGTCCAGTAAATTAAGAAAACTGCTATAGGCTACTGTACAAAAATGCTATTCAATGGCAATCATTGCTTAAGACACGAAAGTAGTTCGAACATGAAAATTAGTCTGTAACTTAATTTTCGCATCATATTTTAAGTATTTAATAAAGCTATCATAAGGAATTCATTATGAAAAACGAAGGCTTAAAAACTAGCACCAAAACCTCTCAATCATCTCCTTCCTCAGATAATCCACAAGCAAAAACAATGAAAACTGTAAGCAGCACAATGGGCGAAATTGTTTGGCTTATGAGTCAGTCCTCCATCCATCGTTATCTTTCACTTGCGGACCTAGAGTGGCTACTTATGCCGCCGATTCTGCTGCGTCAGTACAAGCTATATCGAGACGAGGATCAAAAACCAATCGCTGCAGCTTTATGGGCATATCTATCCGAGGAATCAGAGAAAAAATTCTTATCGGTTGGACGCTTGTCTCCCCAGGATTGGGGTAATAATGCTCAAGTTAACCCGGAGAAGGGGATTATGCCAAATGCTGGAGGCGCACTTTGGTTGGTTGAGCTTATCACACCGTTTCACAATGAAAACAATAATCACCGCGAGCAAATTGTTAATGACTTGGTTAACTCTGCGTTAAAAGGCCAAGAAATAAAAATATTGCAGCTGAACCCGGACACGGGAGTTAAAGAAGTAAAAGTGATTGGTAAGCAAGTTATCAATTGAATCTAAGTTTGTCTTTATAAATATATTGAAATCGCTATCACCACCATTGCTATACAGGATTTATGACCATGAGCAACGAGCTTTCTGATTTTGACCGCATAAAAAATATGCAGAATAGTGTGTGTAACTACCTGCTGACTTTAGATAATATTACCGCGTTCTCAAAAAAAGAAGTATATGAGATTGTCAAATCATATGATTTGTTTGTGTTGCCGATCTGGGGAGGGGCATTTGGCGCCGGTTTGGGAACTGGTGAATCTCTTGAAAATTTTTTCGCGTCGGGGGATGTTAAAGTTGGTTATAAATCAAATGGTGTGAGTAAGGGTCCGGTTTTGCCGGTTACGTTTAAGGGGGGATTCAATCACGCCAATAAGTATGGTTTGAGAATTTGGCCATTAAAGACTACCGCGACATTATTTAATGAAAAACAAATTGCTGAATATGAATTGCCAGGTGACATAAAGATAGAAGCTTCGATTGTTTCCGGGTTTGATTTCTCACTTAAAAATCAAGATTTAGTAAATCTTGATTCCCTGAAATCTGGTTTTGTAAAAATAGAACTTGAACCAGTTAAAGAATATGAGGGTGTATTAAAAGGAGTCGAAAAACTAAAAAAACTAAAAAAATATGCTAACGCTATTAAAAAACTCGAGGTCGAGGTTGCGGCAGAAGGTTATGTAGGTTTTGAAGTCAAAACTCGAGAAGCCTATTTTAAAGATGTGGAAAAGATATTTAATTCGAGTGTATTGGATGACTCGTTATCCCTTGAAAATTTCAAGGACAAACTTTCTACTGCTATCGATAAGGGTATTGAAGCCGGCTTCTTGGTAGATCCAAATGATTTTCTACTGATATGGGCATTCCAGGAATTGGGCCACGATAAGAATTTGTTAGATCAAAAAATTTCTTTTGCTAGTGACTATGATATAGAACTTTTTGTCGATCAAACCGCTAACAAGGTTTATCTGAGACAAAGTGAAGAAGGCTCGTTTTTTAATTCTAATAACCTTAGGGATGAGCGTGTAGTATTCAACGAATTTGGTGTTGCTTTAGATTCTGCAACTATCAATTATAGTAAATTGGTTGAGCAAGCACAGTATACGGGAATTATGCTAAGGGATGATCCTGCAGGTACTACCAATTCCTATAGTGGTATTTTTACTGATCTGGAATGGAGGAGCTTTTCGAATAAAGTAAACGCAGATTTATTAGCTACTGCTAAAGTCGCTCCGTTTGCCAACGACTATTTGCAAGAAGTTGTGGAAGAAGATCTGGCAATATTTGAAGCTGTCAAAAAAGAATCAAATGATAGTTTTTTCTCATCACTTATAAATGATGATCAAAGTGCTATTACACATAGCACGCTTGTTAATGATGATGGATCTATAACTCATAATATCTACGAATATCAACCGTTTATTGACGGAAAAAGAGAGGTTACGTTTTCTCAGTTTTCTGGTATAGCGGGTGAAAACTCAACGCACGTGATAATGCGTTCAATTGAAGATGCAGACGGTTTTACGACTGATATTATTGAATACAAAGAGCTGCGCTATGTCGATGGTAATTTAGTTGAAAAGCGCGTATTAGGTTTAAATGATGCGGGTGAGTTGGTCGAGTTTGATACAGATACGGAAATCTCAAATTCAAATATAACACAATTTGCAACATTCATTAATGGAGAAGCGAGGTTTGAATTTGGTTTTGATGCCACTGTAGCTTTAGAGACAAGAGATGAGATAACCTATAACTACGTCTTCGAAAAGGATGGTGTAGAAACGCTTAATAAAGTTGTCATCAGAAAAGACGATGGACAGGGTGTCGATGTTTTTGACGTAACATTAGAGGCTTTAACACTTTCACACCCAAACCCAGAAATAATTGACCGGGTCGATACTTATCATTTTGTTGCACGAAATAATGAAATGGGAGACCCCGATTCACTTGATGTACGCTCGCATGTATATGAACAAAACGGAGAGCGATATGATGTCCCCGTCGCGGATTTAGAGTTCGCGTCTGACATTTTTTTATTTGCTTCACAAGATGTATTTCTATCTAGCTTAATCGAATTACCTTCCGAGCAAGAAATTTCTTACTACGACCGACTTAGAAGCGTTCGACAACTTATCACTGCTCTCGGTCACGATTTTACCTATAACGATGCGATGCATCTGATTAAAGTATCGGGGGCTCTCGGTTCAGGCGTCGATGCCCTCCTTACAAATATCAATCAATACTTAACCGATATCGAAGATACTGATGACGTTAATGCTTTAACCTTGCAGGTTTTAGATTTTAATAAAAAAAATGGCATAGCCGGGATGGGGCTGATTGATTTAAGTAAATTGTCTGTTGACGAGCTGGTTTCGCTGGCATGGGATCAGTCTCCTATGGGGAGATCCGTGCGTTATGCGCTCGATAACGTATTACCTTTTGCCACTTTCATTGTAGAGGGTACTGCAGCAAACAGCGATCAATATGATTTTGATAACTATAGCCTTGGTTATATAGATGACAGAGTCCGATTTGTAAAAACTTATTTTGACGGTCTGTTGGATGGAAAAGCTAACCTTAATAATGACACGGGCGAGCTTTCAGTAAAATCTAATAATATAGACGAGTTGGGCCTAGATGTTTTTGATTCCAAATTTAAATTGCAAGTAGATTCAAAATCCAAATCTGGTGATATCGAAAAAATTATTTTTGGCGATGCCGAAGATAATACCTTGCAAGATACTGATGGAAACAAAAAATTCACTGCTTTTGGTGGAGTTGGTGATGATACCTTGGTTTCAGGAACTGCAAGGTCATCGAGCTCATCGCTTGAAGGTGGTATCGGTTCGGATACTTACAATATAGGTTCAGAAGATTATAGCGAAGTCACTGCTATAGACGATGATGGAGATGATACCTACAACATAACAGGAGAGGCAGAAGCAAAAATATTTGATACTGATGGGGCGGATACATACAACTTTAATCAGTATGACGGAAAAACCGAGATATATGATAAAGGCAGCAACGGAGATGATAAAATATATATCGACGGAGTTGATATTAGAGAAGCTTTTTATCTCGTTAGTGATAAAGAGTCGATTTGGCAAGATAAATCAAGAACCGTAACAATTGAGAAAGTTGGAGATGATTATTATGTTAAGGGTTTAGGAAAAGGTTTTGTCAAAATTGATAAGCATAGTGCTGGGATGCTTACATTAAATCAAGATTTTCACGATCAAACTGATTTCACAAGTATCTTAAAACAACAAACATTATTATCCACAATTAAAGGGGACAATAGGGAAGTTGTAATTGATTCCATTGGTGTGCCTACAATAGCCAATGGTTATGACTTACGCGATGAAGATGTTTTGGTACAGGTTCTTATTGGGCTTGGTTATTCCAGCGACACCATAGGAATAGACAACTTTCTAGCATTAAAAGAAGAGGTTCAAACTGAAATATCGAAGGGCTTTAAAGCTAGGGAAGTCGGTACTCTTCGCGAGAATTTAAATACGATTGTTGCTAGTTATCACGCGTTGTTGGGTGATCAAGAGATTGCTCAGGGCAGCTTTTCATTTGTGGCTGATGATGCAGCCTATCAGCTGACAACAAACACATTGTTATCGCGATATAAAGATTTAATGAAGGACAAAATCGCCACTTTTGTGGGTGGTGGAGATCTTGAAGCTGAAGATTTACTTGCTGAGCTCAGCCTTAATCAATATACCGCGCTCTTATCTTATTTTATTGAAGGATCTGGTGTTAATTTTGATGAGGAGTTTGTTGGCTATATTCAGTCCAGTGATTGGCCTTCACTGTATATGGAAATCGCTTTCGGTACTTTGCATTCTCATCCCGATGATTCCAGTGCACCGGATATCGCCTTAGTTTCAAAACAAGTTGCCCACGCAAAAGAAGCACGGTCATTGATAAAAGATTTATCTTCGGAAGAGTTGCAGTCAGTCCATGAACACCTTGTCGGCCAAAAAACTAATATCGACGACTTTATAGCGGGCTTGTATACGACGATTGATATCGAGCTCCGTCAAACAACTAATATTGAGCGTAGAGCTGTTTATAACCAGCTTAAAAAGGATGTCAATTTTATACGCGAACGTTTGCAGGGAGAGAATTTAGAAATCACACCGACTAACTTTATCTTACCTGAAGATGCAGCAAAAAAAGCTGACGTTACTTACAGTCGAGATACAGGTGGATTCAATTTTAGCCCAGAGCAAATAACCGAATTAGATGGCATTCGGG
>JANQJB010000044.1 GCA_028281865.1 Marinagarivorans sp.
TTAGGTTATTGAAATAAATCCGATATGGGGGTGTTTGTGCTCTTGAATACCTACAAGATCTGGTAGGCCTTTATTCACTATAATTCACTTTTCTTAACTCCCTACTTATTATATCTGCATAGTAGATTTGTGCAGGATTTAAGTTACTCAGAATGGGTATTTTCCCAAACCTTGGACGGAGGTACACCAAATTTCTGTTTAAAGCTGCGCGAGAAATAACTGTAATTGTCAAAACCGACACGGCCAGCGATGTCTGTGATACTGGGTTTCGTGGTGGAGGATTTAAGTAATTGCATAGCTTTTTCTAGGCGAACGGAGCGAATCAAATCCTGCGGTCCCATGTTTGTAAGCGCTTTTGTTTTGAGATAGGCATTTTGGTAACTTAAATGCATCGAATCAGCGAAGTCATTGACACTAAAGTTAAGATCATCAATGTGCTCGTGAATCACGCTAAGTGCTCGTTGAAGAAAGTCTTCGTCTTTTTTTGTTGGTGCAGCATCTCTGGTTTTTGTCTCGTGGCCAGCCTGAAATTTTTCTCGGAGTTTTTTGCGAGATTGGACAAGATTGTCGATACGACGAAGCAATATGTTAATTTGAAAGGGTTTACTGATAAAATCATCGGCACCGGAAGATAAGCCTTTTAATTCTGCGTGATCAGAAGTTTTAGCCGTAAGAATAATAACCGGAATATGGCTTAATAGTTCGTGGTTTTTCATTCTTTTACATAGTTCAATGCCGTTCATTATGGGCATCATTAAATCGGTAATGACCAAATCAGGCATTATCGATTCCGCTTTTACAAACCCATCGTGCCCATTTTCCGCTGCGGCCACCTGATAGTGCGGAGCAAGCTCTGTTCGAATAAATTCGCTAATTTCTGAATCATCTTCGACGATAAGAATTTTGGGTTTAGATGGATTAAAAACGAGCTGGCTTGTGGTATTGTTGGCGGCCTGGCCCTCAGTTTCAGCATTTAAATTTGATGGGCTTAGAGGGAGTGTGACGGTGAAGCGTGTGCCACTACCGTTTTCTCTGTTTGTTGGACTTTCAACTTTAATTTCTCCTTTACATAACGTGACAAGCTCTTTTGTCAGAGCCAAACCAAGTCCGCTTCCATCCGTTTGATTTTGTTGGTCATTAACGCGATAAAATTGTTCAAAAATATTTTCTACTTCATTTGCATCAATGCCCGGACCCGTATCTTCCACTTGTAGGATTAAAATGACTTTGTCTGTCTTTTTTGTTTGTTCGATATGTAGGCATATCGTGATAGATCCGTTGTCAGGTGTGTATTTCACCGAGTTCATCACAAGGTTTGATAGTATTTTTAGATAAATATCGCTATCAAATTTTACTAAGAGTTTTTCTTCGGACGACTTGAATTCAATGTCAATGTTTTTGGTTTCTGCAAATAAGCTAAACGAGCTTATTTGCTCGTTTGTCAACCTTATGATATCGCCGTCTCGCATATTTTGCCGGATTACTCCGGCTTCTACTTTTTTATGATCGAGTAGCTGATCAACAAGATTGAGCAAGCGCTGGGCGTTGCGTTTTATTAACACGGCTAGTTTTCTATCATCTTCAGGGATATCCGCTTCGATAAGCTTTTCCGCTGGCGCCAGGACAAGCGTTAGCGGAGTTTTCAGTTCGTGTGAAATATTGGTATAAAAACTTGAGCGTAAGTTTTGCATGTTTAATGCGTGCCTTTCGCGAATACGAAAGAATATAAAAATAATAAAGATCGCGAGCAAGAAAATAGCTGCCAGTGATAGCTGGAACCATGTTTGCAGCCAAAGTGGTGGTATTACTTCGAATTCAACTTTCGCAGGCGTTGCATCTATATTGAAATCAGCATCTCTAGCTCGAACAGATACGCGGTGCAATCCTGGTTTTAAATTTTCAAATATATGGGTGTTGTTGTAGCTAAACGGAGACCATTGGTTATCATTTAGCTTATAAGAAAATTGAAATACTGCAGTGCTATGGTCAGACCAACTATCGGATGCGGACCATTGAATAATATTGTAGTCGCCATCTTGTGTTGTCCGGTTGAAGGCATCGATATAAGTATTGGGTGGATTTTCGTCAAAATTATATTTTTGGGTAAAAAGTTGGCTTTGAAAGTGAGTTTTATAAGCCTGTTCTCGTAAATGTGGTAATTGAAAAGTTGAATTAACCAAGTTTTTATGATCGGTATTAAACCAAATTTTTCCATCAAGCCCTTGCCTTAATTCCAAGTTATTTCTATCGATAGATACAAAATCTGTAAATACTCGACTCCAACTGGAACCATCGTAGCGATGAACATCGTTGTCTGAAGTTGCAATAATGGTGTTGTCCGTCAGCAGGCTTAATCGAAATATAGCTCGAGAGCTTAAGCCGAGTTTATAGTTATGAAATTGCCAATTTGTGTTGTCGAATTTAAAAAGCCCGAAGCGGCGAGTCGCTACCCATTTGTTATTGTCATTGTCGACGAGCACTTGCATCACACGCGACTTATTGATGTCTTTTGGCGCTTGTTGATATATAGACATTGGTTTTTTATTGAGATTAGCAAGATTTTGTAAAAACAGCTCGTTCGAACTAGAGAGCCATAGATCTTCATTTTTATCTACTGTAATTGTAGTTATTCGTTGAGGGACATAAGGCGGTAATATTCGCTCTATTTGATATTCATCAGAAAAATTAATTGCAGGGTAAATGCGGACAAGCCCACCTTGATAAGACAGGTGAGCACCAGCCAATACAGATCCATCGGGAAGAACTGTAAGAGACCTGGATGAGATTCCTACACCCAGATCGGGAAACTTATAAGTTTTCCAAAGTTTACTGGATGACGGTGGATTGGGCCTCGGTGGATCGGAAGTAGTGTTAGGTGGCCCGGTTGGTTGCACCTTTGGTGAAGGTTTTTTTGTTCTTGGTTTGAGCACAGCTTTAAGTATTTTGGATGCCTGTGCGACAGATATAGCGGCCACATCATCGTGTCTACCCGCTACCCAAATAAGATCATGTTTGGCTGAGATATGAATAGTCTTGGGTAGCTCAATTAGGTTGTCCTGCGGATCAAATTTATGCCAGCTCATATCGTTTATGTTGTTCACAACGATTTCGTTTTTGTCGCTAATAAACCAACGAAATTTCTCCGGATATTCCACTTGAAATTTTATGCTGCGAAATGCGTGGCCCCAACGTTCGGAGTACTTTCCGATGCGCAGGAGTTCATTGTAGTAGCCGTATAACCAGGTGTAGCCTAACTCAGTATGCTTAATTTTGTAGGGCGGTTCGGGAATGGCGAATTCGGGAGCTGCGTATTGCTGCCAATCTTTTCCATCAAAAATGGTGATGTAAAACGGGCCCCACAACCAAATGTTATTGTGGGAATCAACGTTGATGCCGTAGTGAATTTGGTTTTGGTCGTGCGGTGGAACCACTTTCTCCCATCTCTGCTTGTTTACTTGATAGCAATAAAGTGGGTTCTTTTTCAATTGACTTGCATGCCATATGCAGTTGGCGTGAGATGCTATTGAAAAGGTGTGGACCCTGTCGCTGTTGTCATGCTCTCCTGGGTACGGAATATGTTGGACGGCGTCGACCTGTAATATTGATTCGCGAACGGGGTAGCGAAAGAGTGAGCCGGTTTTTTGCTCGACCAGCCACAAATTAGAATGCTTATCAAGGAGCATATCGTCAATGACAATGCCGTCCAGCTCATGCTTAATAGTTTTGTCGTCGCTAACCTGTATTAAGCCTGTTTGTTCAGCCAACCAGATTGAGCCGTCTTCTGATTCAGTTATCGCCAATTTCGAGACGGAATAAGTGCCCTCTACCGGTGATTTGTAGATGACTTTCCAATTGTCGTTGGCGTAGTGGTATAAAGCACTGTTAGACCGGATATATAAGTCACCGCGTCTGGTTTGATGAATGGCGATTATGTTCTGTTTATTTAAATCGTGGTGGGTGAAATATTGCCACTCGGTGCCGTCGTATCGTGCTAAGCCATTTGCGAGAGCAAGCCAAATGGCGCCGTCGGCTGTCTGCTCCAAATCCGCGATACCGTGGTTTTCAAAGCCGCCGATCGTTTTCCAATTCCATGGCACTTCAATGGAGCGAAGCTTCTCTACTTGATACTCTTCAAGTGAGAAGGCGTAATGACAAAAAGAAAAGCAACATACTAATAGCGCCTTGTAACAAAGTCTTAACATAGGCAAACGCAATCTATCTAAACGAGCTTGATTTTGAATACAAAAGCTTAAAAATACTTGTACATAAAAATAAAAAACGTGTACTGATTCATAGTTGCTCATGCTTTGCTGTCTTTTTTGAGGCGAAGCTAATCTCCGTCAAACCAATTAAAATGTTTCTAAAGCCAAGAGCGATGCCTATATTTACCTGGCTTTTAACAGTTGCTATAAGCGGATGTAAATTTATCATGGTTCACTGCTAGCATATATCGCATCCAAGCGGGCCTATTTCGGTCTCGATTGCCACCATATGATTATATTGACTATTTGAGGTGAGGCGGTTGGGCGCTGTGATATGCATCTGTTTTTAGTCAGAATGACAATATTATCAGATGCAGGCGTTTAAAGCGCATTTATGAGTTTTGAAATCAAAATACACCTTGATCACAATTTTGCAGGTAAAGTTTGTTTAGCCATGATCTGGTTAGCCAAAGTTTACGTAGAAGAATGTTTAGTCAATCACGCCACTGGAATGGCAATCGGGTAAACTGATAGCGCAAAAGTATATTTAGAGGTGGTCGCATGCGATTTAAGTACGGCAAAGTCATAGTAGTCATCGTAACACTAATCGGCTTGTTTTCATGTGGGGGCGCGCAGGAGCCTGTGGCGTCAAATACTCCCGAAGATATTGATTGTTCAGCTATTGATATCGCCAACGGCAAGGTGATTTTTGAAAGTAGTTTTGGCTGTGCCGATTGCCACATGCCATTTGAAAACGGTATTTCTATGCCGACCTCTCAAGAGTGGCCAGTGTTAGATGCGAATGACACTGTATGGGGCCTTACGCAAGAAGCGATGGATGCCAATTACGAATTAAATGATTATATCGCTTGGGAGATTATTGGTATTTGGGCTTCCGAACCCGAGGTTGACTGCCCGTTTGACGATGTTGAAGCCGGTACCTGTAAACCGGCAAATGATGCGGCGGCCTATATCAAATCACATTCTGATTCGCCCTGGTGCCAGTAAAAGGAATTATTTAAGGAACTCTGTTTCCGCTGATTTAGGCTCGTTTAGGCGAGCCTCGCAACCAATTTCCGCGTATTTTAATTACCTCCGCGCCCCTTATCGAGAATCTATATTGGAAACATTTTGCGTGTGTTGAATAGTATTTAACATATTTTTTATAAGCGCCTGCCATATGTTCCTGTTGTTTGTTTGCACATATATTTCTGATTTACGCGTCCACTTGTAGTCGCTAATCGTTCTGCCTAATATGGTCCGTTTTTTTTTAAAAGGTGGGCATTTTTGTGTTAAGCGTATTCGAGGGCTTTCCCCCTCCGGCCGAAGAGTCGAGCACAGTTGCAGAGAATCGAGCGGCCTATTTGGCCTCCGATATCCCCGGTACTCATTACCTCGCTTATGAAAAAGCACGCGATTTTCTTTCGACTCCGCGCGCTTTCGTGATTCTCCGTATCGAAATGCAAAAAGACGACGGCTTGGAAATTAGATCGTCGGCGGATCCTTTTGCACCATCTGAATTCAATGCATCCGCTAAGACCACTCCCTCGGATGGACAAAATTTACCCGAATTGGAATCGACGGGTTGGTTCACGATTGACAGCCCAGGATCTCCACGCTGTTTTTTATTTAAGTCAAAAAAACAAGCAATAATGTTTTCTTGTCACGAAATACAGCTTGAACAAACGCTCTACCACTGTGAAACTGCGCAAGCTGCGTTAGTTCAATACTTTCAAACTCACATCGCGTAACTCATGCCGTGCGAGCATAGCGCAGCGGGAGCTTGATAGGTGTATTACACGTCTCTTTTGGTTTATCGTCATTAACAAATCATTACAATTGTCACTTTGATTAAAGGTGTTTAGTCGGTGACAATGGTTTTGCAGATTGAAGAAAGGTTTGTCAAATTTTGGAAAATGAAAATACTGAGCTGCTCAAGCAATTGCGCATTGACGATAAGCAGCGCGGAACTTCGGCAGCAGGAACTTCTGTAGCGGCGCTTGCGCTATATTGTTTGCTCTCCTGTGCCCTGGGCGGGGCTGGCGTTTATTGGTATTTAACACAGCATGTCAAGCCTCAAACTAGCTCGCAAAGTGATACGTTTACCCTTCAGCAGCCTGCTAAACCGCAAGAGCAAACAGTATTGGAACCCCTTGCAGAGACAAAACCAACGTCGGTGGATGGCGACGGGGAGAAAATTCTTGACGCGTCGGGGTATATCACTGCGCGACGTGTCGCTACAGTATCGGCGGAAGTGATGGGCCGCATTATGAGTGTCGATGTTGAAGAGGGCATGTACGTTAAGCAGGATCAGATTATTGCGCGGCTTGACGATACTGAAGCGCAAGTTAGTTTGCGCCTTACACAGGCCCAGGTGGAGACACATCGAGCTAATATCAGGAGTTTAAATGTCCAGCTTGAGGAGGCTCGGCGTGTCCTTAAGCGCTTGCAAAACCTCGAAAAGGCGGGCGATTTTGCCAGTCAGTCGCAGCGCACTAAGGCGCAGAGTGATGTCGATAAGTTTATCGCCGACATCGCGAGCGCCAGGGCAAATTTAAAAGTGGCGCAACTGCAAGTTGAAGCGCAACAAAATCATGTTGACGATCATTTAATTCGTGCGCCTTACGATGGCGTGGTGACGGCTAAAAATGCGCAGCCGGGTGAAATTATTTCGCCCAGTTCCGCCGGCGGTGGTTTTACCCGTACCGGAATTTGCACAATTGTCGATATGAATTCGCTTGAAATAGAAGTTGATGTCAACGAATCGTTTATCGGTCGGGTCGAGGCAAACCAAAAAGTAGTAGCCACCTTGGATGCATATCCCGACTGGCAAATTCCCGCGAGCGTCATTGCGATAATTCCGGCGGCGGATAGGGCAAAAGCAACGGTACGCGTGCGTATAAAAATTGAAATAGTTGACCCCAAAATATTACCTGATATGAGTGTAAAAGTAAGTTTTTTCGATTAGCTAGAGGATAAGTTGATGAGCGCCGATGTATTATTTGAATTGAAAAATGTCGATAAGAAATTTGTGCGAGGAAAAGAAACCATCACAATATTTGAAGACCTAAATATGACATTGGATCGCGGCGATTTTATTGCGATTATGGGGCCATCAGGTTCAGGGAAAACTACCTTGTTGAATATGCTCGGTGGTGTCGACCGCCCGAGTGCTGGCAAGGTGACTTTTGCGGGCGAAGCTATTTCAAGTTTGTCGGAGTCCGATCTCGCGAAATGGCGTGCCGACCATGTGGGTTTTATTTTTCAATTTTATAACTTAATGCCGATGTTAAGTGCCGGTCACAATGTCGAGCTTCCATTGCTGTTAAAAAAAATGAGTAAAGCTGAGCGTCATAAGCATGTTGCTGCAGCGTTGAAGCTTGTTCATTTGGATGAACGTGCGAGCCACAAACCGAAAGAACTTTCGGGTGGGCAACAGCAGCGCGTTGCAATCGCACGCGCGATAGTAACCGACCCAGATTTATTATTGTGTGACGAACCTACGGGAGATCTGGATCGTGCAACAGCCACGAAGATATTGGAAATGTTGCAGATGTTAAACCAAGAATTTAATAAAACCATTATTATGGTGACGCATGACCCTGAAGCGGCAAAATTCGCCAAGCGCCAATTGCATTTAGACAAGGGGCAGTTTGTCGATAAGGAGATATAACGATGGGCGACTTATTTCTTGTATACAAAAATATTACACGCAATATGCTGCGTTTTAGTTTAAATACGTTCGCGATTGTTGTCGCATTTTTATTGCTCGGTATATTAGGCTCAATTAATCATGCATTTAACGCAGGTATAGAGCTTTCTGCCGACGATCGCTTGGTTACCGTTAACAAGGTTAATTTTACTCAGCCGCTACCGCTAGGTTATGTCAATAAAATAAAATCCGTTGAAGGAGTAAAAGATGTAACCCATGCGAATTGGTTTGGTGCCTACGTAAAAGACTCGAATCATTTCTTTGCCGGCATGGCGGTTGATCCCGAGAGCTATCTTAGAGTCTACGACGATTATATTGCTGTCGATGAGGAGCCCAAAAAAGCTTGGTTTGCTAACCGCCAAGGCGCGATTGTGGGAGAAGCGTTAGCGAAGGTCTACGGCTGGGAGGTCGGCGACAGGATTCCAATTTCATCCAATATATTTTCCAAGGCAGATAATTCGCACGTATGGGACATGGTTATAGAGGGAATATTCAGTGGTAAAGAAGCCAATGCCGATACTAATTGGCTTTTATTCCACTACAAGTATTTTATTGAAACACAAACTTTTGGCAATGACTGGATAGGGTGGGTTACACTCACGACACAAGATCCGTCACTAAACGAGCAGGTAGCACGAGAAATCGATAAAAAATTCGAGAATTCATTTCACGAAACCGAAACAAGTACTGAAAAACAGTTTAATAAGTCTTTCCTTGAGCAGATCGGTAATATTGGTTTTATTATCACCTCAGTTGTCGGCGCTGCTTTTTTTACTATTTTATTAATTGTTGGCAATACGATGGTGTTGGCTATTCGCGAGCGTACGCGTGAAATAGCCGTACTCAAGACACTGGGATTTTCCTCGTCACGTATTTTTAAGCTTGTGTTAAGCGAATCGATGGTTGTTGCGGCTTTTGGCGGAATGCTGGGTATTATGCTTTCCTACGTTTTTGTTGGTGGGATGCGCAATGCTCCAGGTATACGTAATATGTTACCTAATTTGTATGTTGACAGTTCTATTATTATTCAATCATTAATTTATATTGTCATACTTGGTGTCGTCACAGGTTTTGTACCTGCATTTCGTGCAATGCAGCTCAATATCCTTGATGCGTTGAGCAAGAGGTAAGCCTTATGTTGGATCAAACTTTTGCTGTTATTGTAATGAATGTACGCAGTATTCCAGATCGCTTTTGGATGTCACTTGTGACGATTATTGGTATTGGTGTTGTTGTTGCGGTCTTACTGGCGTTTTTAGCGATGGGCAATGGTTTCCGCGCGACCTTGCAAGGCTCCGGCTCGGATGATATGGCGATTGTTATGCGCAGTGGTGCGCAGTCGGAATTAAATAGTGTGCTGATGGCGGAACAAGTGAATTTGATTGCCACTGCACCGGGAATCGCAAGCGATCAGAGCGGGCCGGTTATTTCTGCAGAATTATATTTAATTGTGGATGCAGTAAAACGCAGCACACAAACGCAGGCGAATTTGCCGTTTCGTGGTTTGAGCATAAAAGGCGTGGAGATGCGCGACAATATATCGATTTCTGAAGGCCGTATGTTTGAGCCTGGGAAAAACGAAATTGTCGTTGGCAGAGCTGTTTTGAGTGAGTATGAAGGGTTTGAGCTGGGAAAAAAAATATCTTTAGGGAAGGCCGCCTGGGAGGTTGTAGGAATATTTGATGCGCCCGGCTCTGTTTTTGCGAGTGAAATCTGGACCGACGGCTTGACCTTACAAAGTCAGTTTAATCGCAATAACTCTTATCAGATTATTCGCGCGAAGTTGGCTAATGCGGGTGATGTGAAACCGATCGAAGAGTTTATTGAAAATGATAAACGTCTGAACTTGGAAGTCGGAACAGAAAAAGATTACTTTAGTTCGCAGACCAAGGGCACGGGCGACCTCATTTTTAAAATAGGTATTCCCTTGTCGATTATCATGGCTTTTGGCGCGATCGCAGGGTCGTTGAACACAATGTATAATTCCGTTGCTCAGCGAACAACAGAAGTGGCGACCCTTCGTGCAATTGGTTTTTCAAGCATGCCGGTTTTTATTGGTACCTTGGTTGAGTCTTTGGTCCTATCGCTAATCGGTGGCGTGGTCGGTAGTATTGCAGCATATTTGTTTTTTGATGGATTAACAGCGGCAACCTTGGGTGCCAGCTTTACTCAAATCGTTTTTGATTTTCAAATCAACTCCGCAACAATGGTGAATGGAATAGTCGTGGCGCTTATTATAGGTTTTGTGGGAGGTGTGTTCCCTGCTGCTCGCGCATCAAGATTGCCGGTTGTGGCGGCGTTTTCCGCAGCGCAATAGCGCAGGCCAATAAGGCAAAGTTATTAAAACCTAGCGATAATTACGTTTCTTTATATCACGGCAGGGAATGTATAGGGCATCTCTTAATAATGCCCTATACTTTAATTAGTGTGACTAATTGCTAGCAGCATGGAGGTGGCTAGGCACTGGCGTTGTTTTTGCTGCCACCCTGCTTTTTGGGGATTGTCGCAGAGTTGGAAGAAAAATCGTTTTTTTATTAAATGATAAGCCTTGATAGAAAACAAAAATTGCGTTTAGGTAATAGTGCCTTAGCGGTATGTGGCGCTGTCTTATTAACCGCCATTGTCGTATACGGCTATGCCATGGGTTATTCAAATTTAAATTTGGCCCAACTAATGGCTGTCGTTGGTTTTTTTTGGCTAGGGAACTTTCTTTTTATTGGGCTTATCATTTCCAATGTCAATTTGAAATTTAAAGACCCAAGCATGACCATTCAGCAAATGGTTTGGGCTTCGACGACGTCGATACTCTGCTTATTTTTATTAAGCAAGCTGCATCAGTTGGTTTATTTCCTGGTTTTTACCGCGTTGGTGTTCGGTACATTCCGTGCGACTGATAAACAGTACCGCTATTTCAGTTTATATGTTGTCGTTTTGCTTGGTGTGGTTCAGCTTATTCTTTGGTTTTATTTTGCTAAAGGGCAAAACGGATTTGATTTTATAATGATATGGATATCTTTTGGTTTATGTGCATGGATGTTGACACAAGTTTGCGCAACCCTTGTCCGTTTACGCAAACGCGTTGAGCAGAAAAATGCCGCTTTAAACGAAGCTCTTTCGGCTAAAAGCCTTTTTCTTGCCAATATGAGCCACGAATTGCGTACGCCGTTAAATGGGGTTATCGGCATGCTCGGCGTTATACGAAAGGACGGGCTCTCGCCCAGACAGGAATATTATGTTCGTACCGCTCAGTCGAGCGCAGATTCGCTATTGTGCATAATTAATGACATTCTCAACTATTCGAAAATAGAAGCCGGAAAACTGAAATTAGAACTCACACCCTTCGATTTACGGCAATTGGTTAAAGAAGTTGTCGAATCGCTGGCGATTTTGACTGGTGAAAAGCCGTTAGAGGTTATAGCGGATGTCGAGGAAGGATCAGACTTACACGTTATGGGTGACCCCGTACGCTTGCGCCAGGTACTGTATAACTTGGTGGGCAATGCGATTAAATTTACCGAGATCGGTCAAGTAAGGGTAAAGGTTCGTAATATTGAATCGAGTGGTGATAAGGCCTTGTATCAGTTCTTGGTTAGCGACACAGGTATCGGTATTGCACCCGATAAGGTTGCGGGTTTATTCGATCTCTTCACGCAGGCAGACGTGTCGACAACCCGTAAATATGGCGGTACCGGCTTAGGGTTAGCGATTTCAAAACAAATTGTTGAATTGATGGGAGGAAAACTCAGGGTTGAGAGCCTAGAGGGCGAAGGCTCTACATTTTCCTTTGTTATCGCGTTTGGGCGCGCCGAGATGCAGGAACAAGGTGATGATGGACAAGCAAAGCAAATTGCTCAAGCTGCTGGCATCGCAATGTCACAGAGTCAAAAAGTGCTGATTGTGGATGATAACGCCGTTAATATTGAGGTCGCAGAAATTATGGTCGAGGATCTGGGGTTCGACACGGATTCTGCCTCGAACGGTGTCGAAGCTCTGGAGAAACTAAAAAATGCGCCAGAGTACACTTATGGACTTGTCTTGATGGACTGTCAGATGCCTGAGCTTGATGGCTACCAGGCAACAGAAGCTATTCGCCGAGGTGAGGCAGGTTCACACAATACATCAATTACGATCGTTGCGATGACGGCCAATGCACTTGAGGGCGATAGGGAAAAATGCCTTGAGCATGGTATGAACGATTACATCGCCAAGCCGTTGGACATTGAACAACTACAGCAAATTCTGCAAAAATCGACGCTTGATGAGCAGGATGATCGACCGAGTTCCTCGGCCTAGAGAGCACATTTCGTTGGCTTTTTCCCGTTTTTAGTGTTTTTGTGCATTAAATAAGAGCACATTCAGCTTCGGTGCAGCTGGTGCTTTTTTTATACTGGTGATTTCAGTAAAGTAGGCTTGATCTGAATTCTAACTCCAATTTCATATTCATACTTCCCATGCATCAATCCCTTGTCAATATACTCCGTTGCCCGCGATGTAAGGCTATCGACGAAGTCGATGCGGAAAAACTGCGCTGTAATCGTTGCGGTGCGGAATTCTTCGAACTCAATGGCGTACCGTGCTGGTTCCCGTCTGGAACGGTACAAAAGGCCTTATGGGATGATTTGTTAGCTAAGTTTATAGCGGAGAGTGACAAATCAGAGGAAGTTAGTGCCGCTGACTTAGAAGACTTGAGTTTAATGCCGACGACCAGATCGCGCTTGGAAAAAATGCAGCAAGTACGCTTGGCCAGCCAGCGAAATATGATAACTTTGCTCAAGGACGCTGGTTTGGAGCCTAAGCTGAGAAAGGAATTTGAGAAATTCGACACAAAAGGCTTTGTGCAATATTTCGAGCTCATGCTACGTGACTGGGCTTGGCATTCGCTGGAGGACGACTCAGGAGAATATCGTGAATTTCAAAATGAAAATGCGATGGCCCTGGAAACGGTATTGGCTGTGCTTAACGAGGCGGGTGTTAGCCAGCCTCAGAGTGTCTTGGTCATTGGCTCTGGCGCCGGGCGCTTGAGCTGGGATTTGCACTGTCATTTCAGCCCTGCC
This sequence comes from Marinagarivorans sp., assembly GCA_028281865.1. GTDB lineage: Bacteria > Pseudomonadota > Gammaproteobacteria > Pseudomonadales > Cellvibrionaceae > JANQJB01. Next base: position 12,969 of record JANQJB010000044.1, read on the forward strand.
ATGACAATCTCGTTAGACTTTAATCCGCTTTTGTCCCAGGTGGCAAAGCGTGTTGTAAAAGACGGCGATAGCATAGAATTTTCTGAGGCGCGCCTCTACCCGCATGAGGGTTTACCTGAGGAATATCGCTGGCAGTTAAAAGCACCAGCAGTAGAAGAGAGCTTACGCGATAGCTGGCACGTTTTTTCTGCGGATGCGTGGACTATGCCCTTTAAGGATCAATCCTTTGATTTAGTGATTACACCTTGGTTTCTCGATATTAATGGGCAAGATTGTCGAGATTTGATAGCGGTAGTTGAGCGGGTATTAAAGCCAAGTGGTTCTTGGCTTAACTTTGGTCCTTTCCTCTACCAAAATGAAGCGCCGCAAAGTGAAAAATATACACCAAAAGAAATTCGCGAATTTTTGAGTTTGACTAAATTTGAAATGTTAGCCGAGCGGTTTACGCTGCTTCCCTATTTGCATTCTCCATTAGTACAACGTGGTCGAACCGAAGAATGTTGGTGTTTTGTGGTGCAGTCATCTAATTCTCGTGAACATTTGCAGTTTGGCGGCGAATGTAAGGAAAAATTTGATTTGTCCGCTCCTCCCGCGTGGTTTGTGATGCCGCATTTGCCAACGCCAAAATTTGGAGAGGGCATGTTTCCTCAGCAGTTTCAAAATATAGTGCGCTACATGGACGGCACACGCTCAATTAACCAAATAGCAGAAATGTTGGCATCCAGTATGCCTGACGGGCACGACCCCTATGATTTCGTCTATAGTTTATTGCGCGAATATGTAGCTCAATAGTGTGTGTTTGCTAAAGTGGATGAAGTGCAATGCGGTATCGTATAAATCCCATTCAAAAAAATAATTGTTTAGGCAATCTTAATTATTTTCGTTCAGTATTCTTTTTTCTCTTTTTCTTCAATTCAATTCCAAGTTGGAGCGTTGATTTATCTGAGGTCGATCTCGATGTAACATTCGTTACCAATGATGTAATGAATATGCGTGCCTCACGCGACGGGAAACGACTAAGAATTGCTATTGAGCTTCCAAGTGATACCTATATCTTCACCGATAGCATAAAAATCTACGATGACAATAATCAATTCCAGTGTCGCTGGAATTGGGTCTCCTTTAAGCGTGTGTTTGCGGGTTTTGGTAATGTAGATGTGGTTGAAGGGCGGTTTGTCGGTGAATGTGAAACGCCGGCAGAGCAGATAAAAACAGTGCAATTTAGGTTTCAAACGGCAAATAAAAAAGGTGATGTTAAAAAAGCAACGGTTATGCGCTTGTTCGAAAAAGAAGAGCGTATGAAAAGAAATACATTATTAACCGACAGAACTATAGATAACTTGAGGGCGCGCGTGGCGCAAGAGTTATGTGAAAACTCCGATAATTTTAGTTGTGTTGACAGGCGCGTTATTGATTTGCAGAGTGAAAAATGCAAATTCGAAATCCGTTCTATTGTAGAGAAGTGCTTTCATTTATCGCGAACAGAGATTCGTTCAACGCTTTTTAGTGCATTCGAAAATAGTCTTCAAGCAGATACTGGTGTTCGCGAAATTCTTGATAAGAATATTTCACCGTGTGTGCACGAAGAAGTGGCTAACGCTCACGGGGAGAAGAAAAAAGTTGTTTTACAATGTTATCGTAGGCTAGCGATTAATAGGCAAGAAAATGACCGCCTAGTCAATGTTGATCTGCTCAAGAATAATAGTGAAAATTGCCATTTGATAGAAGATCGGCGTTCTTTGCGGAGGGTAATTACAGAAAATAACGAAGCAAAAAGTACTGCAGTTTTTTTTGTGGTCGACCGCTTCGCACCCAATTCGGAAACGATATACAGCAACACAGTATCTGATCCTAGATTTGAATTGTTGCAGAATAATTTTCAATGCTATCGAGTCGAGAACGCGTCCGACGATATGGAAATGTTAAAGATGCTGGATTTGCATCGCATTGGCTTTACAACGATGGCACTGGTGATTGAAGGAATTAAGGTAAAACACTATCTTCGTGAAAACTATACAGATGCTTTGTATGGTTACCTCAATATTTCGGTTCCGAAAAAGAATGAAAAAGATGTAGTTGATGAGAATAGCGGATTAGTCGCAAACCCAGAAATTGCTCCTCCGCCTTCGGTTAATAATCCGGAAAATACGAGTTTGCCAATAAACGAAGAGGGTGAGCCTGCATTTGAATCTGTCGCGCGAGTGCAAAACCTAGCACCGCAACATGAACTTGAAAAAGATGAGAAGAAAAAAGTTAAAGATAGAAAAGAATCATCTGCTTGCAAAAAAAACCGTGCTTCAAAAAGGAAAAATAGTAAAAAGGCTTGTTAGAATAAATTGGCATATGGCGAATATTTATGCATGGGGGTTTGGGTAAAACAGGCTGCTTTTAAGAGTTTTACTGTTGTGATGGATAATAAGCTTTAAAGGTATATAGCGTATAACAAAGCGGTCGAATCGGCGAGTTTTACCTTGCTTGTTTTGGGTTACAGTCGTCACGCTCTTGCTAAACCTAATAAACTACAAAGGCGACATTTGTTGCTGTGTGAGGCATATAAATTCAGAATACGAACAACATAGAGAGGAATATTAATGAACAGTACAAATGAAAATGTTGAAAATCTGCCCTCAAGAAGAAATTTTATTCTCGGGGCTCTAGCAGTAACCCTTTCTTCTGCCTCTATTGAAGCGTCGGCTGCGGCAAAAGGTCATCATCACCATCATCATGGTCCGGCGAAACATGCTGGCCTTTTGAATGCTGCGATGGATTGTGTGAAAAAGGGTAAATTGTGTAAGGGACACTGTATCGAACTTATAAAAGTAGGTGATACTTCAATTGGTGATTGCCTTGAGGCAGTAATTGATACTATTTCAATGTGTGAGACTCTGGCACAACTGGCCGTATCAGACTCTCGGCATTTGAAATCCTTCGCAAAAGTTTGCATAGAGGTATGTAAAGATTGTGAAAAAGAATGCCGCGCACACAAAGATAAGCACAAGGAATGCAAAGCGTGTATGGAGTCATGTGAAAATTGTATCAAGGAGCTTGAAAAAATTATTGCATAAGCCGAGCTTAAAAAGTCTAGTCACGATCGTTTCCGGTGTTCATTGGACTTTGTTTCACTCGGCTGCTGTTGGTTGGGGGGATTAATGACGTTCGAAGATATGCCTCTATATTTAAAAGAACTAAAACTTAATGAGTATGAATTGATTCGAGGTCTTTATGCGGAATATCTGGAAGAAATGTCCGAATATTTTGTGGCGGAAAGGGATGTTCATGGGGAGATTGAATATGATAGTCAACAAATATTAAAGTACTGGGAAAGAAGAGACCATTGGAGTTATGCTGTTGTGTTTGGTGGCGAAATATGCGGTTTTTGTCTTTTGCGAAAATATCCAGAAGAGAAAACTACATATGATATCGAACAATTTTATATAAAAGAATCTCACCGTAGAAGAGGTATAGGTCGCCAAGCACTCTATTGTCTGCTCAGCAAATATCCTGGTTCATGGCAAATAAGAATTATTCCAAATAATGTGCCTGCGATAAAATTTTGGAAAGATGCTATTGAAAGCTATCTATTAAAAGAGATTAAATTAAAAGAAGCCGATGAATATGGTGATAAAATGTTATTTTTGAAGTTTAAAACAAAAAACTAATAATGTTTGGGCTGGGAGTCATGGCAAGTATCCATGCATGTCGGCTCGTGTCGCGTATATAGTGACTTAGCTGTCTTATTTTGAGAAATTGAACTATGTCCAAAATACATTTTGAAAATCTTAAAAGCATGTATGCAGCAGCTCCGATTAATGAATTCTATCGTCCAAAATTGGAAATAGCAGAGGGGTCTGCAACGATTGAAATACAGCTGTCGGAAAAGCTTCATCACGCAGCAGGTGCAGTCCATGGTTCTGTTTATTTCAAGATGCTTGATGATGCTGCATTTTTTGCAGCTAATTCATTGGAGGAGCAATATTTTGTACTGACAACCTCCTTTACCACTTATATTACTAGACCCGTAAGCGAGGGTTCAATGAAGGCAATTGGAAAGGTGGTTAATAGCAATAAATCCCAATTCATTGCTGAGTCGGTGGTTTATAACAGCGAGGGCAGAGAGATTGGGCGGGGTAGTGGTATATTTGTTAGAGGTAAATTGCCGCTGAACGAGGCAAAGGGTTACGCAAACCTAACTAAGGGATCTTAATTTAAGCATAGCTTTTTCGTGGTAGGAATCTAAACTTAAATACTTTAAAACATTATTTTTAAATAGGATAACAGATAAAAATGAAACTCAATCTTAATGGAAAAGTCACTAAATTTTTACTCCTTTTAACCGTTCTATCAGGGTTGTATTCGGTGTGTGCGCTTGCTTCAGTTAAAGCCGATACCTCCTCAAAGCTTCAAAACATAGCAGACACTATTGTTAGCTCGTTAAATGAGCGAGACCCCGATGCGTTTTGCTCTGTTCTTGATTTTGATCGTCTAGCATGGCGTTCCGCGAAAAAAGTATTTGATATAAAGACGGAACAGGATGATTTCGTTAAAGGCCTTAAGAGCAAATCATCTCAGCTATGTGGCCGGATAACAAACAACATTAAGCTTGCCAACGGTCAGGCAAAGTTTATTCGCTTGACCAAACGAGCTGGTAACAACAGAATTTTGGTCAGGTTAGATTTAGGTGAATCCGGCTTTGATTACCTGGAATTTCTTGTGGCACGCAAACCAAATCGTAACTATCAGATTATTGACTGGTACCAACTAACAACCGGGCAACTGATGAGCGATACAATGGGCGCGATTTCGAGATTGATGATAGACCCGGATCCAGGTTTGTTAAAGAAGCTATTGGGTGTAAAGCAGGTTGATAAAGAAATTGTGAGCCAAATTCGCTTGATGGCAAACTTAATGCGCACCGGCAGATTTGACGAAGCTTATAACGCTTATAGTAAGATGCCTTTGCAAGTGAAAAATAAACGTATCATGATCACCTTGGGCATTACAGCTGCGAGTCGCAGCGGAGATGAAGCTAAATACAAAAAATTACTGGGAGAACTTGCACACCATCATGGCGATGATCCATCCGCTGCTTTTTTACTAATTGACCACTATTTTTATCAAGGTGCATGGGATAAAGTGCTTTCTTCCATAGACGCCATCGAGTCCAGATTTGGTCAGGATGGGATGACAGAATTGCTGAGAGCAAATGTGTATTTGAGCACTGAGGATTTCGCCAAACTTGAACGTCATGCAAAAAAAGCTATGGAGATTGAGCCGGATTTTGTTGATCCTTATTTTTCCTTGTCTACTGGTTATATTAATTCTGAAAACTTCCAAGATGCGGTTAAGATTTTCGATCAGCTTGTTTCTAAGTTTGGTTATAACTTTAGTAAAGAAGATTTCTTATCAGATCCTGCTTACTCTAAATTTGTCAGCTCGAAAGCATTCAAAAATTGGTCGCATATTAATGATGCTAATTAGGAGTTAGGCTAGGCGCACTGAACGAATCAAATGATTGTGGTAACGGATATGATCACTTTTCGAGTATGTCAATGCTTTAAAAAATGGAGTTAATGTTAGCAAATGATGAAACCGATTAGACTCCATATGAAATATTCCTTGCCAATAACGCTTATCTTTTACAGCAATGCGATATGGAATTATAAATGAATATCCGAGAGCTAGAAGAAAAAGATTTAAATGACTTGCTAACGCTCTATAAGTATTTACACGAGAGTGATACCGAAATCAGTCAAGAAAAAGCTCATAGTGTGTGGAGCGAGGTAAAGCAAAACAATAATTTATTTTACTTCGGCGGCTTTTACGAAAATTTGTTAGTGAGTTCATGCTGTATGGCCGTTATCCCAAACTTAACTCGGGGCGGTATGCCCTATGCGCTAATAGAGAATGTTGTCACACACTTAAACTACCGTAATAAAGGTTATGGCAGTTCCGTGCTACGCTATACGTTGGCCAAAGCATGGTCAATGGGTTGCTATAAAGTCATGCTTCTAAGTGGTCGTAAAGATCCGGCCGTACATAGGTTTTACGAGCAAGTAGGGTTTAATCGTAATGACAAAACGGCATTTGTTATTAAATGCCCAGATAAGTAATACTACGTGGTTCCGCTAAGTTGAGTGTCATGAGGGTCTTCTATTGAATATCGGAATATATATTTACGAAAATGCAGAAGTGCTAGACTTTTCTGGCCCGTTTGAAGTATTTTCAACAGCTAGCAGGTTCTCTAATCCTGAAGGTTTATTTAACGTTTTCCTGGTGGCTGAAGAGCGGCTTCCTGTTATTGCTAGAGGTGGTTTTAGCGTAAATCCTCACTACGATATTAATAAGCACCCTAACATTGATGTATTGGTGGTTGTTGGTGGCATTCATACTGATGAAATGAAAAAGGCCAAGGTATTAAATTGGGTGGCAAGCGTTTCAGAAAAAGCTAAGCTCGTTGCTTCAGTTTGTACCGGGGCATTTATTCTCGCCGAAGCAGGCTTAATTTCGGGCCTTGATGTCACGACTCACTGGGAGGACATTGAGGATCTGCGTCAATCTTATCCCGACCTCAATGTTATCGAATCTCAGCGTTGGGTTGATACTGGCAAGTTTGTTACATCGGGTGGTATTTCAGCAGGTATTGATATGAGCCTTCATTTGGTATCAAGACTTGCGAGCCTTGAGCTAGCGGAAAGAACGGCGAGACAAATGGAATTCGATTGGCGGAAAAACTCGTAATATGCGACCAAAGCGCAAACTTATTCTAGAACATATAAACGCTGTGTGTTTTAACCTAGTGTTATTCTAAGTTGAAAACGAGGGATAGATAATGAGAAAAGTTATTTTTATTTTTTGCTTTTGGTCAGCTGGTTGTTTAGCTTTGAGTGAGGCGCAGCGTGGATATATAGCACAAGCCAGTGAAGCGGCGCCTTCTCATATTACAAACGACGCTACTTATATGGACTTTAAAGACGGCCGGTTCGTTAAAATAAAAACCGGGAAGAATAACTTTACATGTCTCGTGGTTCATGAGCCGAAAGGTCGATTTGAACCCTCGTGTTTTAACGATGAAGCGGTTCGAACAATTTTGCCCGCATATGAGATGCATATGAAGCTACTGTATCAGGGTCTTTCGTATGAGAAGACATACGAGGCCTTAGATAAAGCTTTTAAGAATGGTAAGCTGCCAACGGCAGAAACGGGAGCTTTAGTTTATATGATGTCGCCAAATAATAAGTTTTATCACGATGGTAAACTTTCGCACAGTCCTGTGCATCAAATGTATTTTTATCCTAAGTTAGAGGACAAGGTTTTTTCCTTGGGTGAGGGACCAGTATTTCTCTGGCAAGGATTTCCGCATCTTTCGGCTTTAATTGTTACTGTTCCGGCAGTAGATTAGTAGTAAATAAGCTCGAAGAACAATCAATTAACCGGATGTTCTCCATGGTAGAAGCCGTAGTATAAATAGTATAAAAAGCTCAGTAAAAATTCTAAATTACTTTCACTGCGCAATTAAATCGCTCATCCAACTTACCTCATCAATTGGTCCCTGCTCCAGCATATTGGACCACTCTTTGTCAGTATGTCGGTGAAAATCTGTGGTTGTTAATTCGTGATATCCGAAGGCCATACCGACAAAAGCTTTCGGACCAGTGCAGGTATTGGCAGTGGTGATAAACAAGCGCGGATAACCAGTAGCAACGTGTTTAACATAACCAACGGTATTACCGGTTTGATCTGTTGGCGCGGTGTGCACATCTGCAATTGTTGGATCAAACGTTACGGCTTTGACGGGGTCACCGTAATAGAGTTTGCCATACCAGCCGTCTGGTATAGGTATTTGAAAACAACCCTCAAAACCTTGCTCTATGCGGACAGCATCGTTAATAAATGCGAGCTGTGCTTCCGTATGCGGTAAGCCTTGGCGCTGATTTTCCGCCATGCCTTCAAGCATTTCCGCAGTGACTAATAAGTTATCAAAGTAGGTTTTTATCGTTGCAGCGATATACTCTGCATCTCCCTCTGCCAGCTGACCAAGCTCCAAGCCTTTAATTGCATAGTTTCGAATTGCTCGGAAAAACTCTGGATACGGTTCCACGTACGCATCGGGAAATTCGCAACCTTGCGAACCGCTATAGGATTGTTTAGCGTATAGAATTGTGTCGTGACGTAATTGCGCCCACGAAGCTAATTGCGTATTTAAGAGTCTGCGTCCCCACTGTTCGGTGGCGGCAATTTCTGGCAGCCCTGCTTCAAGCTCGTCTGTGAAGTTTTGCGGTGGTGAGAGTTTTCGCAACGCCGTTAACCACATGTTGTAAAGGTTCTTGTTCCAATAATCTTCTTCGTGGGCATCAACCAAAGTGCGCATTTTATTTAATGCATTTGGCAAAGCGTCCCATCTTTCAAGATCTTCCTCTAGTAGAGTTGCCGCATGATTATTTCCAAGTGCAGCATATGCGGCGTCGAAAGCCTCGGGCAATAAACGTATATCATTATTACCGGCGTTGGGTGCAAGGCGGTCGAAAACCGTGTTACTAAAAACTTCAGAATCGACAATATAACGCTGGCCGAATAGTGCAAAGCTTCGGTTTAGTGGAAGTCCGCCTGCTTGACTTGCTTCAATAAAAATAAAATGGCTCGCAATCCTTTGTTTACCGTAGCCGCCGTCTATTATCATTTGCGCGGCCGTTTGGTCATCTGCATTTTGGGCAGAGTTTAAATTGCCAAAGTCGTCCACTAATGCGCCGACTTGAGGTAATGTCATGTAATCGCTTTCACCGACAAAAGCTTCGATAGTGCGATCAATTTTCTGCCATAGCGTGAGCGTTTGCTCGTCAAACAAACTGTGCAGAGCCAGCATGGCATCGTATTGTCGGCGGTGGAACATTTGTGAGCCATCACTTTGTGTTTCCAGTAAGCGAAAGTCGATGCGCCCGAGCCACATCATCGCACGAAAGTAACCTGATAAACCAAAAGTTGTGTAGTGACCACGCGGCCTAAATTGTGAAAAGTCGACTTTCCGAGGCGCGCCAAACAAATAAATATTTCTTAGCCCCTGAGCTTTTTTTGCGCCGTCAAATAATGCCTTAATATCTTTTGCAGCACCTGCATTTGGCGTAGACACGATTTTGTCATGCAATAGTGAATGTGCCGTTCCAAAATAGATAGTTAAATCTTTTTGAGTTTCTTCTGATAAATTACTGTCATCAATTTTGTCGATTAACTGGGTAAATAAACTATCTAGCTGCTGAAAAAGTAAGGCGCTTTCCATGCTTTGAAGAATGTCATCATAGGAACGGTGTACAGTGTCCATTATTGCATCTGCACTTACATATACTGGAAGGTGGGCTTCGTAAATCGCGGCATAGCCTCGAATAAATGTATGAAATTTGTGACGGTTTGATAGCATAAATCCCTGTTTTTCAAATATGCTTAATTCCGTTTCCGTCATAGCTAAATCTGAACCTTGAATTAAGTTGAAGTTAGCCGCTTCGCTCGGTGAATAACTCAACTGAGTAATATGTTCCACAGCGCTTTGTTGCAAAAGTTCTGAGGCTGTAATAGTAGCTTCATTATTGAGCTGTGATTTAAGTTGCTTAAATTGAGCTGTATCGGTACTGGGTGCAATTAGATTAAGCTGGACGGGCTCTGGCTGATTTATTACCACTCCGCTGCTGGAAGAACTACTAGAAGAGCTGCTAGGGTTAGATCCCACTGGCTGTTGTTTCTCGCCGCTTCCGCCTCCGCAGGCACTTAAGCCAATTAGTGTGGCGAGTAATAATGCTCTTAAAACCTGTGACGCGTTTAACATTGAGCTTTGCTCCTGCGAGAATTATGATTGTTGTTTCGTAAAAAATAGCATAGGCATATTGTCGGTTAAATTGCGGGAGAAAGGATTTGCGAATAAGCAGGTGTTTTTAAAAATTTTAATGCCTATAGGGAAAAAATACGTAATTCTACGCATATGCTTTAGGTTAGCAGGTATGCTACGTAATAATACGATTTGGAAGTGTAGTCATCTAGTGTGCTTAAAATGCAATAGATGTTTAATCATGCGCTAATGCGATATCATTGTTGCTAGTAGGAAACCTTGGGTTCTCCTCCACGTAATGAACTTTATATATGGTCAGATTTTAAGGGAAGCTTTATGAAGGTGTACGTTACTCTTGTTTCGCTAATATTGTTTACAAACGTTTATGCAAACGAAAAGATTGATTTCATAATTGAAACGCTAGAATATGAACAAGGTTTTACGCAAACCCTAGGTGAGTTGTACTCTCCACTGGCAGCGCGTCCAGAAATTGATGATGGAAGCGAAGCTTCGGAAATGATGCGGAGACATGCATCTGAAGATTCAAATATTTATAACAAGTATTTTAACTGGGAGAATCTCCGACCCGAGATTGTCCTAGCAATCGAAAAGGCCTATACCCCTTCAGAAATCGACGTACTTTATAAATTTCTCAAAACTGAAGAGGGTCGTTCGGTTTATAAAAAAATGGAAAAAGTGGGGGAGTTATTTGCGCATTCATTGTCGGATATAACTAAGTTATATATGCAAGAGATGCAAATTCTGGACGAGCGGCAGAGTAAAGAGCTTGAGGAATTGATTGCAAAAGCTGAAAAAGAACAAAAAGCTGTCAATAAAAACAAGCTTGCGGAGCAAGAGTCTCAGGAAGTCAGGATTAGCGATGTTGTTCGATTTAGCGTCGCTACGGAAAATGGAGAGATGGTCGGATACAATGTTCGCCCTGGTTCAAGAAATGATCTTTACAAACGGTCTGCTTTTCAAGACGGTGATCTTGTGACCGCACTCAATGGGATTCAGATAAATGGGCCAAGTAAAATCAAAGAGGTTTACCATATGCTGAAAACCGTTAAACAAATTCATGTCGAAGTTGTTCGTAAAGGAAAGAATAAAGACTTTGTTATCGATCTACTGGAATTGGAAAATAGTAATTGATAGGGAATAACCAACAAGCACGATCTTAAGGCCGATATTTTTTTGTTGCGCTCTAAGTAAACATGCTATGGGAATTGATACATCGGAGATCAAAAAAGCTTCGTCTAGGTACAGTTCGTCTAATTACAGAGAGTGTATTAGACGAAGCTTTTCAACTTCCTAATTAAAAGTACTTGGGAATTAATTTCTTTTCAATCACCCGAGCCAGAAGCTGAAGTATAAATACATACTCAATACAAGTCCGCCGACAATTAGAGTCAAAATAATATCGTACTTGTCCCAGCTCTCGCGAATTTCTTTTTTATCCTCAGCCGATAATGTTGGATACGTAATCCCGGCGATTTGTTCTTCCGAAGCAGGTTTCGTAAAGAACGATACCGTTACGACAATTGTCACGCTAATGATTAATAATGCGCCAGAATAATAAAGGAAATTAAAGCGTGCTAAATTCGCCATAAAGCCTGGTTCAAAACCGACGTTGTCAGCATAGGCTTCTATACAGAGTTTAACCACGCCAAGTGCAACACCAATTAATAAGCCGAGGAAAGCGCCTTGCGCGGTGGTGCGTTTCCAGAATAGACCGAGCAAAAATACCGCAGTAATTGGAGGAGCGAGATAACCTTGTACGGCCTGTAAGTATTTATAAATACCGCCACCCGCCATGTTATACATAATGGGAATCCACATGAGGCCCGCGCCCACAACGCAAACAGTAGCGATGCGGCCAACAAATACCAAGTGTTTTTCTGTCATGCCAGGGCGAAGTTTTTCGTAGATGTCGACGGTAAATAAAGTCGCGCATGAATTAAATAAAGAGGCCAGCGAACTCATCAGTGCTGAAAGTAAACCCGCGACTACAAGCCCACGCATACCCTCCGGCAGCAGGCTTGTCACCATGGTAGCGAAAACTTGGTCGCCGTCGATGCCGCCGTCTTTAGTAGGAATTAACATCAGGCCTTTCTCGTGCAGCGCCCAGCCGATCAAGCCCGGTACCAGGAAAATCAATACTGGCCAAACTTTTAAGAAACCGCCAAACAACGCGCCGCGGCGTGCTTCTTTTAAGTTCTTAGCGGCAAGCGTGCGCTGAATAATGTATTGGTCTGTACACCAATACCAAATGCCAATCACAGGCGAGGCAATCAAAATACCGAGCCAAGGAAAATCACCATTTGCATACCAAGGGACATCGGGGTCGCCAGTGCTTAACGGGCGCCAAAGCGCGAAGTTGTCGGCGTTTTCAGAAGCCATAGCTCTCAGCTCATCCCAACCGCCGAGCTGCCCCAGGCCAATGATTGTGATAAAAATCGAACCGAGCAAAAGGACTAAGGCTTGCGCCACTTCAGTGTACATAACTGCGCGTAAGCCACCGAAAACGGTATAGACTCCGGTTAGCAATACGGTTGTTATTGCGCCGACCCAAAATGCATTTTCTGGAGTGCCAAAAGTGTCGGGTAGCAGAGTCATAAAAACGAGCGCACCAGCGTAGACAGTTACCGAGACTTTTGTCAGAACGTAGGCGAGCAAACTAACGAGAGTTAATACCCAACGTGTGCGGCTGTCGAACCGCCGTTCGAGAAATTCCGGCATCGTGAAAACGCCAGATTTGTAGTAGAAAGGTACAAAGACCCAAGCCAGTAATATCATGACCCAGGCATGTAGCTCCCAGTGGGCCATGGCCATTCCGCTAGCGGCACCTTGTCCCGCTAGACCGACAATATGCTCAGAGCCGATATTGGATGCAAATAAAGAAGCTCCCACGACATACCAAGCAGCATGACGCCCGGCCAAAAAATAATCAGCGGTTGTTTGTTGTTTTTGTGCTGACCAGTAAACGATGCCGCACAGCCCACCAAAATAAATGGCGACAATGATCCAGTCGATCATCGACATTGTACTCATAATGTTTCACCCTTTGATTTTTCTGTCTTTTTAGAAGGTGATGCTGAGGGGCAAATATGAACAAAGTTTGAGCAATTATGCTGGGTTTGCCCGCCTCGATCAGCTCACCATCCCGTTTTGTTCTACCTCAACGCGCGGGGTGAGCCATTATCAACTAAGTTTCAAGGCTAAGTCCAAAAATTTTATTGGGTTTGCAACAGTGCTCAAAGCATTGCTTAGTAGGTGGTTAATAGCTCGAATGGGCCTATCGGGTGGTATATTCGAATAACCAGAAGTTTTCCAATTGGAGAAATTGCGGCTGTTCGCCGCTTTCGGCCACCAATTCGAGTAACTCCTCGCGTGAAGGAAAGTTTTTGAGAACGCGGTATGTTTGGCCGTTATCCAAGGCCCTATCTTGGTAGGTATTTCCGTCTTCATCTGTATAAGAAATTGGAAGCCGCGAACACTGGGCGTGGGAATTATCTAAAAATATGACACGAGCGCCGTTGCCTACTAATTGATAAATACTGTCGATAAAACACTTTAATTTATTTTTTGGCACATGTGAAAGCCACAGCCCGGCAAACACTGCGTTAAATTCGCCGTCTAAGCTAGCAAGTGCATAGGCATCTAATTCTTTTGTCTGAACAGGTATCTTGAGAGGTCGGCTATGGATTTGCTTCAGCGCGCCAGCGGTTGAATCAATCGCCAATATTGATTTTGCAGTATTGGCAATATGTTGAGTCCAATACCCTGTACCGGCTGCAATTTCTAACACATCCAAGTTGATAAGTTGCGCGGGAATGTGCGCTTCCAAATAGCGCAAGTCTTTTTGTCGTTCGGGGTAGGAATACACCTTATCGTAAATCGGTGCGCGCTCACGGTAATAAGATAACATTTCGCTATCGTTTGTCTTGTTGCCGGGAGTTGTCATATATGTAAGCCTTTGTGAGCACTGAACTATTTCTTAGATAAAACTTTCTGAGCTACTTTGGTTGCAGTTGCGTTAGTTCCGCTGGCTATAGGTATTACTTGAGATTCTAGCAGTTAGGCGTTAGCATGCCCACGCATTTTAAGGTGCTGTGTTGGGTATTTGGTTGAACACGAACACAGTTAAACGGGAAGTTTGGTGCAATTCCAACGCTGCCCCCGCAACGGTAATGGGTGTTTCTGTCAATTTTATTTGCCACTGAGGCTAAAAACTTGGGAAGGCGAAATTGCTTGAGTAAGAGAAACGTCAAGCTCACACCCAAAGCCCGGATACCGGCCTTTTTATTGCGTCTGCGTTTATAAGGCTTGCAAGCAAGTTAGTGCAGCCAATAAAACGATGTTGCGGTGGGCGGCATCCTGGGTCGTTATTGTGCAGCTCAACAGTTTTTTATCTTAAAAACTAAACTGCTTTTCGTCTGAGATTTTCCTACCTGTGGCATCATATTTTTATCTTTTTAGGATAATGATATGCTTTTTCAATATAAAGCTTTTTTCCGCCTATTAGCTTTCTCTTTTGTTTATTTAAGTTCTTTTAATTGGGGCGAGGCGCTTTTGCGCCAGAGTAACCGGAAGGGGAGTTGGCAGCCGCTCGCGTAAGATTATGGATAGCGTATCAGAAGCAAAAGAAATTAAGCATGCTTTTAAATCTGCAGTAAAGGCGTGCAACGGAGTGGACGATTAGTGTCTCGTGCAAAATATTTAATGGTACAGGGTACCAGTTCCGATGCAGGTAAATCTGTTTTGGTCGCCGCACTCTGCCGATTTTTTGCTAATGCTGGTGTAAAAGTTGCGCCTTTCAAACCGCAAAATATGGCGCTAAACAGTGCCGCGTGTGATGGGGGTGAAATTGGTCGTGCTCAGGCATTGCAAGCTCTTGCATGTCGAATTACACCAACAGTCGACATGAATCCCATTTTACTGAAGCCTTCAAGCGATACTCAAGCACAAATTATTGTACATGGAAAAGTATATAAATCGATGAATGCAAGTAGATACCACAACTATAAAAAAGAAGCGCTGCCATTTGTATTAGAGTCTTTTAAGCGGCTTGAAGAAGAATATGAGCTGATCATAGTTGAAGGTGCAGGTAGCCCTGCAGAAATTAATTTGCGCGATCGTGATATTGCTAATATGGGATTTGCCGAGTCTGTCGGTTGTCCAGTAATTATTGTTGCCGATATTGATCGTGGCGGAGTATTTGCACAAATTGTAGGGACCATGGAATTGCTGAGTACGAGAGAAAAAAATCTGGTGTGCGGTTTTGTCATTAACAAATTTCGGGGTGATATTACTTTATTAAAACCTGGATTAGAGTGGCTTGAAAATAAAGTAGAAAAACCAGTTTTGGGTACAATAAATTATCTTCCGAATCTTTTTATTGATGCGGAGGATGCATTGAATCCTCTACAAACATTTGAAAAAAGTGAAACTGTTTTTCGCGTTTGTATTTTGGTTTTTTCCCGCATTAGCAACCATACGGATTTCGACAGCTTGCGCTTGCACCCCAATGTTATGTTGATGTGGGTGAGAGATGGGCAGCAAATTCCGCCTTGCGAGTTAATTATTCTTCCGGGCACTAAAAACGTTCGACGAGATTTAAAACAACTATTCGCTAATTGTTGGCACGAAGCAATATTGCAACATTTACGCTACGACGGCCGCGTTCTGGGTATTTGTGGTGGGTTCCAAATGCTCGGTAATAAAGTGGTTGACTCTCTCGGGATTGAAGATCAACCTGGCAGCGACAAAGGCATCGGACTGCTTGACTTTGAGACCTTCATTGAAAAAGAAAAGTATGTAAAACGTGTGTCCGCGCATACTGTTTCGCAAGAATTTGTAATTGATGAAGTATTCGACGCCTACGAAATCCACTGTGGGCAAAGTCAAGGGGAGCAACTACAACGTCCATTGTTTGAAGTAAAAGATGAAGATGGTCATATTCATTGCGATGGCTGTATGTCAGAAGATGGAAAAATTATCGGCACGTATTTACACGACCTATTGAAACATCCAGTTGTATTAGAAAAAATATTGACCTGGGCTGGCTTTGAAGGAGAGGTTTGCCACATCGATATTGAAGCTGAAAATGATCGGCAGTTAGAGCGACTGGCGCAATGCATTGAAAACTCCCTGGACAGTAAGTTTTTAGAACAATTTATGCCTTAACTGATGAATGAATTGATGCACTAATTTATTTGGATCTAACGAGTCGCAGTTCGAATCTCCAGTAGAATTTATGCGTTTTATTCTTAGTAGTGAGAAAACAGTGTGAACAAATATTCGCGACAAACATCGTGGTTGCTTTTACTTTGCATATTGTTTGCCTGTTTTTTCTGTGCATTGCAATTTGGCGCTGTTGATATATCGGTGCGTGAATTGTTCTGGCAAAAAAACTACGATTCAACGGCAATTGTTTGGCAACTGCGCTTGCCGCGAATTTTGCTGGCTTTAAGCACGGGCGCTTTATTGGCATTGTGTGGTGCCGCAGCACAAGGATTATTTCGCAATCCACTTGCCGACCCATCTCTAATTGGCGTATCAGCCGGTGCATCGTTGGGGGCAAGCCTGGTATTGTTTTTTGGCATCACTTCGGGTTTATCTTTAAGTTTTAATATTCAATTCTCGCTTGTTTCTCTAGGGGCATTTACCGGAAGTGTTATTGCCGTTGTACTTGTTTATCGAATCGCAACTGGCGTACACGGCACCTCTGTACCGACAATGTTATTGGTTGGAATCGCAGTGAGTGCAATTGCCGGAAGCTTTACATCTCTTTTGGAGTATTTTTCCAATGACGCCACGTTACGACGTATTAGCTTGTGGCGTATGGGGGGGTTGGACGGTGCGAGCTACTATCATGTTACTATTTCCTTTTTGTTGTTGTTTGCGAGCTTTGTATTGCTTTACAAGCTCTCCTCCCAACTCAATGCTCTGTTACTAGGAGAGCAAGATGCTCAACATTTGGGTGTAGATGTAATAAAGCTTAAGCGGGCCATTATCATCGTTATAGCGGCAGGCGTTGGAATTTCTGTTGCTTTGGCGGGTATGATAACTTTTGTTGGTTTAATCGTCCCGCATTTTATGCGCATGATAATGGGACCCAACCACAAATATTTGCTACCCGCGTGTGTTTTGGGTGGGGCAATATTATTGTCAGCTGCTGATACCTTGTCGCGCACAGTGATTGCGCCGAGCGAATTGCCAGTGGGTTTGCTTACTGCTTTACTGGGGGCGCCCTTGTTTATTCTTTTATTATATCAGCGTCGCCAGTATCAAATGTAAATTATGAGCTTAGTAGTCAACAATATATCGGTAAATTTAGGTAAGCGTCAGATTTTGAAAGACGTTCAGTTTGCTCTGGCTACAGGGGAATCCCTTGCAATTATTGGCCCGAATGGCGCCGGTAAATCTACTTTATTGAACGCAATTTCCGGAATGCTGCAACCGGAAAGAGGTAATATTAAATTTGAGAATAATTTAATTTCGAGTTTATCAACGGGCGAGAGAGCCAGAAAAATTGCTGTGTTATCTCAGCAGCATCAGTTAAATTTTCCATTTCGAGTGAGGGATGTAATCCAGTTGGGGCGATTCCCGCATATCACAACCAAACATAGTGATAATGTCGTCATTAATGAGTTAATTGGAATATTGCAGTTGCATAAGCTTGAGAATAAACCGTACACTCAATTGTCCGGCGGCGAAAAACAGCGCGTGCAAGTTGCGCGTGTATTGGCGCAAATTTGGCATGTAGAAGAAACCACGTCATCACTGCTGTTAATGGATGAACCTTTCAACTCGCTAGACTTAAATTTTCAGCAACTTGCGCTCAATATTTTTGCTAGACTGAAGGGTGTTAACACTAACGTCGTGTGCGTAGTTCATGATATCAATATTGCGTTGAGAAATTTTCCTAAAATTCTCGCACTTAAAGATGGGCAGCAAATTTTCTTCAAAGCCCCAGGTTGTCTTACTCAGGATGAGTTGCAGAAAACATTCTCTACTTCATTCGATATCATTCATCACCCCAAGGATGGTATGCCGTTAGTGATTTTGTGATACAAAATTTCGTCATTAAGTGTGAAACGTGAAGAGGCGCTAATATGTACAATTATTTGACCAGATGTAGAAGTAAGAGCAATTGGATGGCTATAAAATCACAGGCTAGTTTGGTAGCGGTTTTCACTTGTTTGGCCTTGTTAATCAGCTGTCAACCGAAGGCAGCGAAGGAGTTGAGTTATGGCACCTTTGAAGACGGCGTTTACGCTAATGACTATTTAGGTTTTTCGCTCCAATTACCCGAGGATTGGCATATACAAAGTCAAGCGCAGTTGCAAGCACAGACTGAAATGGGGCAAGATTTAATTGCGGGCGATGATGAATTACTAAAACGGCAGATGAAGGCATCGGAGCAGCAATCTGTTTCGCTGTTTTCAGCCTTTCAGTATCAGGTTGGTCAGACACGTGAAATTAACCCCAATATTACTGGAGTTGTTGAGCGGGTTTCGCTGCTTTCCGGTGTCAAAAGTGGTGCGGATTATCATAAACATGCGAAGGATTTGTTGACCAAAGGACAGATGGATTATCGTTTTTCGACACCCGTTTATTCTGTTTCGCTCAATGGTAAAAATTTTGATGTGCTTTATGCTGAGCTTCATTTTCAGGGCGTGGTAGTCAAACAAAAATATTATGCTTCCTTAATTGAAGACTACATTCTGCTTTTTGTTACCAGCTATGGAAACGATCAGCAAGATAAAATGCTTGAATCGATTTTACAGGAAATCAACTTTTCATAAGTTCTTGTTAAAAAGAGATTAACTGGGATACAACGAATTTTCCTGATAATGAGTGTGGTGCCTGATAAATTAAAAATTTTTACTATTGGCTACGCTACTAAGCCTGTCAATATATTTGTTGATCAATTACATGAAAATGGTATAAGTGTCGTTGCGGATGTGCGATCGGTACCTTATAGCAAGACTTTTTTTGATTATCATAGGGAAAACATAAAAAATACATTGAGGGATGCAGGGATTCAATATGTTTATTTAGGGGAGGAACTGGGGCCGAGATCAAAGGACCATGAGCATTATGATCAAAATAATCAAGTTCAGTTTGATCTACTAATGCAAGCCAGTTTGTTTCGCGAGGGAATAGAACGGTTGCATACCGGTGTTAAACGAAAATATTTAATTGCATTGATGTGTGCGGAGAAAGATCCGGCAATATGTCATCGTAGTTTACTAATAGGTTACTATTTATCAAGGCAGATTATGCAAGACGCATCTTGGTTCGTTCAACATATATGCCACGATGGAGCAATTGAAACTCAAACAGAGCTTGAACGACGCATTGCGATGCTTCATAGCAATGAGGTTGATTTATTTATGGATGAAGAGGAAAGAAACTCACTATCATATAAAAAACAGTTAAAACTTACTTCCTATATTAAAAAAAGCGAATAAATATTTTAAGTAAATTAAAGCTTATATATTAAACCGTTTTGCTCTAGCAAGTATTAGGGAGTACCGTTGCGCTTTAATCGCTGGTAGGGCTTCTAATTTTTAGCTATCATCTACCTGGCCCGGTTTGCCGTTAATTGTAGATATTTGGAGTGTTTCTACCAGTGTTTATAAAGCCAATGTTTATAAAAAGTATTTTCTTAGCTATTCCAAAATCCGTTTTGATTTCTATGGTTTTTTTGGTGACAGGTTGCGGTAGTGGTGGTGACGGTGGGAACCAAAATCCTGACTCTAATAATAAATCTGCCCCTCCCTCAAATACGGCTCAGTTTGAATATACCTGCGACCTTAACGGTGTCGATGGTATATTAACAATGACAGTTGAGGCTGTGCAGTCTTCCGGTATCGTCTTTGGCCCTGGGCCCAGCCCTGATATTACTGCAGTAATTGGCACTGGGGATGTAACTTATTTTACCAGTGGTGATATGATTTCAAGCGTGGAACGCTATGTGTTTACCGGGGAAAACCAGTTTGCTGACTTTACCGAAATCAGCTCAAGTGAGAGTTTCCGTGTCCGTTGGAATATCGACGGAGATATGCTTGTTATGGAGATCAACCCATTCAGTCCTGTTGGGCCGAGTTTTCAATTCTGCCAGTTAAATAGCGCAAGATATATTTAATTGATTACGAGAATTTATTTTAATGCTTGATAATAAGGCCTCTTAACAAGAGGCTTTATTCGCTTCGACTGCATAGCTTGTTTGACCGATTTTCCAGCGCCCTTGCAATAAGGTTGTGATCAACACTTGGTGTGTGCCGTCTGTTCCTGTTAGCACTAATAGCGGTCCGTTAGCACTATTTTGAATTGTCCAACGACCGCCCCCTTGTCTGGTTCCCGCTACGCCGGCCCACGATCTATTGTGGCCGGTTGTTGAGTCGTATTCTCCACCAACGCTGATGCCGCCTTCCGAACTGCGATGATAAATATTGCCTGGGCATATGTGATAGTAGCCAGAGGAGCCTCCAGTCGCGCCGGAAAAAATGCTTGGCGAATAAACCCAGAAAACCCGGATGCCTTTTACGCCATTAACGTAAGCTTGCGCGTAAGCATTATTAGCAATACCAAGGGGTTCCTTGCCGGACCAATTGCTCACCGGGCCGCCACTGATATTACCGGTTGGCGCAGCGCCGGTTTTTCCATAGTTGCCGAAGTTGTCGACGTAATAGTCGCCTGCAGCAAAACCATAAAAGGTCAGCAGCATGCTCATTTCGGGCGCAATTTCGTGTCCATTAACGGTATATTTTCCGGTCGACGTTGAGTTTTTTGGGGTATTGGCATATGTGTTAGCTGCCGCAGAAAGAAAAGCGATTAAAAGCAATTGTCCCAAAAGACGCGTTGATTGTAATAATCTTTTCATATTTGCTCTCCGGTAACTGTGTCGTTAATAGCCATCGTGTGAGGCTTATGATTTCATAGATTGACAGATGTGGAAATCTTTAATTTGAGAACTGAGATTTGGCCCCAGGTGATATATCGATGATCCGACCGAAATAAGCGAATTAAGATTATAAACACTAGTAACACGCACTTTTTCCTAAAATGGTTCTCTTTTTTTAAACCATGCCTCTAGTTTTCGTGAATATTTTGGGCCGTAACGCTATTCCTTAGCTGGCAACGGCACTTTAAGCTGTCCCACGTATTGCGATCTGGGTAACGTTTTACGTCGAATGCTTGTCTGGTAATGCTCACTCCCGCAAAACTAGTAAAAACTGTAAATGCCCTCCCTGGCATTTCTCACGTTCAATAATAAAATAGTTAATTAAAAACGATATCAGCTAGCTCATCGGCTAAATCGTCAATATCGTTAGAGTCGTTGTGGTCGGTTCTATTTGACATGATGGCGATCACGAGTCCATCGTCGCGGTAAGCGCGCAGAAATGATCGCGCGCCTGTCCATGAACCCCCGTGTTCGGCAACGCGTTTGCCACCGTTTTTAGTTCTTAAACGCCACGCTAAACCTTGCGAACTCCAGAACGATGCATCGGCACGGGTCCACAAACGATTGTCACGTGTATTGGCATCTACAATTTGACCATTCAATACCTTCCATCCGAAGCGTGCTAAATCATAGACATTTGTTTCAATTCCTCCGCCAAGCGCTTTCCAACTATTATTTGAATAGCTTGTCGGTAAATTACTGTCGCTGTAAGGAACTGCACGCTCGTAATTATAAGGAAGAAAATTACTACCATATTGCATACGCATACTGCTGAGCCCATAAGGGTTAAATAATTCGTTGTCGAGTAATTGTCGAATGGTGCGATTAGTTGCTTGCTCTAACACCGCAGCAACATAGGTAAATGCATGCGTCGAATAATTACGGTTGGTTCCGATACTGCACCCAGTTATTAAATTATTATTCCAAATACTTTGCA
Organism: Marinagarivorans sp.; assembly: GCA_028281865.1. Taxonomy (GTDB): domain Bacteria; phylum Pseudomonadota; class Gammaproteobacteria; order Pseudomonadales; family Cellvibrionaceae; genus JANQJB01. The sequence goes on from JANQJB010000044.1 coordinate 34,692, forward strand.
CCGCGCTTGTTGCTGTCCAATAATGTGTAGTCTGGTTCGCGATACCAGGATTGGTATCGTAATGGGGAATACACGCGTAGTGGGATAGAAGTTCTTCTACCGTGTGAGTATGGCGAGCTGGGGCATTGGTAAGATAAGCATCGGTGCGATCAGATAGGTCGAGGTAAAAACTTGAGCCGCTGCGCAGTTGCTGCTCCTGCTCTAATTTAGCGGCTAGCGTAGCCCCTATTACTTTGGAAACGGAGGCAGAGTTATATACCGTACCTGAGTGTGCTACCTTATTATTGAGAACATCTGCAAAGCCAAAACCGCGACGATAAAGCGTAGTACCGTTTTGTATTACCGCAACGGAAATACCGGGCAAGCTGTTGTCGTCGAGATAGTCGGTTACAGCATTATTCAACTGCGATTTTTTGTTGTAACGATAGCGCGAATTATTTTCCAACCAAATTCCTGCATAGGAATTTCCGTGGCGTTCGAAGTCGACAAGGCGATAACCTTTATCGCGATATTCGCGCCATAGATTGGCAAATTGTTTTTCCGTGCGATTAGTTCTCAGCTGGTACGCATAGCCAGGTTTTTTCTCCCAGATAGCCGCATATCGTGTTCCCGACGGTGTGCTATAACGCTCGTAATCGACAACCATGTAGCCTTGCGAGCCTTTAGTGCTGACCTGTTGTAGATACGTTGAACGTGTCATATTACGCAGCTGTGTCCAACTGCGGTTATCAGTATTTTTATACCAGATGGCGGAGTAGCGCAGACCATTTGCTGTTTGATAAGCTTCCATGTCCACGAGCCGATAACCGGCGGCACGTTTTTGCGAATAAAGAGTGCCGTAGCTTTGGCTGGTTAAATTGCGGTGAGAAGACCAGCCGATATTTTCTAGGTTTTTAACCCAGATACCGGCAAACTGAAGCTGGCTGCCATTTTGATAGGCTGCGATATCAAGTGGGCGATAGCCGCGATCGCGATAATAATTCCACTTACTTGAATACTGTGCAGAACTTAAATTTCGATGTTCTGCCCAAGCGCGGCCGTCGGTATTTTTACGCCAAACCATTGAATAGCGAACGCTACTACCTACTTGGTAACCATCGATATCAATCATTAAATATCCGTTTTTATATTTGTTAAATTCCGTTGCAAACTGGCTGCTGGTAAGATCACGTTTTGAGACCCATCCCAGTTCTTTTTGGTCTTGCAAAACTGTTGCTGATGCTGAAGCGCCTATCAAGCACGCCGCGAGTGTTGAGAATAGCCCTGTGAATTTAAAACCATTTTTCATTCAATTTCTCCTTAGAACAATATCCGTTCGTTTGTTTTGGTACTGGATATTCTAGTGTTTGCGTAATCCTTGTACTGTGAGATATTCACATCTTAGGGGCATAAAAATAACCAAAATGGTGCATGGAGGAATGGTGGATAACGGGTGGCTTACATGAATATAAAAGTAGCCGGTAAGGCATTTATAAATGTATTCATGTAAACAACTCTTTTATAAAGCAAATTTATCTGTCTTGGGCTTTTAATAGTTTTAACAAATTATGTGTTTTTTAAATAGTTAAATTTTGAATACTTCATTTAACTAAACAAGCTACAGGTTGTTGTTCCATTAATTCATTTAAAACGCGTTAATTGCCTTTAAAATTCTTTAGTGGCACATCAATCATTAGCGTAAGAGACAAACGGTCGTTTAAAACGATGAGCGGTAGCTTTAGAACCATGCAGTTACTGCTAAGCATGGGGTTGAGACGAATAAAATATATCGAAGTGAAGCCGTTCACAGTTTGTGATGCGACAATTTTATAAGAAAGTTATTTAGTTAATCCTTTTCCTTCATAATTGATTGAGCGGCATAAATTGTCGTTTTTATAAATTGACAATATAAATATTGATGACAAAAATACCTAGCAACTGCTCGCTTATAATAAATTATGACGTGAGTTAAATAATAAAAATAATAACGAAATTTTTCTTTATATCATTCTTTGCAATCGAAAAAGCAAGGCCCAATCTGTAGATGTATTTTTAAGTATGTTGCAGTGGCACGTTTTTATAAACGTGCCAACATACGGGGGTATTTATGTACAAAAATAATAACACTGATACGGAAATATCTCATAAACCAGGACTTACAAGCACCAATTTTTTTTCTTCCATTTCATCCGACAAAGCAGAGTCTAAGCTATCAAGATTACCAGGCCCTATCGCTTTTGTGCACCAAAGTAGTGTTACTACACTGAAAGCCATGCTGCATAAAATGATAAATCGACCAGAATCTGAATACTTGGATTACGTCAAAAGGTTAAAGCTGCGCACTTGGGATGTTGAGTCGTTACTTTTTACGCATAGAAATGTTAAGAAGAGTTTTTCGTTTATCGAAGATACTTTTCTAAACGCTGTCGACAAATACTATTTAAAGTTGTTGTCTCCGTTTGACAGCAATGTCGATGAAGGAAAACCGACAAGCTTTGACAATCTGGATATCATGACGATTGATATGATTGATAATGTTGTCGCGAAGGAAGATTGCCTAAAACGAGTAAATGACCAATATGACTTGCCGTTGTTAGAACTCGCAGCGCGCTTCGATTCACTGTTGCCTACCAAGGTCTTCGTAAAAAACCTTCCCTGTGGCCCGGAAAAGCTTTACGACGCATTTATGCAAGCGGTTGATCTTTATGTCAACGACAAAAATCTCAAGTGCCTCTACTTGATGATGTTTGAAGTTCATGTATTAAATGCTATTGAGTTTTTCTATAAGTCGATGAACATGGGTCTTGTTGCTAGAAATGTACTACCCGACTTCGATGTCAAGCCCGCGAACAAACCTGAAATTCAAGAGAATCAGATAAGGGAACTTAACACTAGCTTGCCCAATGAAACTGTTAGACCGGGTAACGCACTATTACATTTATTGACAATAATACAGCGCAAGGATATCGCTGACGCTCAGGCTAACGGGCTTTCTGTTTTGGATATCATCAGTATCGAAAAAAGTGAGCACGGTATAGACGAGGTCTTTTCTTGTGAGGATCTGCAGAAAATCACCTGTGTTGAACAGCTGTTCGATGAATTCTTAAAAGAATCGCGTTTGTCGAAACTTATCAAGCAATTGATAAAAAAACTTAAAGTGCCACTGATGAAGGTCGCCATTAGTGATGATAAATTCTTTAGTAAGGATGATCACGCGGCACTTAAACTCGTGGCTACCTTTAGCAATCTTGGAATACGATGGCACGACAACGAGCACGAAGCTTGTGAGCAGGATCCTCTGTACAGAAAGATGGTAAAAACAATCGATCATTTAATTGAGGCATACGAGAGTGACGCGCAAATATTCTCTACTTTACATGCTCGATTTTCCACTTTTGAAAAAAAGGAGAATGCTCGAATTAAAGCGCTGGAGTCTCGCTTAGTTGAATCCGAAAACGGTAAGGCTAAGGTCCTTAAAACCAAGCAAAAAATTGATAACGTGGTTGAATCAGCATTGTTTCAAAAAACACCTTACTCTGCGGTTATTAATATTGTTGAAAATGTATGGCGCAAGTTAATGTTGGTAATGCATTTAAAGCACGGCGCATTGTCCGCCGAATGGCAGACTACCGTTAACGTGCTAAATCAACTTGTCGATAGTACTCAAATTGCCCATTTTGAAAACCGTGATGATTTTGCTGCTATTTCGAGGGAAACTCTGTTTGATGAATTATACAAAGGGTTTAACTTTATTAATGTCGATGCGGTTACTGCTGATATTTATATTAAAAATTTAAAAGAGATGTATGCCGATATACTTGGGCATTGGGATACAATTAAACAAAAGTCAGAAAAAAATTGCGCTAGTGAGAAGCATCTGAACAAGAGTAATAAAAATTTTACTGTCGAGAAATCTAATTTTCATTCAGTGAAAAGAAATACCGTGAGTGATGATATCGAAGCGTCTTACCGAGCAGCCAGCGAAAACACTGGTGAGGTTGAATCTATTTATTCTGAGGAAATAAACCGTTTACACAGCGGTTCGTGGGTTGATATTGTGGAGCTGGGTAAGGAGGCATATCGTTGTCGCTTGGCCGCTGCGGTCCGCCAGACGGCTACTTATATTTTCATCGACAGGTTTGGCCGAAAAGTAGCAGAGAGATCACAGCATGATGTAGCTCAAGCGATAAAGCTTGGCCGACTTAAGATTATTGAGTCCGAAGGGTCGTTTGAACAGACATGGAAGGGGCTTATTAAGCGCGATAGTGTGAGAGAGTTGGATTTACTTGACGAGGTTGTCGAGGGGTTTTAGTTAGTTGTCGAGGGGTTTTAGATAGTCGCTTGGTTGCGTTAGTGCATGCTGCCATCTCGTTTAAATGTGTATTGCCATACGGATTTGGCTCGTTAAATTCTTAAATGACAGTATCTGTTATTTTCGGCGCCTGCTCTTCGAACAGCCTTTTAGTGCATTTACTCGCTTGTAATTCACTTAGCGCATTCTTTTTTATACGTTTTCCTTAGTCCTACGAATTTCATAGTAATAAACAATCGCATCAATCAAATAAATTAATTTTAATAATTAAATACTGAAGTTCATACTTTTCCTGAGATTAGCAATTAGATTTTTCACGCCCCAAATCACTAACGAATAGTAGGTACTTCCTATGGCCGAGAATAAATGTCCCGTGATGCATGGTGCGCTGTCCACGACTGAAAAAACAGTCGCAGAATGGTGGCCCAAGACCCTAAACCTCGACATTCTGCACCAACAGGATGCAAAAACTAACCCGCTAGATCAAGAGTTTGATTACCAACAAGAAGTTAAAAAACTCGATTTTGCCGCGCTTAAGAAAGATCTGCATGCACTGATGACCGACAGTCAATCGTGGTGGCCGGCAGACTGGGGACACTACGGTGGCCTGATGATTCGCATGACTTGGCACGCGGCAGGTTCCTACCGCATCGCAGACGGCCGCGGTGGTGCCGGAACCGGTAACCTGCGTTTTGCGCCGCTAAACTCCTGGCCCGACAACGCCAACCTGGATAAGGCTCGGCGACTGCTTTGGCCGATTAAGAAAAAGTATGGCAACAAACTTAGCTGGGCAGATTTAATTGCCTACGCGGGCACTATTGCTTACGAGTCAATGGGTCTTGAGACTTTTGGTTTTGCCTTCGGCAGAGAAGATATTTGGCATCCGGAAAAAGATACTTATTGGGGTTCAGAAAAAGAATGGCTTGCCCCCAGTGGTGGTGAGGGCAGTCGTTATTCTGGCGAGCGAGACTTGGAAAACCCGCTTGCTGCAGTGATGATGGGCTTAATTTATGTCAACCCTCAAGGGGTTGATGGCAAGCCAGACCCGCAAAAAACAGCGCACGATGTGCGTGTTACTTTCGCGCGCATGGCGATGAACGATGAGGAGACGGTTGCACTTGTAGCAGGGGGGCATACCGTCGGTAAAGCGCACGGTAATGGTGATGACTCCCTGCTGGGGCCAGAGCCGGAAGCTGCTGATATCGAGGAACAGGGCCTGGGTTGGAACAACCGCAGCAAACGCGGCATTGGTGATGACACGATAACCAGTGGGCTGGAAGGCGCTTGGACGAGCAACCCAACTCAGTGGGACAACGGCTACTTTGACATGCTGCTCAATCACGAGTGGGAATTGGCTAAAAGCCCCGCCGGTGCGTGGCAGTGGCAACCGGTGGACATTGCCGAAGAAGACATGCCTATCAATGCGGAGGACAGTTCTTCGCGACACAAGCCGATCATGACGGATGCAGATATGGCGATGAAAGTTGATCCGGCCTATCGCAAAATCTCAGAACACTTTTATAAAAACCCGGATGAGTTCTACAAAAGCTTTGCACGTGCCTGGTTTAAATTGACCCATCGCGATATGGGCCCCAAAACGCGTTATCACGGTCCAGATGTACCTGACGAAGAGCTGATTTGGCAGGACCCCGTTCCAGCGGGCAATACCGATTATGATGTGGAAGCCGTAAAGCAAAAAATTATCGCTGCAGGCTTGAGCATTAGTGAATTGGTATCGACTGCGTGGGATAGCGCAAGAACCTTCCGCCATTCCGATAAGCGCGGCGGTGCCAACGGTGCCCGCATTCGCTTGGCTCCACAAAACGAATGGGAAGGCAATGAACCTGCGCGTCTTGGAAAAGTACTCAGTATACTCGAACCCATTGCAGCCGAGTTCGGTGCCAGCATTGCCGATGTCATCGTATTGGCTGGAAATGTCGGTGTTGAACAAGCAGCAAAAGCTGCGAGCATGGATGCGACTGTTCCATTTACACCCGGCCGAGGTGATACAACTGAAGAAATGACGGATGCCAAATCTTTTGAGGTGCTCGAGCCACTGCACGACGGTTTTCGAAATTGGCTTAAAGCTGACTACCTTGTTAAGCCGGAAGAGATGCTATTGGATCGCGCACAATTGATGGGTTTAACTGCACCGGAAATGACGGTGTTGTTGGGTGGTATGCGGGTGATGGCAACTAACCACGACAATTCAAAACACGGCGTGTTCACCGATCGCGAAGGCGCGTTGACCAATGACTTTTTCGTGCATCTAACCGATATGAATTACACTTGGAAGCCGGTCGGAAAAAACTTGTATGAAATTCGCGATCGTAAAACGGATGCTGTGAAATGGACGGCAACGCGAGTCGATCTGGTATTCGGGTCGAACTCAATTCTTCGCTCTTATGCGGAAGTTTATGCGCAAGACGATAATCATCAGAAATTCGTTAAAGATTTTGTTGCGGCTTGGAGTAAGGTGATGAATGCTGATCGTTTTGATGTGGGTTAGTACGTTTTTCTAGAGTCCAATAGAATAAAAGCCCTGGTTATTTAAAAACAGGGCTTGGTATTGGCCAATGCTATGTGATCCTTCCGTCAATAATTTACTGAGTATATATCTTTCCTATAGGCTGAAGTTTTTTCCAATCGTTAAATTTATTATATTTACCTTTATTGATTGAAAGCATATCATGAGTAAAATTTTCGATGTAGACAGAATCATAAAAATACCCAACATTCTTTATTATTATCTCCCCATCGATCGCGCCAACCTTAGTAAGAACATTTCTGCTGTTTCCTGAGCCACTACTATAAACCACGTAAATATAATTTGGGGTCTCTACAAAAGATGACCATCGATAAATATTGTTTATCAGGGATATCTTTCTTAATTTATCCATATAGGATACTAAAAGCACAGATTCCATTCCGTTTTTAGTAGTAGTTACATCGACATCCAAAAGACTCATCGGAGTGCCGTTAAAGTTAAAAGTCCTCGCATTTTTTATCGAAATATTTTCGGTTTCAAATCCCTTTGAATAATAATAAGAGTCGACTTGCTTCATCAAAGCTGGCGAACTCGACACACAACTTGAAAAAAAAGCACAAGTAAAGAACAAGAAAGAATTAAATGGGTTCAAAATAATCTCTCTAATTTATTTTTGCTTTGCACACATTGCGGTACACATGGGCCCGTAAGTCTCATTTGGGTATTTGTCCACCGGTACGGGTTGTGGTTCTTGACCACTAAACTTCTCTGTAGCACTTCCATCAAGTTCAATTCGAAGGAAATGAAAAGCGTCGGGATAGCGCTTATCAAGAAGCGGAACGATTGGGGTTGTATCTGCTGGGCACTCTCCATCATCATCTGGCTTTACATGACCATCATCAAGCAGAGCGTCTTCTATCACTTTACAAGTATAAACTATATCCATGGCTAACGGTCTACCTGCTAGTTCTCCTGGAACAAGCTGAGTTTCATTCATTGTTCTAGGCGTGTAAGAAATTGAATAAACATAGCAATTGTTCGCTAGATACAACTTTTCAATTTCTTCTTTTGAAAGTTCACTGAGTCCTAAAGGGTCAATGGAATTAATAGGGTTATTCTTTACGTAAGCATACGTATTAGGCCCATCAACAAGCCCCAACGGATCGCTCGTTATATATCTCCCCGTCGTTGGATCATAATACCGATGCCAGTTATAAGCCAGTCCTGTTTCTTCATCCAAATACTGCCCCGGCAACCCAAGGTTACTATCTTGATAGCTTGAGATATGACTAAAAAACGCACTGTAAAGAAAATCATTACTCGCGTAAACACTTCCACTATATTCACGATATTTCAGACGAGTGACACCCAAATGATCGTTCATATAGGTACTTACGGTTGATTCTCCATAATTAACTTGGCTGCCCGTGTCATGAATATATTGAAAAACTTGAGCGATTGCCTCGCCGTTTAAATAAATGTATTGCTTATAATAATTATTACCTACAACGTTAGGAGAGTTCCATAAATAATGCTCATATATATTTTCGTGCTCGTATAGCAGTTCACCGTTTAAACCGTAGGCAAAATGGGTGCGTTGAGATTCTGGTTGCTCTGTACCATTACTTAGTGTCCTTAAATCACGGAAATTTTTAAATACTCTTTGCGAATAGGCGTTATAGCCGTAATTGGCATTGATCAATCGGTTATGGCCATTGGGGCTGGTATTTCCTCCTATTTTTTCTACCTCGGCTGTGGCGAGGCGACCCGCTGCATTGTAGGTAAAGGTATCTTCTAATATCTCATATTCCCACTCTTCATCGTTATCGAACCAATTTTCGCGCGTTCGCGATAAAATATTGCCACTCGGGTCATAATCAACCGCGTAAACTCCATGGCTGCCAAAGAAATAATCGATGTGGTTGTTAGCGTTTTCATACAGCGTAAAATCTGTATGCGGTGACCAGAATTCAAATCGTGAATAATGCGTTCGGTTGCCTACGTCATCATAGGTATAGTACGCGGATTCCAAACCCGGTTCATAGGAATTTCTTGTCCTTTCATAGGTTAATTGGTCAAGTAGATCATACTCGTACCACCATTCATCACGACTGATTTTGTTGTTGTAGATCAACTCAATATTATTCACTTTATCGTAGTGATAGGTCCAATCTATATCGACATAACCGTTTCGCTCTGCTTTATTTCTCGACAAGCGATAATCAGTGTCGTAAGTGCGCGTCCAAACGGCTCCGCTCGCATAAGTAATTTTATTGACAGGTCCGAACGGGTAGTAAGTGATATCTGAAACAATGGGTGTTAATCCTAGAGCAGGTAGACTTGGGTCTGTAGCTGGAATATCCGCATCGATTTTATTAACGCGCCCCGACGCATCATAACCATAGATAACTGTCAAACCATTCGGATATGTGATGCTTTCAACTTGATCATCTAGCCGATAAGTGTATTCAACACTGTAAATCTTCTCTTGAGCTGCATCGTTGGTCACTGTTTCTTTTTTCTTAGTGACATTGCCGCGATGGTCATAATAATAGCGAATTTGGCTGTACTGACCATCAATTCCCGTTAGTCGTCCATTAGGGTAGGAGGATGCTTCTGCAGGATCAGATGAACCCGTATCCATCGCATAATCATCATAGTGATAAACAACATTTTCAGCCGCGTAGCTGACGTAGGTTTCTCCGGTCACACGATTCAATGCGTCATAATGCATATCTTTTTGTATATTACGAGCATCTGTAATTCGTGTAAGATTATTCGCCTCATCGTACTTATAGTTCGTAACTCCTGAGTCAGGGCTCAACTGTTGCTCCACGTTGCCATAACTATCACGAATATAATTAGTCGTATTGTTGCGCGCATCTTTTACTGTCTGTAAATTGCCTTGAGCATCGTAGCCGTAATCCGTAATTTTATCTTTTGCATCTTCCGATTTATCCATACGTCCAAGACTGTCAGGCGTAAATTCGGTTGTGCGTGTGATTGAGTTGCCCTGGTCATCCAAAGTATCATCTATTTGAGCGGTTAGAAAATCATTAACATCATAATCAAAATGCGAGTGCTGACCATTATTGCCGAAGGTATCCATCAGGCGATTCAACTCGTCATAAACGCGCGTAGAACTAAAGAGAACCGGGTCGGTATCAGCTAAACCATCATATATTGTTTCACCGGTTCGATCTCCGGCATCGTTATAACTATATTTCTTTAGCTTACCTGTACTGTTGGTCGAAGGGTCACAATTATTAGCGCCTTCAATTACACTATCTAAGTAACGCGCGGTGGTGTATTGAAAGATGGTTTTTACACCGGTTGCGGTAATAGTGCATGTTATCTTGCCATAAGCGTTATATTCAGTCTCCGTGATAGCATCCGTTGCCCCGGTATTATCCGATGGGTTCTTTACTGTGATTTTTTCCAACCAGCCGCGCGGGTGATATTCCAATAGTGACTCGACATTATTGGGATCAATGATTCTTTGGGGATTACCTAGGGCATCGTGGTCGAGATACTGTGTCGTTAAATTAAAAACATCTTTTGCTTGAATAACTTCATTTAAAAATAAAGTCGTTGCATCGTAGTTGTAATCGGTTTTGTCTATGACATCTGTTGCAAGCCGAGGCCCATCAATCTCATCGATTTGGCCTTCGGCAGTGTAAGTATACGATGTTGTTTGGTGGGCAACCTGAGCCGTAACAGCCAAAGAAGCACTTGCCATACTTACGCCTAACAATAATTTTTTCATTATTTGTTTGTTTTTCATGATTCTGTTCTCCCTCGATTATTGGCACGTTTCGTTCGATGCGCTACGTGGTTCGACTTTGTTGGATTTTAATTGCCCGTTAGTGAAATAATCGTAAATTGTTACTCGATCATTTTCGATAATACGTTCCGGCTGATTATGGGTGCTGTGCCAGCAAGTGATTGTTTCAATTAGGTTGTTTGGGTTTGAAGGCGCATCAAGAAAACTCAGGACATTACTTACAACACCACTTTGGGGCGTATTGTTTTGCCATTTGTAACCTCGGCGCTTTAGCGTTTGACGGCCTTGGGCGTCGTATTCGTAGTAAGTAACGGAATCTTTCCAGTCTGTTTGGGTACGCAAATAGCCGTTGTTGTCGTAGCTATAAAATTTATTGGCCGCTTCGCAATTTGTACTAGCTTCGCCGCGAACTTCTGCGACCTTTAGTAAACCGTTTTTAACGTCTACAAATTCGTATTCTGTCCATTTTCCTAACGGGTTTTGAACGCGCTTCAGCGTGGGGCTCAGCTGCTTTACAGTAAAAGTTGCTCCTTGCTCCCCAGCGACAGATTGGATCACTCGACGCTGATCGATCGGATCGTATACCCAAGAGGCAAGTAATTTGTTGTCACCATCTCTTTTGCTACTAAGTCTTAAATGCCCATTGACTCCGTATTGAACTTTTAGAGCACCGTTAACCCAAACTTTTGAAACTAGTGCACCGCTAGGAACTGTTCGCCAGGAATAATCTATTTCATTATTTCCGATTGTAATTGTTTCTGGGACTGCGAAGACGGGGTGAAAAATAATAGATGCAGACAAACCTCTATTACTGGTTATGCTTGTCATCTGGTCATTTGTATAGTGATAACTTAGAGTCAAACCGTCATTATATGTGGCTGAAATTAAACGCCCTGAAGTGTCGAAAAGATATTTTATAGCAGGTGTTGTTATCGCAATATCGTTCGGGGTTTTAGAAAATAAATACTGCTGATGTGTTTGAGAGTTGAAGACTCCACTGGACTCTATAAACGTTATTTTTCTCCCTGAGCTATCGATTAGATCGTATTCGCTTATGGATTTTTCATGCAGCGAAATTTGCCAGTTGAATCTCCATATATTTTCGAAGCTATTATATTCACGCTTTATAATAAAATTTTTTGCAATCGGTGAAATATAATCTATATCGCTTTCATATTTTATGCCTGTTGATAAGAGTATCGGGTTTCCGACCCCCGGTTGCTCACAGTTATTAGCGCCCAGATTTTCTTGTACATCTACGTGGGGCCAACATTGGTCAATTGAATTGTCGCTGTTAACATCTACAGCAAAGTCGTTTGCGGAGTCATTGCACTTATTTTTTGTTTGCGAGATGACTTTTACTGCATTTTGTCGATCGACAGAGAAAGGTCCAGAGCACCCATTAGAGCCACATCTAACTGCCTTTGCACGGAGGGACCATTCCGAGTAATTAATATGATTGTCATCCCATTTCGGATCGATGTTTGCCTCAATGCATTGGTCGCCCTTGTCCTGCCTAGTGACCTGCCTGCATTTTCGCCACGCGCAGGCTTGAAAGTCTTCAATAAAATCTACAACATACACATGCCTACACAAATCGACGTTCGTCTGTTCAGGCAAAATCCATGCATTTGCTGAAATTGGTAAAAATATATAAAAAATTTTCGAAAATATTAATAGTTTTTTCAATCGAAACATAAAAGACTCCATTTGTATTTGTTGTGTTTTTAAATTAAAAATATCTAGCAATACTTGCTAATAAAAATATTCTTTTTCATTTGTTTGATTTTCATGACTCACCTCTTCCCAAGTTATTGGCACGTCTCGTTCGATGCATTGCGTGGCTCGATTTTATTGGTTTTTAATTGCCCGCTAGTGAAATAATCGTAAATCGTTACTCGATCATTTTCGATAATACGTTCTGGTTGATTCAGAGTGCTGTGCCAGCAGGTAACAGTTTCAATCAAATTACTTGGGTTTGAAGGCGCGTCAAGGAAACTCAGGACATTGCTTACAACACCGCTCTTCGGTGTATCGTTCTGCCATCTGTAACCTTGCCTTTTAAGTGTTTGACGGCCTTGGGAGTCGTATTCGTAGTAAGTAACGGAATCTTTCCAGTCTGTTTGGGTGCGTAAATAGCCGTTATTGTCGTAGCTGTAAAATTTATTCGCGGCTTCACAATTTGTACTGGCTTCACCGCGGACTTCCGCAATTTTAAGTAATCCATTTTTAACATCTACCAGCTCGTATTCGGTCCATTTGTTTAGCGGGTTTTTTATACGTTTTATTGTTGGTGAAACAGTAATGATTTCATATGCTTCTTTGCCATTTTTTTCTGCCGAGAGTATTCGAGTTTTATCAACAGGGTCATAGGACCAGCTTGCGAGTTCTTGACCAGAAGCGTCGAGCTTTTCTATTAAGCGGCCATATCTATTGTATTTGTATGTTAAAACTATATGTCCGTTTAACCGGATATTTTTTACGAGTGGCTCGGTATCGTATACATCCCAGGAATACTTTAAGGTTGTTGAACCAATAACGATTGAATCAATTCGATTGGTATCATACGGATGATAATTGATAGTCAACGATTCACCACGATTATTGGTCACTCCAGATATTTTTCCTGCGGCATACTGTAAATCTTCTTGATAGCCGTCACGGAAGACTTTTGATTGAAGGGCACCAGAAGAATTAAATATCAGCAATAGTTCACCAGTCGAAACAAAGAATAATCCTCCAACATTACTCAGCATATATTGGCTATGAGTTTGTGCTAGAAAATTACCAGTCCCATCGTTAATAAAATTGACGACTTTGCCGGATGGTTCTGTAAGTTTGTAGTGGTTTGTTGTTACCTCTTCTAATTCGTAATTCCATCCAAACCTCCACAAAGCGTCGTAACTATTGTATTTTCTTTCGACTTTAAATTTGCTACGTTTAGATTGATAATCGATCTCAGATTCGTACTTTATCGCGGTACTAATTAATACGGGGTTGGCTACACTACCTTGCCCGCTACAATTGGGTTCAGCTATATTTTCTGGCATTGAAACGGTAGGCCAACATTGATTGACTTCTCCATCGTCGTCGGTATCCACGGCAAAGCTATTATTGGCATCGCTGCACAATGGTTCTGGTGTATACCACGTTTGAACACCATTATTTATATCAATGGTATGGCATCCAGGGTTACATAAATATGCTTTAAAAAATACGCCCATATCTCCAGCTGGAGGGCCGGAATGGTATCCGGCAGAAATACAAAACCCGTCCCACTTATGAAATTGACCTCCCCAATATTCCTTGCATCTATACATTGCGCAGGCTTGAGGACTGTCTATAAACTCCGGATTTGGTCCGCCAAAATATCCTCTACAATGTTGGACGGTTGTGCTAGTTGGTGGTACTTGAGCTGTTATAGAAAAGCTCACAAAAAGCTGAAATCCAATAGCAAAACTTAATAATATCTTAACCACTTTTCGCTCCTTAAATAATTAATTTTTAGATAGCACTTGTGAAAAGTGCTATCTAAAAAATACGATAAAATATTTTAGGCAGAAATTTTACAGCGAAACTATAAAATTATTTCCAGTAACTCTACTTTATAAACTACGTTAGTTGTTTATAAAGTACGTATCAATATTGAAAGTTTTATTACAGCGAAAGAATTTATATTTGGCGATATGACAAAAATATAATATTTTTTTAGAGTAAATTTCATGACAGGCAATTCAGCGACAGTAATAAATTGTGTCGAAATAATTGGATTAAATTGCTAGCTTAATTTGGCTTGCGCAACATTGCACTGATACATTTTGAAAAACTGAATCAGTGTGCAATAGGAATAAAAAGCAATATTAAAAATGTTTAATTCTGAGAATGCGCAATAATCTAAAAATTTTGGATAAATTAATTATATTGATAGCTCCCACTATAAAATAAATCTAAGATATTTTTTTCAGTCGTTGCGATTATCCCAGATCATTGCATGCTCTAACACTACCAATTCTTGTAGTTTTAAAGACTTAAATGCTTTTCAGTCATCTTGCTTAGATTTAAGGGTGATCCTGTATTCGCCGGCGACTCGATTCATCCGCTGTCGGAGCTAAGCGATATACACATTTCGAAATGTTAAGTTCGCGAGTAGTAGAAGTGTAGCGCCATAGCGTGGTGCCTGTATAAAATTTGGTCGACTTAATATGATTGAGTTAGATGGATTGCATGAGCTAGTGTGGAACAGCTTGCAAAGAGTGATATTGAAGGTCAGATTTATTAGACTATTTTCTGCGCATATACATGCACTTGTACTAAATGAAATTATTGTTCTTCTAAATTCACTTTTACATTTTGCATCACAACAATTGGCACTCTAGTTTTTACCATAGGGTCAAGCTCAGCCTTTTCTTCAAGCAAACGCAAAAAGTACATGGGGAAACTACGGAATTTAAGTTGGACTTTGGCAGTACTTCCCGCGGGCAACGCTAGTTCATTTAGGTCGTAGTGCAAGATTTTTGTTTCTTCTACGTCAATTAAATGATTTTTAATACCGGCTGCTTGCCAAGGCATATCGACAACGTGCTGGTAATAGTTTTCTTGTGGGATATCTTTTACATCTAAAAAGTCCTGTGCAAATTTAACCAGTTGTGGGTCTCCCTCTGGGTTCAATGAATGCTTGGGGTTGCCATCCATCAAATCGCCATTTGCATCTAACATACCGCTTTCGAACAAGAGCTCTTCGTCGGGGGAAAATACCTGCACGTGCAACCACATCTGGCGCTCTGCGGTAGCGCCAGATGGCAAAGCGTGCCCGGCGAGATTTTCGATTTCAATTTCGAGCAGCTTGCCGCCGTTTATAAACTTAGCGCGCAGGTCTGCGGCCGAGCGCAAAAGTTTTGCGGAGGCTTCACGTAATTCGTAATAACCGGGAAAAGCGTCCGGCTCCACCAACGATACATCTACGCCGACCATCGTATGGTCATGAATTTCTCTTAGCGGCCCGTCAGTTGCCGCTTGGCCCATCGAAGCAGGCATATGACAGTCCTGGCATGTTTTTTCGTCTGGGCCAGGTATCGCGAATTTGCTCTTACTCCACTCGTCAAAAGTTTCCTCAAGCAAGGCCCCTTTGGGGTTGATTACGTTATGGCACGGTGCACATACTTCGCTTTGTCCGAGCAGCTCATTAAAGGACGAAGCGTGAGCTTCTGTTGGCACCGGGTCTATTAACGTGCCGAGCTTGATGCCATTTGGCGTCATCGACATGCGAGCATTATGGGGCTCCAACACATCGGTAATGGAATGACAGACATCGCAGGAAACACCTTTTTGGGCAATCTCAGAAAGTGCTGAAAGATCTTGCTCAAAGATACCGTCTGAAGTCTCTTTTACTGGTACTTCATTACGAACAAACCCGATGGGTGCGTGGCACTGCACACAAAATTGGCCGAGCTTTCCTTTTGTGGCTTGCTGCCCCATCTTGCTCATCGCAATAAATACGGGGTCAATTGCGCCATAAGCGTGGTTCGAGATGGACCACTGCTCGACGTGTTTGGGGTGGCAGCGCTCACAGGTATCGGGGTCCTCAAAAGTAAGCGCAACTGATTCGCGCTCCTCGACTTTGCCAAGTTTGCTATAAGTCATTCCTGAAATGGCGGGGGCTTCAGGGTCGGCTCCCGCGTCTATCCAATCTTTTATAAAATTAAGAGCGCTTACACGGCAGCGTGTTCGTAAATTCGGCATCGGTCCACCTTCGCCGACACCGGGCTCTTCCATTTTTCGAATTAAAAAACTTTTGCGCGCGTCGCCGGGTTTTACTAGAAGCCAACCGTTAGCTTTGGCGACAGGGTTTTCTGACATTGTTGGCTTGCCATCAGAGTCGAAAAAGTGGGCTTTAGTTGACTCAAGGCTGGAGAAATCCAGTGGAACTTTTAGCCGCTGGGCAGTTTGACTTTCTGCTTCGTTCGCCTGAAGCAATTCACCGTTATGGCAAGACGCGCACAAAGGCTTAAGTATGCCCTTGTGAATTTGTTCGAGCTGTGTCGTTGCGGGTATAACATCGTCATTTGGTTTTGGCTCTTTATTTTTATTTGCGCCAGTGCAAGCACAAACTGAAAATGCGAGTGCGCTTAAAAAAAAGAATTTCATTGATAAATTTCCTACTGCGTCCATTAGTGCATGCATTTATTTATTAATTATTTACTACAAAGCAAGCAATTAGCTAAAAGCGAGATGTACCATATTGATCGTTATAAGGGTAGTGTTAAACGATCTAAATCAATGTTCATTACAAATTGTGGGACTAAATTAACGAAAATTACCAAAGAAGAGATTTATACTTAATACGGGAAAATAAAATTTTTGGGGCATACCGGTTTGTATGCATTGCCGCTTTAGACAGATTATATTGAACTTGTTTTTACTAGATCTTTTTTAAGCGAACCTGAAACTCTCTGGTAATAACATGACAATCGTCACTGCGTACAGTAAATTCTTCTGACGCATATGTCTGATAACCTGCTTTTGAAATTACAAATTGATACGTGCCTGTGCGCTCCATTGCGCCTTGAAACTCAAATGATTGGCAAGGGCTAAGATCTGGCGAGTCATAACTTTCTATATATTCTCCATCGATCAATTCTAAGCTGAAACCACAGATGGGCTCAGAGCTCTCTTCTTCATACACTTGAATTGTTACTCCAGGCTTAATATCCAATGTGCATACCAAATCACTGCCGCATGCCTGCAGCATGGCTATGAGTAATAAGGTATGTATGTATTTCATTTGAGTATTTTAACAATAATGTAAAAGTTTACTTGCCGATGGCTTTGGAAGAACACTGCTACTCACATACTTGGCCGATATTAACGGATGTTTTTGGGTTTCACAGCGTCTCCGTGCTCAAAAGTGAATAAATAGGTAATTTTACGTATTTTCAAGTATCCGTAAATTTAACAATTTAAAACGATTAATGAAGATATTTATGAGCGTCTTTTAAAGAGTATCTTTCATCGCAAAATGACAAACCTTAGCTGCACATGGCGATTAGTATCAAAAGGGGATGATCTATAAGCGATTTCGTTTATTGTGAAAACAAGGATTTCTGGTATTTCTTAAGCACGTGTCTAAAATTTAATAATGTATAAAGATCTTCAAAGGGTTGAGGAGACTCAAACTAGCCCAAGGAATAATGCTACTCAAAATATTACCCATAATAGGGTAGAAAACATCTTTGCGGACAATCGGCCAAAGGATTATATTCAGAGGGCGGTCAGTGATTGCTCTCGCAACGTTGTTGATTCACCTAGCCGACTCACTCGTTCTTCTGAAAACCCAATAAGGCCCTTGCAGGAAAATTGCCTGAATCATGTTCCGGTGATGCAAAACAACACACAGCCGATTATTCAGCGTTTTAAAGAAGAAGGGGAATACCACGTTTCCAATGACGACACGATGGCAGTCAACAAGAAAAAGAACAACCACGATTTATACGCGACAGAAGCCAGAATAAATACGGCTGAGACTGAGTTGCGGCGCAAAAGTAATGCGATAACCTTAAGTGCTGGTGCAAAAGATGCTAGCGTAAAAAACTTAAATAAAGTTGAAGTTAACTTATCGTTTGACGATACACTCTTTTCTAGCCATCAGCACAAAGCGAAACAAGAGCGAGACCAGGAAGTTGAATTGCCGTCAGAGTGTGGGCATGGTGCTCAAGCCGTTCTAGGTGCAGCGATTAAAAATGAACGGCATGTCGGCAACGCTTTTACCTTAAGCGATACCGATCATGAAAGCGATCGTATTGCTAATTTGCTAGCAAGATCTTCAAGTCTTGCACCAGCTAAAGCTACCTGGTATGCCAAATGGACGCGCTTAATGGGTTTAGTCGACGACTGCCTTGACGCTCATAACTTACTAGAAGCAAAAACCAATGTTCCACGCGCAAATATACTGGCGGCGATGACAGAAGTTGATCTTGTTGATCGGTCTGCCGGGTCCGATAATATTGCTCTAAATTTTGACCTTGATGTGGATACATACAAACCCAAGGTTAATCATGTGAAAGGCCAACTTTCCATCCGTGTCATGATGCGACACTTAGATGAAAAGGTAAATGAACTCGAACATGAGATAATGGCAACCGTTGATGCGGGCGGGCATGGCGTGACGCAGGCTCAGTTACTTGAAAATATTGATATTAGGAAAAAGATAATTGCATTGTATTCAAAAAGTAAATTTCCAAAAGCTACCATTGATGCCGCATTGAGATTATCCGCAAAAACGGGCTCGAAAAGTACCTACTTTGCGGACCATACGGATGATGCAACTGCATATAAAAATGACTTAAATTACTTCGCAGGTTCAAGAATGAAATCGTTTTTAGAAAGCGTAGTAACTGAAATTGAGAAAAATATAAAAATATTAACAGCCCAGCGGCGTGAGCAGTTTGGTAATGCAGATGGGTTAAATGCTTCGGTGGATCCAGACGTAGGCCAAGCTTATGGGATTATTGGCGGTGGATTTGAAGTTATTGATATGGGGCGATGGAACTGGCATTGGGCATCGGTGATCATGAAATCAGATACGGATAATGTCACGATGGAAGCGCACGCCATGTATCGACAAGGTGCCGAAACACATAATGCCCGGTGGGATTTTCGAATGTATGGACGGCCGTTGGACTCGGGTGAGAATGACGGTAAAACATTCCACGATATTCAACGTGGTCGAGGTTTTGGAGGTACACCGGTAACTGTTTTGGGGCTACCGCATACAACAGAAATTGTAGCCCCAAATTTTGCTGCATATGGAATACAAGACTTTAGCACAGCACAGATAAATTCTGCGCTTAATGCAACTTTCAATTTAGAGTTTGATGTTGAAATGTATAAAGATGTTGCGGAAACAGCAAAGATGCTTGAATACTATGAAGCTGACAAAAATACATTTGCTCAAAATTATGCCAAGTTGCCTGCGAAATTTAGATCTGATATGGCAGACGCTCACTACAATGTGTTTATTCAGAAATTAGAGTTGCTAAAAGCTGGAATAGATGAGTCATCGACACGAATGGTAGCTGAAGAAAGTGTGCGTAGCAAAAGCGGCGATGTTGTCGCTATCCTCAAGCGACTCGATAGCCAGCTTAAAGAAAAAAGAAGACAGCATAAAATTAGTTAAGCTTCGCGATATATATTTGGAGTGCCCAAAGGATATGTTGTTCTCTCACATATCCTTTGGATTCAAAGAATATTAGAATCTACTTCCCAACGTATTTAGTTTTCTTGATCTCGTCCTTACCATCGGCATTGTCGACAAGCACGGGTTTGATATGCCCTGCTAATAAGCCCATTTTAACTTCTAAGCGCACATAGCGTTCTTGGCCAGCGTCCAAGTTTAAAGAAAGGCTTCTTTTAGCTTCAGTCGATGCTGAAACCTCGTAGCTTCCAGCGGGACGATCGACAAAGAAAAAACCTTGGGGAACTGCTTTTCCGACGACTTCGCCATTCACTTTAACGCCGGGTTGAATAGCTGCACCAAATGTTGCCGTGCGATAAATATAAATTCGACCGGAGTCCTCTGGAATTGCAGGTATGCTAGAGGCGTATTCTTCAAACTTTGGGCCGGTAGCACAACCGGAGAGAAAGAAAAAAGATAAGATTAAAGAAACGAATATAAATTTATATTTCATTGTTTTGCTCCATTTTTACTAGGTTAATTGAAACCGGTTTAGATTTTATAAAAGTCTTTTCTATGGGTAGATAGTAACCAACAACTTCTGCGTTATTCACGACGATATATCCTTCATGGACATTAAAACTATTAACAATCACAACTTGATCTTTAGTTTTAAATACTACTCCGTGTTCGATTCTACCTATCTCTTGCCAGGTAGTGCCTGCTTTAAGTTTTGTAGCGCTGGCGTTGGAAGCTTTAACTGAAATAGCTTCTTCTAACTCGAATAAACTTGAATTGCTTGAGGGGATAAGTTCAGTTTGGAGTCTAACTTGATTGGCTGAGCAGGCTGTAATTAGTAATAAAAATGAAATATGTATGATTTTTTTCAAAAATTTTTCCTTAATTTTTAAGCATAATTTAGAACTGCTTAAGTTCTAAAATGGTTTAGAGTTATAAGTGACCTAGGTCTAAAACAGTAATCTAGGTTAAAAACAAGGCAGGTTCCAACGAAGTGATATTAAAGGATAGATCTTCCCAGAAATACAAGCCATTGGTCCTAGTGAGTTTATTGTTCCTAGTTATTTTTATTTCCTAGCTAAGTTTGTAACGTTGCGCAGAATAATGGAACTTATAGTAACTTACAAACCTTTAAATTTATATTGATTGAGAATTGATCTTTTTGAGTGATAATAGGGCAGTGTTGGCCGATGTAAGCCCATCGTGAAGATCTTTAAATACAGGAAGACAAGCTAGATATTCTTCGTCTGTACTGCATAAATTAATTTTCGTTGAAAATTTCTTATTGATTTTGGGCATTAAATTTTAAAACAAAAAAAGGCGAAGTAGATACTTCGCCTTTTTCTTCAATACAACTATTTCGTTTTAGTGAGCACGGCGGCGGCTGTAGAACATACCCAGTAATCCAAATGCTAGTAGCATAAGAGTAGAAGGCTCAGATACTTCTGCGACGTCAAAACGCACGCGTTGACCATCGTTAAGTTCCAAGCTTATGGTTGAGCCGGAATTTGAAAGAACGCTCCACTCGTCAATACCATCCAAGTTAGAGTAGCTACCCACGAGCTCCCAGTTGTTGTCCAAAGTGCCGATCACAAAACCGTCGGTGCAACAGCTCAACCATCGATGGTCGGTATTAAAGGTGCTGGACTCTATGTTAAGTCCTGGAGTCAAGCCTTCGGTAGCTTCGTCCCCAACCAGAAATTTGGCCGTATCACCGGCAAGGCTCCAGCTGGATTCCGCCTCGTCGGTATTTCCGGCATTTGGCACGTCGTAAACGTTGAAGAAATTAAGGCCTTCGCTTGTCATCGCGAAGAAATTGATCGCGGTATCTTCTAATGCATTGGGTCCACCGTTTAAATGACCATTGTAGCTAGCGCCCGCAGGAGTACCGTATTGGTAAAAACCTGCAGCACTTAAGCCTGTTGACCATGAGTCGACATAACCAAGAACATTTGCGTCAAAATCTCCCGCTCCTGCAGAACTCTCCTGTGAAACCCGGATAACCGCTGCGTTGGCCGATACAACTAACCCAAGGCCTAACAGCGTGGTACAAACTATTTTTTTGAGTGGTGACATTCTTATTGTCTCCTAACTGAGTTAAGTTGGAGTACTCGTCTTAGCAAGAATGGCGCCAGTTAAAAAGTTATTAAAAATCAGTTGGTTATATATTTTATTGGTAGGGGGAGTAAAATCTTTCGACGGTGATTACACAAAATTTGATCAACGACAATGACTCTCGGTGATAAAGATTTGAATTTGCGGGCTAGTGGTCATATCACCCCTGTTAAAGTTGAAAAGCTTCACAACCTATATGTCAGCATAACGATTAGTTTTGTTTATGATGTTTATCGATTTGGTAACCTCACCTCAGACGGCGTTAACACCTCCCGGTATTATTCGCAGGTGCTCTAAATAAACGAAGCGCTCTTATAAAAATAATTAAGGAGCGAAAATAATAAGGAATAAGAAATAATAAGGCGCGCCCTGGCTAATCAAATGCTCATCCGATTCTGCTCATTTTAATTTAACGGTCGGCGAGAAATAATTTTAATTTATTCGGTATACGCTTATGTATTCGAAACTTCGTATTGCAATTGTTGTTTTATTGTCCATGGCTATTTATGGCTGTGGTGGAGCGACAGAGCCGTCGAATTCTCCTTCAGATACTTCTTCCTCGAGTTCATCTTCATCATCTAGCTCATCGAGCAGTTCATCCAGCAGCTCCAGTTCGTCAAGTAGCTCCAGTTCATCAAGTAGCTCTTCCAGTTCCAGCAGCTCATCGAGCAGCAGTTCGAGCTCTTCCAGTTCTTCGGGTGAACTTATAGATTACTCGGGCATTGATCCGGTCAAAATGGCAGGCAGGCCAAAGACCTTACGCAGTAATTTTACCTTTACCGAAGGTCCGATTTGGATTGAGTCACAGCAAGCACTGTTGTTTTCAGATGTGCGTGAAAATATCGTTTGGCGTTATCAAGCACCCAATAAATTCGATAGGTATTTTACTAACACCTCGGGCACTAATGGTTTAGCGGTTTTTAACGGCCAGCAACTTTACATGTGCCAGGTTGAGGGTAGACGTTTAATGACCGCCACGTTGCCAACAAGTGCAGACGATCCTGCGCCACAGGTGAGCCTTGTAACAGATAAATTTGACGGCAAGCGCTACAACCAAACAAATGATGTAACGACGCGCAGTGACGGCAATATTTATTTCACCGACCCGGCTTTTAGGCCGCACCCGTTAGAATTAGATTACTTGGGTGTTTATCGTATCAGCCCAAGCAACGAAATCAGTGTTATTTCAAAAACCTTGCAGCCGAACGGCATTATTGTTTCCCCTGATGAGAAGTGGCTCTATGTCACTAATGCGGAGAGAGTTGAACGTTTCGAATTAAACGAAGCGGGAGAAGCTTTGAATCCAAAAACATATGCCATTGCCGAAGCTGGAATTGATGGGATGACAATCGATGTAGCGGGTAATTTGTACGTCGCTGTAAGAAACGGTATTGAGGTTATGGATACTAACGGACAATCCTACGGTGTGCTGCTCACGCCAAATCGGCGCGCTACCAATTGCACCTTTGGTGGGCCGGATAAAAAGACTTTGTTTGTAACTACTGGTACTGGAGGCACACTTGTTAGCTTTGAAATGCCGATCCCAGGGGCGCACTAGTGGTCAATAAAATGACTATCAATAAAACCCGTTATTAATAGAGTGAGCCGTGGATATCGCGTTAATAAATTAACTTATCGAATAGCTTATCCAAAGAGTTTGCCATCTAAATCCATTCTATCGGGGATCGATTCCAATACTTGCGTATTAGAGTTGTAACCGCTGTTGGCAAAGCTGCCGAGGCCAAATTTTGCAGGGCCGGCTAATATCCAAGGTGCGTCGGCTGGACCGTGATCGCGACCGTCGCCCATATCGGTGATTTGGCAGACGAGCGACGACTCAATTAAAGGCTGGCCAGTCGAGTCGTTTTCACTTACTAATTTGGAAATAAAATAAGCCGGCACTTGGCTAATATAAGATAAAAAGCGACCCAAACCGGCGTCTGTACTTTGCTGTGGCGAATGCATTGCAGCGTGATAATTGTCGGGTGTGCCCGGAGGTAAATTAAGCAGTGGGCGTATTTCCGGTGCGATGGTCCAATTGCACTGGTCATCGCCCACCATCACTGATGCGATGCTCGCGAGGTCGCACTTAAACGCCTCTATCAGTATGTCGCTCACCAATATGCCGTGCTCGACAATATCAGAGGGGTTGCCGTTATTACTTGATGGTGCTTCGCAGGTGGCCGCATTAGTTCCGCCATCGGGCGGGGCTGATAAACTCATTTCAATTTTTTCTAAGGTCTCTAAGTGTTTATCGAGCCTTATTTTCTCTTCTTGCCCTAATTTATTTTTAATACTTGCTAAAGCCCGTGCATTCATTTCAAACACAGTTTTGTAGGTTGTATCGTCCTGGCTTACCTGCGCACCGCCGAATAGATCGCTGAGTAAAATATTGGCGCCTTTTTTAAACGTTTGCACCTGCCCGTCGGCTACTGAAAAACCCGGGTGTTGCTGATTAATTCCCACCCGCACAATGGGGAACCTCGTTGTCCACATGTTGTGTTTAGCGAGCTGTGAATCCATGGTATCGATGTAGCGGTTTGCATCGAGATCACCGCGGCCCATGCATTTAAACGTCTGGCCGTGGCTACCCCACGAGTTCATAACCTCGTGAAAGTGACAGTAGTTCGAGACCTTGTAAGCCTCAATGCCCGGGGCAGGTGTCGGGCCGTAGGGTACTGTGGAAAAGGCCATTTCCGTCGCGCTTTTAGGCAGCCAATTATTGGGTGGCGAACCATCGCCCAAAAACATAAAAACGGCGTGTTTTTTTCCGCCGGGCTTCGCTTCGGCGAAGCGGCTCGATAACACACTCATTGCTAATGGAGAGGTTTTTAGGATTGCGCTTGCGATTCCGGCGCGGCCCACCAAGTCCAAAAACTTTCTGCGTTCGCGACGCGCGCCGCGTGTTTTTGCATTTTTTACATATCGCTTCATCATCAGTAATTTCCTAAGCTAACGCCTAAAGCGCATTAGGTCTAAATTGATTAGCGTGTTAAACAGTGCTTTAGCGTCGGCATTGGATGCATCGAGTGCTTGTAATAAAGTGTCTTCGGCACACGCGAAAGCTTTCGCTTCGTGTTCGGCCAAACGTTTATCATCATCGGGATTTAAAAGATCTTGTGCCGAGTTTTTGATGGGCCTGTTAAGCGCAAGCCTAAGGCTTTTTTCAACAAAACAGCGTTTAACCGCTTCGGTCTCGGCTAGCGCTAAAGACAGTTCGCGCCCGCCGTTAATATTGTCGACCACTTCATCGTAAGCCTTGTAGTTTTCAACTCCCCAAAGCGCGCCTACTGCGTCGATCGGCACGGGATTGGGACCCAGCCCGTCTTCTGCAGTGCCAACGGCAAATTGCTCGGTGCGATAGCGACCCAAACCGTCGAAATCTTCGAGGGTAGCGCCCAGAGGGTTGATATCGTAAAAGTGACAGGTGCCGCAGCCGTCAGTGGGCCCATTTGAGAGCGTCGATATCTCGTAGAAGCCCCTGGTTGTCAGCGTTCTTTCTGCCTTTGCTGCTTCGGCGAGCGCAGCTTTTTCGGAGCGCAGGCCCGGCTCTTCTTCCAGTGTCCCCGGCGGGGGAATATGGTGGCAGAGCATATCTTCACGTATATGCGCGGCTCTCAAGATGGGTGCCGAGCTATCGCCGTGGGAAAAACTAGCCAAAAAAGCGCCCATCGTGGGTACACCCCCTCGGCGGCTTTCTTCGGGCATCGTTATGCGTTCAAAACGGTGTGCTTCTGCGCCTGGCCAGCGCAGGCCGTAGTGATCTGCAAGTGCCTTATTCACGAAGGTGTAGTTGGCAGAATAAAAGTCGGTGAACGGCACATCATCGCGGCTAAAGATGTGCCAGAAAAACGTTTGTAGCTCTTCCAGCATGAACTGGCCTAAGTTTTCATTGAGCGCTTTTAAATCAGTGTTTTGTTCGACATTGGTCTTTAGCCAGAGCTTTACAAAATGTTTCATCTGGCGCTCTGCTGCTTTACTCGTCAGCAATCTATCAATCTGCCGTTGCAGGCCTTGTGTGGTATCGAGTTCGCCATTAGCAGCTGCTTCCATCAGCCGCTCATCGGGTGTTGACCCGGTAATTAAATAGCTTATGCTGCTCGCGAATTCGTAGGGTGTTAATACATAGGCTTCTCGATCACTGCTAAGTCTTTCGAGCTTGTCCCGCAAATAACTATTTTGCGTATCAAACAACGGACTATTTAATGCCTCAGCGACCGGTATTCCGATTTCCGAGCGGTAGAGAAAGTGCGGCGATGTCAGTGCTCCGACAACGGCCCAATACATGCCGTCCTCAGCCGTCGGTGCATCTTTAAATATTTGGTAGAAACTGCCGACCTCTGTTGTGGCGATATTTCTGTCGCCGGTTAAAGGTCTTCTAAATGCCATCTCGGCGAAGCCCTCGACAAAATCGCGCGCACAAGCTTCGGTGTTATTGTCGCGGCAGCGCAAATGATTATTGCTGCGATTCCACTCTGCAATGGCCGTGGCATTATTAAAATAGCGTGTACCGTCACCATCGTTGACCAATTGATTATTGGTATTAGGGAATCCACCGGTCTTATTGGTGCTGGGAGCGATAAGCAAATTGTCAGGCACCCGAGCGTTATCGGATACGCTTAAAAATAAGTCGCGAATGGAATTTTTATACTGTTCAGGCGTTAACAGAGGGAGGGCGCGGCTGGCAAAAAGTACCTTGTCTGCTTCATCGCGGCAGTCGAGTGCTGCGTCTTGCTGCTTGTAGGTCCAAAGGTAGGCAGCGATGTCGTCTGCGCAATTGCCTGTGCATTGAGTCGCGTTGTTTTTTGGCATGAACTGCGTAATGTAAGTGGAAAGCTCGCTTGCGCTCTGGGCGTCGGTATGCAAGAGGCCGTTGATATCAAAGGGGCTTGTACCGCTAAAAGTGCCGTCCTCTTTGTCGGTATGGCAGATCTGGCCACAAGCATTTATTTTCTCTTTTCCGGCAATTGGATCTCCTTTCGAGGTAACTGCTCCGCTCGAGGAACTAGTCGACGATGACGAAGCGCTGGAAGAAGAGCTGCTAGACGAGTTACTGCTCGAGCTACTTGAGGACGCCGCCGATGAGCTGCTATTTCCAGACCCATTTCCAGTTTCAGGTTCGCCCGAACACGCCGATAACAGCGCAAGGGCAGCAAGCAGAACCAGTGCTAGTTTTGATATCTGCAACAGGTAACAAAAAGACCTTTTGCTACATAACGCTTGGTTACGCGACAAAAGCGAGATGCAAATTTCCCTCGGCATCGTCAGTGTCTCTTTTTGATTGTTCATGTGTTGGCAAAACCTCTTGGGCCAAACTAAAGCGGTTCAGCAAACGCTTGGGTGTATTCGGCTTCAATGTCATGTGTTACCAATAGTAACCTAATGAATTTCGTGATAGGCGGGTAACTATTCACGTTTTAGTGAATCTAGACAGACGGGTGTATGGGTTGGAGTTGGTTTTTAGCGGGTTTGGTTTCACTCAGGGCTTGTATCACTTAGGGATAGAGCGCCCTTGGGATTAGCGGTGAAGCGCCGAGGAAAGATTGTAATTAGCTGTTTGTTTAATGCTTAGTAGGAGATCGCAAGATTAATCCGCAGGACATCGGCATCGAAGCTGTAAAAAGGCTCGTTGCCTAGCTCTGCCTCGCCGATTATGCTCAAGTTCCAATTTCGGAAGTTGTCGTAATCGAACATGATGCGGTCCCAATATATTTTCAAGGTTGTTTTTTCAACAAACGGAAGGTATTTGTCATCAAATTCGTAGCCGACGGTAATCCCTAAGGTATTGTCGCTAAACGCGCTCATTTCTTTGTCGCGCGCGCGAAATTCTTTGCGGCTATCGTCTGTTTCTGCATCGAAATATTCAAACATGTCGGAAAAGAAATCCGCTTCGTTTTGGGAATAGGCGCGCGCGCGAAATTCCAAGCTCCAATTCGATTTAAAAGGATGGATATAGCGCAGCTCAAAATTGTCAGCTTTGATACCCCAGCTATCAGAGAAATACCGATATTCTGCGCGAATCGCTGCGCGATAGGGTAGACGATACATACTGCGGATCGCGACTGCATCGCTGTTGCGTGTCGAAGGATAGTGTTCCGGCTGCCTGCCGACGGTAATGCTGCCATCGTTGGCAACGGAATCGATGTAACGCACACTGCGATAGGGGTTGTTTATAAAGCCCTGGTCGATAACCGATTCGGCAACAACGTTAACGATCCATTTGCGGGTGAGCACTTGTGTGAGCCCAATGCGATAGCGTTTGGTTTGTTTGTCCTCGCGAAAAGTATCGTTATTATTTTGCATCACCACGTCATCACCTTGGGTATAACCGAAGCTCAGCGTGGACATATCGCCGAAGAAATCTTGGCTGACATTAAAGCTAACGGTTTCTGCCTCGTAGTCATTTTCAGTAGAGGTCGATAAGTTTAGCTTCAGCATCGTCTTGTTGTAGAGGTAGTCTACGCCGACGCCCGTTTCGGTGCGCTCTTCTGTATATAACGTACTGCCTGCCGTTAGAACATCAATCGATGCGCTCGATACTTTGTCAACGTAATAACTAGCCGAAAAAGAAATGGTATCTTTGAAGCCTTTGCGAACTAAGACCGATGGACCGGTGATCTCTACGCCGCCGCCATCGTAGGCGTGGTAGAGCATGTCGGTGCGATCTTCCGGCAATACTGCGGCGTGGCTTAATCCTGCTACCAGAAGCAGGAGAATCGAGAATAATTTAGTGAGTTGCGTAAATTTGAAAAGGCAATAACAGGTAGTTTCCAATCGCCTGCTAATTACAACCACACCCACCTCCGGCACCACTTTCAGCACCGCGGGCGGCTTCCCGAGCTTCGTAGACGTGGTTCATGTACTTGGCGGAAGCAGGGTCGACGTCAAATGCCATAATTGAGTCGGCGAGTATGCCACGCTGATGCGGCTTCACCCACGGCTGCAGGGATTTGCAGCCGGAAAGGGCGAAAAAAAATATAATAATGCTTAAAGCGCGTTTCAGTAACATTTACTCTGCAATTAGCTTCTTAATTTGTTTGATATAGTCCCTTTCCTCACCTTTTTTGTAGCCTTTGTGCAGGTGACGTATGTTACCTTTGCGGTCGACAAAATAGGTGGATGGCATGGCTTCGTTGCCGAATAAATCCGCAACTTTGCCTTCACTATCATCAAGTATAGGGAAAGATACAGGGGTGTCCTTCAAAAACTCGTCACGTTCGTCGGCTTCACCGTCAACATTTAAGCCCAACAGCACAAAACCAGACTTTTTGTAGTCCTTGTAGATCTTTTCTATCAAGGGCATTTCTTGGCGGCAGGGCCCACACCACGAGGCCCAAAAGTTGACCATGACGACTTTGCCGCGAAAATCTTTTAAGCGAACATTTTCACCGCTAAGCGTTTTGGCGGTGAAGTCTGGGGCGGGTTTGTTCATATCGCCGGCATGCGCGGAAAATGTTAATAGGCATGCCGTAATCAACGCTAAAATGTATGAGCTTTTCATGTATTTATCCTTGATGTGTGTACCAATAAGTTTTTTCACTTTTAAACCTCTTGAATGTGTTGTGAATTCAGTATTAATTGTGACCGCAGTGATAGTTCTTTTAGCCTCAACTGCTCAAAGCAAAATATTTATCAAAAAGTTTGTTTTCCTTAATAAACAATTGCTTAAAAAAACAGTGTTAGGCCAAACTGAAATTCAAGGTTTTGCGTTTTTTTGTCCTCGCCAAAAATACTGTGCGTAAAAATATAATTGCGAAAATCAAAACGCGCCGCAATCCAGTCTGTTGTATATAACCGGAAACCGACGCCGAAATTGTATGTAAACAGCTCTTCGTCAGCAAACAAAGTATTTCCGGCGCCAGCGACAAAATACGTATCTGTATTAAAAGCGCGCCGCCCAAAATAAACTTCGCCGGGAAAGATATTCAGCCCTAGGTCGAGGTTGTAGTAAGAGAGTTCCCGCTGCTCGTCAGTTAACAGTGGTGTGGCGCCACTTAATAATTCGAAAGTGGTTGGCTGAGCTTGTGCGGCGGCATAACTGCCCTCTAGAAATAAATCTTCGGAAATGTGAAAAGCGATGCGAAAACCGTAGACGTCACTGGTGCCAAAATCTTCTATGCTCAAAACACCGGTAAATAAACCCATTTCCCAGTGTTCTGAGTCGATATCGGATTCGTCAATCTCGCGTCGTTCGATATCGGGTTGTACCACATCTTTGAGAACGCGTTCGTCACGGCTTTCCTGCGCATAAGCGACAGTGCTTATCACAGATGGAAACAGAAAACCGCTAAGCAGAGCTGCTAAAATAACACGCTGAAACCAGCTTGCCATTGTTCTATCTCCTCGTTTTCGTCGCGCGACGTCAAAATCGTGTGGCTGTTGTATTCAAGTCGCACCGTAAGGCGATGCGAAAAATGCCACAAAACGCCTGCTCCCGCGGTTAACACCGAGTCGTCTCTATCTTCTGACTCTGCCAACACTGTACCGGGAAGCGTCTGAATAATACCCGAACCCAAACTAAAATAGGGTGAATAACGCCAGCTGGGAAAGGGTTTGTGAACTAGGTTAATGCTGGCGAGTTTTAGTGTTGAAAAATCGCCAAAGGCTTGTGTGTATTTTATTTCTGTCGAAATATTATCGGTGAAACTATAGCCTAAAAACGGCGAGTAACTGATAACGTTTTCGAAGTGACCGGCAAGCAATCCTGTGCGCCAGCGGTTTTCGATATGGTCGCGCCACTTCAGCTCTCTGAATCCGAGTACATTGCCGCGCTCATCGTAGCTGCCTTCGAGCTGTCCGCGTTTAATCCAGCCAATTTTATTGTCAGTTGTGATGCCTTTAAACCAGTCGTTGTGCTGTTTGACAAGAATAATTTTTTCACCTTTTTCAACCACATGAAAAATAGGGTAGCCACGACCGGAAAAGGTATGCATTTCGACGAAGGGGGCTGCAACAATAACAATTAACCCGTTCTTAATTTTTCGCCAGGCTTCGGGGTATGAGGGCGGCACTACGGTTTTTTCGGTAACGGTGTCAGTTCCAGATTGCTCGTCAATTTCAACCACTGTTTCAGTTTCGCCAACGGGATCTTGCGACTCTTGCGCGTCGCTTAAACCTGAAAAAATAAGCGCAAAGAACAGTGCTAACAAAGTTTTAGCCTTAGCGCGTGGCGATTGAATCATTAATGCGTTCTTTAATCGGGAATCGGGGTATCAAATGGATTATTGTAGTATTGAGCGCCTACGTCCAGCCATTCTGCAATAAGTTTGAGCTCGTGTTCACTTAATAGACCATAATGGTCGTGCTCTTCATCATCGACGTAGCCTTGTTCAAAGACTTGGAAAAAAGCGGCGCTGTTGCGCGCACCTCTAGCGTTCATAACAGGAGCGAAATTCTCTCCAGTGTTGCGAATTTCAGGCATCGTAACCGGGTTGCCGTCGTCGTCGAGCACAGGAAGCATGGTCTCGGGATCAATCACTGGCACGTCGACGATAATGTAGTCTTCGACCAAGTTGTCCTCGAGCAGATTTTGTTTAAGGTCAGTGCGAAAGAGCTCGTTGTACGAGGTTACATACGCGTCGTCAAAGTCGTTGTCATTTTCGCCTATCGGCTTATTGCTAAGCTCGATTTGAAAATTTCCGGCGGGGATCATGTCGTTGCCCATCGCGTCAACGTCGTTGTGGCAAGACGTGCAGGTATTGTCGACAATTTCTAGCTGTGGCTCGGCCATGTTCGGGACCATCACCGGTGTGCACTCACGTCTATCCATGTCCCAAATGGGTTGTATGTTAGCCACGTAATTTATCGTGATGCGGCAGAGAGCGCT
This sequence comes from Marinagarivorans sp., assembly GCA_028281865.1. Taxonomy (GTDB): domain Bacteria; phylum Pseudomonadota; class Gammaproteobacteria; order Pseudomonadales; family Cellvibrionaceae; genus JANQJB01. The sequence continues at coordinate 66,383 of JANQJB010000044.1, forward strand.
CCAATCGCGATTGAAGTCTGGATCGGCATTGTCAACCGATCTGCATGTGCTCGGTGGTTGCCACGTCAATGTTGGAGGGTCGGCCTCGGGCAGAGGGGGGCAATCGGGGTCGGGATTGCGTGGAATCGAAATGTAAGAAGCGACGATGTCCTCGGCTTTGCCGATCTCGTCGGGTGTCCAGCGGTCGCGAAATAATAAATCGATGCTTGGTTCGCGAATGCCGTTGATGCGCGCGTTGTACTCCGCCATGGTTTCGTTTTGCAGCGGCAACTCTTCTGTGCCGAGCGAATCCAGGAAGTTAACGGTATTGGTAAATCCGGTCCCGCCGGGCGCTCCCGAGTAAACGCTAGCCAATTCAGCGTCCGGTCTCCCGTGCGCATAGTCTGTGTTTGGATCGTGGCAGCCGCTGCACTCGTATGTCTCGCCTGCTTTTACCGTGAGCCAATTGAGATGTTGATCTTGAGTCAGCGCCATACCTTTCGCGTCGACAATTTGGAAGCTAAAAGCGATATTGGCCGGTACCTTAAATTTAACTGAGCCGTCGGGCTCGATCGGCACGTAGCCGAGGATGTCGAACATTTGCCCGCGGTTGCGTACGCCAAATGCAGAGTTGTCGAACTCGCGCACATCTTCACTTGGCAGCGGCACCGGCTTTATCAGCCGCAGGAACCGAGCATCTTTGGCGGTGAAGGGCATTTGCATTGGGTCCGCGTAAGTGGCGATATCACCGGGAGCTGGGACTGTTTCAAAACTGCTGACTAAATCGTTGCCATCGACGTCGAATAAATTGCGAATATGAACAATGCCTAGGTTTTCGTCAGCCGCCTCAGTATCGATTGTCGTTGGGCCAAGCGCGACCGGCTCGGGGTACGAGGTCACCATTACTGCCTCGGTAAAAAAAGCCTCGCCTCTAGGGATTTTAATCGGTAGTTGTGTGCCTGAATCGAGGTCGAGCACCCAAAGTCCGTATTCTGGGTTTGCTTCGGCATATTGCCCTGTCATTGGGTCTTGGCCTTCCACGAGTTCAATAAAACGATCGACGCAAGGGTTGACGGTTTCCCCGTTGACTTCATTAATACGGCATTGGCTCCAAGTGACTAAGAAGCGGTTAGTGTCGTCGTAAAGTGGGTAGGCGGAACTGAAGTAACCCAGCGGCGAGAGACTGTCATCTGTATTGACCTGGCCGGGAGATAGCGATTCGTGTGCTTCGGTGGAGCTTGCCACTCCGGTGGGTGTGGTGGCTGCGATTTCACTGAAATTGTCGATATCAATCGCCACAATATCACCGCCAAATTTATCGGTCTCGCGATCGCGCAACACAATTAAGACGCGGTCATCGGGTAGTTGTCGCGCCTTATAGAAAACGCCGGCCGTGTCATTGGTACCGGTATCTTGGCTGTTGTGTCCGTACAAAAAGTGCAAATTCGATCCGTCGGGGTTGATGGTATAAAAGCTTAGGCGGTCGCGACCCTGTGCATTGTCCCAACGCAAAAACAATATACGACCGTCCTCTAGCACAGTGGGCTGTAGGTCGTGGCTTACATTGAAAGTAAGTTGAGCAATTTCCTGAGTCCTTTTATCGATGGTGTGCAATACAAAAGCTTCGCGTTCGTCACTTCGATTGTCGACTAGCGCTGAATATTGAGGTTTGTTTTCGTCGAGTTGAATCGCGCGCGAACGGCGCTGGCGATTCGATGAAAATACAATTTTGTCGTTCGGTAAATACGCAGGCGAGACATCTTCTCCTAGCTCGGCTTGAATTTCCGAGACAATCACACGTTCGAGCAGCTTGTTAGTGATGTCGTATTCCCAAATATTCCAGGTGGGTTGCTCCTCTTCATCAGCATCGGGGTCCTCGGGAGCTCGCATGGCAAATAGCAGGCGAGTGCCGTCGGGGGAAACACTAAGGTCTTTAATATCGTAGGTTGCGTCGACAAGTGGGCTGTCTTCGTCATTGGGGTCTTCCGGAACCTGGGGGAACAAGTCTTTGGTCAATATTTCTTCGGGAGCGTCAGACTTCCCGCGAGCTTTTAAGATAAGTTGTGCCCCGGGGTTGAACGCATCGGGATCGAGAATATTGAGTGACGCAATGTTGCCGTCTTCGTCTAGCGGAAGAGAGCGCTCAATATAGGCAATTGGTTGGTCCACAATGACCGGGTCCGGGTCTTGATTCGGGTCCGAATTGAGGCCAGTGCTATCGGTGCTATTAGAAAAATCGCAGGCATGCAGCGAAAACATTAATACGATTGCTAATAAAATTTTGCTGCGCGCGCTTTTTATAAGATTGAGGTCAGCGGTGCTAATTTGCATAGTCAATGACTCTTTCGTGTAAAGCACTTAGGTCTGCGGAAGTGCCTTTTTTTGCGTGTAAGTGACCAAAATTGTCAACTTGTGAAGGTCTGGTTTGCTCATCTTTCGGTAACGTTTGTAATTAGCGCAAAAAGTTTAGTCGAGGTCGAACGCGTTTATTCGCTATAAAGTATCGACTATAACGGGCTAACCTGCGTCGGCAAAGCGCCGAATTAACAAATTTACCAACCCTTTTGTTACGCAAGATCATTTCCAATCTGTAGTGCTTTTCGTTGCCGGAAGCACCAATATTGTTACGTGTGTTACTTATTGTGACACTGTTCGCGATGTCTGTTACCGTCTGTCCTTGAGATCTTCTCAAAACCACCTTTAGCGCGTAAAGTTGTCCAAATATAAGACTAAAGTCTGAACTATGAGTCAGTTCAAGCTTTCCGATTTTGGTCGAGGTATGAATTCAGTGGTGTTACTTTTTGGAACAGATTGTGCTCTTTCTCTTAACGTGTTTGATTGAGCTTTGCGTTTTTAAACTCAGCTTGTTTTAAATCCGGCTTGTTTTAAACCTAGCTTCAAGACCCAGATTGAGGGGCCTCGTGCCCCTACTTTTTTAACACTTAGCGCACACTCTGATGGAGTAGCACTAGCGAATAATTGATCCGATTGAAGGCTCGCCCTTTGCCTCCATCGGTGTAGCGTTGTAAGGAACGCGGCGCATACTTAATAAGGGCAATCAAATCGGCATAAAGAACGCAGCGGTGGTTCAGATCAATGAACAAAAAGAGTATTCATAGCGGGCATTTTAATGGCCCGCACCGTCAGTGCTTATCGTGGGTGCAGTTGATCGCACCTTTTTTAATTTTCTCCATTGCTTGCTCCTCTGCCTGGTCGGGATCGCTTGAGCAAGCGAAGCAAATACACGATCGTATTGCAGGGGTACCCCCGACACAAGCAACCCTGGTAGCAATGAAGGATCATATCGATGCCGGCAACCCGCGTAGTGCCGTTGAATTGGCGATGAGCCACGATGGCTTTTACAACACGACACTGAAAAATTGGGTTGCACCATGGACGAATCGTGAGCAGACAGTATTTGTTCCATTGAACGATTATATCGCTACCGTCATTGGGATCGTTCGCGATGGCGAGGATTTTCGAAAAGTTTTGTATGACGATGTCATATACGTTGGTCGCGACGTTACGCCGGCCTACGCCAACAACAATAACGCCCACTACGAGGCGCTTGAGTCAGGAAATTACTCACTTCAAAATGTGCTGGAGCGGCGCAGCCAGTCAGCGGTGACGGGCTTGGTGCCGGCGACCGAAACAGCCGGTGTGATAACAACACGTGCAGCAGCGCGCGCGTTTTTCAAAGCGGGTACCAATCGCGCGCAACTGCGCTTTACGCTGATGAATCATCTGTGCCGCGATTTAGAGCAGGTGAGCGATATCACGCGTGTGCCCGACCGTATTCGACAGGATGTTTCGCGTTCTCCCGGCGGTGACTCGCGTGTATTTTTGAATGGCTGCATTGGCTGTCACAGTGGTATGGACCCGCTAGCGCAAGCATTTGCCTATTTTGATTACGCCTACGACTCTGAAAATGATTTAAGTGGGGAAAACGGGCAGCTGGTATACAACAATGAAGGGCAGGTCAACGATACAGACGTTCTGACAGGCACACGCGTTGTACCGAAATATCATATCAATTCGACCACGTTCAAATATGGCTTTGTCACACCTAACGATCGCTGGGATAACTACTGGCGCCAAGGTATAAATGCCCAGCTCGGCTGGGATACGGATTTGGATGGGTTCGGCAATGGCGCGCAATCGATGGGTAAAGAATTGGCACACAGTGAAGCGTTTGCCCATTGCCAAGTGGAAAAGGTTTTCCAGGCTGTCTGTTTTCGCGAGCCGGAAAATGGCGCAGATCGCGCACAAATCTCGACGATGGTTGGCAACTTTAAAGCCGACGGTTATGACATAAAAACCGTGTTCGCCGATTCCGCTATCTACTGCATGGGAGATTGATTATGAGTACGTCGCTTTCATGTCTTCGTGTTGCAGCCTTTTCTTTCATCGCCATTTTCACCGGTGCTTGTAGCCAAAACAGTGGGCAGCAGTCGCCAGACAATCGCCCAGCAGCGAGTGAAGATGAAGGTGGTCCGCAGTTTGTTTACAACGGACCACCTCCGGCAACGCCCGATATTCAAAATTTTAAAGTGTCTGTGTGGGATAACTTGGTTTTGGAGAATCGCTGCGGTGCCTGTCATATCGAGGGTGAGCAAGCTCCGTTTTTTGTCGATAACCTCGATGTTAACGATGCTTACGCCGAAACCAATCAGGGCGATCTGGTGCGCTTGGATGCGCCGGCTTTGTCGCGCTTGGTTACCAAAGTGGCGGAAGGCCACAACTGTTGGACCGACCAGCCACAAGTTTGCGCGGACGTGATCACTAACTACATCGAAGCTTGGGCCGCGTCCTCTGGCGCCAAGGGTAATGTGATTGTTTTAACGGCTCCGGCGGAAAAAACTGTAAGCGATAGCCGCAGCTTCCCGGCGGAAAGCGATCGCTTTGCCGAGATTATTCACACGCCGTATTTGTCACAGCACTGTTCACGCTGCCACTCTGAAGATGCATCGGATGCACAACAACCCTATTTTGCAGGTAAAGATGTGGACGCTGCGTATGTTGCGGCGCGCAGCAAGATAAATTTAGACGTGCCGGAGAATTCCCGCTTTTATCAACGCCTAGCCTCTGAGTCTCACTATTGCTGGAGCACGTGTAGCGCGGATGCGTCGGCGATGCTGCAAGCTATTCGCACTTTCCGCGACGGAATCGATCCGACCGAAATTAACCCTCAGTTAATTGTTAGTAACGCGATTACATTTAGTGACGGTGTGGTGGTGAGTGCCGGCGGGCGCATCGAGTCCAACGTTATCGCCTTGTATGAATTTAAAACAGATGACCCTGATGTTGCTTACGACACCAGCGGCATTGATCCGCCTCTTAATTTGATGATGACCGGTGATGTAAGCAAGTTGAGTACCTGGGGTATACGTCTTAATGGCGGTAAGGCTCAGGGGCCCACGAGCAGTAGCGCGAAACTCAATAAGCTGATTAAGGCGACCGGTGAATACAGCATTGAAGCCTGGGTTGTGCCGGCAAATGTCACGCAGGAGGGGCCTGCTCGCATTGTCAGTTATTCGGGTGGCAACGATATACGTAACTTCACGCTCGGTCAGACTTTGTATAACTACGATTTTATGAATCGCAGTTCAGTCACCGATGCTAACGGTATGATTACCTTGTCCACTCCGACTGCCAACGAGGTTCTGCAGGCTACTTTGCAACATGTGGTGCTATCATTCGAACCTGTTGAGGGCCGCAAAATATATGTCAACGGCAGTGAAGTTGTGACAGAAGACCCCGCCGGGGGTGGCAACCTCAACGACTGGGACGACTCTTTTGCGCTTGTGCTTGGGCAGGAAACCTCTGGTGAATACGGGTGGTTGGGATCCGTTCGTATGCTCGCGATTCACAACCGAGCACTGACAGCGGAACATGCCAAGACCAACTACGACGTAGGTGTCGGCGAAAAACGCTTTATGCTTTTCGGTATCTCACATTTGGTCAACATGCCAGATGCCTATATCGGCGTTGTAGCACAGGCCTTTGATGAATACAGCTACTTATTTGATGCGCCATTTTTTATCAGTTTGGATCAAGATGCTGTGCCGGTAAGCCCTATCTCCATCGAAGGGATACGTATTGGTATGAATGGTCGTGAAGTGTCAATTGGTCAGGCTTATGCGAATGTATCTGAAACGATCAGTGCAGATAACTACTCGCCGGAAGGAGTCACCCTGTCAAATTTAGGAACCCTTGTGCCGATCGACAAAGGTGCTGATCTCGATGAATTCTTTTTGACTTTCGATCAAATCAGTGGCGTAAGCTTTAATCGTCCGGCAGAACAATTGGCCGAAGTGCCGGCGCCTTCAGATGTAGAAGTTACGGCTCCAGTAATTGGTCTTAGGAATTTTGCTGAGATAAACCATACGCTGTCGGCGATGACAGGTGTGGCAATGAATGACCCCGATGTGGTTGCAACCTTCGAAGCAGTAAAACAGCAATTGCCGACGGCAGAAAATGTAGACGGCTTTTTAGCGGCGCATCAAATGGGTATTACGCAGTTGGCCGTGAAGTACTGTAACAAGCTGGTTTCCGACTCAAGCATGCGTGCTGAGTTTTTTAGCGGGTTTAATTTTAGTGCCAATGCTTCTACCGCCTTCGACACAGTTGGTCGAGCACAAATTGTTGACCCATTGTTGCAAGTATTGGTGGCTAATGATGTCAACGTCGGTTCCGGTGAAACAGCGAACTTGCAAAGCCAACCTTTACCGGACGACACCCGACTAGAACTCAACCGCTTGATAGATGCGATGACTGCCTGTGGTGGATCTTGTCCAGCGGGCGCTACAGCTAATACCGTTACGGCAGTTTGCGCAGCAGCTTTAGGCAGCGCATTAATGCTGATTCAGTAGGAGAATGAGAGATGAGAATTCGCCGAAAAAATTTTAGTGTAAACGAGCCTCTCGCTCACCCCGATCACCACCGTCCGCGTACACGGCGCGAGTTAATTGCGCAGGGCTTTCAACTGGGTGGCGCTGCTGTGACGACGGGCTCGGCGTTTAGTTTGTTTGCCAACCCTCACCAGGCATTTGCTGAACTCTCGAGCGATTTACAGGGTTTGCGTGAGCAGTGTGGTATTTCCACTCAGGGCGCAGGAAAAATACCTTTTATTTGCTTTGATCTTGCAGGCGGTGCCAACATCGCTGGTTCGAATGTACTGGTTGGCAAGCAGGGGGGGCAGCTCGATTTTCTCGACACCTCGGGGTATGTAAAACAGGGCCTGCCAGGTGATATGAGTCCGGCGGTGGTAAATCCGGCGACTGAGACCAACGATTTTATTAACCAGGAATTAGGTTTAGCGTTCCATACCGATAGTGGCTTTTTACATGGGATTCTTGAGCGCACCAGCGTTGAGGCACGAGCTGCCATCAACGGCGCTGTCATTGCTGCGCGTTCAGAAAATGACACGGGTAACAACCCTCACAACCCGATGTACGGCATTAACAAGTATGGTGCTCGCGGTTCGCTGCTCGATATTTGCGGTTCTCGCTCTAGCGAGTCCGGTGGCAACTCGATGGCTCCGAGCTCGTTGATTAATCTCGAAAAGCGCCCGACAAAGATTGACCGCCCAAGCGATGTCACTGGGCTTGTTGATGTCGGTGATTTGATTGGCCTCCTGTCTCAGCAGGAGACCGTGAGCGTTATGGAGACGATGTATCGCTTAAGCGATCGCAAACTCGGCCGCGTAACACCGGGAGTCACTTCTTCCCAGCCGTTTCCGGAAAACCTTTCGTTTAATGGCCTAGTTTCTAATTACGATGAGCGAATTAAGCAACTTGTGCGCTGCGGTTATTTGAAGAGCGCTGATTTGGCCGATCGATTTGGTAATCCTGCCGACCTCAATCCCTTGGCTGATCCAGATATCGTGGGTGAGAGCGGGATTTTTACATCGGAAGAGTTTATGAGTGATCGCGAATTCCAAAAAACGGCCTCGATTATGAAGTTGGTGGTGAATGGTTATGCCGGTGCTGGGACCATCACGATGGGCGGATACGATTATCATACCGGGGACAGGTCTACTGGCGAACGCCGCGACTTGCGAGCCGGTCGCTGCATGGGTGCTTGTCTTGAATATGCTAAGCGCGTCGGAGTGCCGTTGATGATGTATGTCTTTAGTGACGGTTCGGTATTTAGCAACGGTATGACGGACGACTCTGTCGACGGGCGTGGCAAGGGTGTATGGACGGGAGACAACCAGCAGACGGCTGGGTCATTCTTCTTAGTTTACAATCCAGCTGGCCGGCCGACACTCAATAACGCTATGCCGCGTTCGCATCAGATAGGATTTATGCGTAAGAGCGGTGACGTGGATACTTCGTCAAGCCCTGCGGCAAATAACGTTAACTTGCTAGTTGAGACGGTGGTGCTGAATTATATCGCTTTGCACGGCGCAGCAGAGATAAGCCAGTATGAGAGTATTTTTCCGAAGAAAAATTTAGGCCTTAATCTGGATAGATATATTGCGCTGAACCCTATTTTGACTCCAGAGCAAAATGGTGTGATAGGTTAATTGCGAGCACTTTTCGTCGCTCCCGCGTAGACTCAGAAGCAAAGAAAAGCATTTCATCGGCGAAGCGGCGGGAGTATCTTTTATTAATAGCAAGTGCCGTGATTTTTTGGATTATGTTGCTAGCGTTAGTTTATTTCTTGGTGCATACATAAAATTGAATAAAGTTAATATGTTCAATTAGTCGAAGTTTTCGAGACTAGAAAAGTAATTGTATAGTTGGAAAAGTAATCGTTATTCAGGTTTTTCATAACAGGTAAAGCAGAATAATAATATGTTAATAAGGTCTAGAGCCTAAATGTACTATAGGAATTTTCTGACTTTCATTACGGTTTTGTTTCTGAATAAATGTTTTTCTTTTCCTTATCCTCGCAAACTTTTATCGGTTGGTTATTTGGTTAGAGCCTAAAAAGCAAGAAATTTTGGCTGAGTTCGCTAGCTAAGTGATCGTTATTTGTACTATTTGTGTGACGTTCGTCGGATTTTCTTAAAAATATAACATTGAGCCTGGCGCATAAATCATCTGTTGATTATTATGTGCGCAAATTGTTTCATATGTGAAGTGTATTGTTATGAAATCGAATATTGAAGCCCTCCCAACCTTATTGCAAAAAGTGCGTGAAGTCAGTGTTATTGACATGCGCGTGGCTTTGGCAAACTTTGATTTAACTGAACAGCAATGGAGAGTTATTAGCTCTGTTGCGGATGCCGGTGAAATAAACGCGCAAGATCTCGCAGAAAAAAGTGCGATTTTGGGCCCGAGTCTCTCTCGTATTTTGAGCCGGTTAGAATCCGATGGGATTTTAAATCGTAAAGTTTCTCCGACGGATCAGCGTGAATTAAACATCTCTTTAAGTGCTAAAGGTCGGCGTTTGCACTCGCGCGTGGCGCCAAAGGTAGCAAAAAGTTACGATGGATTTAAGAGCTTAATTTCGGAAAATAAATTGAAGCAGTTAAATAATTTGCTTCAGGATATTCTTAAAAAAGCGGTGAATTAAGCTATAGCTTTTGAGCTGAGGCTTAATTATTTAAACTGTTTTATCTCAGAGCGTTTTAGCAAACGATACGATAATGGCCGTCGCAATAACTGCGGCGCCCACCCAAGTGCCGAAATCTATTTGCCTCAAGTTGCGACGGCTGTGTTCAGAGCGCTCAAGGATTTCTTGTTTTTGTTGCATGGCGTGCTTGAATGAAATCTCGATACGCCCGAATTGCACGGTGTCTCCGTGATTGAGCGTTCCACCTGCGCTAAATTTTCCGTTAATCAACATCCCGTTTGTTGACTGGCACGTTTTAATCGCAAACTCCGTGTCGCTTATTTTGGAAACTTTTGCGTGTTCGCGGGCCAGAAGGTCTTCGTCTAAATAAATATCGGCATTTGGGTCCCGGCCGATAATCCAGTATGACTTATCATCAGTCAGTGGAAATACCCGGCCAATGTCCGGCTCTGTGTTCATAACCAGTTGTGGCGTTGGGTCTAGCTCCTCTCCTAACAGGCCGTCATTTTTAGTTACGATGTGCTCGCGTTCTTCCTCGTGTTGTTTCCACTCGCGCTCTTGTGTTTCATCGATATCGTCAAAATTGGCGAGCGAAGCCTGTAGTTGCTGCATTATTGCCGTTTTGGGCGGGTTTTGTGCTTGGTCCTCGTAGTTTGGTTCGTCCGAAAACGCGGAGTGGCCCTGTTTAGAGTCCGGCGAGGAGGGCTTAGCGCCCGGCGGGGCTTCAAAAATGCCCTGCCCGGATTTTTTAGGTTGATCGGGAGCCTCTGCGGTTTTAGCTTTAGCTTGTATCTCCGTTAAACTTGGACCACTTTCATTTTCAGTAGCTTGTTTTTCGTTAACCCGATTTTGCTTTTCACTAGAGGGATTTTTGTCTGTTATAGGGGCTTTCGGCTCGATAATTGACCGGGATGTTTGCGCTTTTGTCTCGTTACTTGCCTTGTGATCAAGCTGCTTTTCCTTATGCTTCGCGCTGGTCGATTCAGCTTGCACTGAGGTCGAGGGGTGAGCGGACGGTTTGCCGGGTGTTGGTGGCTTGGCCGATATTTTTTCTTTATTTTTAGGCTCGTTTCCGCGCAGTGCTGCTGGTTTGAAGGTGTCTTGGTTAGCAAACTCGTCTAGCGAGATCTCTTCGAAGTCTAGTGTGCCAAGTTCGTCGTCCGGGTCTTTAATCGGGCTTTCATCAATTTCGACAATAGGTTTATTGATTTTTTTCAGCTCAGGGTGGTTTGGCTCGTTTGCACCCTCTGTAGCTTCTTGGGCTGTTTCGTGTTCTGGGCTAAAACTGCGCTTAACCGCTTCAACCATTGGCTCAATATCATTGTCAGTGTTGCTAACACCATCATCCAGAGCTGCATCATCAAACAACTCCAACTCCTCTTCCGTCAGCGGCTCTGGTGTTAAGGGCTTAGGTTTGGCTGATGCAGTGGAGTCGTTTTTGAGTTCATTATGTTTCGAGGTCGTTTGTTTGGTCGGCTGCGGCGTATAAGTCGGTCCTTGCGGTTTTTGTTTCGTTGTTGAAGGTACTTGTTTAGATTTTAAATATTCCTTTATTTTGGCTGATGATTCATGCTGCGCTGCTGATGATTTGTTTTTCGAGGTATAAGTCGTGGCTTGCTCGGTGGGTGGTCTGTTCTTTTTAGCTGAGCGCTCGTTCTCGCTATTAAACCCTGGAGGAGTTGCTGGTTGTTTCCCAGGCTTATTGGGGGAAGCGGGTGCCTGAGTTTTATCTGCAGTGGTGGGTGAGGTTGGCCGGAGTTTCGATTCATCGACGCGCAAGTCCGTATGTTCGTCAGGTAGCCCACGGTTAAATGGAGCATCGCTCGGTGGCATTGGCGGTTGCACAAGCTTTTTACCCGCATTTGGCGAGGTAATTCGAAACGTTATATCGTCAAACGTAACTTTGTCGCCAACCATTAAATTGTGCTGTCCGCTAATTTGCTTGCCGTTGACAAACGTGCCGTTTGAGGATCCAAGATCTTCAATAATGAGTTCATCCCGGTGGGGTCTGATTTTGGCGTGATAACGTGAAACGTGAGGTGAATTTAAGCGAATGGCGCAATCGAGTTCACGTCCGACCGTGATCTCGCCGGTTATCGGATAGCTTTCTCCTGTGCGCATTGAGCGCAGAGAAAAAATGATTTTAGGGCGCCGCACAATTGTATTATCAGAGTTGGACACAGGTGTTCTCTGGCAAGTCTTCAATCTCGAGAGATCTTAGTTTTCGAATTTTAGTCACGTGATACTTCGTAGGAAAATCGCCGTTAATCTCTCATATTTGGATTAGGTTTTGAATAGCTTTCGTGTTGGTCCGGGAAATTTTGCGCTAGCGTGCAAGATGTTAAATCGAATGCTCTACGAGGGCCTCTTTTGATTGATGATAATATTTTGTTTGTAGATAATATGTAAGTATTTGAAAATAATAGGTTTATTTTATTTGCTCGAGTGCACGTGCGGCAAATAGTTTGACCACAGGTTTTTGGGTGTCATATTTGGCCGTGTTTTGTGCAAATTTTGAACATTGTAGAGAAAAAGCTAGTTTAATTCGTTAAACTATCGCTCCTATTGGAATAAGCCGGCCACTTATAAGATATATTAATGGGCTCGGAGTCTTAGAATTGGGTGTTTGCTTTAATTGCTGCTTGCAGTGTAAGAATTTTTAAGTATCTGATTTTATAGTTTTTTTTGTCGATTTGTGTGGGCGGGCTCGCCGTGGGCAAGGCTGTAGCTATAAACCGACTTTTCAATACGCTGTGCGAGAAGCTGGCAGACGACTGACTTAATTTGGCTAGCTGGGTTTTACAGCACTAACTGGGTTTTCTTCCGCACGAGCAAAAAATTCTGGTGCAGAACAAAGAATCAAATAGAAAGCAAAATATTGAAAATATCGAAAGTACTGTATGAAATTATTCGCTTTTTATAAAAGCTCAATACTCTGGCTGGTTCTGTTTATATGGTCAGCTTCAGCGATGGGCCAGGTGTCTTCCAGCCGTTTGGAAGCGGCTCTTGCGAACCATAGGGATGACGTCAGCGCTTTTCAAGAAGAGATTGAGAACCTGAAACGCAATCGGCAGGAAGCTGAGACCAAACTGCTTGAATATCAGGAGAACCTTAGTCAAAAAGAACGTAAGCTCGCCGAGACGAAGCAGTTGGCGATACAAAATCAAACGGCTGAGCATGAAGATGCGGTGCAAAAGGAACTTAAGCAAGTTGAGCTGATGCAACTGATGATAAAGTCGCGCGTCGCGACTATCGTTCGCTTGGAATCCAAGGAGCAAGAGCTCACCGATCAAATGGCGAAAACGGTACGCTTGATCGCGCAAAAGGAGCAAGCACTAAAGCGCGCGCGCGCGGCAACTAGGCAAGCTAAATCACCGGTTAAGCGCTCTAGCAAACCTGCACAGTCTGCCTCTGCTGCAAGAGAACGGCGTGAAAGAGAGGCAATGCAGTCAAAGCTCGAAGCGCTTGAACGAGAAAATGCGCGCCTGCGGCGATTGGCGAATCAAGTTAGTAAAGATGAATCGGCGTCTGCTGCACAACCGAGGAATATTCCTGCTGCAAGTCAGCTCGATCCCAATCGACAACCTGTAGCGGGAAAGCAGCAGCCAAGGGTAGCAACAGATGCGTTAAAGACAGCTAATTTGTCGCTTGAAAAGGCGGCGCCAAACGCAGAACAGACCCCTCCAGCTATTGTTCGGGAAGCTAATCCTGAGCAGATAAAGAAGCTTAATCGCCAGCAAGCTTACGCTTATGATGTTATGCGTGATGCAATTCGTCGTGCTAACAGTTATAACGGCGTTCCAATAGAGCCACGCGCGTTTACGATATCGGGTAACGGCGTGTCACTCTCTTCGCAATTTGAGCATCTCGGAGGTCATCAATATCGCGCAGAGGCGGTTGTTCGCGGAGGTGAGGGTTCTATTTTCAATGTCGGAAAGCGTCGATTTAGGGTGACAATTCCCGAGGAAGATTTGGGGGAAATTTACGTATTTATTTACGACAGGTCCAAGCGAAACTCGCCAAAACTTTACTTGTTCAAACGCGCACTTTTGGAGCAGGCTGAAGCTTTAGCCGGCGACGTCACAGATGCATTTTAGCTACTGGTCCGACTAACTCAGCAGTTCGCTCATACCGCCGTCAAATTGTTCAATTTGCGAGAGCTTTGATGCTAAGTTCTCGGCGTCAATGCTGAGAAAGTTTAGCAGGCTTTCTGTTGTGTTTTCGGCAATATCTTCGATGCCATCATCGTCGTCTAATCGCTCTACAATGGTGGTTGCGAGGTTTAGCGTTGCTGCGAGTTTTGATCTTGGCTCATAAGCCTCAGGCCGGTGCTGTTGGGCTAATGCTGTGCAAATAGGTTCGGGAAACTTCCAGCGCTTCGCCATTTCTGCTCCCACTGCGCAGTGTTTATAGCCAAATACTTCTTGTTGAGCGTCCATTAGGTTCATTCCCGCGTCGGTTAACCGCAATGCTTCTTCCGCTTTTTCTGGATAGACGACAAACATGAGCAGTTCACCCATAGAGTGAATCATGCCTGATGTGTACGCGGTATTCTCGTCGTCGGATGTGAACGTTTGGCTTAGCCATTTACAGCAGCCGGCGACTGAAAAGGCTTTGTTCCAAAATGCCTTTCGGTCCATCGTTGCCGGAAATGAAAGTGTTTCAACTAGCCCGAACGCCAGGACAATTGTTCGTACTGTAGGGAAACCGAGTAGCACGATGGCTTCATTTAAGGATGCAATTTTGCGAGGTGAACCATAACGCGCAGAATTTGCCACCTTGAGTAGCTTTGCTGTCAGTACTGGCTCGTGGGCAATTTGTTTCGCGATGATATCCATATCGATGTCAGGATTGCCGAACGACAAGATAATTTCTTGCAGAACCTTCGGTATTGTTGGCAGGCGAGATGCGTTTGCGAAAAGTTGTTCAAAGCTCATGGCGCTTTCCTCGTGTTATTCACTATGCCACGTGTCGTTCATTAAGCATAGTTTTCCAATCTCAGGTTTGCCACAAGTAAGAAGATTGATAAATGTTGACAACGATACGAGCGCAAAAGGCTAATATGATGAAACTCATTCACTAATTAATTTGAAAATAAATTAGTGTTCATATGCCATTAAGCTTGAACAAACCATACTGTGATTAGTGTTCTTAAATAAAGAGAAAATTGGCCGGAAAATGGAGGAAAAACAGTGAGTATTTTTAGGTTTATTTTTATTTTATTCTTTTTTGTTTCATTCTCTGCACATGCGCAAACGTATTTCGGTATTTCACTTGGCAAAAGTGATGATCTTTTTTTAGAGTCAGAGTCGACACTTGAGTTGTACGGGGGTGTGCGTTTTACGCCAAATTTTGCGATAGAGCTTTCGCACATTGATTTGGGTGAATATCGTGATCAAAATGAAATAGTTGAATCTATTAGCGGGATTCAGTATTCGCTTGTGGGTTTTATGCCTTTGAGCGAGGATGTTGATCTTTATGCAAAGGTAGGTCGATTAAATTGGGAGTCAGAGTTAGTCGAAGACGGAATTTCCAATACTGTTGAAGATGACAATATGACCTATAGTTTGGGGGCGAGCTTCGATGTTGCTGAAGGTTTTCAAGCGAATATCGAATATCGTACTATCGAAATAGAGTCTGAGCGTGAACCGAATATTTTAAGTCTTGGGTTTTCATTTAGTTTTTAATTGTCTGTCATCCTGTTGCTGCCGAACGTAATTATTTTGGTGTACGTGCGATTGCCCAAACTTGAACGTTTTGTACACCATTCTTTTTAAGAAGGGCGCTTAATGTTTGTATTGTTGCCCCTGTGGTAACAACATCGTCAACAAGCGCAACTCTTTTGTATGGAATTTTAAAGTTAACCTGATAAATATTGTTCAGGTTTTTTAATCTTTCTTTACGAGATAACTGCTTTTGCTTGTCGTGTTTTTTCTTGCTTTTCAAACAATCGACTAGTGGTATTTCCAGTTTTTTGGCCAATATTTTAGCGATAAAGTAGGCCGGGTTAAATCCGCGTTGAAATACGCTTGTCCAATGTGCCGGCACTGGCACTATGCATTCAGGTCTATCCCCATTGGTGCTCTCTACACGAACTTTTTGATAAAGCATTTCTGTCAAAAAATACCCGATCGCAAATTGCCTATTCTGCTTAAATTGCGTAATCAGGTAGTCGTTCGGGTGATCGTAACGCAACACACAGATTGTGTGGTCGAAGGCATTTTTTTGTCGTTGGCACTCTGCGCAGATCGTGAGATGGTGGCTTGGAAGCGGCAGCGAGCACTGCACGCACGCACTTTTGATTCTCGCAAGCGTTTCACAACAATCTGGGCAAATTGTTTGCTCAGTAGACTTCGCGCAGAGCCTGCAAATTTGAATTTTTGGTTGAAATTTAATCAATTGTAAACTTTCCTTGTTCGTAAAAATTGACAGATGGGTGGTCGCAGATAAGATAGTCGGCTCAAGATGGCTAAGCTACGCGTTTTCTTGCATCAGCTAGCCATTCCCTGTTAATCCATGAGGTCCACCATGTCGGCAGAAGCTTCGCCTATTCGTCACGATTGGTCAAGAAAAGAAGTGCTCGCATTGTTTCAGATGCCCTTCAATGACTTAATGTTTCAAGCACAGACTATCCATCGTCAATTCTTTGATGCCAGTACCGTGCAGGTCAGCACATTGTGCTCGATTAAAACTGGTGCCTGCCCTGAAGATTGCGCCTATTGTCCTCAGAGTATTCGTTATGACACGGGATTAGAAAAAGAAAAACTGATGGAGGTTGAGCGCGTAATTTCTGAGGCAAAGGCTGCAAAAGCAGCTGGGTCGACACGTTTTTGTATGGGGGCCGCCTGGCGATCTCCAAAGCCTCGAGATATGGAGCAGGTGCTTGCAATGGTCAAAGGTGTCAAAGCGTTGGGAATGGAAACTTGTATGACTTTGGGGATGTTAACCGAAGATCAAGCACATGCCCTTTCAGATGCGGGACTCGATTATTACAACCACAACCTCGATACTTCGCCTGAATACTACGGCGAGATCATTACAACGCGTACCTATCAGCATCGCTTAGATACATTAGCCAATGTGCGCGAAGCCGGTATGAAAGTATGTTCTGGTGGGATTGTGGGCATGGGTGAGTCAGTAGATGATCGTGTAGGTTTATTATTACAATTAGCTAATATGCCCCAGCATCCCGAATCAGTTCCAATTAACATGTTAGTTAAAGTGGAGGGCACGCCGTTGGCTGAACAAGAGGAGCTGGATGGATTTGAATTTGTGCGAACTATTGCAGTGGCAAGGATACTGATGCCTCGCTCCTATGTGCGCTTGTCAGCAGGTCGGGAGAGCATGGACGAGTATATGCAGTCGCTCGCATTTTTGGCTGGAGCGAATTCGATGTTTTACGGAGAAAAATTATTGACAACCCCGAATCCGGGAGTGAGCAAGGATCAACAACTGTTTAACAAACTCGGTATAAAAACTGAAAATAGTCATGCAGATAGTAACCTTGTTGAGCACTGGATACCTTCGTCCCATTCATTAAAGGACAACCCGCTTTATTACAATGCAGTGTAATAAGTTTTATGTCTGAGGGTAGATTGTCTGCGCAAGAACCTATGGCCTCAGAGCTTGAAACACGCCTAAGAAAACAACACGAAACCCAGCGCTATAGAACGCGTGTCAATTTAAATGCGTGCTCAGGAACTGAGTGTGTTGTCGATGGCCGCAAATTAATTAATTTTTGTAGCAACGATTATTTGGGGCTGAAGCAGGATTCGCGCGTTATCTCAGCGTTTACAGAAGCGGCTCAGCAGTGGGGAGTCGGCAGTGGCGCTTCTCATTTAATTAGCGGACACACGGCGGTTCATCATAAATTGGAAGAGCGTATCGCGGCTTGGACGGGGCGAGAACGAGCGCTTGTGTTTTCAACTGGTTATATGGCCAATCTCGGAGTTATTAGCGCGCTGTGCGACCGGTCCACATCGATAATCGAAGATAAACTGGTACATGCCTCCTTGCTTGATGCGGCAAAGTTGAGTAACGCGAAATTACTGCGTTTTAAGCACAACGACGTTAAACATTTGCAAACGCTGCTCGAAAAAAACTCGCGTGAGAAGGTGTTTATCGCTGTTGATGGCGTGTTTAGTATGGACGGCGATCTGTGCCCGGCAAAAGAAATTGCTGAGCTGGCGCAAAAGAAAAGTGCGCAATTTATGATTGACGATGCACATGGCCTCGGTTGTTTAGGCGAAAAAGGATTCGGTATTTGTGATTTGCTGAGGCTTGGTCAAAATCAAGTCCCGATATTGATGGGAACCTTAGGTAAAGCGCTCGGCACATTTGGCGCTTTTGTCGCGGGGAGCGAAGCGTTAATTGAAAGTCTAATACAGTTTGCGCGCAGCTATATATACACTACGGCGTTACCGCCTGCGGTAGCAGCGGCAACTGAACAAAGCATTCGTATTTGTCAGCAAGAAAACTGGCGACGAGATAGGCTTAACCAGCTAATTGAATTTTTTAAATCGGAAGCAAATGCTCGCGAATTAAATCTATTGCCATCCAATACTGCGATACAACCGCTGCTGATGGAAAATGAAAGTTCGGCATTGAAAATTTCGCAGGCTTTAAAACTAAAGGGTTTTTGGGTGGTTGCTGTTCGTCCTCCGACTGTTCCGGAAAATAGTTCGCGCTTAAGAATCACTCTTTCTACTTTGCACACTGAGCAACAGATAACGGAACTGTTGGATAGTATTTATTCCAGTCTAAAATAACCATGTTTACTCAACGACAAAAAATAACCATTGTCGACGAGCAGTCGCAACTAAAAATTGTGCGAATTAATGCGTCTACGGAAAAGAAAAGTAAGGCCGATATCGTCTTTTTCCCCGGTTGGGGATTCGACTGCTCGATATACGACAATATTGTAAACTTGCTCGAAGAGTATGACTGCTGGCTGTTTGATTTTCCAGGGTTTGGTGAAAATCGAGAGCTTGCTGCGATAGAAATAAGTAATTTGTCGCGACTGTTAAAAAATCTATTGCCTAATAACGCTTATTTTGTCGGTTGGTCGCTAGGCGGAATGTTCGCGACTGTGCTTGCGGACGCTATTAACACTGTTCGCGGTGTTGTTAGTATTGCGTGCAACCCGAAGTTTGTGGCAGACGAAGAATGGAAAAATGCAATGGCGGTTTCTATTTTCGGAGATTTCTACCACAACTTTAACAGTAAACCCTTGCTAACGTTTAATCGTTTTTTAGCGCTGACTACTCAAAACGGTAGTGAACCTAAACGGTTGTTGCGCGAATGTAAAAAAAAGTTTTTGCCTCCGGCTGAGGAGCAAATAAATACTTGGCTCCATACTTTAAATTGGCTTGCAGAGCTTGATAACCGCAAATTTCTTGCGCAATCATATATTCCTCATCTGGCGATTTTAGCGAAAAACGACGCGTTGGTTCCAGTTGGATTTGTTAAGCAAACAACTATTTGGCCAGCTTTTCAATACGAAATAATTTCGGAGTCTTCGCACATCCTACCGTTGGAAGCTGAAGATGAAGTGACTAAGCTAATTTTGCGATTTATCGATAATAATGGTTGTCAACGCAATAAGCGTGAAGTGGCGAAGTCTTTTGCGAAAGCTGCCAGGCAATACGACAATTATGCCCACGTGCAGCAGAAGATAGGATCGAAATTATATGGTCAATTACCTAGTTTAAATGAGGATGCCCTCTATTTAGATCTGGGTGCTGGGTCAGGAAAAGTATTGGCGCAATGGAGCCAAACTATTGCAGATGAAAATGTTGTTGCACTTGATCTGGCAGAGGGAATGTTGCAATTTGCCAAGAATAGAAGCCTCAATAGTTATCGATATGTTTGTGCTGATGCGGAGTGCATGCCATTTGCCGATGATGTTTTTGACGGTATTTATTCGAATTTAGCTATCCAATGGGTGGAGAATATTGAAAATTTGTTTGTACATTTTGCGCGGATGCTTAAGCCCGGAGCATGGGTGGTTTTTTCAACGTTAGGGCCCGCTACTTTGGCCGAGCTTAAACAAGCCTGGCGATACGTCGACCCCTATGTTCATGTCAATAAGTTTCATACAAAAAGTATGATAGAAAACGCGATAGCGCGAGCCGGTTTATTACTTGAATCATTTACAGCGGCACCCGAGTTGGCCGTTCATGATTCGATTCTTGAGTCGATGCGAGATTTAAAAGGAATCGGTGCGCACAATATAAACCATGGACGTGCCAAAGGCTTGATGAGTAGAAGTAAATTACATTTGCTTGAGGAAAAATTGAAGGAAATTTCTCAGCTCGGTGGAAAAATTAAAACGACTTACGATGTTTATTATTTACACTTGAGTAAGCCAGATGAATAAAAATATGTTTTTTGTAGCGGGCACAGATACAGAAGTTGGTAAAACGCTCGTGACAACAGCTTTAATGTCGGCGTGTTCTGGCGAGGTGCTAGGTATTAAACCCGTTGCTGCGGGTGCTGGCTACGAAAGTCTAGAAGACGAAACAAATTTGCAAAATGACGATGCCAGAGCTCTGCTGCAATACTGTCGTCCGCTGTTAACATATAACGAAGTAAATCCCTACTGTTTTAAGCAAGCGATCGCACCGCATATCGCGGCTAAAATAAATAACAGGCTTGTTACGGTGAGTAAATTAGTCGATCACTGTCAAAAAATTTTCTCTGCTAATCGAGCTACGATATTTATTGAAGGTGCTGGAGGTTGGCGAGTACCGTTGAACGATAGTGAATATCTGTCTGATTTGCCCAAGCAACTTAATATTCCAGTTATTCTTGTTGTAGGACTGCGTTTGGGTTGCATTAACCATACGCTTCTTACGTATGAAGCAATCGAGAATGATGGATTGACTCTAGCGGGTTGGGTCGCTAACTGTTTAAGCCTGAATATGGATGAGGAAAATCAAAATATTGAAACATTGAAAGAGAAACTCTCTTCAGTTGCTTTTCTTGGCAAGATTCCTTATTTGTCTAACCCAATAGCTCAAGCGGCGAGCTCTTATTTAAAATCTGAAAAAATATTCAATTTTCTTGCATAAGCCATGTGCGATTTTAGCAATAAATAAGTGCAACGCGTTATAGCTTATCCTCATTAGAAAATTTCCCTACCTCAAATTTAATTTTTATCAAGCCCACCTAACTATATGTTCATGGCATGACGGTAGCGCTGCGATTTATCTCACGTTTGCAGACAAGCGGTGGAAAATACAAGTCAAGCGGTTGTATATAAGAGAATCGCAGAGTTTTGCCCTTTGTTGCAAAAAAATAGTCTTAAAGTTGATTAAAAAAGCGCTTTCTATTGCTTTTTCAAGGTTTAAACTAAAAGAAGCGGTAATTGTATTGACGGAGGCGTTGCTATGGGTCCGTTGTTAAACGAAGGCCTGCGAGGTATGCAGCAAAGTTATCAGAAGATGACGCAATCTGCGCAACAGATTGCTCGTCAACAGTTACCGCAAGACGAAAGCTCAACACAAGATGAGCTTCAAACACCCGCTGCGGCTGGCGCTGATAATTTGGTGAAGCCAATAGTGGAAATGAAACAGCAACAACACATCTTTACTGCATCAGCCAAAGTAGTAAGTGTTGCTAGCGATACGATAGGGAGCTTAATTGATGACTTACGTTGAAATTTTGGTCGAATTATTAGCGGATTTATTTAAATTTAACGCGCCGGAAAAAATTCGAGTCCCGGTTGATGACAATATCGCAGGACGCAACTTTGTGCAGCGAAGTGACGACTAGAAAAGCGTAAAATATTCATGATATGGATGCATGTGGGTTAGATTAACGAGTTAATTTTATAGTTTAGAAAACATTGTTAAAAGACAGCGACAGCAACCCTGTTATTTTTAAAGTCTTCAATGGAGTTGTTGCGCTAGTCACCCAGGACGGGCTGATAAACTGGATTGAATGCCAGTTTAAGTTGAGCATTTGAAACGAGGTCTGTCTCGCGATGAATATCAGTAGTTTACCTCCCAACAACGCTAATGCGGTTACGCCACTTAATCCGGTCGATAACCGTCCCGCCGGCTTGGAAAGTGCTGACAGTCGTAATTCGACCTTAAAACCGGTTGTGCAATCGGCTGAAGTCGCACGAATAGAATCCAAGATCAAACGTCTAAAGCATGCTGCTGATGCAAAGGAAGAGGCTGCGACCGGGCTTTCTGCTCCGTCGAAAGAAAAGCCTGCTCAGGACACTAATAAAGCTGGCAACGAAGAGCAAATTCGTGAAAACGAGGAAAGAGCGAGAATCAAGGAAGAAGCGGAGCAACGTCAAATGGATATCGATCGCAAACGCATTAATGAATTGGCAGCTCGCGACCGGGAAGTTCGTGCTCACGAGCAGGCACATGCTGCCGTTGGTGGGCAATATGCAGGTGCGCCGAAATATCAATTTGAGCGTGGGCCTGACGGTGTAAGCTATGCTGTGGCGGGTGAAGTTTCGATTGATGTGGGTCGTGCCGGCACACATCAAGCGACAATTGATAAGGCACAAACTGTGCGCCGCGCGGCTCTAGCGCCGGCGGAGCCATCTCCTCAAGATAGGCGCGTTGCTGCTCAAGCGACTCAGCTTGAGGCTGAAGCGCGTCGCGATATGCGTATTGAGCAAATGGAACAGCGCAAAGCTGAGCTGGAAGAGCGAGATCGGCTCGAGGCTGAAAATATTGATAAAGAAGCTAGCGACAAGGCAGACGCCAGTGATAAAAACAAGGATGCAAGTGAAAATGGGCTGGGTGAAACTATTGCTCCCAACACTGGCTTTCTTAATAGCCAATCAGATGATAGCGCTCGTCCAGGTTTGATTTTCGATACGATTGCCTAGGGCCTTTCAACACTAGCCTGCAGGAGGCATTCTATGAGTGCCAAGGCCCCTAGAGTCATTTAAATCGTAAAAGGCGCTAACCAACCCAAAACTCTTTCATATTTGTGCGCGTATTCAATAACTAAGGCGGCGGGTTCGCGCTGAGTAACGTGCTGTTCTAAATTTCCTAGTATAATTTGCAAAAGATTGATTGTGTTCTGGCTCAAGAAAATTTTGCGTATGTGCGAAAATTGGTGAGTACGGCCTTATTTTTTAAGAAAAGCTGATTGTTCTGGATTCATTATGAGTAACTATCGTGCCCCTGTAGACGACATTAAATTTATTTTGCAAAACGTGTTAAATATTGAGGCGTTGTGGCAGTCCTTGCCAGCGCTGAGCGAAGTTGACTTTGATACAGCTGACGCGATCCTTCAGGAGGCGGCGAAAATATCACAAAATGTGATAGCTCCGTTAAACCGTGAAGCAGATGAAGAGGGGTGTCGTTGGAGTGAACACGGCGTTGAAACTCCGGTGGGTTTTAAGGAAGCCTATCAAACTTTATGTGAAGGTGGTTGGTGTGGGCTTGGTGGTAACCCTGAATACGATGGTATGGGCATGCCAAAATCCCTCGTAGCGGCAGTTGAAGAATTGATACAAGGCTCATGTATGTCTTTCGGTTTGGCACCCATGCTAACGGCCGGCGCGTGCTTGGCTATCGATGCGCACGCCGAAACATCGTTAAAACAACGCTATTTACCAAAAATGTATTCGGGCGAGTGGTCGGGCGCGATGGACTTAACTGAGCCGCATTGTGGAACGGATTTAGGTTTAATACGCACAAAAGCAGTGCCCAACGAAGATGGTAGCTATTCGCTAAGTGGCACGAAAATTTTTATTACCTGGGGTGAGCACGATATGACGGAAAATATCATTCACTTAGTGCTTGCAAAGTTGCCTGGAGCACCTGCTGGTACTAAGGGAATTTCATTATTTTTAGTCCCGAAGTTTCATGTTACTGATGATGGGACTCTGGGTGAGCGGAACGCTGTTTTTTGCGGTTCACTGGAAAAGAAAATGGGAATAAAAGCGTCCGCGACCTGTGTGATGAATTACGACGGTGCTAAAGGGTGGCTCGTGGGTGAGGCAAACAAAGGTTTAGCCTGTATGTTCACGATGATGAATTACGAGCGC
Organism: Marinagarivorans sp.; assembly: GCA_028281865.1. Taxonomy (GTDB): domain Bacteria; phylum Pseudomonadota; class Gammaproteobacteria; order Pseudomonadales; family Cellvibrionaceae; genus JANQJB01. Next base: position 89,913 of record JANQJB010000044.1, read on the forward strand.
TTGACGGTGGGTGTGCAAGCACAGGGTGTAGCAGAAAACGCTTATCAAGCTGCAGTAGCGTACGCACGTGATCGCTTGCAAAGCCGAAGTGTTACAGGTGTGAAAAACCCGGATAAGGAAGCTGACCCGATTATCGTTCATGCAGATGTGCGGCGCATGTTAATGTCGATGCGCGTGCTAAATGAAGGTGGACGAGCATTTTATTTGTATGTAGCACAATGGTTGGATATTCAAAAATACACTGAAGACGAAGCGCAAGGTAAAAAAGCCTCGGCAATGGTAGCGTTACTAACGCCTATTGCTAAAGCATTTATGACAGATGTCAGCCTTGACGCTGCGATATTGGGACAGCAAGTTTTTGGTGGGCATGGATATATTCGTGAGTGGGGGCAGGAACAGCATGTGAGGGATATTCGCATTACGCAGATCTATGAAGGCACCAACGGTATTCAAGCGATGGATTTAGTCGGCAGGAAAACCGTGCAAGCAAACGGAGAACTATTGCATTACTTGATAGAGGAAATTAGTCATTTTATCGATAGTATCCCAGCTGATAGCGGCCTTACTCTCAACGGGTCTGCTCTGAAAAATTCGATAGCCGAGTTGCAAGCGATTACGCAAAAAATTATTAGCGAAAGCAAGAGTCAGCCGGATATTCTCGGTGCTGTTGCCGTCGATTACTTACATTTTATCGGCTACGTCATATACGGCTATCTTTGGTTGCGGATGGCACATGTCGCGGAAACAGACGATAGTGGAAAATTTCAGCACAAAATCGCGTTAGCGAATTACTTTTTTCAAAAGCACTTACCACAAACTTTGAGCTTACAAAGAAAGATAGAAGCTGGAGTGAGCGAGTTGCTAACGTTATCAGCGGATCAGTTTTAGCAGGTTTCCTGTTTAAACGGCCTCTTCAACTTCAAACTCGAAACCAAGCTCCAGCTCTTTTTCAAAAACATCACCCTCTTCGCTGATGTTTATTTTCTGCAAGTGATCAGAGTCTTGGTGGGCATTAAGAATGAGTTGTTCGAGGTAAGCGGAAAACTTTTCGGCACATTTTTCACAAAAAGCACCTGTCCTATTATTTAATTCAATACGATATACACTCGGGTCGTCGCTTTCTCCACAAAGGATATAATCAAAATAAGTTCCCATTTGCGTAATGAGTAGCGCGTTTTCAGCAAGTTCAATCGCTGATTCTTCCATTGTATTTATTGTTTCGAAAGCTTCTTTGATTTCATCTAAATCGTCAAAATAGATAGCCATCCATGTGGAAAGCATGCCGGCGGAGCGCCCAAATTGGGTGAGATAACTTTTATAGGCGGCGGGGAGGCTGAGCTTGGTTTTTTTCTCAAACTTCTTGATTTCTTTTTCACTGACTCCGACAAGGTCGGAAGGGCTGGCGATATTATTTTGGTCCATTAATCGAATTAAATAATCGATATTCATCTACTCTCCGGCCGATTAATTTGAGAACGATAATGAAAATAGCCTATACCGTATATAGGCGATACTATCACGAAAATGCAAGTGAATAATAAAAAAGAATCTAAGAGGTGTCCTAAAGAACTTAGGCACTAAAGAATGTTTGGGAGTGTGTGAGTGCAGCCGAGGACCGTCTGCACTCGACTAGATTATTCTGTAACCGGTACGATATTTTCTGCTTGCGGGCCTTTTTTGCCGTCTTTTACAGTAAATTCTACCTTCTGCCCCTCGGCAAGCGTCTTAAATCCGTCTCCTTGAATCGCACTGTAGTGCGCAAAAACGTCAGGGCCTGAATCCTGAGAGATAAAACCGTAACCTTTGCTTTCGTTGAACCATTTTACGGTTCCTTTAAACGTTGTCATAACTGTAACCTGTAATGCATTTTGAAGCTGCTCTTAGTGTGCAAGTCCTCTTAAAACCATCTTTCAATAAGAGCGGTGTGAAACTTAAAAAACGAATAGCAAGTGCCATTAGCACTTAGCATCGTGGTATTAATATCATGAAATGCTGATATGAATTATGACAAAACAATGAAGCTTAACGACGGATCAAAGCCTGTAACCAGATAAACCATAAAAGCAGCCCAAAAAGTGAGCTTCAACAACGATTGGGATGTTACTTTGAGTAGCACCTTTCGCTGTCATGCCGGCACTCGTTTTTCAGATTAAAGCATTGGTGGAAAGTGTCAACTAGTTTTTGTTCAGCTCAGCACTGGGCTTTATCAGTTGATAAATATTGCCGCTCCAGGTCCTAATGGCAGGTCAAATAGAACCCATACAAGTAACATTAAAGTCCAGATCAACAAAAAAATAAGGGAATAAGGAAGCATCAATGCCATGATTGTGCCGACGCCTGTCTCTTTTACATACTTTTGTGAAAAAGCAATTACCACCCCAAAATAGGGCATAAGCGGTGTGACAATATTGGTCACACTGTCGCCAATACGATAAGCAATTTGAGTTGCTTCCGGTGTGATGCCCAGCAGCAAAAACATCGGTACAAAAATCGGCGCTAACAGTGCCCATTTGGCGGTTGCACTTCCAATGAATAAATTAATAAACGCTGTAGTAATCACGAATAATATCAGCAGTATTGCAGGGTGAGGGTTTAAGGCTTCTAAAAATGTCGCGCCGTTGATTGCAAGGATACTTCCCATCTCGCTCCAAGCGAAATAATTGATAAATTGTGCAGCAAAAAACATCAGGACTAAGTAAGTGGACATTGTGGTCATCGTGTTTTCCATTGCTTCCACGATTTTATTTTTATGTTCAAATGTTCCAGAAACCTTTCCAAAAATAATTCCTGCTATGGCCGCATAGAGCGCAATAAGTGTAACTATGCCGCTCATAAAAGGAGACTTCAATATTGAACCCGTTTCAGGGTGGCGCAAGATGCCGTTGTTTGGGATAAGACCCAGCATGAGCAGCGTTATGAAAACCATTGTGAAAACGCCTACCCAGCGCAGCGCGATTCTTTCACGGTTTGTGATTTGAGATACTTGTTCTTCCATATTGAGATCGAAAGTACCTAGGCGAGGAATGACTAATTTTTCCGTGACCCACATACCGGCAGTTGCGATTACGATTACCGAGGAAAGCATAAACCAGTAATTGCCGGCGGGGCTGACATGGTAACCAGCGGAAATAATTTGAGCTGCCTCAGTTGAAAGTCCCGCAAACAATTCGTCGAGCGGGCCGATGAGGAGGTTGGCACTGAAACCACCAGAAACACCTGCAAAAGCTGCGGCAATTCCAGCCAGCGGATGGCGCCCTGCATTAAGAAAAATAATCGCAGCCAGCGGAATTAATACAACGTAGCCTGTATCTGCTGCCAAGCTCGATAAGATTCCGACGAACACGATGGTAAAACTAAGCGCCCAATTCGGGGTTTTTGTCACAAGAAGGTGCAATACCGTGCGCAGTAGTCCGGATTGCTCGGCAACTCCAATGCCAATTACTGCGACGAGCACCGTGCCAAGGGGCGCGAAGTGAGTAAAATTGGTAACCGTGTTGGCCAGGATTTTGTGTAAACCTTCTTGACTCAATAGATTTTTAATTGTCAGTGTTTCACCACTTATTGGATGAATAGCGCTGACCTCTGCAAAGGATAATAAGCCGGATAGCAGTAAAACAATGCCGCATAGATAAATAAAAAGAAAGGTAGGGTGGGGCAAACGGTTGCCGTTGCGCTCGACAAATTCTAAGAAACGAATGCTTAAGGAGGACATATAGTAGTCGTTATTTTTTGCTGAAAAGCAAAATTCTCCACCTTAAGACAAGTAAAATCAAATACCCAGAGAGATTACTGCGTAACGTCACCGGTGATACGAGAGGATGCGCATCTAAAAACTTCAGTTGGATGTTTGTTTAATTGATTCGAGATACAACACAAGCGAGGCAAGGTCGGCTTTATTAAGTTGGTCGCCCCAAGGCGGCATTTGCGGAGAGCGACCCATTTTCTCTCCTCCAAGCTCAATGATTTTTTCGATATAAATTGAGGGAGAAGTGCTAGCACGTAAATTTGCTGGAGGTGGGTTTTTGATGATGCGGGCCATTCTCCCGTCGCCTTCAGCAGTTTCCCCGTGACAAAGTGTACACATTGCTCGATACAGTCGCTTGCCTCTGCGAATGCTAGGCGTTGCTGGGGGTGAGAGGTCATTGACTAATTGTGTGGCTTTTTTTGCATCGCTTTGGATCAGAAGTAGAAATGCGATTAAATCGTCAATTTCTTCGGCACTCAGCTCCTCACCCATTGGTGGCATATATTCCGACATATCGCCGTTCGAACCGCCCTTTACAATCGCTACTCGGAGCTCTTCTTCGGTTATCTTATTGCCTTTGACTGTTATTTTCAGGCGGGTTTCAGGGTATTGTTTTAGGATCAAAGGCAGAGCGCCGTCTCCCAGTCCCGTATTACCGTGGCAAAGCGCGCACTGTTCATAAAAAACTGCTGCGCCCCGGGTCGGCTGCTTTCCTTTTTGACCTTCAGCATGACTTACTAACGATAAAAGACAAAGTGCGACACTAATTGTTAGGGCGTTAATGTTCATAGTCGATTGGGGCTTTTATAGAGGCTATTTAACTTCGATGCTCATAAACATGTTCGGGTGAATCGCGCACTCGATTTCTACAACGCCTTTTTGATCGAATTCGATTTCGCGATATTCCCCTTTTGGATAAGAGCCCAGGTCAAATAATTTCGCATCCGATAAACTAAATACGTTGTGAAAAAATTCATCGTCGTTGTAAAAGCGCACAACATCGCCCTGTTTGATCGTGATATCCGGTGTGCCTTTATTTTTAATTGTATTTCCCTTCACTACGAACTGCTTGTCTTTCTGGTAAACGTCAATTGTTTCTGCAAAGGCGAACGCGCCCGCAAACAAAAAAAACAGTGATAATAGTTGTTTCATAGGTTTATCTCCGAGAGAGAATTTGATCGAGCGCTGGTTTTAAAGTTGACGTAAGCAGCACCTTACAGCGGTAAAATAGGCAAGGTGACGGGTGTTGCCGGGCTGCTTAGGGCTTCCATAAATGCAACGAGGGCTTCTTTTTCTTTTTTCGATAATGTAAGTGATTTCATATTGGGTGATAGATTCGATTTTACTTCTCCGCCTGTGACATAGTGATCCACTACGGCTGCCAGAGTTTCTGCGGAGCCATCATGGAAATACGGTGCACTGGATTTAATGTCGCGCAGGGTTGGTGTTTTAAATGCACCTTTAAGAATTCGCACGGGTCTGTGAGCGTAGCGACCGAGATCGGGGTTGCTGTTTGCAAACGATTTTAGCCCGATATTGTGAAAACCGTCGTCGGTAAAGTTAGGTGCTTGGTGGCAGACAACACAATTTCCCTTGTTGGGGTCTACGAATACTTTAAAACCGTTTATTTCTTTTTTACTTAACGCTTTTTTATCGCCTTTTACCCAGCGATCAAACGGTGAATTATTACTGATAATAGTGCGCTCGTAACTTGCAATTGCTTTGGCTAGCGACTCTTTACCTATTGGTAAGTTTGGATATGCCGTTTTAAACGCTTTAATATAGCCTTCGTTGCTTTTCAAAAAACTTATTAATTGATCGAAGTCTGCATGCATTTCGACTTTAGCTTCCAGCGGCCCCAAGGCTTGGTCCTCAAGGCTCCGTTTGCGGCCATCCCACATCAGAATTCCGGCGTAGGCGGTATTGATAACAGTTGGGCTGGCGCGTCCTAGAACTTGGCTTTTAAAACCCTTTCCGGTGGGAAGCCCGTCGGACCAGCCAAACATTGGGTTGTGACAGGTAGCGCAAGACATATTGCCATCGCCGCTCAGACGCGGATCAAAAAACAACATCTTGCCTAAGTCGATGCGAGCTTGATTAGGTTTGTTATCCTCAGGGTAAGGCACAGGTGGCAGTATCCATTTCTGTAAAGAAGCGTGACCAGATTTAAATACGTATTGGCTCGCAAGCACGGTATTGGAAAATATAATCAGTGGCAAGAGGAAGAGAATTTTAGTGGAAGTTTTCATTTATTGTGGCTCTCCTTTCTTAAACTCACTAACCAGCGAGACCAAGCTTTTAGAAGTATTGGTTAAGTTGTTGGATAAGTTATCTAATTCGTTAGTTGTTTTGACCGAGTTGTCCGCCAGTGATAAAAGATTCGCTGAAATGGCATGAAATCCGTAAATAGCTTCTTTTTGTTCGTCATTTTGTCGGGCAAAAAATTCTATAACAGTTTTTGCTTCCTCAACGGCATTTTGTGCAGCTCTGGTAATTGAAACCGAGCTTTCCATCTCCGTAATGTTTTTTTCTACGCTGTTGGAAGCTTGTTTTATCGCATCAGTTGTTTTCACGACGTTACTAGAAATATTAGCAGCAATGTGAGAAATTTCCTGAACAGCGTCATTAGTTCTCAACGCAAGCGAACGCACTTCTTCAGCGACCACAGCGAAACCTCTTCCCTGGTCTCCCGCGCGTGCGGCTTCAATTGCAGCGTTTAACGCAAGCAAATTAGTTTGGTCTGAAATTTCCTGAATTGTCGTGGCAATTTTTGTTATCGTCTCGGCAGACGCGTGTAACGAGTCTGTCTGTGCAACGATAATGTTGGCATCTTCGCGAAATTTTTCTGATTGTCGCATGCAACTGGCGAGATGCTCAGCCGTTTCGACGCAATATTCAACAGCACTGTTTGATTTATTCGTGCACTGGTTAACGAGTTGCTCTGTTAAGTCGGTTTTGCTGACAAGCGCATCCGAATTACTTGTTATTGTCGATACTTCTGTTTTAATCGCGTCAATTTGTTGGCGGTCGTCTGTTGTTGTTTTAACTATTTTCCTACTAATGTCGTCAATAGTATTAGATTCAGACAAAATACCGTTTAACATATTTGACAGGTAGCTGGTGGCTTTATTTAGCGCGTCAATTGATTCTCCAAGCTCATCGCGGCCGTTATATTCGATTGTGGTATTAATATTTCCGTTGGAGAACTGCACCAAGGTATCCCGAATACCGCGCAGGCCGGAGATGAGAGTTCGACTTGCAATAAAAACAATAAAAATAGATGCAAAACCCCCGATGATGAAAAACACCCCTAGCTTAATGATGGCGTTTTTATTGTCTTGGGAGTTTTTATCAAAGTGAACACCCAGCGAGTGTTGTTCATCGTGAAGTACGGATGTTGAAAGTGAGATGATATCGCTTACACTAGCTTTTAACGTGTTATAAACAGATAGTGCTTCTTCGTCCTGGTTTTTCTTGGCAAGTGATATCACTTTTAGCTGAGAAGGTTTTATTTCGATTAGCGACTGTCTCAAGTCGTCTACGTTATTATTGTTAGGGAGTACCTTCTTTAACTCGCCGATATTCTCTTCGATGATAGAACTTGCTTTGATGGATGCGATTGCCGCTTCTCGGATATCAGTGCGTGTTGAACTTGCAATTAAACCTTGGATTGATATTTCAAAATCTAATATCGCTACTAATAAGTTAGACGCAATAACTTGGTTGTGTGCCGTTTCTTCCGCAAGGCTATGCATTTGCTTATTCTGCTTGTTAAGCATGACGGCGGCATAAGCGCTGACGCCAAGTCCAATGACTATCGGAATAATGCTTAAGATTAAAAGCTTAATACGCCACGGAATATTTTTTATCGTGCTTATTGGCATTCCTAATAAATCCGAACTTCCCACATTTAGGCATTTATTATTCAGTATAGACGCGTCAATTCGTAATTTAAGACATTCGTTTGAATAAATTAGATTCTAGTACGAATCTGATCGAGGAATTCATCTTTGCCTTTTGAGTCTTTATTAGCTTGCCTGGTGGATAGAAACAAGGAGCATGAGAACAAGAGGGGCGCTTGGAGTGATTAAGCGGTTTGTGTTTAGGCGAGAACTGTTGTGTCGTTTTGGCAGTATTCGGTGAACTCCTCGACGGTAAGAGGTCCTGAAAATAGCATGCCCTGGATGATGTTACAGCCATATTGGCGAACCATCGCGAGCTTACGTTCTTCGTCAACACCTTCTGCAATAATGCCAATATTAATTTTTCGCGCTAAATTGACAGCAGCTTCGGCGATTGCTGCATCGATTTTAGAATGCAAGATATCCTTGATAAACGCTCGGTCAAGCTTTATGCAGTCGAGAGGAAAATGTTTCAGGTAGCTTAGGGATGAATAGCCGGTGCCAAAGTCATCCATTGATAACTTAAAGCCTTCGCTTTTTATTTGATGTAGAGCGCTGAGTGTCTGCTGGCTCGAGTCAACAAACAAGTTTTCAGTAATTTCGAAAAATACCGAATGACGATTAATTCCGCAGCTATCGGCGATATCCGCAGCGGTTTGCGCAAAGTTTTTCTGGCTTAGTAGCTTTGGTGAAAGATTAATCGAAATGCTTGTGCCGGCAGAAATGTAGTTTTGCTTAATCATATTTGCCCAATCGGCAAGTGTGCGCCTGATTACCCATTCCGTAACTGGGGTAATTAGCCCGCTTGCTTCAAGTGCGGGAACGAAAGTGGTGGGCGATAAATCGCCGTAGCTAGGATGATTCCAGCGCAATAGTGTTTCAGCTCCGTAAAGAGCGTGATTATTGGTGTCAATTTGCGGTTGGTAAACAATTGAAAATTCCTGGCGCTCAACTGCGCGCCTAAGTGCTGTTTCGAGAGTAGAGCGAATCGACGCTGCGACCTGCAACTCGCGTGTGAAGAACACAAATCGATTGCCGCCCTCGTGTTTAGCTCGGTACATCGCGATATCTGCGTGTTTAATGACGTTGCCCGGGCTCGGTGCAACTTTGCCGCGACGCGTGGTCGTTGCTATTCCGATACTAGCGCTCGTATAAATTTCGTTGCCGTTTATAAAAATCGGGTCCTCGAATTCAGTCAAGATTTTTTTGCAGATGACTTGTATTGCTTCCGGGCCTGACACATTTTCCAGCAATATGGCAAATTCGTCACCGGCCAAGCGTGCAACTGTATCGACAGGGTACAGACAATTGCATATGCGTTCAGCGACAGCTTTAATAACCTCGTCGCCTGTTGTGTGGCCCAAGGTATCGTTAATGCTTTTAAATTTGTTTAGGTCGAGTAGCAGTACGGCTAACATTTCCGCGTCAGAGCGCGTCTCACTCAGGCTACGCTCTAAACGATCCATAAACACTTTACGGTTCACGAGCCCTGTGAGCGTGTCTTGGCGTTCGAGTACGGCGAGTTGATTGCTGGTGGATTTTCGGTCAATCGCATAGCGAATCACTCGCGGTATAACTTTTTCGTCGATATCATCTGTGTGGATAATGTCTTGCGCACCGTAGCGCAAAAAGCTGGCTAAAGTCTCTTGATCGCGCGTATTTGTCAGAATAACGATGGGTTGGTCGGGGGCTAATTGTACGACGTTTTGCAAGCGTTCGACGCCATTAGCGGCACTGTCGTTGATCTCAACAAAAATAGTATCGAAGCCTTCATCCTCCATTTTTTTTGCTGCCTGCTCAATGGTATAAACATCGCATGTGAGAACATGACGTTTAATGCGGTCCGACTGAAACGCGGCAGTACTCGAGTCTGCTTCAGCAATTAACAAAATTGACCAAAACATTCGCAAACTACTTTGATATTGCTCATTTGTATTGTGGGGCACTGTTTTTGAAGTTTGTGCAATATTTGTTATTGAGTCGTTATACGACCGAGGTTCATAAAAAACGTTTCGATAAACAATTGTTGTGAGCCTGAACAACAGGTAAGTTTAATTATAGACCCATAGCGGGCTCGACTGATATATTGTTTAACAAAATTAAAGTTACGTAACGTTCTTTGAGTGCCGGCTGTTGAGAAATCGACATCTGAGTACGAATCTTAGATGCAAAAACCGTTAATTGGGTGCATGTGTTAAACAAGCCGTGTAATAAAATTAGCATAGCGGATACGTAGAACAATTGACTGAAGTCTATCCGCAGATGCGCAAACGCGGCGTTTGCAGAGACGAGCGCTAGGCCTTTTTATGCTTGGTTTGCGCTGATTGTATGCTATTTATTTAACGGATTTCCCACTGTTGAGTATTAAATGCCACCTGTAATTCACGAGCAAAAAGTCGATTGGTTGATGTGCCACAAGTGCGGTAGCTTGCAAACCGTGATACCGGTGTCAGCAGATTTCGAACTTCATTGCGGTCAATGTGGACATAAATTGCATGTAGGGCACGGCGCCTGGCTCGATCCGGCTTCTGCGCTCGCGCTGACCGGCTTGATACTTTTTTTTATCGCCAATGCTTTTCCTTTTTTGTATTTAAAAATTGCGGGTTTTTCGCAGGGTGCTTCGATCTTAACCGGTGTTGTAGCACTTTATGAGCACAAGGCTTATCTGCTTGCAACTACGGTTTTTGTCACTATCTTTGCCTTTCCGCTATTCGAAATTTTGGTATTGTTGTATCTGTTGATTCCCTACCGTCTAAACCGACGCCTGCCTGGGCAAATCACGCTATTTCGTTGGCTGGTGCGAGCTCAGCCCTGGAGTATGATGGAAATATTCTTGCTTGCTGTGCTTGTCACCAGCGTCAAGCTCGGTGATATGGCACGTGTCATTCCGGGCGTTGCAATGTATGCATTTTTCGCTTTGGTCGCAATTATTTCCGCGTCTTATTGGCTGGTTGATAAACGCAATCTATGGAGCTGGCTGCACTTTAACAATTGTTTTACGCAAGTTGATGATGAGCCTATTTATGATTGCCATATCTGTGAGGCAATGATTGGCGAATCGATAATTAATCAGTCTGGGCATTGTCCACGCTGTAATGCGAGAGTTCACAAACGCATTCCAAATAGCTTGCAGAAAACAACGGCATTGATTATCGCAGCGATTATTTTATATATTCCCGCCAATATTTTTCCTATCATGACTTTTCACACTTTTACCGGAACACGCGAAGATACGATATTTTCTGGTGTGGTTGAGTTAATTGCGCACGGTATGTGGGCGGTTGCCGTAGTTGTGTTTCTAGCTAGTATTGTGGTTCCTATTGCCAAATTGGTCATTTTGTCCTATCTCGTGATATCAGTACGTAAAAAGTCAACAAGCGCTTTGCATCATCGGGCACTTTTGTATCGCATTACCGATTGGGTTGGTCGATGGTCGATGATTGACGTTTATGTGGTTACTTTGCTCACCGCGCTGGTGCAGTTTGGTATATTAGGTCGTGTCGAACCTGGGGGGGCGTTAATAGCGTTTGCCGCCGTTGTGGTATTGACGATGTTTGCTGCCCATTCGTTTGATTCGCGCTTAATTTGGGATGCACAGAAAGGTCCGAGTTCCAGTAATATGAGTCTTTTAAACAAAACCCAAGATTAGATGAAAGCTGCCAGCCCAGTCATACGACGTGTAAGAAAATTGTCTCCAGTGTGGGGAATTCCACTGCTCGCCTTTGTTATTGCCGTTTGGCTTGGTGTTCGCGCGTGGCAGGAAAAAGGTAAGGAAATTGTAATCGTATTTGATTCCGCAACTGGCATTGAAGTGAACGAAACAGAAGTGCGCCTTAAAGATGTAACGGTTGGAATCGTGACAAAGGTGCGTTTAAGTGACAATTTAAGTAAAGCGAACGTATTTGTTACCTTAGATCGTCATGTGTCGGCACACCTCGGCGAAGATACACGTTTTTGGTTGGTCACTCCGCGTATTAGTGTGGCAGGGGTTTCAAATTTAGGTACGCTCATATCAGGTGTTTATATTGTCATGGATCCTGGAAATAAATCCGGGACTCGCACCGCGTTTGAAGGCCTGGCGGAGCCTCCGCCGGTTCAATCAGATGATAAGGGTACGCAATATATTCTCAAAGCGGAAAGGCTCGGTTCGCTTGATATCGGATCGCCGGTATACAATCGCCAGGTCAAAGTGGGGGAAGTGATTAATTACCATCTTGCTGACGATGGCAACAGCGTTGATATTCGGGTTTTCATTCAGTCACCGCACGATCAGAAAGTTTATACACGCAGCCGTTTTTGGAATGTCAGCGGTTTTAATGTTTCGGTTGGTTCTGAGGGGATTAAAACGCAAATTGCATCGCTCGCTTCGTTAATCGGTGGAGGCATGGCGTTTGACAATGCTGGTTCATATGAAGTGTCAAAACAAGCGCCCAGTGATCACACTTTTTATTTGTTCGATGATCGCGACTCGGTACTTGAAGGGCGATTTAATCTTAAATATTTTTACGTCCTCAAATTTAGTCATTCGGTGCGCGGCTTGAAAGTGGGAGCTCCGGTAGAGTTCCGGGGTATTAAAGTGGGGGAAGTTGTCGATATTGAAGTTGACACGGTCGATAATATTGGTAAGAACCTACATGTGTTTATTGCAATGGAGCCACAGCGTTTAGATCCGGAATTAGAATTGACGCGCGAACCAGTAGATGCGTTTATTCGCAATATGGTGCAACAAGGCCTGCGCGGCGAAATGAAAACAGATAGTTTGCTCACAGGTAATCTCTATATCGAATTGTATTACGCTGAGGATCACTCTCCTGGCGAGTTTATTGCCGCAGAAAATTATGCAGAAATACCAACAGTGGATAAACCACTAGATAATCTGACGCGTCAATTTACAGATGTTGCCGAAAAAATAAATGCTGTGCCCATTGATGATATCGGTAAAGATTTATCCAATGTTCTTGCCAATATTAATAAGATTGTAACAGTGTGGGAGGAGCAAAATACTGCTGCGCGAGTGCATGGTGCGTTTGCAAATGTGGAAAAAGCTACTGCAGAACTCGATGATACCGTTGCGGAAGCGAAAACGACATTGGCTCAATTGACGGTAACTTTAAAGAGTATCGATCATACCGTAGCTCCGGATTCGCAATTGCATTTTGAAATTATTGAAATGCTCGATGCAGTAACGGAGGCCTCTGATTCTTTTGATCGATTTGTCGAAGAACTCTATCGCTATCCCAGCTCGCTTGTTTTTGGTTTGAAAAAAGATGAAAAATAACATATTTATTATTCGCGGGCTCGGAGTTTTTGTTGTTCTGCTTTTAGCGGGTTGCTGGGCGGCACCTGATACCCGTTATTACACCTTGCGTGGAATTGAAAACCCGGAAGTAATACGCAAGACTGATTATCCGTATGATATTGGTATCGGCCCTGTGATTATGCCGGAAATGCTCATTCATCCGGGTTTGGTGAGCTTGTCAAAAGACCAAGGTGTTGAAGTTTCGATGTATCGTCTCTGGGCTGGACGTTTGAGTTTAATGTTTCAGCGCGTTATGACTGATAACGTATCGCGGATATTGGATATTGACGCTGTTTGGCCTTTTCCTTGGGATAATCGTTCGCGCCCTAAGCGGCAAGTGCGCGTGATTGTAGAAGAGTTTTTCGGTGTTATAGGTGGTGATGTTCATTTAAAAGCTAAATGGATCATATCGACAAATAATGGTGAAATACAATTATTAACACGTGGCGAAACCTTTACTCAGCTTGCAAGTAGTGACTCTTATATGGATTATGTGGAAGCACTAAATGCAGTGCTCAATATGCTATCGGTGGAAATCGCTCAGTCGCTGTTGGAGGCGGGTTAACTTTGCATGGTGTATAAATAATCTGCATGGTGTATAAATAAGTCAATAGCGAGTTAACTTTCTAGCTCCTCTTGCAAGGCATAAAGCTGAGCTAAAATGGGTTCTATTTTTGTTTTGGCGTAATGGCGATTTAGTATATAGATACCAATAAAAAAAATTACACAGCCCCCCCAGTAAAGAAGTAATTCAATGTCAGGTATAAAACTCTGCGTTCTTTGCGAGTAGCCTCCGTAAGAAGAAAAAAGAATCGCGACAAAGGCAGGGCTTAGATACCATTTGGCGATTGAGTTGTGCAATTTAATTTCTTTTTCCCTTTTTTCGATTTGAATTTTAAGCTTAGACGATAAAGTCCAGTCGTCGGGAGTTGATACCCTGCGAGACCAGATAATGTTTCCTGCAACAAAAACACTGCAAGCGATCATTGCGAACATGCCGAGATGAAACAGCGGACTTAGTTCATTAAAAGGTAGCCAAATAAACCAAGCGATGCAGACAACCACAGCAATACTGATACAGGCAAATAATTCTATTGCCCAACTCACTTTAGTTCGCCGATCAAATTTTTCAATGCTAAGTCTTATACGGTTAAAATTTAATGTATTGTCTTTCATCGTAAGCTCTTTTTTCCATGTATCTTTTAGTTCATCAAGCTGCATTATGTAGCCTCCGTATATCGAAGGGTAAAAGCTTTTTTCAAGCGGGCTATGCGTACCTGAATCGCGTTTACCGGGCTGCCCAATACTTCTGCCATCTCCTCTCCAGTTAAGCCATCGAGATACATCATCAATACTGATGTGTCGATTTCGTTGAGCGATGAAATAAAATCTTCAAGAATTTCTGCCGGATCTCGCTCAGCAAAAGTTTGCTCTGATTGCTTAAAAACCCTAATTTTATTTTCGCCCTCTCGCTGTTTAACTACTTTGCGTAAACGTGTCATAGCGGTATTAAATCCGACGCGATAAACCCAGGTCTCAGGTTTTGCGTTACCTTTAAAACGATCAAAGCTGCGCCACAGCTGTTCCAGGATTTCTTGATAAAGATCCTCGACGTTTTCTTTGTCAGCATAGCGTTTGGCAATTGCGAGAATCCTCCCGCTATGATTTGCAATTAGTTGTTCAAATTCCGACGACACGTTGTTTTCTCTGAAATTTGATAGGTAACGCCCTTCTTTTGGAGATGCTTGGTACGCGCAAATAACCGTGTTTATTGGTTAGTCGCTCGGTTTGATGAAAACTTACATGCTCACGGGTGCAAAGCATATTTTAATAGGGTTAACAGGCGGTGAATGGATACGCTGCCACCACTAGGCTGGCAATGCAAACCCTTGAAATATAAGAAAATTCACATATTTTTGCCAGTATTTCAGTAGCGCGTAACTAAGTCGATAGTATGGTCTGTTTGATTGCTAGGTTTTTATGTATAAAACAAGCGAGCTATTGGTTTAGTCTTCCGGGCGTATATAGATACTGGTGCGGATCCAATTTAGTAGTGAGTTATCTGCACTTAAGTATTGAGTTAGCAAGCGTTGATTTTCGTCGTAACCCACTTCGCTGCGGAAAAAGCTTTCGTTAAATAGGTGCTCTCGCTTAAGCATGCGACGTTTGGGGTTAAGTTGTTTAATAATTTTTGCGGGATTTCCTCCGACCACGCAGTTTGCAGGTACATCGGAAACAACAATGGCGCCCGCGCCGACGACGCTGTTTTGACCAATTGTCACCCCTTTACCGATATAAGCGTTGCGACCGACCCAAACATTTTCTTGCAGTGTTATTGGCTGACTACAACGAAAAGGGCGCACACGATTGTATAGCCCGTGCCAGTCGCTATCACTAAGAATAGCATCCGCAGCAATCATGCAGTTATCGGCGATGGAAATTGAGTTAGCACTGGTTATTTCGACGCCCGGTGAAATCAGGCAATAATGGCCAATATCAATGGACCCTTGTTCTTGCTTGCTCGACCAGGTTGTAATTGTTGTCGGTTTTAATTTATCGCTAATAATGTGTAAATAATCACCGGCAGTGATATTGTGACCAAAAATTCGCAGCGAGCTCGGAGACGCTATCGCCGGTTGCACGCCGAGTTTATCGAACTGTGGTCGAATTTTGTAGTCAACGTAAAATTTATTGTATCGGTATAATAGCGCCTTGATAAAATAAGGACGGTGATCTTTTCGCACGTGATTCTCAAGGTTTTTAGTGATTATGTTTGATGAACTATTAAAGCAAGTCCGGCAACATGAAATCAAAGGTTTTTTGCCGGAAAAAGATGCACAACTTCTCTTTAATTTAGCTAGTGAGTACGCGACATTTGGTCCCTGTTTAGAGGTGGGTAGTTACTGCGGGCTATCAACTGTTTTTTTAGGTCAGGCGTGTAAAAATCAAGATGGAGTGCTTTTTGCGTTAGACCATCACCGCGGGTCGGAAGAGCACCAAGTCGGTGAGGCTTATCACGATCCAGAGTTATATGATGATGGTTTGCAACGAATGAATAGCTTTCCTGCTTTTCAAGCGACACTAAAGCTGTTCGAGTTGGAGGAAAGTGTTGTTCCGTTAGTGGCGTCGTCCCACATCGTTGCGAAGCATTGGTCGACTCCATTGTCCATGGTTTTTATTGATGGTGGGCACAGTGAGGAGGCTGCGCTGCATGATTGTTTAGCTTGGAGCAAACACGTGACAAAAAATGGTGTGATAGCGATGCACGATATCTATCTGGATCCAAATGAGGGTGGCCAAGCGCCGTATCGTGCTCTGCAAAAATTCTTATCTCAAGGGACATTTAAGGTTTTAATGCAGCAAGACTCAATGGTGGTACTTGCTAAAAGTTAAAGCATTTCGAGTAAGGTGCTTGGGCTTGTGAAAATGCGAGCCGCTGGGCTAATGTTTCCAAGTGCGTCGGCAGCGAGGATAACTGCGGCGGCTGTCCAACTGGTTTTTTCTTCTGGCCAAATAACCTTGTCGCGAAACACATAGCCTGTCCAGTAACCGCCGTCTTTATCTTGCCACTGGTGGATCAACTCAAATATTTTTTGTGCTTTTGTTCTCTCGTTTGCGGCGACCAAGGCAATAATTAATTCGCAGGTTTCCGCTATGGTGATCCAGGGCTCATCGTTGACGCAGCGGCAACCTAGTTTATCGACAACAAATTCGTGCCACCGACTTTCGATACGTAGTTTAGCCGCACATTTTTTATAAGCTCCACCGAGAATAGGGTAGTACCAATCCATAGCAAAACGCGCTTTGCTCTCCCAGGTGCGATCGAATCGGCTGGGTTTAGTTAAGATACATCGATGTAATTTATACCAAGCGTCGCGCCATTTTTCGGTTTTTTTGTCAAGCTTTTGTGCGGATAGAATGGCGTGTTCGAGGCTGCGCAGAATTGAACAGCACGCAGTAAATAGACTGTCGTTTTCGGCTTGGCCGCGCAAATTAAAAGCCCAGGCAATATCGCCTTCGCAATGTTGAAAACGCAGTATGCAATTTATCGCTCGTTCAACCACAGGAAATAGCCGAGATAAAAAATCAATATTGCCTGTAATTAAATAATGGTGCCAAACACCTGTTGCGATATAAGCGATAAAATTTGTCTCGCATAAGTCGCGTGCGCTGGCAGCGCTTATTTTTTTTTCTTTGCTGGTCTCCTCGAAAAAATAAGCCGCGTGCCAAAAGCCCTCGTGCGATTGGTGTTGTGCGAGCCAGTCGTAGGCTAATTCTGCTTCATGCCAATAACCTGCTACGCTCAATGCCATAGCCGCTTCACAATGATCCCAAGGGTCGAGTTTATCATGTGCTTGCCAAGGAATCGCACCGTCATATTTTTGATTGGCGCGAATAAATTCTGCTGTTTTATTCAGGGCCTGTGGCAATAGTGTTTGTTGTTTAATTGGAGCGTTCAAAGCGTACCTAGCCAAGATTCTTGTAATACATCACAATGCTTTTTCCCAATACAGGGTTGAGAATTTTTTCGAGGTTTTGTGTCAGCCACGGTTTTTTCATTAAATCCCACACCAGCAAGCGATGGTATAGACGCACAAGCCATTGGCTTTCACCTTTTGTCCAATACAGACAGCGCAACCACCAATAGGGCGAGTGAAGCGCGTGAGACCAGTGGCGATGCATAAAATTAAATCCGTGCTGCTGCACTTCTCGGTTGAGCTTGTTTGCGTTGAAAATACGAACGTGGCCGCCTTCAACTTGGTGATAGGCCTCGCTTAATTGCCAGCAAATTTTTTCTGGCCAAGCGCGAGGAACGCTCAAAGCAAAGACGCCATCTTTTTTCAATAAGCGTTTTATCTCGCGAAGAAAACCTGAATACTCTTTAATATGTTCAAGTACCTCGGAACAAATAATGACATCAAAGCTATTTTCAGCAAACGGTAATTTCATTCCATCAGCTTGAATAAAAAAACACGTCGATTGGCTGGTGTTTTCGCTGGCATAGTTGCCGAGCGTTGAATTTTTCTCTGTTGCGACAGATAAGCTTTGGAAATTAATATCAACAGCTAAGATGTCGATCGCAGGAAACTGAGCGCGTAGAGCGAGTGCGTGTCGACCTTCGCCACAGCCGAGGTCAAGAATTTTTGCCCCGGGTTTTAAATTTAGCGCACGTAATTTAATCGTTTCCATTAGTCCAGCCGTTTCCGTCGCGCGAATTTATTATCGTCTGATAGTACATGGTTAATTTTTCTGCGACACGCTGCCAACAAAAATTATCAAGAACATGTTGGCGCGATATTTTTGCAAGTTGTTGCGCTTGCTCGCGGTCTAAAATTAACTCCTTAATGGCTTTTGAAAGCGCCAGCGAGTTACCCTTTGGAACTATTTTGCCTGCGTCGCCAACCACCTCAGGCAACGCGCCTCCGTCACTCGTAATAACGGGTAATCCGCAGCTCATAGCTTCTGCAGCGGGGAGGCCGAAGCCTTCGTATAGCGAAGGGCAGATGGCGATGCTTGATTGGTTATAATGTTCCACTAGCCTTTGCGTCGAGATCCCACTAACAAATTTTACGTGCTTATTCAGTCGCATTTTTTCGAGTGTTTTTGCCGTTGCGCTTCCTTTTTTAAGCTTTCCGACGACCAATAGTGACAGTTCGGGAAATTCTTGTTTCAAATTTGCAATAGCCTCGAGTAAATAACTGAGACCCTTAATGGGTTGGTCGGCAGAGGCTGTGGTTATTATTTGCCAGGGATTTTTTTTAGTCTTATCAAGCGGGCGAAAAATAGAGGTATCGATGCCATTAGGAATAAGCTGTGTCTGATTTTCTACACGCAAAAAATATTTCTCAATATCGATTTGCGACGCCATAGAAACAGTGGTTACATATTTTAGTTTTTGTGCGACTCTTTTTTGCATCTTTAAAAAGCTATACCAGCGTTTAACAAGCAGCCTATGCTTTTTATTTGGTGCCGCGGCTAACGCTAGTTCGTAGTCACGTGTTATTGGATGATGAATAGTCGTGACAATGGGGAAGCCTTGTTTTTCAAGTGCGAGCAAGCTATAAGATAAGGATTGATTGTCGTGGATGATATCGTAATCAAGTCCGAATTTTTTTAAATACTTTAGCGCACGTCGGCCAAAGGTATACGGCTCTCCAAAACCGCCTGTTAGCATCGTAAACCATTCGTAAAAATCCGTGTATGACAAACAGTGTTTGAGTTTTAATGCTGTGACATGATTTTTTTCTTCAAAAAGGTCGAGGCTCGGTAGTTTGATCAAGCGAATAGTGTCATCGAGTTTGGGGTAGGGCGGACCGGATATGACGTCGACTTGATGTCCGAGAGAATGCAGTGCGCGGCTTAAGTAGTGTATGTAAATGCCTTGACCACCGACAAATGGCGCGCTGCGATAACTCAATAAAGCAATTTTTAGAGGTTTTTTTGCAGGCTCAGTACTTGGCTTGATGTCTCGCTGGGGAGCTGGGACAACTGCATTTAAGGGTTCTTTGACAGGCATTGGTGCCCCGGAAGTTATTTTTTTTAATGCTTGGCATTATAACTCTTGCATTATAACTATCGAGGCATGCGTGTCGAATTTCCGTTTGCTGTTAATTTTACTTCTATAAAAACGAGATAAACTTATGCGGGCTTGTCGTGTAGGGCAGATGCTTTAGCTTATCGCCATCGGCATCGAGTACTAACACCGTTGGATAACCTCGAGCACCGTAACGCTGCATAAACGGACGGGCTTCGTCTGACTCCGAATCGATGCGCGCAAAAATATATTTCTCGCTAAGCACTGATTTGACCATGTCATTGCCTAACACATTCTTGTCCAGTGTCCGGCACGCACCACACCAATAAGCCGAAAGGTTAGCGACGACCTGCTTGTTCTGCTCTTTCGCCAACTCCAGAGCTTCGTTCAGGCTGAGAGCTTCCAGCCCTGTTTCAGCAAATGCTTGTTGGCCTAGGTGATTTTGAACGGAGCGCACACTGATAAAAACGACTGCGGTCAAAGCGGCAAAAATCAACCAAGAACGCAGTTCTTTCACGACCTTTTCTTTTGCTGGCAGCTTCATACGGAAGAGTCTCGTTTGATATCTAGTTATTGTGTCCTTATTAGAGTAACAAGCGCGGTTCCAGGGCACGAGTTTAATAGTATGACGCTATATTTGCATAGAAGTTACGCGCTAGAGGGATGCCACGTTGTGGAAGTGGGCTTGGCTTTAGTGTGGTGAGAAATCCATTCGATCCGTCCGTGGATCGTAATCCCTGAAATTTCCCTTGGTCTCCGACCCGAATCCGTCTTGATGTCCGTATTGGTGGTGCTATTTTAGGGATTCATCGCATATCGACGTAGCCGACATTAACTATGACGTGTGTAAGATATCTTCAACACTGAGTGTAAGCTCTAACTTACAACTGTTGTTTTTTTAGTCCGAATTCGCTCAATTCGAGCCGAAGCGGTATAATCCGGCGTTTTTTCTCATTCCTCTGTATATAGGTTGAAAGTCATGTCTGCACGTACAGCGACAGTGAGCCGCGATACGTTAGAAACGCAAATTGAGGTAAGCATTAACCTCGATGGAACCGGCCAAAGTTCATTTGCTACTGGTGTTCCCTTTCTCGAGCACATGATGGATCAAATAGCACGTCACGGAATGGTGGATCTCGACGTTAAGTGCAAGGGTGACACACATATTGACGACCACCATAGCGTCGAAGATATTGGTATCACGCTCGGTCAGGCTATCAGTAAGGCCCTGGGGGAAAAGAAGGGCATTCGCCGCTATGGTCATGCCTATGTCCCACTAGACGAGGCTCTGTCGCGGGTCGTTATCGACTTCTCTGGCCGGCCAGGCTTGACTATGAATGTACCGTTTACTCAAAAACGCATCGGCAGTTTTGATACCGAGCTGTTTTATGAGTTTTTTCAGGGTTTCGTCAATCATGCTCTGGTGACGCTGCACATTGATTGTCTGCGCGGACATAACGCTCATCACCAAATCGAGACGGTATTTAAGGCTTTTGGTCGCGCAGTGCGCATGGCGATAGAAAAAGATGAGCGTTTGGGTAATGCACTTCCCTCCACAAAAGGCGCGCTTTAGCTAGCTCGAAGCTCTAACCTGTTGTATTCGAGGCTTTTGTACTCGAAATTTTTGTACACAAAATTGTTGTAATAGGTATGAAAAATCAAATAGCGATTATCGACTATGGCATGGGCAACTTGCATTCGGTTGCCAGTGCACTACAGCATGTCGCACCCGATTCGGATATTCAAATCACTTCAGATCATGACGTTATTCGCGCTGCAGATCGTGTTATTTTTCCGGGCGTGGGTGCTATTCGGGATTGTGTCGGCGAGATGCGTCGTCAAGGTATCGATGAGTTAATGGTGGGGGAAATTACATCGGGTAAGCCTATTTTGGCTATTTGTATTGGCATGCAGGCTCTCATGCAGCACAGTGAGGAAAATGATGGGGTTGCATGTTTGGGGCATTTTCCTGGCGAGGTAAAAAGTTTTGCCTCACATTCTAACTTTCAAGTTAGCGCTGAGCATTTTAAAGTTCCACATATGGGTTGGAACCAGGTGGCACAAGTGCGCGATCACCCTTTGTGGTCGGGCATTGAAGATTTATCTCGCTTTTATTTTGTGCATAGCTTTTATGTTGAAGTGGCTGACAAAGATTTGTTGGTCGGTGAGTGTGAGTACGGGATTACGTTTACCGCCTGTTTGGCGAAGGGGAATGTGTTTGCGAGTCAGTTTCATCCTGAGAAGAGTCATACGGCTGGCTTGCAGTTGTTGGAGAACTTTTCTAAGTGGAATGGTAGTTCTTAAAGTTTTGATATAGGCGCCGCTGGCGCCGCAAGGGTCGGGGGTGGCCTTTTCAGACACGCATCAATGCATCCATGCAGCTCTTCACGGACTTCCTGTCCGTGGAGGTCTGAAAAGGCCACCCCCAACCCTTGCTTAGTTTGTTCAGTTATTCGAGTTTGAGTTATTTAAATGTTAATTATTCCTGCAATTGATTTGAAAGATGGTAAGTGCGTTCGCCTTCGTAAAGGGTTGATGGAGGATTCGACAGTGTTTGGGGATGATCCCGTAAGCATGGCGGATAAGTGGGTAGAGGAGGGTGCGCGTCGCTTGCATCTGGTGGATTTAAATGGCGCTTTTGCGGGTGAGCCTGTAAATGGCGATGCGGTTACTGCGATTGCGAAAAAATATCCGGATTTGCCTATTCAAATCGGGGGTGGGATTCGTTCGCTTGCCACCATTGAAGCCTATTTAAGCGCCGGCGTTAGTTTTGTGATTATTGGAACGAAGGCGGTTAAGGAGCCGGCTTTTGTTGGCGAGGCTTGTCGAGCCTTTCCTGGAAGCGTGATCGTTGGGCTCGATGCTAAAAATGGCTTTGTTGCGACTGATGGCTGGGCGGAAGTTTCCGAATTAAAAGCAACTGAGTTGGCTAAGCAGTTTGAACAAGACGGTGTCACCTCGATTGTTTATACCGATATCGACCGTGACGGTATGATGCAGGGTTTGAATGTTGAGGCGACGGTGAATTTGGCAAAAGCGTCGAGTCTGCCGATCATTGCCTCTGGAGGGGTGACTAGCATTGCGGATATCGAAGCCTTACTTCCGTTTGCTGGTCAAGGCATTATGGGGGCTATTACAGGGCGTGCAATTTATGAGGGTACGCTGGATCTGGCTGCTGCTCAGCAATTGTGTGATCAAAAAAAGGAGGCATAAATGGGATTGGCAAAACGCATTATTCCGTGTTTGGATGTCGATCGCGGCCGGGTCGTGAAGGGCGTTAATTTTGTCGATATTCGCGATGCCGGTGACCCGGTTGAAGTTGCTCGCCAATACAATCGTGAAGGCGCTGACGAAATTACTTTCCTCGATATTACCGCAAGCCACGAAGCCCGGGATACCACTGTACATACCGTTGAGGCCATCGCTGCAGAAGTTTTTATTCCACTAACTGTCGGCGGGGGAATTCGGACTCTAGAGGATATTCGCCGCATGTTGAACGCGGGCGCAGATAAGGTGAGCATCAATTCCGCAGCAGTAAAAAATCCAGATTTTGTTAAGGAGGCTTCTGGTAAATTTGGTGCACAGTGTATTGTTGTGGCAATCGACGCAAAAAAGGTAAGCGATGAAGCAGAAGCGCCGCGTTGGGAGATATTCACCCATGGTGGACGGCGACCAACCGGAATAGATGCTATTGAATGGGCCGAACTGATGGTGCGCAACGGTGCCGGGGAGATATTACTTACAAGCATGGATGCAGATGGTACTAAAGCCGGTTTTGATTTAGGTGTAACTCGGGCAGTATCAGACGCGGTGAGTGTACCGGTTATTGCATCGGGGGGCGTGGGAAATTTAGATCACCTTGTCGAAGGCGTAAAGCAAGGTCGTGCCGACGCGGTGTTAGCCGCTAGCATTTTTCATTTTGGCGAGTACAGCATTGGTCAAGCAAAAGCCTTTATGCAACAACACCAAATAGAAGTTCGCCTCTAAGCGCTTTGTCGCTGGCTGGGGTCGCGATAGCGGTTAAGCGCCTGCATAACGCTTGGCTCAGCGTGTAGAACAAAATCAATATATTCGCATACGCCTTTTTCTGCTTCGCTTACCGAGTCAAATGGCCCAATATCCATACCTTCACGTGTGCTGTAATACCAATAGCCCTCTATCTTAAAGAATCGGCTTTTTCTTTTTGGGAGCCGGCCCTTTTCGCCTGTTCTGTTCATGGCTTGTCTCCGGTTTTAATATATTAAGAGTTATTGAAAGAAAGTATTCGCTTGTCAGCGATCAATCCGTTAATTATTACGTAGGAAAAGACTTGCTGGATGCTCACCGAGATGAGTGAGTGGGAGCTCATCAATTCGGATTTAGACAACTTTTTGTGTCTTCAGCTTCTCAGGTATAGCGCCATATTGCGCGGATTTTTAGTCTAATTCAGCTTGTTAGTGTGATACGGTTCACATCTTTTCGGCGTTTGTAGTTTATTTTCGTTCTGTTGGCGCTTAGAGCTTTATTAGTCGTTCTGTCGCTTGGCGAAAACAAGTTGTTCAGACTGGCGTAGATGTGTCAGTAATGTGGAGACAGGCACCAGATCTATTTCCATTGCCCGCAGCCGCGGCAAGTTTTTTTCGAGATAGGTGAGGGTTTCTTTGTAGGGGTGGCCGATCGCAAGTGCATAGCCGTGTTTCTGCGCGATGCGAATCATGTGAGAAAACTGTTTTTCCAAGTAGGGATCGTTGACCTCGTTGTCCAGGAAGACATCGCGTTTATAAGACGGGATGTTGTGCTTTTGAGCGATGGCCCAAGCTTTGCTGCGAGGTGTGGTCATACTGTCAATAAAATATAAGTTATGTTGAGATACCTCGCTCATAAACCACTCCATAACGTTTGAGTTCGTCGTTAACCCGCTTCCCATATGGTTATTGACCCCGCGAACATTTGGCAGGCTGTCGAGCATTTTGGCGAAAGAGTTGCGCAGTGCACTCTGGTTCATCGCTCCGTTTAGTCCTTCTCCCCAATGAATATTTGTATTCGGTTCCATCGGTGCATGCAGCATTACTTCAACACCAAGCGTACCAGCGTGGTGTGCCAGGTCATAAGCATGTGGGGTAAAGGGCAGTACTGCGATCGTGATGTCGGGGTCGAGTTCCAGGGTACGCATGCCTTCAATATAGCGATAGCCAACGTCGTCGATAATAATCGCGACCAAGGCTCTTTTTTTAATGACGTTGGCGTGGCGTATATTGGGTTCTAGGGTATTAACCAGTTGTTTCTCAGCTTGATTCGCCTGGCTCGCAGAATTTTCCGAAGCATCGAAAGCGGTCTCTTCGGCCGCGGTTTTTGCTGCCGCAATGGTCGTCGTGCTTGTTATTGTTTTGCCATACCCTTGTTGGGAAGGCAGATCTTCCGTCGATGTACTTGTCTTTGCTTCAGCATTTTGTCCTCCGCTGGACGGAGGGGAAAATTCTGGCGAGGAATCTGGGACCGTGAGACTGACTAATTTTGGCTGCGCGATAATTTCGCGCTGGTGTGAATCAAATAGCGGCGCTACCGTCACGCTACTTAAATAAATGGCGTAAGCAAAACTGGTGATAGCAGCGAATGTTAATATTGCAACTAAGCGATTTACTGGCTTAGATCGATGAGTGGTTTTACGTCTGTGGGTTCTCTTTTTGATCTTCTTTTCGTTTTTCTTCTGCATCGCCAACGTTTTGCGCATTGCTCAATATCGATAACCCTTTAAGCAAATTGAGTGCTTCGTAGAGCTGGTTATCTTTATTCTGAAAGTTTTCTTGTTTCGTTCGTTGCTCATCTTGACGCTGTTTCGCGTTCTCGTTTTCTTTACCTTGCGTGTTATCTAAACGGCCGCTTAATTCGGCTTCGGTGACGATCGAGCGCTTTTTAATCGCTGTTACTCGCACCCGTTCCACACTTATATCGGGCTCTATACCGTGAGCCTGAATTGAGCGGCCCTTTGGCGTAAAGTATAGCGCGGTCGTGAGTTTTATGGCTTTTTCTTCTGTGATAGGAATGACAGTTTGTACTGATCCCTTGCCAAAGCTGCGTGTGCCGATAATGACGGCCCTGCTATGATCCTGCAAAGCGCCGGCGACAATTTCCGAAGCGGATGCCGAGCCGTCATTAATTAATACCACTATTGGAATGCCATCGGTCACATCATTCGCGTCCGCGTAATATTTTTCGTTGCTGTCGTCAAAGCGGCCCTCGGTGTATACCACCATTGAATTTTTCAAAAACGCGCCAGCGACATCGACGGAAGCTTGCAGCACACCGCCTGGGTTATTTCGCAAATCTAAGATAAAGCCTTTAATGTCATTTTCGGCACGCATTTTTTCTACCGCATCAATAATGTTCGGCCCAGTATGGAGCTGAAACTGCGCAATACGTATGTAGCCAAAATGCTCCTCAAGTACTTCACTGCGTACACTTTTAACTTTAATAATGTCGCGCGTGATCACAAATTCCAGCGGTTGATCTTCTCCCTCGCGAACGATTGTCAATTTGATATCGGTACCGGTGGGTCCGCGCATTTTATTGACTGCTTCATTGAGGCTTAAACCTTTAACTGTTGAGTCGTCTATTTTAATTATCAGGTCCCCGGCATCGATGCCTGCGCGCTCCGCTGGTGTATCGTCGATAGGGGATACGACTTTGACAAAGCCGTCTTCCATTCCGACTTCTATACCGAGGCCGCCAAATTCACCGGTTGTATTGACTTGCAAGTCTTCGAATGAGGATTCGTCTAGATAGGCCGAGTGAGGGTCAAGTTCGCCTAACATGCCGCGAATTGCGTATTCGAGCAGTTTTTTATCGTCTATTTCCTCAACATAAACCGCGCGTATAGTCTCATAGGCTTTAGTAAATGCACGCAAATCCTCAAGCGGGAGAAGCTCTTTTACCGGGGGTTTATCAAGCAAGCCTTCATGGTCGTGAGAAGCTTCTTCTATGGGGGAGTGTTCAGGTGTTTGGCCGTCTTTGCCATTGAAGTGATGATCCGCATAGGTGGGCGCCGGTGCGCCGACCAATAAAGTCAGTAACAAAGACAAAACAACAAGGGGGCGAAAGGCCATCTGGCTCTCCATAAATACTGCGAGTGTTATTTAAATTTTGCTTTTTTGAAACCAGTCTTTAAAGCTGGCATCTCAAACTAATTATTCAAATTCAGTTTTTAAAATTGTTGGTGTTGTTAAGCAATTTCGTCGATAAAAATCGTATTTAGCAAGCTTAACATGAACCTCTCAAAGTTATTCCGGCGCGTTGTAACCGAGGCCTCCGCGCCGTTTGCGTAGCTTGGTAAATACTTTATCTGGCATAAAGGGCATTTGAAGGAGCTGTTAAGCTTTATCAACGAGTCAAGCAAGTTCGAGACGGTTCATTTAAGTCTAGCCTGATTTGGCCAACCAGCCTTGTGGATTGGTTGGTTTGCTTTTATAGCGCATTTCAAAATATAGCCCCGCCTGCTTAGCTCCGCCGCTGTCCCCGACTGTGGCGACGGTATCGCCTGCGTCGACCCATTCACCGACAGATTTAAACAGCGCTTGATTATGACCGTAGAGGCTCAGATATTCTCCGCCGTGGTCGATAATTACCAACAAACCGTGGCCTCGCAGATAATCGGAATAGACGATCCTGCCGTGGTGGATTGCCCTCACGGGGGTGCCTTCCGGCGCGCTAATCACAATACCTTCCCAGCGTAATTTACCTGCGATGCGGTAGGAGCCAAAGCGATGGCGAACTTTTCCATCAACTGGCCAAGGTAGATAACCTTTTTTTTGCGGCAAACGTTTAACGTCGATGGCTAGGTCGAGTTCCCCCATAACGCGAATAACTTGTGAAACAAGCTTTTCCAGGTTCCTGCGGTCAGTTTCCTTGGCAGCGAGTTCTTTATCTTTGGTGTCGATCAACGACTCCAATTTTTTGAGTGTTCGGCGACGCTCCGACTGCGCGCTCGCCAGTTCATCGAATTGGGAATTGAGCTTGCTGCTTGTCTGCTTTAGCAGTGTTTGTTTATAGGCGATTTCGGGTTCGATTCTGTTGATTTTGTTGATTGTATTTTCGAACGCTTGGATTTTTTCTGCACGTGCTTTGATAACGTAATCAAAGTATTTTAAATTGCGCGCAACTTTAGTGGGGTCGTTTTGATTGAGTAATAATTTGATGCTGCTCTGGTGTCCGAGCCGGTAAGCGGCATTAACATGCTCGCCTACCTGACCCGTTTGGCGCTTTTTTGCGGAGAAAAGTTCCCTCCTCTCGCCTTGCAGCGAATGTAATTTGACTTGGTTGTCTTGCAGGACCTCTTTAAGTTCCTGGACTTTTTTATTCAGCTCGCCCATCTTTTGTTCAGTGGTTTCAAGGTCGCCGAGCAAACCACTGCGATTGTCCTTAATTTTCTCCAATTCTTGTTTGAGCATTTCGATCGAGGCTTTTAGTTCGCGCAACTTTTCTTCGCGCGATTGAGCCTCGTCTTGCGCGACCGCAAATGTTGCAGCGCTGCACAGAGCTGCAAAAATCATCGGCTGCATAAATCTTGAAAAAATTCGAATCACTTGTGTTACCTCCTCATCGAGTCTTCGTCTTTAAGTATAAGTTGAGGTTGGCACTCAATGGCGCAGAGTTTTAATCGCTTTATGTGAAGCGGCTAGCAAAGCACAGTAAAAGGGGGCTAGCTTAAGTTCGCTCAACTAAATCGCGACCGTTCATGTCTTCCGGCTGCTCGATATTCATAAGCGCGAGCATCGTCGGCGCAATATCGGCAAGGCTGCCGTCGCTTTTAAGTGTGAGCTTTTCGTTGCCGACATAAACTAGCGGTACTGGAAACGTTGTATGCTGCGTGTGCAGTTGGCCTGTACCTTCGTCGAACATGAGCTCGACATTGCCGTGATCTGCGGTGACAAGCGCGTGCCCGTCAACAGACTCAAGCGCCGCAAAGACCTTAGCCAAGCATTCATCGACCGCTTCGACGGCCTTTATCGATGCTTCGTATGAGCCTGTGTGCCCAACTTGGTCGCAATTGGCGTAGTTGCAAATGATCGCGTCATAAGTGCCGCTTTTTATCGCATCGATCAGTTTGTCTGTGACTTCGTAAGCGCTCATTTCTGGCTTGAGGTCGTAGGTCGCAACTTTTGGAGACGGGATCAATTCGCGCTGCTCTCCATCGAATGTTGCTTCTTGTCCGCCACTGAAAAAGAAAGTTACGTGGGCGTATTTTTCGGTCTCGGCAATGCGTAGTTGTTTCTTGCCTTGCTTCTCTAATACTTCGCCCAGGGTGTTGTTCAGTAACTCGGGCGGGAAGGCGCAACTTGTGTCGATATCGGCGGCATATTCCGTGGTCATAACAAAGTCGGCGAGCGCGGGAACGCGCTTTCGTTCGAATCCATCAAAATCCGCTTGCACAAAACAGTTGGTGATTTGCCTCGCTCGGTCGGGGCGAAAGTTCATAAACAGGATGCTGTCGCCATCATTGATGGTGATAGGTTCTTGCTCAACGCCACAGATGCTAGTAGCTGCAACAAATTCGTCGTTTTCGTCGCGCTCGTAGGCGGCTTTAAGTGCGTCGAGAGCGGTTGGGCTTCTGAATTCCGCCACCCCATCAACCATTAAATCGAAGGCTTTTTTAACTCGGTCCCAGCGCTTATCGCGGTCTAAGGCATAAAAGCGCCCAATGACTGAAGCGAAGCGGAATTGGGGATTGTCGGCGAACGTAGACTCGATTTTTTGTATTGAACTCTCGGCGCTGCGTGGCGGAGTGTCGCGCCCATCGAGAAACGCATGCAAATACACCTTGCTCGCTCCGCGGCCTAAGGCTAGCTTTATTGCTGCGACAATATGGTCTTGATGGCTGTGAACTCCCCCGGAAGAGAGGCAACCCAAAATGTGCACCGCTTTGTTTGCTCCTGCGGCTTTGTCCACTGCTGCACAATAGGCTGGATTAGAAAAAAAATCGCCATCGGCAATTGCCTTGTTGATGCGTGTATAGTTTTGGTAGACAACCCTGCCGGCACCGAGTGTCATATGGCCGACTTCAGAGTTGCCCATTTGCCCGTCGGGAAGCCCGACATGCATTCCGGAGGTGTGAATGAGAGTGTGCGGTGCATTTTTCCATATGTCATTCCAGGTTGGCGCATCGGCGTTTGCGATGGCGTTGTGGGTGGATTCTGGAGAATAGCCAAAGCCATCAAGGATCAATAAAACAAGGGGTTTTTTTACAGCGGTCATTGCACACCTGGAAAATCTTGTGAAGGTAAAGAACTAAAAAACTTGGTCGCGGCGAGCTTATTGTCAGCCGTTAGCAGCCATTTTAACTGAGATTGGTTTGTAACGTCACATTTACGCAAGAACTCGCGTTCCTTAGCGGTGCAGAGCGGGTAACAATCTAGTAAGCATATCATGTATACTTGCCAGCCTTTTTTCGTGTCGCGCAAGTGAAGATTGTGCGTGACAACTATTTATAGATAGCCTGATAGATAGCCCGGCAATCAAGTGATCGTCCTATCGCTTTGATTGGCCACCACCGAAATACTCGCGAAAATGTGCGAATTTTCTGATATTTCAGTGGCTTGCATTGCCGTTTTGCCAATGGCAGCGCATTCGTGCAGCGCGTATCAACCCGGCGGTATTATTCCGGATTGATACATCCACACGGCGTAAATAGGCCTGCTTCCGTGTAACTATGGGGCCAAAGCATCTTAACTTGGGGTAGCGATTTGTGAGTTGGATTGATTTTGTAAACGAAGAATGGATGTTGATTTCTTTGTTTATGGTTCTGGCCATTGCTTTTTTTGTGCTTGAAAGCCGCAAGGGTGGCAAGTCTGTCTCCCATCATGAAGTCACACGCATGATCAATACCGATGAAGGCCTGCTTGTCGACGTGCGAGATGCGGGGGAGTTTAGCGGTGGTCATATTAGCGGCGCGATGAATATTCCGCATGGCTCCATGACAACGCGCTATGTCGAGTTAGAAAAATATCGCGACAAGAAACAGATTATCGTTGTTGACAAGATGGGTCAGCACGCTGGACCCAGCGGAAAAATACTGCGTGATCACGGTTTCAACGTGGTGCGTTTGCAAGGTGGCATGAGCGAGTGGTTGAACCAGAACCTCCCAGTCGTAAAAGCTTAAGATCATCAGGCTAAAATTTAGTGTTTAATTTTTGAATAACTTAATTATTTAGGTGAATACAGTGTCAGAAGAGAATAAAGCTGCAAATGGAGCAGCGGGTGCGAAAGAATCTCAAGGTCCTCAGTTTGCAATTCAACGTGTTTATTTGAAGGATCTGTCGTTTGAATCACCGCAAGGTGCGATGATTTTTACCAAGCAAGGTCAACCAAAAGTTAATCAAGATATGAATACTGCTGTCAACAAACTTGATGAAGGCGTATTCGAAGTCGTTTTAAAAATTACAGTTGAAGTAAAAGTAGAGGACTCCACAGCTTTTCTCGTTGAAGTGCAACAAGCCGGTATCTTTGTTGTCACGGGTTTAGATTCGCAACAGCTAAGGCAGGTTTTAAATACGACGTGTCCTCAAATGTTATTTCCCTATGCGCGTGAAGTGGTAGATAACGCTGCTGTGAAGGGTGGTTTCCCGCCGGTTGCGATGCCGCCCATTAATTTTGACGTGCTATTTGCGCAGGCACTCAAGCAAGCTAAAGAGCAACAACAAAACCAAGAAGCTAGCGCCTAACCTGCATTAAATATGGGCCCTTATAGCAACGATATGCTTCGGGGTCCTGCCAAGTCCTCTCCTTCGCAAAACCTAAACTCGCGATTCAACACAGAATATCAATGCTTGGATGATAATCATGGTGAGCGAATGTATTAGCGTTTTCGATATTCCAATCGAAATACAGCGCAAAAAAATGAAGAATATTCGTTTTCGAGTTTTGCCTCCAGATGGTCGAGTTCGCGTGTCTGCTCCAAAAAACATAGCTAAACGTGAGCTGCATGAACTTATTTTGGAAAGAATGGATTGGATAAAGAAACAGAGGGACTACTTCCAGTCGTTGCCTGAAATAGAAGTCCCACAATTTAAAACTGGAGATTCTCTTCTCTATTTGGGAGAAGCGTATACACTCGTTGTACACCAAACGGAGTCTAGATCGCGTGCACAAATAGATCATGCAAACAAAAATATCGTTTTGTGGACTTCTGTAAGTTCGAATAGTGTCGAGCGCGAGTTAGTTGTCGAAAAAGCTTATAAGCAGCAGATGCAAGAACTTGTACCGAAACTATTGGACAAATGGCAAGTGGTTGTTGGGCAAGAAGTGGCGAGCTGGACAATTCGTAAAATGAAATCCCGTTGGGGTAGTTGCAATATTCAAAAACGAAAGATTTGTCTGAACTTAGAATTAATGAAGCACCGTCAAGGGTGTATGGAGTATGTTCTTGTGCATGAGCTTGTCCACCTTTACGAGCGTTATCACAATAAGGTGTTTTACAGTTATATGGACAAGTTCTTACCGAATTGGCGTGAATTTAAAAACGAATTGAATAAGCCGCTGTGAATAAATTTTTTAAATAATATTAATTGCGGCTTTTATTTTATTTCATTTTCTAAATTGGCGATGTAAGCGGACGGTGAAACACCAAACTGTTCTTTAAAGCAGCGGCTAAAATAACTCATATCGCTAAATCCGACTTCAGCGATAACGTCCGTTATCGTGACTTTACCTGTTTTAAGTAGCAAAGATGCCTTATTGAGTCGTTGAGTTCGGATAAGTTGAGTGGGTGACTTACCGGTGACAGCTTTGATTTTCCGGTAAAGTGTGGAGCGAGAATAGCCCAGCTTTGTAGCCATTTCACTTGTATCGAGTGTCGTGTCGGCAATATTTTCTTCGAGAAAATTATTCATGCGTTCAAGGAAGCGCTTATCTATTGGATTTTCGATAGCGATATGAAAGGCGATATCCTGCTCGTCTATTTGCGAAACATACCGCTCGCGTAAAACTCTCGCGTGCTCGAGTTGGTTGTGAATGCGTAATTTCAACAGCTCAATGTCCACCGGCTTTGACAAATAATCATCTGCACCCGTTTTCAATCCTTCAAGCTCGTGCTCACGCGATCGGCGAGCGGTTAATAAAATAATCGGTATATGGCTGGTAATTTCGTAAGCTTTTAGCAAACGGCAACATTCATAGCCGTCCATTTCAGGCATCATGACATCCGAGACGATAATATCCGGTACCTCTTGACGAGCCATTTCAAAACCTACCTTTCCATTTTCGGCTTCGATAATACGATACTGATCCTTTAGTTCAATCTTGATAAAGTCACGAATATCGTGATTATCTTCAATTAGCAGCAACAGATCGCGCGAGTCAGATTCTCCGTCAACTGATATTAGGTGAGGCTTTTCGATAATATTATTTTCGTTGCTTTCCTTGTTGGAGGAGGAAAAAGAGTTTTCTAGTACAAGTTGCAGGCTGATACAAGTTCCAGTTTTGGTTTTTATATCACAGGGACTGGTAACACTAATTTTCCCTTGGTGCAGTTCGACCAGCTTTTTGACATAGGACAATCCGATACCGTGTCCTTTCGAAACAGTATTGTCTACGCGGTAATAACTTGAAAAAATCTTGGATTGTTTTTCCTTAGGTATGCCAATGCCAGTATCTTCTATTTCAATATTCAGTATGCTATCGCTTTCGGATTTTAATTCAAGCGCCGCACGTACAGTAATCGAGCCGCCATTGGGAGTATATTTAATCGAGTTTAATAATAAGTTATCCAATATTTTTTGCAGTTTATCGCGATCAAAAAGATAAGTTTTCTCACTGGCTTCTAAGTCTTGTCTAATTACGATAGATTTCTCACCGGCGAGCGGCAGGTAGTAGGCCAGTAGTTCTCGAATAAATACGACGGGGTTGTCGGCTGAAGGCTGCAATTTGTCATGGCCTTGTTCAATTTTTCGAATATCTAAAACTTGATCAACCAGTTGCATTAAACGTTGGCTACTGCGGTAAGCAATTTGCGCAAGTTTGGCGTGCTCTGGGTTTGCAAGTTCTTTGCGCAGTTTTTCTAGCGGGCCCAAAATTATCGTCAGCGGTGTGCGAAATTCATGTGTGATATTTGTATAGTGATCCATCTTGAGTTGATTGATATGAATAAGGTGTTTTTCGCGCTGTTTAATAATAAAAAGCACCAGCAGGATAATTGCAATGACAAAACCTGATATTAACGAAATAAACCATAATTGCTTCCATATTGGAGGTAGTACAGTGAAACTCACTGACGCATGTTGGGTGGAAACATTGCCCGAGACGTCCTTTGCTCTGACTTCAAAAGTGTGGGTGCCGTCCGGAAGGTTCCAATAATTGGAGTTGCGGCGAAAGTCATATGGCGACCATTCACCGTTATTGATACGGAATGAAAATTTGAAGCGTGTGCGTAGCGTAAGTGCCCATTTATCATATGCATCCCAACGAATAAATTGACGCCCTCCAGATATCACTTCTTGCTGGTATTCGAGGATCTCAATTATCGGTGGGTCCTGGTCGCGGGTATAACGTATACTGCGAACTTTCTCGTTGTCAATATTGGTTCTGCTGGACGCTTCGGCCCGTGAAAACCAGTCTTGACTTGCATAATTTAGCCAAAGGTTTTCGTCGCTATCCAATTTTAGGGAACCGCTATCGCGCATCAGCGCGAGTTGCTCGGGCAGATATTTTCTGTTCCATGTTTCTCCATCAAAAAAAGTAATGCCATTTAAAGTGGTCAAGTAGAGTTGATTATTGGTGTGGGGTAATAGGAAGCTAACTA
This sequence comes from Marinagarivorans sp., assembly GCA_028281865.1. GTDB lineage: Bacteria > Pseudomonadota > Gammaproteobacteria > Pseudomonadales > Cellvibrionaceae > JANQJB01. The sequence goes on from JANQJB010000044.1 coordinate 124,161, forward strand.
AATTATTTCCGAGTGTCTCGTCGGGGATAACTTTTTCCCAACCGTCTTTACTGTGTTTGTAAACAGCGCGTCCAAAAGAGACAACCCAGGTTGTATCCTTGCCGTCAGAAGCCAAAATGGGTAATTCTTCCAGCGTGAATTCTTTTGGTTGTTGCAGCGTTATCGTACTATTTTTTGTATCAAATATATGAATTTGGTTGGAACTGAGCCACAAGCGATTGTCTTGAATTTCCGCAATGTCGCGCACCACGCGAGGAGCACGTGGAGGTGTAAAATGGTCTAAAATTATTGTTCCTTCTTCGCGAAGTTGAAATCGGATAAACCCTCCTAGGTAATTGTGTTTTCCGCGCAATACACTCTGGCTACCAAGATAGATGTAGCCATCCGAGGCCTCTTTTAGTGTACGATAAGCGGGCGTAGGAGTGAAATTATCAATGATATGTAGATGCCATTTATCGTCGCGTAAAATTGATAAAGCTGCTTGTTTTTTGTGGCTGCCAGCAACCACAATATCGCGATTTTTAGTTTCAATTAACGCCAGTGGCGTATCCATAATATTTTCATTTTCGGAATGAATAAACCAAGCATCTTTTTCCGGTAAGTAGGAGACAAGTTTCCCTTTGTTTTCTATAAACCAATGCGCGCCGTTCTGTGCTTCGGTTTGAAACAGTAGCTCGGAGTATTCCTTGAACATATTGTAAGAACGGTCAATGTTATAAATAAAGCCGTTGATACTGGCTATCCAGAGCCGTTTATTTTGAGTTTCGGTTAGCTGAAGATCGTTCAATATCGGTTGATCAGATGAGATAGGAATGACTGTCCATTTACCGTTGGTAAACTCGTGAATATCTTTATTGGTCGCGAAAAATAATTTTCCATCGTAGGTTTCTACAGCTGAAGTAAAACTGTAATCGAGTTGGTATTGATTCCAGGTTTGCTTATCGATTTGGTAATGAAATATTCCACCATCCGCTTGCGCGTTAGTTAACCAGAGATGGTTGTTAGAGTCGACAAAGGGTCGATACTGTCTCGTAAATGCGCCTTCGCGAGCGTCCGGTATAAAAGCTGTGCATTGTGTTTGCACTTCGTTAATTCGCAAATTGGTAGGACAGCGAAATACCGATTGTTGATTGCGCAAAGTAATCCAGATATTGCTTTGTCGGTCAATTGCAATGCCGAGTATCGATTCGCCCGTTTTTATTTGAATTTCGGCATTGTGGTCGGTAATTTTAATTATACCCGCTTCAGAGATAGCCCAGATATTGCCATTTAAGTCTTCAGCAAAGCTCTTGTGGACGGCAGTTTTAAAACGCGCGTCGGTAATTTTTTGCCATTGGTTTTTCGAAAAAAGATAAAGAGCATCTTCAGATGCGACAAAAATTCTGTGGTTACTAGCATTGAAAATATGGTTGATGCTTTTATTTTCAGCCTCTGGTAAAAGTAATATTTGCTTATACGTGTAGCCGTCGAAATCGTACAGGCCTTGCTCCGTTGCTAACCAAGTATTGCCGTTGGGCCCGTTGGCTAAGCTGCGAAAACCTTTTTTGCGCAACGGGAGCGCCCTGCGCCACATCCAAGATTGTGCGACAGGTTCTACTATTTTGGGTTGATATACGAGTTGTTGCGAAGTTGTCTGGGAATGAACGGGCGAGCTTATAGTTAGTATAATGAACATAAAAATAACTATTAATCCTGTAATAGTTATTGCCGAGTTATTGGGCGGTGTATGGATGCGATTAATAGTCAAAATTTATTTAATGTAAGTTTTTTAATAAGATAATTAATGAGAAGGGCTGGCGCCCTGAATATCCGCTTTAAGTGCTCGGCTTGTTCATGCCAGCGTTTATGTTAATGCATTTTTTTATAGAATTTGCCTGTGTTTAGCGTTAATCAGTGAACTGCTTCACGCTTATATGATGTTGTCAACCCTTTGCTTTGGAAAAAGTTTGCCTATGGTGCCCTCGAGACGTTTTCGGTTTGCTCCTTAGGTTCAAAAAACGCATGAATACATCCGTGTAGCTTCGTCAATTAGTCCCTGAATTGACGGTTTTTGAACCTAAGGAGCAAACCGAAAACTCACTTTGTCAGTTTTTCGTTTTTGAATAAGCATCGTAATTTCCAGTGGATTGTTGTCTCTCACCCTGCTACAAGCAAATTAACGACAATAAGAAGGCTGTTTGATTAAATCGATGGACTTGAGTTTGAAATAGCTACTGATATTCGCTCCAAGCTTTCCCTGGCGGACCTCGTAGTGTAGGTGAATAGCTCGTGTCGTCGCTCCCGTTTTTCCCATAGTGCCGAGCTTCTGGCCTCGTGCCACACGGTCTCCTTTTTTTATGTTCTTTGTATAGGAAGCGAGGTGAGCGTAAGCGCTATAGACACTGTTTCCGTGATCGAGAATAATCCATTTGCCGAAATCCATCGGGCGATAATTCAGTGCAACTATTTTCCCTGGCGCAGCAGCATAAACAGCTGTTCCACTGCGGTGATGATAGTCGATTCCCTTATGGAAACTTCGTCCCCGCATACCAAAACCTGAGGAAAAACATGCATTGCCGACGGGCGCAATCAGCAAATTAACACCGTTTACACACGCCGTCGATATGGCTCTTTTGAAAATACCGTTTGTTGTGGCGGGACGATTTGATATTTTCATTTTAGGGCACATGGGTACCGCTAAAGGTGGGGACGATTTACGGGGGATTTCTTTTACCGGAGTCGGAGTAGAACGCACGGGAGAGGAAGTGGCGCGAGTTTGAGTCTTTTTTACCGGTGGTGGAGAACTACAAGAAATTGCGCATAACGCTAAGGCTATGGGTAAAAAGGAAGCGAATGGGAGTGCAAAACTATGTCTAGGGTCTTTCAAAAAAAAATTTAATTGCTTGGGCATCAGTAACGTTTTTCAACAGACCGTCGGGAGAGTTGCGTGATCAAGACCGCCGAAACACGAGAGCTTATGTTAACACTAGCACTCAAGCAATGCTAAGCTGGCGACAACATATACCCGCGAATTGTGAATTACTTGAATCAAGATACCCGCTTCTTTGTGGATTATCAAAAAATAGATAATTGCTATTCCTCCCGTGGGTTTGATTAAATCGAACAGAAACGTTTTTTTAATAGCCCAGCCAGCTATATCAATGGTTCAGGCTATCTCTCCTTGTTACAAATCTGGGTTAATTTAGCTTGATCACTGACGTGAAAGCACTGCTGCTGAAAAAATATTTGCAATTACGAAATTTTTCGTATATAAATACGAAATGATTCGTAAATAAGGATCGGAGTAAGTTTTATGCAATCTATTCTCAGTTCTTTAAGTGGTGAATTTGCCTATGCATTGTGTTGGACACTTATCCATTCGCTTTGGCAGTTTTCCCTTATTGGTCTGTTGCTCGCTGCTGTCTTGGGCTTCGGGAAAGCGCTGCATTCTAGTACTCGGTATTTAGCTGCGTTAGTAGCGTTGTTTGTTTGCGCTGCCTGGAGTGTTACTACTTTTGCTAAGTATTACTCGGTTTCTGTGTCATCAGTAAGCGGGCCTATTTTTCTGCAAAGTATTAATTTGGGTGAAAATAACAGTATTTGGGTACAATTTACCACCTTAATCAACAGCAATATTTATCAAGTGACTTGGGCCTGGTTACTGGGCTTTGTGTTTTATTTTGCTTTGGATGCTCGCAGCTTTTATTTTTGTCAGCTAGCAAAACGGCAGAGTGTCTCGAATATTCCAGAGCGATGGGTAAATAATTTTGTAAATTTATGCGATCGACTTGAACTTGATGCAAAGCACATTCAGTTAAAAATATCTGAACATATAAATTTCCCCTGTGTTGTGGGACACCTAAAACCAGCCGTACTAATACCGGCAGCCTTTCTTAGTGGCCTAGATAGGCAGCAGTTCGAAGCTATTATTTTGCATGAGCTCGCTCACATTAAACGTAATGATTACCTTATTAATTTATTGCAATCCCTGATTAAAACACTTTTCTTTTTTAACCCCGTATTGCTTTGGATTTCCCACAAAATGGATGTTGAGCGTGAAAACGCTTGTGATGATATTGCCGTTACTTTGTGTGGAGATCCAATGTTATACGCTAATTCACTTATGGAGATCGCTGAAATGAACAACCAACCTAATTCATTTACTATGTCAGTTTCTGGTAAACAAAAGTCATTACTCGTTCGAGTAAAAAGGCTGTTTGAAGGTCCAAGCCGATTATCGGGAACATTCGAGAAATTTTTAAGTGCTAGCTTTGTTGCATTATCACTTGTAGCCGTTTCAGTCTATGCAGGAATAAAAAAAGAAGAGTCGAAAAGCGACGCTAATCAGGATAGATCAATGTCTGCGTTGCATATGACGGCAGATTTAAACGGTCAGGGGGTGGAGAAATTTATGGTCGGATTTGAGAGAATGATTAAAGAATCTTGTCCCGAAACTGATGATATTGTCGTTTACGACATTTATGTGCCTGATAATACCCAAAAGATAGAACTTGTTGCAGATGGTGGAATGTGTTTTCGAGGAGTGGTAGAGCGTTCTGGGCTATTCCAGGCGAAAGCTATGAGTGCCGGAGAATCCAAGGAGCACAGGCTTGCTTACAAACACCGAACGCAACGCAGAACGAGTATAAGTGTAGAATCTGTGTCTCCAGACGTTGTGCATAATTTTATGCTTATATCTTGCCCACAACAGGCTCGTCATATGAAGATTACAAGTAATTTCGATGATCAGATATCATTAAATTTTAATAACATAGCATGTACTCGCTTGGCTGAAAAATTGGTCGCAGAAGATAAACAGTGGTTTGAATGGGTCGACAACGACCAAAAAAAGGATAATTAACAGTGAGTCAACCAACTCCTTCAGAACTAGAAATTCTTGAAATACTGTGGCCTAAAGGTGAGGCCACTGCTCAAGCAGTTCACGACGTGCTTTCTCAGGAAAAAGATGTTGGTTACACCACAACATTAAAACTAATGCAAATCATGGCGCAGAAGAAACTATTAGGAAGGAAAAAAGAAGGCCGGAGCCATATCTATTTTCCTTTAGTCGACGAAAAAGAAACTAAAGAAGGGATATTGGATCGATTTGTTAAGAATACATTCAGTGGGTCAAAGTTAAAATTAGTTATGCATTTGTTGGGTGATAAAAAAGTAAGTTCAGAGGAAATTCGTGATATTAGAGCGTTTCTTGATGAAGTTAAAAAGAAAAAATGACCCGTTTTCGATGATCCGATTATCGCGAATTGAGATGTAGTATTTATTTGAATGAACATCAATAACGATATGCTGCTCTCTTAGGTTCAGCATTTTTTTCATAGGTCCTCTATAGCACTGAAAACATTTGTCATCAAAAAACAGGCTTCTCAATTATTACCCGCTTTTCACAAGATGATAGGTAAAATCTCGCAAATACATCCTTGGCTACCCCGGCGTAGGCCAACTCCTTTTTCTCAAATTTTGAGAGGGTGTCTCTGAAATCTGACACGCTGGTTAATGGCTGCGAGCACCGGCTCTGCGATGTCCCCTTTACCATGCGCAGCGAAGACGGATTTTTGTAAGCTTTTCTTGGAAATCTCTTCTTTAAGTTGATACAATGATCTATATATGAGTCATAAATTGTTTTTATGGTTTACATATAGATCAAATATGAAAGGTTTTGTCATGGCTAAGGCGAGCAATCGCATCTATTCCCATTACACCCGCGAGGCGCTAGAGCTATTCGCGGCGTTGATCCGAGAGGCAAGGCTGGAAAAGAAAATGACTGCCCAAGAGCTGGCTGATCGCTCCGGTATATCGCGTGGGCTTGTGCAGCGCATAGAAAAAGCCGATCCAAGCTGCGCTATTGGCTCGGTATTTGAGGTGGCGAGCATTCTTGGCTTGGTGCTCTTTGATAGTGATGAGCATAGCTTGGCTGAAAAAAGGGCACTTGCGATAAGCAAAATCGCGCTAATGCCAAAATCAGTCAGAAAGACAAAGCGAGAGGTTGATGATGACTTCTAGCTACAGCGAATGTTATGTGTGGATTTGGTTACCCAACAAAGCCGAGCCTGTTGTTGCTGGCAAATTAGAGGTGGATGCCTCAAAGCTACACTTTAACTACGGTAAGAGTTATTTAGAGCGCATAGATGATAACGCGCATCCTGCCATTGCTATCTTTGACGAAGAATTGCCTCTGAAGGCTGGTGCTTTGCCGTTGCGCGATGGTTTATCCATGCCGAGTAGCATTCGAGACGCTGCGCCCGATGCTTGGGGGCGCAGGGTCATTATCAATAAAAAGCTTGGTAAAAAAAACGACGCGAACATCGACTTTGACGAGCTGACCTATTTGCTTGAATCCGGCTCTGATCGTATTGGCGCTTTAGATTTTCAGCTCTCACCCAGTGAATATGTACCGCGCTCAGCTAAAAATGCGTCGTTAAAGGAGCTTTTAGAGTCAGCTGCGCGTGTAGAAAAAGGTGTTCCGCTGACTGATGAGCTGGATCAGGCATTGTTTCGTGGCTCTTCCATTGGTGGTGCGCGCCCAAAAGCCTTGATTGAAAATGGCGATAAAAAATATATCGCCAAGTTCTCATCCAGCGATGATCTTTATAGCGTAGTCAAGGCCGAGTTTATTGCTATGCGCATGGCCGCGCTTTGTGGGATAAACGCCGCTTGCGTTTCGCTCGCGCAGGCATCAGGTAAAGATGTTTTGCTGATCGGCCGTTTTGATCGGGAAAATATCGGCCGCGTGTGGCATAGAAAGGCGTTACTCTCTGCGCTTACGCTTTTTGGGCTTGATGATATGATGGCGCGCTATGCAAGCTATGAGACTTTGGCCGAGATTATTCGCAGGCGTTTTAGCGAGCCTAGAGAGACATTGCGCGAGTTATATGCGCGCCTTGTCTTTAATATCTTATGCGGCAATACCGATGATCATGCACGCAATCACGCGGCGCTGTGGGATGGAGTAAACCTATTTCTAAGCCCGGCTTACGATATATGCCCGCAAGGGCGTTCTGGCGGAGAAGCATCACAGGCAATGCTCATTAGCGGGCAGAACCGCATGAGCCGCATTGCGGGCGTGATAGATGCTGCGCCGCAATTTCTGCTTTCAAAAGAAAAAGCCTTTGAAATATTCGAGGCGCAAAAGCAGGTGATCGAGCAGAACTGGCAAGCCTTATGCGAAGAAGCAAGGCTCAGCGAAGTTGATCAAAAATACTTATGGGGCAGGCAGTTCCTTAACCCTTACGCCTTTGAAGGGCTCAAGGAGTAAGGGGCACACTTAGCCTTATTATTAGATTTAAAACTGTGTACATATTTGTGTACGCAAATGAGGAATATGAAGAATGTCATCAAGCGCTGTAGCCGATGAAGTGAAGAAAAGACGCACTTTTGCCATTATCTCCCACCCCGATGCGGGTAAAACGACCATTACCGAAAAACTGCTGCTGTGGGGACAAGCGATACAAATTGCTGGATCGGTGAAGGGGAAAAAAGGGCCACACGCTAAATCGGACTGGATGACAATGGAGCAGGAGCGCGGCATTTCTGTCACTTCTTCTGTTATGCAGTTCCCGTACAAGGATCGTGTTGTCAATTTGTTAGATACACCCGGGCACGAAGATTTTTCCGAAGACACATATCGTACGCTTACGGCGGTCGACTCAGTTTTAATGGTTATTGATGGCGCCAAAGGGGTGGAGGATCGCACCATTAAACTCATGGACGTATGTCGCCTGCGCGACACTCCCATTCTTTCCTTCATTAATAAAATGGACCGCGATATTCGCGATCCGATTGAAGTGATGGATGAAATAGAAGATGTGTTAAAAATTGCCGCCGCGCCGATTAACTGGCCGCTGGGGATGGGTAAAGACTTCAAAGGTGTCTACAACCTTTACACCGACACTGTGCATTTATTTGAGCAGGGTATGGGGCATACGATTCCGGAGGATCGCCAGATAAAAGGCATTGCCAGTGCTGAGTTCGAGGAGCTGCTGGGCCCCTATGCCGAGGATGTGAGAGAAGAAATAGAATTGGTGCGCGGCGCGACGCATGAATTTGATATTGAGGAATATTTGGCTGGGCGATTGACGCCGGTTTTTTTTGGCACAGCTCTTGGAAATTTTGGTGTGCGGGAAATGCTCGATGGCTTTGTCGAGTGGGCGCCGACACCAATAGCTCGCAATACCAGTAAACGCGAAGTGGGGCCAACGGAAGATAATTTTAGCGGTTTTATTTTTAAAATTCAGGCCAATATGGACCCCAAACATCGTGATCGAATTGCATTTATGCGCGTGTGTTCCGGTGCTTATACCAAGGGCATGAAAATGCGTCACGTGCGAATTGGTAAAGATGTTAAGGTGGCTGATGCGGTTACATTTTTAGCGGGTGATCGCAGTGCTGTGGAGGAGGCAATTTCTGGTGATATTATTGGTTTGCATAATCATGGCACGATTCAAATTGGCGATACCTTTACCATGGGTGAAGAATTAAAGTTCACCGGTATTCCGCATTTTGCACCTGAATTATTTAGACGTATTCGTCTAAAAGACCCACTCAAAACAAAACAACTGCAAAAGGGTTTGCAACAGTTATCTGAGGAAGGTTCTACGCAGGTATTTTTTCCGTTAAATAATAATGACATTATCGTCGGGGCTGTTGGTGTTTTACAATTTGAAGTTGTTGCTTATCGCTTAAAAGACGAATATAAAGTTGAAGCCATTTATGAAACCGCGACGATAAATACGGCGCGCTGGGTCGAGTGTGATGACGAGAAGAAATTTGAGGAGTTTAAGCGCAAATGCGCTGATAATTTGGCCATTGACGGTGGTGGGCATCTAACTTATTTGGCGCCCACGCGTGTAAATTTGTCTTTGAGTGAAGAGCGCTATCCCGAAGTTGTATTTAGAGCAACACGCGAGCATTAAAGTAATTAAATTATGGTAATTTAACTATGACTGACGGTTCTCCTGTAGCAAGATTTATCGTCGTTTTGGCTTCTTTTATTATTGTCGTTGCAGGAATGCGAGCGGCCGAGCCATTATTAATTCCTTTTTTACTGTCATTGTTTTTGGCTGTTATTTGTTCTCCTCCTCTTGTATGGATGAAAGAGCGTGGTTTGCCTACCGGGGTTGCGATTTTAATTATTATCGCAACCGTTGTTGTGATCAGTTTGTTGGTAGGAACAATTGTCGGCGCGTCCATTCAAAGTTTTCGTGCCGACTTGCCGGAGTATCAAGAAAAGTTAACCGTGCTTACCGCCGGTTTATTTCAAAGTTTGAGTAAAATCGGAATTCAGATTGAATTAAGTCAGCTGCGTGATGGGTTAAACCCTTCTGCTGCACTTTCTTTTGCGGGCAATGCTTTGACAACCATCGGTAATATGATGACCAACGCAATTTTAATTTTGCTAACGGTCGTTTTTATTCTCACTGAAGAAGTTGATTTCGCTGCAAAGCTTTCCGCAGCTAATACAAACTCACAAAAAACACTGGAGGCGCTTACGCGTTTTACTCGTTCAGTTAATCGTTATATTGCAATCAAAACTGCAATGAGTTTATTAACCGGTTTCATCATAATGGTTTGGCTTTGGGTTCAGGGCGTAGATTATTTTGTGCTGTGGGGATTGCTGGCATTTATGCTGAATTTTATTCCTACGCTAGGTTCTGTGCTAGCTGCGATCCCCGCGGTTTTATTGTCGCTTGTTCAGCTAGGCCCAGGCCCCGCGGTTATAACGGGGATTGGTTTTTTGTTAGTGAATTTCGGTGTGGGCAATGTGCTTGAACCGCGAACAATGGGTAAGGGCTTGGATTTATCGGCCTTAATTGTTTTTTTGAGTTTAGTTTTCTGGGGCTGGGTGCTAGGGCCGATGGGAATGTTGCTCTCTATTCCGTTAACAATGACTGTGAAAATCGCGCTGGAAAGTTTTGAAGATACTCGCTGGTTGGGTGTGATGCTGGGTTCTGGAAAAAGTGCTTTAGAAAGTATTTCTAATAAAGGTTAATAGCACTGATATCCCGTAAAGTGATTTTTAGTGAAACTGTAATTATACTACTCCGTATCGACACCGAGACATGAATCGGGACTTATTTTCAAGACACGCCGTAAACCCATCCCTGGGGGCTCGATCGCGCGAATCCCGCGCGCGACGGTCTTGAAAATAAGTCCCAATCCCTGTCTCTCCGAGTTTAGGGGGGATGTAAGAATTAATGCCCTTTTATCGTACGCTGACTAATAACATGTAAAGCCGCAACACGATAGGCTTCTGCCAGTGTTGGAAAATTAAAAATACTGTCAACAAAAATATCGACGTTTGCTTTCGCAAGCAAAGCCATTTGCCCAATGTGGATTAATTCGGTTGCACCTTCGCCTACGATCATCACACCTAAGACACGCAAGCCTTGGTAGTCGCAAACGATTTTTAGCATACCTTGCTCGATGCCGGAAATTTGTCCACGTGCTATTTCATCAAAGCGGGCGATGCCGACAATAATATCGCCAAACTCTTTGCGTGCCTGGTTTTCGCTTAGTCCAACGGCCGATAATTCTGGAATAGAATATATTCCGGTAGGAATGGTCTGTTTCATTTCGCCCGTTGCGATACCTACGGCGTTGCAAGCGGCGCGTCTGCCTTGTTCCATGGAGGCTGATGCCAGCGATGGTGGTCCGATTATGTCACCTGCAGCGAACACTCCTTTGACTTTCGTTTCCAAATTTTCGTCAACGTCTATCAGGCCACGCTCGTTTAATTCTAAGCCGGCATTTTCGATTTGTAGCTCCGTGACATTCGCCATACGGCCTGCTGCGCAAAGTAATTTTTCGCTGGTAACGTTCGCTTCACCTTCTATTTCTGTAATAACCGAGTCGACACCGTTCCAATAGGCATTTGTCACGTTTTTATCGCCCATCCAAGTGCCACCCATGCCTTCAAAGCCGGCGATAAATGTACTGGTTAGATCATCGTCGAGAAACCCAAGCGGGCGAGGGTATTTGTCTACCATCGTGACTTTTACACCCAATGCCTGAAAAATTGAAGCGTATTCGCTGGCGATGACGCCCCCTCCGAGCACGGTAAGACTGCGCGGCAAATACAGCATCGACAAAATCGAGTCGCTATCCATAACATGTTCATGGTCGATAGCGATATGCTCTGGTGTTCGGGGCCGTGATCCGGTTGCTATGACAATTGTGTCGGCGCTTATAAGATGCTTTTGTCCACGCACCGTCGTAACTTCGAGCACTTTATTTTCGGCGAAGCGTGCGTGCCCGTGGATCAATTGAACTTTATTGCGCGACACCTGGCGGCGCATATAAGCGTCGTGGGCTTCCAGCACATCGTTTAAGCGGGTAATAAGTGTTGCGAGTTCTAGATCTTCTGGTAATTCAAACGACGCCATCTCTGCGTTCATACGCATGTTCTTAACACGTAATGCATTTTCACGCAGAGTTTTGGAGGGGATTGTGCCCTGGTGCACACAGGAACCGCCGAGTTCGCGGCTGCGCTCAATAATCGCGACGTCACGGCCCAGCTTTGACGCTTGAATAGCGGCCTTTTGACCTGCAGGCCCACTTCCAATTACAACCATTTGGTAATGGTTTTTAATATCGCTTTGACTCACGAGTAAATAGACTCCGAAGCCGCTTTGACAATCTCAGCTTTTGCCAACAATTTATCGATATCTTCTGGGTAGAGGTTTAAATCTGCAAGAGAAGGGTGAGCACGCAAGGTGTCTAAATCGATTTTAGTGCGGTATTTATTCGCCGGCGCAAAATGCGACGCGAATATAGTCCCGGCAACGACTGCGAATGTTTGTTCTCGGCTTGGTCCGGCATGCTCCGGCTCGTCAAACCATGTTACAACATCACACACGAGCGTGGGCATCTCCCACTGCGTAACAACTTTTACACCTAAAGTGCGTTGAAAATGGTTGGCCAACGTCAAAATATCGGTTGCACCTATTTTTGTGCGCAACGACCTCGCGACCTCCAGTACAAGCTGAATTCCAACCAAACGTCCAATGTCATGCAGCAATCCTGCGAGAAACGCTGTTTCGACGTTTTTGCGGCAGGCCCGGGCAATTTCTTTGGACCACAGGCCGGTTAAAAACGAGTAACGCAAATTATCTAGAATAAATTTCTCAAAGCCAGGCGCATTAAACATTTTCGAGTTCAGAGAAGCAGCTAAAGCGATGTCTGCAATAATCTGCATGCCTAAGCGTGTGATAGCTTGCTGTAGTGAGACTAGCGTCGAGTTTGGGCTATACAAAGCCGAATTGGCTATACGCATGACATGCCCCGCGAGCGCTTGGTCACTCTGGATCAATTTTGCTAGATCGCTCGCTTCAGAATCAGGGTCGCGTGTCAATTGAACAACACGATTTGCGACTTCAGGTAACATCGGCACGTCGATATCATCTTCTTGAATGCGCTGATTTAAAATTGAGACGATAGCGTGTTCGTTTGTCGCAGTATTCATATAATTGGCATGCTAAAAAAGGGTTTGCGTAAAGGGTTGATTTAGCCAGGTTCTACTTTTAAATGTAGACCGATGTCTTTCTAGCGTCGAGTAATCAACGAGGCTTCTTATAACTTCTCTTAATCGGTTAAGGTCTGCTTGGAAAAATTGTTCATATCTTTTCAAATGAATGGTTAAACTGCATGACACGAATTGTATTACCAAATCTTTTCAACTAAAGTCAAAGTTAAGCTTGGAGTTAAGCTCCAGCGATTTTTCCGGATGTGTTGTGTATTTCGTTTGTTTAAGGCTGATCCATTTTAGTGCGAAACGGAAAATTACCCGAGCCATATAACCGTGTATCAAATTCTCATTTACACACATTCACTGTCTCCGCTAGGCGAACATGTAGCTCAATTTTTTGAAGCTGATATTTGTCAACACCCTACTGAGCTGCGCGACATGCTTGCCGCTAAAAACTATCGTGCGCTTATCGTCGATGGCGTATTAGCACAGACGGGTCACGCGGTAGATTTGTGTGAAGAAGTTTTTATTCACGCCGAATCTAATTTGCCTCCAATTATCGTTTTAACCAAGTCCTACAACTTGCAAGATAAAATCAAGGCCTTTGAAATTGGCTGTGACGATTATCTTGATACAAGCGTTGACAAGGAAGAGGTATGTGCGCGTGTCACGAAAAGTATTTTCCATTCGATAGCTAACGAGCAGCTCAATAAACGTCTTGAATCGGCTACAGAGACGGCTCATACAGCGATGGCCGACAACAGCGATTTAGGTGCGAGTATCCAGTTCCTGCTGGCCGTTCACGACTGCGACAACCTTGATCAGCTAGGACAACAATTCTTTAAAACTATTGAGCGCTACGGATTAAAATGCAGTTTGCAAATGCGAACGGAGATGGGCATTAAGGATATGGAAGCTCACGGTATGGCGAAGGATTTGGAAAGCCAGTTGCTCTACCAGTTAAAAGATACCAATCGCTATGTCGATTTTGGCCGACGCACAATCATTAATTTCGATCGTGTATCGCTGCTGATTAAGAACATGCCGTTAGATGACCCTGACAAGTATGGTGCAATTAAAGACAATACTTTCTGTCTTGTTCAGGGTGTTAACGCGCGTGTATTGGCGCTAGAAGAGCATGAAAAATTAATTCGTGAACAGGGCTCGTTAAAAAAATTGTCGAGTGATGTTAAAGATGTTATTGGTAGCTTGAAAGAGAGTTATCAAGACGTTATGCGGCAGATTGCGGGTGGTGTTGAAGTGGCAACCGAAATTATAGAAAACCGTTTGCCGCATTTAGCTCTCACCGAGGAAGATGAAAAATTTATAGAGGATGTATTAGAAAATCTCACTGGTGACACAACTGAGATTTTTAATGACGGTTTAAAAGTTGATGAAATTTTTGAGCGTCTAGAGGAAAGCGTGAAACGTACGCTGCGTTCTGTAGAGCAGCCAACCAACAATGCAGAGCTAGGCGGCAGTAAGAGTGATAAAGGCTCCACAGACGGCGGTGAAGTGGTGGAGTTGTTTTAGCCGATCGATATTGCAAATATCGATTATTGAGTATCAACAACATTCTTTTGCGCACCGTCTGCAATGACAGTATAAACGCCATCCTCCGATAAGTATAAATCTACCTGAACATCATCGGCTCCTGTGACAATACGATTAAGATAGTCACGCATCTTTTTAGCTGTGTATTTGCCAGAAACGAAAGATACGTCATACCCATGAAAGTCTTGGTTCACCATGCGAGCAATATCATCAGAGGTGAACTGAGTAATGCCTTTGTCAACTAAGAAAAAAATAAGAGTGTTTAATAAATTGGGTGTTGGAAAGAGAAGAAAATCCGTATCGGATTGTAGTTGTCTAATTTCTTTCCCTGTGACACTACCTTCCAATAAATACTTCTTTATCGGAGGTGAACTTTCTACATCCTTTTTCTGCTGCTTCCAGAACTCTTTGTAATATTTTTTGTCGTCGCCTTTGAGCGCTTTGCAATTTCTAATTAGTTCACCGAAGTCCTCGCCCGTATTCGGTTTTAAATAAATGTCTGCACCTCTCTCGATAAGTAAATCGAGTGTTGTCCTTAAGTGTCGGCGAATATTGTTGTCGCCAATGCCGAAATATCGATTTATTGCGTGCATTATCGGCGTAGCACCCGCTTTATAATCCTTCCTGTTTACATCAGCATTATGGCCGAGAAGCCAGTTGATCTGTTCGGAGTTAGTGTGTGCCGCTGCGCGCATTAGTGCTGTTCTTCCGCTTAGCGCTGTCGGCCGATCGACATCTTTGTCATGCCGATAAATTTCGTCCATCACTTCCTTTGCCATCGTATTTAGCTTTGGCTCCGAGGAATTTATCACGCAGGCGAAGTAGGTGGGCACATCTGAATTTTTAAGGTTAATATCATGCCCAGCGATCAGGCTAGATAAACCCCAGGATTGTGCCCAACAGGAAAAGCCTGTTAGAGAGTTTGAGCCGACCAAGGCGAATGATGGGTTTGCCTCAAGAGCCATTTGAGTTTCCTGTTCAATAAATTTAATACGTTCAGATAGTTTATTGGATTTGCACAACGCTTTTTCTAAAAGTAGTAGTCCTGCCAACCAAACAGGGCGCTCAGCACCTTCCAATTTGGGATCAATTCGATCTAAGTCTAATCCGGCGCTGATGTACTGAGTAAGTAAGTCGCGCAGAGGCTCGACTGCGGAAACACGTTCGGCCTTCTTGGTGAAATTGCCTAGATTCCAATAAATCTCATTAAATAGTTTTCGAAAAACTCTGTAGTTTTCCTCATCATGTAGATCAGATCCTGTCATCATTATTTGCCTATCATTGTTTGTAGTGAATTCCTTGCTCTCTACTTTCTTTATGCAAGTGTGTTTAGTGTTTGCTTCGCTTGAATTATAGAGGGTGATCGATTTATCTGTTAGAACAAATATTCTATCTATATTTCAGATTATGTATTTATCGAATAGTGATCGTGCAATAAGGTGTCGAAATAGATTACGATATTTATTTTAGTATTTTATCTTTAAAAATGTGTTCTTTGCATGTTTTAGATTAAGTGTGCTTAATTTCTCGTTGTCGTAGGTCTCGACACAATAACGGTATTAAACTTAATGGATACTGAATCGGTTGCCGATATTTGTGTATTGATTCAAAGATAATAAATATACCTGATAATAACGTTGTAAATAAATCGGGGTAGCACATTTTTTTAAGATCATTAAATTTAATGGTTATAAATTATTAAAATGTTAATTTCTAATCAGTGGGTGCAATAAATTTTTAGTCGTTGTAATGTGGTCGTGCTTTTTAAAACAGATTTTTCTGTTCAACTGCAATACTTGCGATGTATCGATTTAAATGATTTTATTTTTTTGGCCGGTTTTGGTTTGTCTGTTGGAAAACAAATTAGGCTGCTAACTAAAAGAAACTAAAAGAAACTAAAAAAGAAGCGATATAAATAAAATCAATGGTATGGGGAAAACTAAATTAAGTTTGTTAAATCGATAGGGTAAGTGCCTTCCTACCAAGCTTTATATAATTACGAGGATATTAACATGCGTCCACGTGTACCTCTGATGTTTTTTTTTAAGTTGTTTTCTATTTTATTAATTTCAATGTTCAGTTTGGCGGACACGTTAACGGAGTTTAGTGACACGGGCAGTTCCAGCTCAAAAGTTGATGTTGAAAATGGTGGACAAGTTGCTCAAGACGGCAATATTTCGACCTCTATTGATTCTTTTACAAACAAGTCTGAAGTGGATAACGATGTGTTTAGTGATATGCCGTTTGGTAGAGTTAACCCCGACGGTACACAGGATTTAAAACCCTTAGAAGGTAATAACGTTAACCTTGGCTCGAATAATACTTCGCTCAATACAGTTTCGACGCAGGAGTTGGGCAGTGTGATTTCTGGGTCGGGTAATTTGTTTAACGCCGGTCGAAAAGGCAATGAGAGCCAGGGCAGTCAAAACGGGGGTTCTCCAGTCTGTGGTGCTAATGGTCTGGTGCTCGGCGCTAGTTGTGCTAAGTCGAACAATGAAAAAGATTCAGGCAACGGCGGCAATTTTGATTACCTTAGCGGTAATTTTGAATACGGCACAAATTCACATCAATTTCAAACGGGAGCAAATCCTACTATTGGTAATACGGGTGTGAATGGCTCGTCAAATGGTGGTTCTAATATTGCTGCTAACGCGGCGATTGAATACGGAAATAGGGGAATTATTATCGATGACCCAACCACAGGTCTCGATTCATTAAATTCGGCGATAAAAATTAATCCTTAAATCTTACAAGAGGAACAGCAATGAAAACTCAATTGACTCGCTTACAATCTTGCGCCGTTGTGTTGTGTGCGGCGAACCTATTAATTTCTAGCTATATCTATGCTGATACTGAAGTAAATTTTAGTGACAATGGTACGGCAACTTCAACTGTTACTACTGGGTCCGGCGGGCAAGTAGCCGGTAACGGAAATATTTCCACTGCGATCGACTCTAATAATACAGATGTGGAAGTCGATAACGATGTTTTTAATGATATCTCCGCGACTGCTACAACCGGTGATTTGAATATTGGCTCCAATAACAGCTCTTTAAATACCGTTGCTACGCAAGAGCTTGAAATCGTTGTCTCAGGTAATACCAGCAGTACGATTAATACTGCTAATGGTGGCTCTCCAGATTGTGGTGCAAACGGATTGGTGCTTGGTGCTAGCTGTACTAAATCTAATAATGAAGGTAACTCTGGTAATGGTGGGTCTACCACTGTTACGACGGGTTCGGTCAATTTCGGAACATTCTCACATCAATATCAAACCGGAGCCAGCCCCACAATCTTAAATACGGGGATTAATAGTGCCGCTAATGGCGGTTCTAATATGGCGGCTAATTCGACTGTTACGTATTAATTCACCTGATGAAACAGGGATGTTTTTTCACTTTTAATTTTGGGCTGCACTTTTAATTTCAGGCTTCACCTTTTATTTCGGGCTACGCTATGGCTTCAAAAGTTGATTCTTTAAAGTTGTTGCTATTATCGTTGAGTGTGTGTTGGTGTAATTGTTATGCGTCAGACGATGCATTTTCCTCGTTGCTTATTGCATCTGAATTTCAATCAACTGCGTTAAATACGCATCATGACGGAGAATCGGATATCAAGCGTTCCGATAGATTGGCCGATAATCAAATATTGGCGGATATCCGTGGCGGCGACATAGGAGGTGAGCAGCAAGGCCTTATTGATGACCTTAAGCAACAGCGTGACATTTCGGCAAATGCAGTTGCGGAGCAAGCTATAACAACGGTGAGTTCGAATAACCTTATCAATACGCAAGAGCTTAACTCCGGCAAAATTACTATAAGCGAACAGTCTATGCAGCATTTTAAAGGGCTTGGTAATTTTTCTTTAAATACAGGCAGTAATAGTTCTGTTAGTGCAGGAATCAACGTCAATATTATTCTTACACCCTAATGCGCATTTTTGTTTCCTTATTTTTTGTGTTTGTATTTCATTCTGCCTCTCAGGCGGGAAATTTACATCTACAGATAAAAACAAATAGCTATTCATTACCTGTAGTGAGTATGCAAGAAAGGCGCTGGCATAAAATTGTACGGCAACAGTACGATTATAGTTGTGGCTCGGCTGTAATAGCTTCGTTATTAACTTATCATTACGAAATGCCGACCACTGAAATTGAAAGTTTTACCGCTATGTACAACGCGGGTAATCAGGAAAAGATCAAAGCGCAGGGTTTTTCGATGTTGGATATGAAGGCTTATCTTGATTCATTAGATCTTAATGCCTCAGGTTTTAGAATTTCACTCGACGAACTCAATCAAGTCGGCGTACCTGGAATTACCATGATATCGATAAATGGTTACAGACATTTCGTGTTAATAAAAGGAATTGAAAAAAATAAGGTTTTGGTTGGCGACCCTGCGGCGGGTATCAAAATATATAGACGATCTCAATTCGAAAAAATGTGGAATGGAATAATTCTTGCGGTTCGTCGCAAAGGAGAGGTGGGACGGCGCTACTTTAATTTGGCTGAGGAATGGAGTGTGCAATTAAAAGCGCCGGTTGACTCTTTGTTTGTTCCTGGGACACGCGCTAATCGCCTGTATTTACTGCCGGGTATGGGTGAGTTTGCTCGATGAGTAGCCAACCTTTAATGGTAGCTCTTGTGTTTGTCTTCCTTTCGATGTTTGTCGAATCGAAAGAATTGTTTCATGGCAAAGAATATATCGATGACGAGACGCTGGCAGAAATTCGAGGTGGTTTTGTGACGGCCAATGGCTTGTTAGTCAATTTTAGCGTTAATGTAAAAAGTTACTACCAAGGTCAACTTATTCGAGAGGTTGAACACGATTTATTAGGCCCTAACATTAAGGTCATACGTAAATATGAGAATAGTGTTTCAAAAATACCAAATGTTATTCCTATCAAGAATGATAGTTTGGAAGGCATCGTTATAAACAATGGTGATAATTATACTGCGGCATTGCACAGTGTGTCGGCTAATCAAATTGTTAATATGCTTGTGCAAACCGATTCTGGAAAGACCTTAGAGCAAAAAATGGATATCAATATCGAAGTTGCTAATTTTGAGTTATTTAAGCAAACGCAAGATGGATTAAAGTTACTTGATAGAATCACCCAAAATTAATAGCATTTATTTAAAAACGTCATAGGGCATACTAAAACCGATCTGCATGTCGGGGGCATCATCGGTTATGCCAAAAGCACCATTAATATTTAAACGCTGCTTCTCGTTTAGTTGCAACGACGTTGCTAAGAAAAAGGCTCCTAAGCTTAGGCGTGAAGAGTGAAACTCTTTTTCATTGATAAATGTACTCGTACCGCGGATGGAATCAAATTGAAAACCCATAGTTAATGATAAATCGGGACTTAGCGCCAAACCAATTCCTAAGTTGAGTCCGATGGAATTGCCGGGGTCGACTTTGCCAATAAATTGTTGTCCTAGTTGACGGTTAATATAATCGGAACGGTGCGAAGTGTGGCTAAATTGAATAAATAGCGAGGCGGGGTCCTTAGGATAGATGTAAGTTAGGGCAGCGCTTAATGCTTCAAAGCCCGAGCCGGTTGGCAGTTCCGTCTCGATACCCTCCGGGCCTCTCTTTACATTAAATGGGCCATCGCCGGTCGTCGATTTATAGCTTAAGTTTCCAATAAATATGCCTGAGCCAGCTTTTCCTGAACTTAATTGATAGTGAATGCCTGCGCTGATGTCCCCGTAACCTTCGCCCTGCAAATTTTCGGTACGAGAAACTTCACCCGCTTGGTTGCGCAGTATGGTGCTCAATTTATCTGAGCGAACGGAGTAGGGTAGCGATAAGCTTAACTCCAATTTATTGCTGAGGCCGTACCGTACGCTGATCTGACTGGAGAACGTCTCCCTATCGACGTCGGAAGCTTCGATAGCACCAAGTAAAACTGAATCGATAATTTCTATTCCACGAAAAGTGAAGCGATTGACCGATGAGGTAGAGAATGAAAATGAAGGCTCGATAATTAGGCTGCGCTTGCCTTTCAGTGATGAACCTAGGTGTTCAAGGCTTGAATTAACAGCATTTGAGTTTTGCTTATCCTCTTCTTTCGGCGCATTGCCGACGGGTTGTTGCCCTGCACGAAGTACGTTTAATTCTTCTTCCGATAATAGAAGATTGCCAGTACTTTGGGCTTTAGTTTTTGAATCGATATTTTCAGCTGCAGTGTACTGAGCTGCTAAAAGTGAAATAGCGATAGAAGAGTTGAATAGGAGTAATTTGCAAATGTGATTAAACATGGATCGGAATGATGGGTCTTGCATCTTATGTTAATGTTTTTTCTGTGTTGAATAATGAAGGTAGTGCGTGAGGACTAAAGCTAGGTCCTCAGGGCAGGTTTGCCGCGATCTTGCCACTTGTTATCAATAGGTTCAAGCTATTCGGAGAGAGAAAACTTCCCAAGAGTTAAAAGCAATTATTTACGTGATCCAGTTCGGAATTATAGTGCTAACAATCAGCGCAGTTTGCAGATCTCGGGATGTCGGTTGAGTGCCTCGGCAAGTAAAATTTTGAGGTTTAAAAATCCCTCCAATTAATTTCTCTAATTGAATAATATATTTTTACGGTTAATCAGCGTTGGCTTGTCTTAACTATGGGTCTGTACTGATTTATCTAGTTTACCGAGTTAGATAAGGTTGGAGTAGTTTCAACGTTTAACGATATAGAGAATAAAAAGGATGATTACCCACTTTGTCGAAAAAAATTGGGTTCCCCAAGTTTGTTTATAACGAAACGTAAATTTATAACCAATATCAACTTAAAGGAAAGTTAGATGAAATTATTAATCGCAATATTTGTATTAGTTATCGCAATGGTTCAAGTTCCTGCATATGCATATCATGTTATTTCGATACAGGATCACAATGGGAATTGGGTTGAATTATGTTATGACGATGATTGGTACCCTATTGATTGCGAGTAACCTTTGCACCGGGCAATGGTAGGTCTGCCTTTATACGAAGATCTTCCCGCTTATAATCATCAAAAATAATAAGACAATTCACTTATATTCAGAGCTTGGCAAACTAGCCGTATGTTGGTTTTATGCTTTTAAACGTTTGTTTGTCCATCTCTCTTTGTAAAGATTTCATTACAATGTTTTCTCTAGAGTCTCTTAGTGACCTCCGATTTTAGAAGTGTATACATTATTCTGCAGCGGGTGATTTTCTTGTCTGAGTGCTCTAGGTCGCTTGACTATAGGGCATTCATCCCGCTGTATTTGCTGCACCATTTGTGAAAACTGGCCTGAGTAAGACCGTGTTCACAGCATAACCGTGATACTGTAGGGCCTTCTTCACATTGCCCCAAGGAGGCGTATGATCTGACTTTCAGCAAATCTTAATTTTTCATAGAAGCCCCCACTTTTTGTGTTTGCGAAAATTTTCCTCTTAGTCGCTCGGCTGAATTCTGCGACGATTACACTTTATTAAAATTTCTAATCGGTATATCATGCCGGCCTCCGCAGGTTTCCCCGCGCTAACGATATTTAGTCGCTGGATTGCTCGCTTTCCGCAAGAAAGAAGGATTGCTGGATAGGGTTTTTGTTGTTGCGGACAACGAATGTTAATTTCAATCGTCGACTACCCGCTTTAACAAATTGTCATGGATCGGCGGGTCATTTGTATTATGAAGTACGTAAGCCATATTAAAATATTGTTTCAAAAACACTATGATGAACTGACTGGCTATGTTCTTCATAAATTTGGCGATAATGCAGATGCGGAAGATATCGTCCAAGATACATTTCATAATATCCTTCGCCTTCCTGATTCTGAGCATATCGAAAACCCCCGAGCCTACCTATACAAAACTGCATATAACTTAGCTCTAAATAGAGTTCGAAAGAATAAAAACCACGACATTTACCTATTACCGGTAGATTCAACCGTTCAGGCCGTTTCGGTTGAAAAAGAAGTATTTGCCCAGCGTGATATTGAGTCTCTTCAAAATAGAATAAATGAACTGCCTAAAAAAACGCGGGATATCTTCTTGATGAGTCGCATAGAAGAAAAAAAGAATAAAGAGATATCGGAAGAGCTGGGGATTTCATTGAGTAGCGTAGAAAAACATATACGAATGGCTCTTGACTTCACGAGTGAATGTCTCGAGTTCGATGAGTAATCAAGTAGAGAATGAGGCTTGATTATGAAGAGTGAGCATATGTTGTCAGACGATGTAAAAAAAACGGCGCGAGATTGGTTAGTAAAGCTACAGTCGGCTAACTTGACTGAGGGTGAGCAAGAAGCGTTTTTTTCCTGGTTGGAGCAGAAACCAGAACATGCTCAGGCTTATATTCTTGCGGAAGAAGTGTGGCAACGTAGTGGTGCCTTAAAACATCTTGAATATTCTGAAGATGAAGCTAATAGTAAGCAGGAAATGGAGGTAGTTGCAGCAGCAAGCAATAGTCGCAAAAAATTACTGGGTTCCTTTGTAAATCCTTATATCGGATTGGCGGCTTGTTTGATGCTTGCTGTACTGAGTGTGGCATTATTTACTGATTTTAAAAACGAAGAAACGCTTGTTGATCAAGCGGTGGTATACCAGACCAATGTGGGTGAACAGAAGTCGATTGCTTTAGCTGATGGGTCTGTGATTACTTTAAATACCAATGCGCGAGTTAAATCACAAATAAACCGAACAGACCACAGGTATTTAAATATTGAACAAGGAGAAGTATTTTTTGATATTGCTGCTGATCCGGATAAACCTTTTACAGTTAAAACGGCTAATGGTTGGGTTGTTGTGCTGGGAACCAGGTTTTCCGTATTTAATCGCGGCGAAGATTCTTTAGTGACTGTTGAGGAAGGTAAAGTGGGTTTATTACCGGGTGTTGCACAATGGAATAAACAAATACCCGAAATTGAACTCAGTGCCAATCAACAACTTAGCTTAAGTTCGGCGGCTAAAAATCAAGCGCCCCAAGAAATCCATGTCGATCAAGCGCTCTCCTGGAGAAATGGCCATCTAGTTTTTAAGGGAAATTCTCTGCAGCAAGTCGTCGATGATCTTAATCGCTATTACAAAACCAATATTAAGATTGGAGATGATTCGTTAAAGTCAAAAGAGGTGGTTGCACTTGTTCCACTGGATAATAGTTTCTCGGCTATGTTAAGTAGCCTTGAATTGTCATTGGGTTTAGTTGCAAAGCCTGCACCCGATGGCAAAAGTTATATTTTAACTCAATAACTTTATTCTAATATAACATTACCTCAATAAAACAAAGCCTTTTCTGCATGATGCACTTATTATCCTTCACCCATCGATATTTTAAACTTTCTAGTTTTCTGCTTTTATTAGTGCCGCTGCTCGTTTACGGGAATTCCATTAATCCAGAAAATAGACCAAGTAAAACAGTTAATTTTAATTTGCCACAACAGCCCCTTTCCTCAGGCTTATTAGAATTCGCGTTACAAACCAATACTCTGGTATTTGTTGAACATAGCCTTGTTAAAGGGGTTTACAGTGAAGCATTGCGTGGTCATTTCTCTATTGATAACGCTATTGAAAAACTATTAGCAAAGTCAAACCTTACCTACAATTATGATCATTCGTACCAACGGATATTTATCTACGAGAAAAAACTTGATGAGACGATGGAGCCGGATGGTACGCAACCCTTGCTAGAAGAGATGGTTGTCACCGCAAATCGTCTTCCGTTCCGTTATCAGACCTTGACGCATTCGCAAATTCATAGTCACCTTACCCACTATGACAACGCTCGTTTTCTCGTTGCACTGCCCGAGCAGCTAAAGGAAGATCAATTATCAACGAGCTTAGTGGACTTTATTAAAAGCTCAAGTGCGATTACGCCCGCCGATGGTATTGCAGATACTAATGACGACTTTTATATACGCGGCTTTCCCAGGAATGCTATTTATCTTGATGACTTTCGTTTAGATTCTAACCTGGGAAATAAACTAATGCCGATAATGTATCAATCGGTGGAAATATTAAAAGGGCCCTCGACGTTAAAGTATGGACAAGCAGAGCCTGGGGGCGTTGTTAATGTGGTGCGCAAAAGACCAGAAAAAGGTACTCCAGCGAAAGTACAACTTAACTTTGGTTCGGACCATAGAAAAGAAACCTACTTTATTTGGGGAGGGCCGGTTAATAAGCATGAAAATGCGGATATTTCGCTTGGTATTACTGCAGGTTATCAGGATGTACCTGAATTAAAAAATCTAAGTGATATCAAACGTACGATGATAATGCCGAGTGCAAATATTTCCTTTGGGTATGATAAGCATCTCGAACTCTCTTATCTGGGGCAAAAGTCAGAGCAGATAAATGATCAAAATTCGATAATTGTTTCTCCAGATGGAGCCCGCTTAAATTTAATCTCCTCAGATTCCAAACTGCCAAAATCTCGAGAAGATTTCGAGGCTGAATTGGGACTTTTTTCGATGACATATACCCAGCAGTTTGGATCTAACTGGCATGGCCAATTAAAAGTTTTCGGTTTAGATGAAGAACGTTTTGGTGTTAGAGGAAACTCAAATTTGATATCGGGTACCTCACCGTTAATTAATATTAATTCCACTGACCCAGAATTAAGCTACATTTTATTTGCCGGCGCAGAAGTAGCATGGAGCCAAGACTCAATCATTCAAGGTGGTATTAATCAAGCTTATGAGTACTCAAAATTAAGGAGCATATATGATGAATATGGAAGAAGTAAAAGTAGTTTGTTGAAGGCGAAAATTGAGGGGTCAATTGACTTCACAAGCTTTACTCATCACATTACCATGGGCTTGGACCGTTACACGCAAAAAAATATAGAGTTAGTATCGCTTGAAGAACGTAATGACATCGACAGAATTATTTTGAGTTCAGATGGCTCTACTAATGCACTTGATGAAGTCCATATAGAATTTCGTGGTTATGATGGTTCTTCGGAAAGAGAAAGTTATCAGCAAGCCTTATACTACGTTGACTATGGCGCATATTTACAAAACACCATTGAATTGAGTCGATCGTTGCTTTTTTCTTTCGGTTCAAGGTATATCTACACAGAGGGATCACTGAATGCCAATTCCGGGCCGAGAGAGGAACTAACAAACTACAAGGAATACGCTTCACAAGTTGGTTTAGTTTATAAACCCATTGTCGATACTTCGTTGTATCTTAGTTTTAGTGAAGGGATGCGCCCTAATTATTTAATTGATGATGTTGGAACTAATATCACTGAGCCCGAAAGATCTGAACAACTTGAATTGGGAATTAAATGGCTGGGTTTTAATGGCAAGCTCTTGTCGACCGCTGCACTTTATTCAATTGATAAAGAAAATATTGTCGATATTAATATTCATCCACAAACTCGACAGCGTATTGCGGATGTGAGTAGCGAACAAACGGTTGAGGGTGTCGATATCGATTTAACTGCGTCTTTCGGAGAACGCTTGAATATAACGGGGGCTTTTTCCTTCCTTGAGAGCACTGTGGTAGCTGGTGCATTCAAAGATCTTGAGCCACCCTTGGTCGCTAGTTTTACTACAAGCCTTTTTGCCAATTATTTGTTTAACTCCGGCTTGTTAGATGGATTAAGTATTAACTTTGGTGGCTATCATGTGGGTGATCGTTACGCAGATATGGAAAACACAGTTGTGCTCGATTCGTTTTCGATATTCGATGTGGGTGCATCCTATAGATCCAAAGCTGATGGTAGAAATTTTTCCATGCAGCTAAAAATTAATAATATTCTCGATCAACAGTATTTTGATTCTGTTGAAAGTGGTGTCAGAGCAAACCGCGGCTTAGGAAGAACCGCAATCTATTCTTTCTCGGTAGAGCTTTAGCGAAAAGAGGATTAAGTCATGCAGTCTGTATATTTAAAGAGTGCGATTGTAGCCTTTACTATTTTTCTTGTTTCTTGTGGAAGTAAAACACCTGTAGATGATAAGCCAAAAGAGGGCAATCTTTTACCGGTCGTTTCGGCAGGAGAGGGACAGATTTTGGCGGAGAAGACGGAAATAATTTTGAGCGGTGAGGCTCAAGATTTCGATGGTACGGTCATTTCTTATAAATGGACTCAGATTGAAGGACCAAAATCCATTGAAGTTTCTACCAATAAAAGCGCAGGTGGTTTTATTGCCCCGGCAACAACAGAACTGGTGGAGCTAGTTTTTCAACTGGAAGCTTTAGATAATGACGGTGGGATAGGAACAGACACGGTGAGTATTATCGTGAACCCGGTAAATACTCCACCAAAATTAACGCTGCTCAAAGAGCATACCTATAAAGCTGGATCTCTGGCGAAAGTGGAGGCATTTTTTAGTGATAGTGATGGCGAGATTAGAGGCGTTTATTGGTCGCAAATAGCAGGCCCCGCTGTAGCATTAAATGGTGCGAATACCGACGAAATTAATTTTATAGCGCCTACTATTACTGATAAACGAACGCCAGAATTATTTATTTTTGAAGTGACCGTTATCGACAACGAAGATGGTATTTCACGCGGAAAAGTCAACGTTTATGTTACGCCTCCTTTAATTGACGACTTTGCCGAGTGTGATAAACCGCTTCCCGTTGGTCAGGTTAAAATAGAAGCTGAAGATTATACGGACTTTCATGATAATACTCCTGGAAACAAAGGGAATGAATATCGTAATGATAACGTCGATATTGAAACGACCGCAGATCATTGTGGAGGGTTTAATGTGGGTTGGTCGGAACCAGGCGAGTGGCTTGAATACGAGGTCGATTTGCAAGCGGGCACTTATATTGTCTCCACTCGAATGGCAAGTGCTTACGATGAAACTATTGATAATAGGTATTCAATCTTATTAAATGATTACTTTCTGCAAGGTCGGCAAGTCGCGACTGGGGGTTGGCAGCAATTTCAAACTCAAACGTTTGACGCGGACCCAATTACTGTCTCTTCAGGGCGTCATATTTTAAGGTATGTTTCAGCCGACGCTGGCGTAAATATGAATTGGATAAAGATAACCGCGATTGAATTGGAGAATGATTTAGATGTGGATGGTGTCGCAAATAATTTGGATATGTGCCCCAATACGTTTAGAGAAACACCGGTTGATGAGCAAGGATGTGAATTGCTTGAATCCAATTAGATAACCACTCCATATACAGTAGTTCTCGCTCTATAAATACTCTGAATCGTGGTCCGGGTGAGTTGCTTCAGGCTGACTTCGCCTGACTTTTCTAATTGAAAAACTATTTTTACGGTTACTCTGCGCCGGCTTGTCTTAACTATTTTAGGGATCCCTTCTAGGGAGAGAGTAAGGTTTTCGTCGAATATTGGGTTTCAAATTTGATCGTGGCAAAAAATATCAATCTAGTGAATGCCGGCGTTTAGGTCAGGAGAATGGTTTGGTTGATTTTAAAATAACGGAATTAATATTGAGTATCTATGCGAAATTTATCGCATTAGTAGTGTTCTGTTTTTTAACAGCGTGCGTCAGTGATGACAATGGTGCTACTGGCGAAGGTGAATCAGAAACCTTAAAGTTTGTAGATGCGACTGCAGGCCTTGAATGGTCAATGCTTTTGGATGATAAAGGTGGGCTGTGGTTTTCGGGGACTCCAAATAGTGTAAGCCCAGACTCAATACCAAACGGCGATAAAGATGCAATTAGACGTTACAAAAGAATAATGTCAGATATCTCTCAAGTTGCAACGGGGTTTCGCAGCGCTTCAATTCTCAAAAACGATAAATCGTTATGGATATCCGGAGAAAGTTATTGTTTAACAACAAACACTCGAATTGACGAGCCTAACTGGGTTGCTGATGATGTTATTTTTGTTGCTGATGGACCTATTTTAGAAGGTTTTTTTATTACCAGTGATGGAACCTTACGGGCGTGCTCAAGAGATGACGGAATTATAGAAGTTATGCCCGATGTGAAGTTCGCAACAGCTGCTCGCGGCTACATATTCTTAATAAAAAATGATAATTCTCTTTGGGGGCTGCCATTTTATGAGGGGCATAGAATCGTTGATCGCCGGTATTCAGTTTGGCTTAACGACTTCCTGAATGCGGATAATGTTAAACCGAAACGACTATTAGACAACATAAAAAGTGTTGCATCTGGTGTTAATTACGCAATTGCGCTAGGTATAGATGGCGACATCCATGCTATTGGAGCAAACAACTCGGGGCAACTCGGTTTGGGTTCAACCACTGATTGGGTGAATGAGTTTACCTTTGTAACTGATGACATTGCCACTGTCGCTTGTGGTTTTTATCACTCCTTGATTATTAAAAATGACGGTTCATTGTGGAGCAGTGGAAATAATTATTACGGACAGCTGGGAACGGGAGAAATTGGGGAGTTTGTCGAATTAATTAACGAAGAAAGCCTTTCTACAACTGATAAAAGCAATTTTGTGAAAATCGCCAGCAATATTACAAATATCGCTGGCGGCACGAGTTATTCGATTTTCATTAAGCACGACGGGAGTGTTTGGGGCATGGGAGAAAACACAAATGGCAATTTGGGCTTAGCAGATGGTAACTTGCCGCGTAAAATATTTAACCCCCACAAAATAATCGTTGAGTCACCAGAGGTCAATAACAAACAGGAATAGGTTTACTCTAGGCTCTTGATCTATCTTATCTCTCATTCCGAATTAATAAGCAAACATAAGCAAATACCGACGTAAGCCACACGACACTTGAAAAGAGCTTTACCGTAAAAATAATCGCTATTTAGTACACGCTTGTCTTGGCATATAAAAACACCTTCCAATTCATCTCTCCAATTGAAAACTATTTTTACGGTTTATCTACATCCGCTTGTCTTATCTATAAATCTGAATTGATTTAACAAGTTTAAATGCAATTGAGGAAAAAGGTCAGGATATGTTGAGAAGATGTTTTAGCTCGTTCCATTAGCGTACATCGTAATTAAAAAAAAGTAATTCTAAGTCGTTACAGCCTTAAATAGGTTGATGGATTATTACGTTCAGGAGAAAACTCTTGGAGCAGACTATTGTTGTCATTGGCAGCGGTGCCGGTGGCTTACCCGCTGCCACTGCCATTGCAGAAAAAGGTTATCAGGTTATATTAATTGAACGCGGTCCTGCGGTCGGACCCAGTCAATCCAAAATCAATCAATATAATTTTGAAACTGCATCTTTACCTTGGCCAACGGCTGAGAGTGAATGGTCTGGCTCTCACGCTTTGCAGCGGGCATTGGGCTTGGGTGGCAGTACTTTGCGCTACCAAGCTGTCACACATACGCTTTCAGTTGCGGTTTTAGAAAAATGGGGGCTTAACGTTCGTAGTATCAATAAAACGATACAAACGACAAAAGACTTCTTAAAAATTGCCGGGCATAAAACGCCACACCATGCTCTGAATTCGCTTTCAACAAGGCTTTTAGAATCAGCACACAGATTGGGCTGGAAAGCCTCTGCAGTAGAAGCCGCCATTTTGTCGAAACCTCATGAAGGAAGACCAGCTTGCAATAAATGCGGTATGTGTGTTTTCGGCTGCTTACCCAACGATAAAACTACGACAGCCAATAGCTGGTTGGTGCGAGCTAAAAAAACAGGCCGCCTCAAAATTCTAACCAATACACAAGTTTTAAAACTGAATTTAAAAGATTCAAAAACTGTTGAAAGTCTCGACATCATTCGGAATGAGCGCCCGGAAAAAATTAAGGCCGATGCAGTTGTCGTTTCCGCAGGAGCGCTGGAAACGCCCTTCTTACTCAAAAACAGCAAACAAACTTTTGCACCTGATGGTATTGGCAATAAAAATGTGGGGCGCTATTTAGCTGATACACGTGTTCAAAACCATTTCGTTATAGGCGATAAAATGATTGAAGACGCACATGCAGGTATTCCCATTGATTTGGTTGTAAAAGAGTTTGAATCAGAAGGCATCTTGTTATACCAGGGACGTAATTTAGGTGGCATTGTCGGCCCGGTTTCACTGGCCAAACTCTACAGCGTTCACGAAGGTCCAGAAAGAACGTTGACCTGGATGAAGAATAACTACAAGAGAATTGGCATTATTGCTTCGATGATGGAATCTGGCGGAAACCGAAACGATATTGTCGATACTCGCAAAAAACGCTTTTCAATAACGACAAAGGAGGGTGATAGCCAAAACGAAGTTGCTACAAAAATGTTATTGAAAAAATGGACTAAAGCCGCAGGCTTTAAATCGTTATGGGACGAAGTAACTCACCACTCGAGTTTATCTGGCGCAATGCTGCGCGGCGCTTGCCGTATCGGAAATAATGAAAAAATTCACTCTGTTGACCCGAATGGAAAACTCTATGGCTATAACAATATTTTTGTATCCGACGCTTCAATTTTAAATCAAGGATTGATTGCACACCCGTCATTTATATTGCAGGTGCTCGGCTATCATATTGGCCAATCACTTGGTGCAACATTGAGAGCTTAGTCATGAGTATTAAACGACGAAGATTATTATTGCTCGCAGCAAGCGTACCGCTAGTGTGTCAGATAAATGCTGAACCAACAACATTAACATGGGATGTGATTTGCAAACGTTGGATTACATTGTTTTTAGCAGAAGAACAGATTCCTGGTGATGCTGAGGTATTAATTGTATTTAAGTATTTTGTAACACAGATGAAAGACAAAGAATTTGCGAAAGGCTTCGAAGCGGGACTTCAAGCAACAACCCAATTTGAATTTCCAAGTAGCAAAAAAGAACTCAAAAATGTAATGCAGTTAGAAAATCCAGTAGCAAAATTTCTTATTGCGTTTTTTGAATTA
>JANQJB010000131.1 GCA_028281865.1 Marinagarivorans sp.
TGACTCACTATATTGACGGCTTTGTACTACCTGTGCCGCAAGATCAGATAGATACATATAGAGAAATTGTTGAGAAGGTTGCGAAGATTTGGAAGGAACATGGTGCGCTCGATTATTCGGAATATGTAATTGACGATTCAAAGCTGGAAGGCACTCGATCATTCAATGATGCTGTGAACATCAACGAGGGTGAGGCGGTAGTCTTCGGCTGGGTTGTATTCGAATCACGTGAAGCTCGTGATGTTGCGAATAGACGGGTCTCAGCCGATCCAAGGATGACGGATTTGATCGACCCACTGACTCATAGATCAAGACCGATCTTTGACGCTAAGCGGATGGTGTATGGTGGCTTCCGTTCACTTGTTCAATCATCTAACTAGAACGCCATACAACAAGCCGCAGCATCGTATAAACAAAGCCAGCAAGACATTCCTGACGTGCTATCTCTGCGTTAATCGTTAGCGCTGCGAGGATATAGTAATGAAGCATTTTATAGTATTGATTTTTGCTGTTTCAGCCCAAGCTAAGAATTGACAGGTTCCGAGCTTTTAAATGTCTGCGGAACAAGTGCTACTAAAAAATGCGAACTGTATGTTCGTGGTGTGGAGTTAACGTTGTTGGATTTTGAAAAACAAAGACTTATATCTCAGCTGGGTTAATCGGGTAATATTGAAAGCGCTAAAAGTAGCTGTAGTCCTTTCTTAACGGTAACGGCGCATGCGGCTATTTTCATGCAAATAGTGCGGTAACCCTCTTAATAGTGACGAGCGTAAAGTTTTGGGGATCACTGACTATACTTACATCATAAGTGAACACTTGCGAGTTTCTAAATCATGACGAGTCAGCAAGATTGGCGAGACAAGTATTTAGCGTTGTTGCACGAGAATGATGAACTAGAGAAGCGCTTATCCCAGCAAGCGACTATTTTACGCCGCTCAGTGATCAATTTGAGTTCACTTGTGACTGGCTTAGATGCAGAGGTCGATAAGGCCGTCAACAGGTTCAAACAAGCACTCTTGAATAACTCAAAAGACGCCGTCAGTAGTGAGTTAGAGGCACTAGAGCAGACAATCTCTGCCTATGAAGCGAATAAATCTAAAGAAAGCGAGAGCGATCACTTAGAGCAAGCGCGAGTTTGTATGCTAGAGATCCATAAGTTGATCCCGCCTTCGCTAGAAGTTGGCGAGGCTATGGAAAATTTACGTAACAACCTGGTCCCTCCCACTAAGCCACCCCAATTGCCAAAGGCACTCGCACAGTTGCGTTTTATCTTATTGCGCAAATATTTAGCTGGAGATAGTGAAACTAATCGCTATCTCAACAAGGTTAGTGCAGAGTTAAATGAAATTGGTTTACGATTGCAAGAAATCGTGAGAGATGAAGACTTAGGGCTAGAGGTTTCTTCTGCTTTTGAGCAATCAATCTCTGATCATATGGAAGAGCTTCACTCGTCTGTGGAAAACGCGACTACATTGGATACATTGAAAAGCGCTGTGAAGATTCAACTTTCCTCGATTCAAGGCGCTCTAAAAAAGTTCAAACAAGAAAGCAAAAAAGGAAGCTCTTTAGCGGAACAACTGAAAGCCTTGGTGGCACGCGTTGAGTCTGTCGAGGACGAATCACAAAAAGTCAAAGACCAACTTGAGGAAGAGCGTTATCGTGCTACACACGACGAATTAACAGCCTTGCCAAATCGCGTAGCTTATAGAGAACGTGTTGCACAAGAGTGGAGACGTTTTCAGCGCTACCAACGTCCCCTATGCATAGCGGTTGGCGATATCGACCATTTCAAATCCTTTAATGATACTTATGGCCATCAAGCGGGTGATCAGGTTTTAAGCGTCATTGCCGGATCTTTGAAAGAGCGCATACGTGAGGTGGATTTTGTCGCCCGATATGGCGGTGAAGAATTTGTGATATTGTTACCAGAAACAGAACTCAGTGATGCTGCAACCTTGTTAAATAATCTGCGCGAGTCAATCGCGAACCGCAAAGTCACTGCCGACGATTCACAAGTGCTATCGATCACGATGTCTTTTGGCGTAACAGAGTTCGAACTGGAGGATACTATTGTGACGGCATTCGAGCGAGCAGATAAAGCCCTATACAAAGCAAAGGCCGAAGGTAGAAACCGCTGTTGTTTCCTTTAGTTTTAACCAATAAATATTTAACGGGTTAAAAGCTTCGAGTCGAAGTGCCTCAAAAAAAAGCAAGAAAAAGCCAGCAAGGTCAATGGCATATTGGGTTTGCGACAGCAACAAAACTTTGCCCATGTTGTTACACGAATATCATCGACGTAGTTAGGTATTTTCCAATGCTTTTTCTGTCTCAATGCCTCTTAAGCTGGTTTAGTTGAGTCGTTGACCGAGTGAGCAAGCGCATCATTCCCGAGAAAATTGTCAATAAGATAGTTTGCCGAAATTAAACTAACAAATCCTCAATACCCAGGTTCTAGGTATAGGGTTCGGTCTTAGGACGGCTATTTCTGGGACAAAATTTTTAAAGTTCGTCCGAGAGCTAGATGAGTCGTGGGGTTTGCTGTATTGTACGATTAAGCTCATGTGTCGTTTGATACGCTATTTGCGGTAGTGCGCCATGAAAGTGTATATATAAATGGTAGCCTTTAAAGAGTAATGTCATGAAGGTAGAGATCACGTCATTTAGGGAAGGATTCAATAAAGTTCAAAATTCCCTTTTGCTTAGAGATAAGCTTGGTATCTGTTTGGCAGAAGCAAAGGGAATTACTGATAAGATATTAAAGCGCGAGTTTGTAGAGATTGAGTTGGATGACTTGGCTTTTATAGAAAAACTTGGGAAGGGTGGTGTAAACCTAAATTTTAAGTACCAAGAAGATAACGAGATTTTCGAAGGCTGTTACGATGAGCACGGCTTTACTTATCAGAAAATTAAGTCAAAGTTTTCTACCGAAGAGATCGAAGCTACATTAAGTCAAATGCCATATGCAGTTCTTGTAAAAGTAAATGGCAGTTTAATAATAATGAATCAGGATAGGAATTCGACGTTACTTATTGAGAACGAATATTTGGCTGAGGATTGCAAACAATATCTAATAGACCGAGGGGTAAAGATATATGATTCGGTCGACTGAAAAAAGGCTAACAAAGCCACCAGAAAACGCGATTTTATCGCTGGACTCACTCAGACGCTCGCCTTTGATTGCAGTGTCAGGACAAGGTTGACATTGTGAAAAATGTACATACAATGTACATATGATTAAGTTTGAGTGGGATGAGACTAAAGCCCTCACAAATCTAAAGAAACACGGAGTTTCGTTTGAAGAAGCTCAAACCGTCTTTTATGACGAGTTCGCCATCCAATTCTATGACGAAGAACATTCTGATTTCGAAGACCGTTTTCTAATGCTCGGACTTAGTAGTGAAGCCCGTGTTCTTATGGTTTGCCATTGCGAAAGAGGTTCCGGAGAGGTAATTCGTATCATTTCTGCACGCAAGGCGACTAGTAACGAATGTAAATATTACGATGGTGGTGTCCAATGAAAGCCGAGTATGATTTGTCGAAAATGAAGTCACGTAAAAATCCGTATGCTTCGAAGCTAAAGAAGCCAGTGACGATGCGTTTGAGTGCTGATGTAATCGATTATTTTAAAGAAATGGCCGAAGAAAACGGAGTGCCGTACCAAAGTCTTATTAATTTATATTTGAGAGATTGTGTGGCACAACATAGAAAAATAGATATTAGATGGCAAAGTAGCCCTAACAAATAAATGGTGTGAGACTTGAAAAGCTTTGCTTTTTCGGTCCCACATTGAAGCGTCATGACACAAAAGTATGGAAGTATTAGAAAATAAAAAAGAACACCTGGATGATTTTATTCGTTTGAATGAAGAATGGATTTCGATTTATTTCGAGCTTGAAGATGCGGATCGAGCATTAGCTGAGAACCCTTATCAAATCATAGAGAAGGGAGGCTATATTTTTAGCTTGGTCTCGGAGGGCAAGGTCGTAGGTGTCTGCGCATTATTTAACGAAGGCAATGGAGTTTTCGAGCTTGCCCGCATGGCCGTTTCTCCCCAATCACAAGGTGGCGGTTTTGGTAATCAACTTATGCAAGCATGTTTATCCAAACTCGTTACGATTGGTGCTCAAAAAGTCTACCTTTTATCCAATACCAAGCTTGAAGCAGCTATTGCCTTATACAAAAAGCACGGTTTCAAAACTGTATCGCTAGGGCCACATCCTGTATATTCTCGGGCAAATATAGTAATGGAGCGCCGTGTCTCATAACCAGGTCATTAAGTTCGTTTGGTATTCTGTTACATTGTGGTTTTAGTCCAGATGAGGCGTTTGATCAGATCTCAAAGAAAAGGGGTGTTCAAGTTCCAGATACTCAAGAGCAAATTGAATGGGTTGTTACAAGTTATGGTTTACTTTCAAACACATAACAATTTGCTAATACGTCGTACATGCGTGAAAAAACAGGCTTGCAACGGACTTGCTAGACGCTCGCTATTTAGTAATGCGTCATAAATCAAAGGAAAACTGATGAACCTGGATAAATTAGGATGGCTAAAAGTCCTATGGGGTATGCTTATAGTTTGGTGTATATTTTCATCGATATTTGCGGTAGATGTCATTTCGAATATAGGTGAGTATGTCTACTATCAAGATAAATGGAGCTCATCTAAAGCGGTTGTATATTGGTTAATGCCATTAATCTCTTTATTTATACTATATCCGCTTCTTTTACTGTGCGCTTATTTGGCTTTTAAAAAAAGCTGTTATTTTCCATATTTTTATCTAATTTTGGCGGCGCTAGCTATTATTGCTACATGGGTGGATCATCTAGGGGCTTTATCGGGCTTGCCCTTAGCGATGATATTTGACCCAATAAATTCTACTTATTTATTTCTAAAAAGTGGGTCTATCATAGCCATTACATATTTTGCATTTAGAAGTCAGGCCTTCAAAGATACATACTCATTTGGACAATAATATGCACAACAAAGCTATCAAGTTGACCCGCATGGCTACGCTCTTTTTTGGGCTTGGCTTTTCCTGTTATATCGCAAAATTCGACTCGCCAGTGCGGGCAACCTATCGCAGTGTTATGCATAAATAAAGAATTGGATATTTATGAATATTAAGAGTGCAGTAAAGGACAATGCTACCGAGCTGGCATATCTTCTCAATTTAGCTGGCGAAGGCATTCCCAAATATCTATGGAGTGAAATTGCGGAGAATGGTCAAGACCCGATGGATGTTGGCCGCATGCGAGCGTCGCGAGAAGAAGGTGGTTTTAGTTATAAAAATGCTCGGATTTGTGTAGAGAATGGTAGCATTCAAGGCATGATTGTTTCATATAAACAACCTGACCAGCTTTGCATAGAAAATATTGAAGAATACCCTAAAGTTGTTAAACCCTTGTTTCTGCTGGAGGCTGAAGCACCGGGAACTTGGTACGTAAATGCAATTGCGACCTTTGAAAAGTACCGGGGTAGGGGTATCGCGCAAAAGTTATTGCGCGAAGCAGAAGAGCGAGCAATTTCCGGCGGCACTGGTGCCATGAGCCTTATCGTAGCGTCTGAAAATACTCGTGCAAAAAGTCTCTACGAGTATATCGGTTATAGGTTTGTGTCTTCCTTACCAGTAGTTCGTTATCCCGGTTGTATGCATGGTGGTGAATGGTTACTAATGGTCAAAGAGTTAGTTTATCCATAATCAGCGCATCAAAAATGATTTGCTAGAAATAGCTGTCATTTTATGTGAGCGCTATGTTAATCAAAATAGAATTATTAAGTTAGGATATCTATGAAAATTTTTTTGATCTTGTTATTTATTCAGTTCTTATCGTTTATAACTATCGCGGATGAGTCCCTAAACGAGAGTAAAGCGAGGGCTGTGATGGAAGTGATTGCAGAAGCAAGCAAAAACTTTGAAATTGAAACACTAAGAAATTATGTTGACTCGGAGAGTAAATTTATTTGGACCACAACAATAAAAGGCGGTAAGGATGGCAAAGAAATGAGTGGTGATGAATGGCTTGAGTTTATGGAATTTATGGCACCGCTATCTCAAAAAAGTGTTGGAGAAATAGTTGGTGAAATAAAGAGTATCACCATCGATCGAGAATTAAATCAAGCAACAATTATTGAAGAGGTTAAATCAATTTCATCAGTTTTTGGCGAGACATATGAAGAGCAAGCTATTGAGACAAATATCTTAGGCGTCAGAGATGGTAATATTAAAATTATTTATTCTGAACGAAATACAACAAAAATCACGAAGGTAGAGTAAGGTATTGCTGAATAACTTTGAGCGTAAGCGAAAATTTTTTCAGCAAGAGCGCGGCGTTACCACGATATTGGATACATAGTATGATCATTCTACTTAACGGGCCTCTTGGAATTGGAAAGACGACACTTGCAGATGCGCTGATGGAGAGTATTGACCAGTGTGTCATGCTCGATGGCGACTTTTTAGTGGCTACTAATCCTGAGCTATCCGATGGACTCGAACATTTACATTCGACCATTGCTCTTCTTGTACCCCATTATCAAAGTCTCGGCTATAAACACTTTGTCATTGCCCATATCTGGACTACAGCAGAAGAAATTGATGACCTGCGCCGCCGATTGATCAATCATGATGCTGAATTTCGTTGTTTTCTTTTGACGCTATCGGCCGAAGAAAACCTCAAACGTATTAATCGACGAGCGAGTGTTCGTATTCTGGACGAGCAGGAATTTGAATTACGCACAGTAGCAAAGGAACGAGAGATGTTAAACGTTCGGCCCGGAGCCAATTTAGGTGAACTCTTTGATGCTACTGCTCCGCCGTTAGTGCTGGTTAGTGAGATGCTTAATCGTCTGGGGCTGAGCAGTAGCTCTAATGTATGAACAAGAAACGGTTAACAAATAAAGGCAGCTCACGTGTGTCGCGCATCTGCTTTGCCTTATTTGTCACTAGGTGTCAACATCGTGTAAAAAACGATTTATGGAATTTTAAGTATTATTTTATTTGTATCTGCATGTTCAGTTAATGCAGAAAAAACTTAGAGGAAGCAAAAATGTCAGCAACTGGAACTTTTGAAGTGAAATTGGAGCCCCAAGAAGATTCTGATGCTCCAGCTGGAAGAATGATCATCCGTAAAAAATATAGTGGCGATTTGCTAGGCTCGGGCATCGGCCAAATGTTAAGCAAAAGAACTGAAGGCGGTACTGCTGCATATTCGGCAGTAGAAGAGTTTTCAGGTTCAGTTGCCGGTAAAAATGGCTCATTTACGTTAATTCATAACGGCTTTATCTCACCGCAAACTCAAAAGTTAGAAGTGTACGTTTTGCGCGGATCTGGTACGGGCGATCTCGCAAATATTTCGGGTACACTTGATATAATCCAAGAAGGTGGTGCTCATAAATATGTTTTTAACTACGAGCTATGAAACACATAACAAAAATGCTTAGAACAATTTTTTGAAGATAAACGATGAGAAGAAGACTACCATGAGACTGCGATCACGAATGATGTTTTGGATACTTCCGTTTGCCATGCTGGCTTTTTTAGCCACCTTGGCTCGGGCTGAATACCTTAAGGCGCGACCTACCGCTTCGACTGGAGCGGTGGGCGAAGCCGTACTTCAGATCATGTCCGATGTGGACAACGTTCAAAAGTCGAATTATGGGAAAAATTCATTTCGCTTGTCGAATACCGGGAGCAAGA
This sequence comes from Marinagarivorans sp., assembly GCA_028281865.1. GTDB lineage: Bacteria > Pseudomonadota > Gammaproteobacteria > Pseudomonadales > Cellvibrionaceae > JANQJB01. Next base: position 7,698 of record JANQJB010000131.1, read on the forward strand.
AGATCGTCGAGTTTCAGATGGATGTTTCGAATGCGCTGTTTCCGGACTCGGTATTCGATCCTGAAGGCCTTGCGGGAGATAGCACGGCCAAACCGCTGCAAATCAATACCGATATGGCTACCGGTGTGATTCCTCTCACTATGTCCAAGAAAAAAGGATATATCGGAAAAGGTGGAAATAAAGGTTATCGGGGCCTGCGCATTGCATTTGATATGAACAAGGATGAGGGGTTCAACCCAGGTGAGATGCTCGGCTTCTCCATCGACATGGACCCTAACTCCATCGCTGGAACTAAAAAGAAGCCGCTTGACGCAGCCAGCTTCCCAAGGTGGGATGTGGGTGGCGTGTCCGGAGCCGAGTTAATTGGTTCTGCTTTCGTGGTTACTTTTGCGGATGGCACGAAGGCGTCGGGGCAACTATTCTCCACCGCGACTCAGGCGGGATCGCAAGGCATTGCCACGCAGCAGCCTCGAAATCTCGAAACAAAAATCACGGTCAATGGAGTGAAGCCAGGCAACGTCGGAAGTTATAGGAAAGGCGGCCCACGCATTATCGTATCTGCGCCATCAGGACAAAAAGTCCGGGTCGTGGTAGCGAAAGGCTTTATCCAGCCTGTGACAGCCTATGATAAAAAACTTCATAAGCAGTTGGAGTTGCTCAGTAAACAAGTATTCCCCGCGAACAATGCAGTCGAATTCCAATTTGCCGACGTGCAGATGACGGGTAAAGCGATAGATGTGTCTGATAAATTCGACTTTACGGGTGCCAAGAATTTTGACTTTCAGAGAGATTCAAGCAGACCTTTTAGTGTTGATGAAGATAAACTTAGCCTCGCGATCGTGGCTGCGGTTATCGATCCAGACAACAAAGATTTAGTTTTAGGCCCGGTTACGAAGCCTGTCTACCTAACGTTTAAGTGAGGTTTGGTCGTTACCGAAAATTTTCTAAATAAGAGAGCACTATGGAACTTCAAATTTACAGACCAGAACTGGATGATCTAGATGACTTGTCAATATTGTTTGATCGATATAGGGTATTTTATAAGCAAAAATCTGATCTTCTAGGCGCTAAGGAATTTATCGGTGAGCGAATAAGAAATGAAGACTCATATATATTTTTAGCGCGTAATAACGATGGTGTGGCAGTTGGTTTCTCACAGCTTTATCCATCGTTTTCTTCTCAATCTATACAGCGCATGTGGATATTGAATGATTTGTATATTGAAAAGAGTTTTCGACGTCATGGGATTGCTCAAGCTCTTTTGTCCAGTGCGCAAGATTTGGCAATAAAAAGCGGTAGTAAAGGTCTTTTGTTGTGCACGCAGACTACTAACGTTAATGCCCAAGCGCTTTACGAAAAAGTGGGCTTTGTGGAGCTAGCAGATTATAAGTGGTTTTTTCAAGAGGCCAAACATGCATAAGCAAGAACTCCATGACATACCGCAAAAGCTCGGCCACGGCTTGCAACGCTATGTTTTGCTCGTCGGTTAACGCAGCGTTATGCTTATGGAAATTGAACTCGTTGCAGTAGGGAAAGATAATTGGCGTAAATGTATTTCTCTAAATATGTTAGACGAGCAAAAGTCGTTTGTCGCATCAAATGTTGCGACGATCGCCGAATCTAAATTTGAGCCACACTACATTGTTAAAGCAATCTGCTTGAAGTCGGAAGTGATAGGCATGCTTGCCTATTGTCGAGAGGATGAAGACGGAATTGATAAGCTGTACTGGTTATTTCGGCTTATGATTGATTCTAAGTTTCAAGGAAAAGGTTATGGCAGGCAGGCGGTTAAGCTGGCATTGTCAGAGATGAGATCGCTAGGTGCTGAGGAAATTCGAACGATGCATAATCCTAATAATATCACCGCAAAAAAGTTGTATCTTGGTTTAGGTTTTAAAGCAATTGGCACTCGAGATGATGGTGATATTTTATACAGCTTATATGACAACGAAGCGTAAGAAAAATGCTTGAGCCCGTTTCAGCTATAGATATTATGGCTGCCAATGGGCTTGCTAAAGCTTGCGGTTTGGCGGGGCGTCTGATCTAAAAATGAGTGTTTTACCTATTTCGAAATATCTAGCTTTTCTTTTCAGTCTGATTCTACTGTCTTGTTCTCATCAGCAGGAAGTGGGCTATGTATACGAAGGCGTGAGAGAAAATCCATTTCAGTTATTTTCCAAACACACAGAAACCCAATATAAGTTACAAGTTTATCTACCTAAAAACTACGATTATGATAACGAAAAAAAACCTGTTATTTATGCTTTAGACGGGCAGTGGTGTTTTGATGTGTATTCGAACGTACTGGATGAACGCAACATCGAAGCGGTGCTTGTAGGAATTTGGCAAGGCCCAAGCGGAAGGCGAGAAACTGATTACACCTTCGTTGGCAACAGAAGCTATCTACGTTTCTTTGAGGATGAGTTATTACCATACGTAGAATCAAAATACAGAATTAACACTCACAAGCGTATTTTAGTTGGTACCTCACTCGGTGGGTCGTTTGTTGGTTATGCTTTGCTTGAAGGAGGTGGTTTTACATCTGACTTTGAGCACCTCATTGCCATAGACCCTGGCTTTCGAGCTAACGATCAACAAGGTCAAGCACTTGCAACTATTGAACAATATAAAGAGCTGGTAAACGAGAAAGATATAGACCGAATTAATCCGCCGAAACTGTTTATCACCAGCTCAAGTCAGTTTTCCTTTATTACTTCGGCGTATGAGTTTATTGATATGTTGACGGCACTGGGCTTCCCTGAATCTAATCTAGATCATACTGTTTACGAAGAATCACACGATAGGGTAAATTATCCCTCGTTTATTTATGCAATTGAAAGAATTTTCACAGACAAATAAACAAGTCAATCAGCCATGCGTCAGCTGCGTAGGACGTGTCAAAATGCGTGGCTCATTGAGTCTTTCTTTTTTTGAGAGCGAACCATGGATTTTAAGTTTGTAAGAATTCGAGACCTGACAGAAGATCTCTTCAAGGCTTATCCGGTATGGATTCTTTACGAAGATCCGGAGCAAGATGAGGAGATATCTTCTTGGGGCGTAGACCTCGAAAATGTATTCGCACTTACGTTTATACCCAAAGCGAATTGTTTTTTTTGCAGCTAAAACTACAGTTCATGACAAGTATTGGTAAAACATATAATAAGGTTTTAACTATTTTTTTTCGGCCATGGGCGCAGCAAAGCTGTGCTGCTTATAATTTATTTTATAGCTAAACTGAGATCGTGGAATTGTTTAATAAAAAAGACCCAAATCTAGAAAGACTAAAAATTCTCCTTGGCAAAATAGAGGAGGCTGAAAGCCCAGACGGCTGGGCGAAAGTTGCTTCTCCATCGGTAGGTGGGCTAACTGATCTTGGTTTTTCTAAACGCGGTCCCTATTTACTGATAATTTCGAGTCAAGGTCGTGGGCTTTTTGACTGTAATACGGGTGAAAAAATTTCTCGCGACTATGAAGAGTACGGAAACTGGTTTAATGAGCGTGAATTGACTTGCGAAGGTATAGGTCCAATTGGATCAGAGAGCGTTCATACTTGTGGAATCCACGGTGGCGGCCTTCCTCACAGCGGTAATCACGGGGAAAGCATTGAAGTTCACGCTCTAAATTGGCCTGAGTACGATCTTTACTTTTGCAGCGAATATAAATCTGCTTTGGTTGATGGTCATCAATCTTATTGTAAAAAACTTGATTCAGAGCACTTAAGGGCTTACGGTTTTTCATGGTGTGGTAATTATTTAGTATCTGCGGTCGGTAGCGACTTCAGTTTATGGAAAAAGCTATGATAACGCCAGCTTGAAATTACGGTGTTATTTATCGAGAGTGAAAAATGAAAATACGAAAAATTGAAAAAGGTGACAAGGAGTCACTGATCCAGCTATGGAAGAAAGTGTTCCCTGATGACCCTCCCCACAATGAGCCGTCATCTGTTTTGGAAGCAAAACTCAAGGTAGATGATCTAATCTTTGTAGCGGAATTAGATGAGACGATCGTAGGCGGGTGCATCGCCGGTTATGATGGCCATCGGGGATGGCTGTATGCCGTTGCAGTATTACCAGAGTATCGCCGTGTTGGTATCGGTAAAAAGCTTGTTCAAGCAGCTATGGAATCGCTCAAAGAACTCGGTTGTATTAAAGTCAATTTACAAATACGTTCAACTAATACGGAGGTAGCTGCCTTTTATAAATCTCTTGGTTATTCTGTAGAAGATCGTTTAAGTATGGGAGCTTTCTTAAAGTAAATACGTAACGCCGGGTATATCAAAGCTGTGCTTTGTGCTCCCTTAGTTCAACAGAATTATAATTAAGGAGGGAAAGTTGGGCCGAAAACATATATCAAGCGGTTCAGATTTTGAGACCAAAATAGGCTATTCGCGTGCAGTTGTAGATGGCGATTATGTATTTGTATCTGGTACCACTGGATATAATTATGAAAGCATGTCTATCTCAAGCGATCCGGTAGAGCAAGCTGAACAATGTTTTAAAAATATCGAGAAAGTACTGCTTCAGGCAGGTAGTAGTATTGATAATATTGTTAGAATTCATTACATATATCCTAATAGACTAGATTTCGAGCCCTGCTGGCCAGTGTTTAAAAAATACCTTGTCAAAGCTAAGCCAGCGGCAACAATGTTCGTTGCTGGTTTGCTCGATGATGCAATGAAATTAGAAATAGAAGTAACGGCTAGATTGAATACATAATGCGCTTAAAGGTAAACCCCGATGACGACAGATTTTGTCGGTGCTGAGCATGAATTTCATTCAAAGGAGTTTGCTCTTGGCTGGGCAGAAAGGTTTGTTCCTACGCCCGAGCGACTTCGCTTATTCGAGCTAATCCTGTCCCAATTGGAAGAAACGCTTCCTGCTGATGGAAGCATAGTGGAGTTAGGAATTGGGCCAGGTTACTTAGCAAATTTTCTTTTGCAAAGAATGCCAAAAATATCTTACTGTGGCATCGATTTTTCGTTGCCAATGTTAGAAATTGCTCAAAAACGATTGCAAAAATTTACCTCGCGAGTCAAATACATACAGGTTGATTTGGTAGAAGATTCGTGGGAGGAACGGGTATCTAAACCAAGCCATGCAATTGTTTCGACTTGGGCGCTGCATGATTTGGGTAGCTCAGAAAATATTGATACTGTTTATCGGCGTTCGTATGGTATTTTAGCGAACAATGGCATCTTGATAAATGGCGATTTTATTAAACCGGTTGGGGCGTTACAGAAGTTTGAAGGTGGGCGCTTCTATGTGGCTAAGCATCTCGAACTTTTAGGCAAAGTCGGATTCTCGAATGCTAGCTGCTTATCATTGTTCGAAGAAGAAATGGAGAACCCAACAGCATCGCAAAATTATGCGTGTATTAGGGCTGATAAATCAAGGTAATTTAATCAAGTCTATCATCTGGTGGTTTGTTCCGTCCCTCAAATATCGTTTGAACATCACATTTACTTCACTTCTTAAACTTCCATCTGATTGATCGCCCAAAACAGTCTGCTTTACTTGGAGTCTTCTCTCTACCGAGCTTTTTCGGCCGATAAGCCAACCTTCGCTTCAACTGTTGCTTGGGGCCATTTGCCAATACGGTGTTTGTGGAAAGTATTAGTTTCTGTCGAAAATATAACCTATATACGGGTTCGATGGATCGAGACGGAGGGAAACAGATGTTTTATAATTCTTATCCTGAAAATACATACGAATCGCAATAATAAGTAAGTATGATTTTCTACTCCGTAGACCCTTCATTTGTTATATATGTGCAATTTTCGTTCAAATTTTGATCAGAAGTTAATGGGATTCGAATAGAAATTGCTGTTAAGGAGATTGAGGTGTGAAAACATGTATCATACCCTGATGGTGATAATGAGTTTACGTGCATAATCCTTAGCGTTGCGAAAAAGAACAGCTAAAGACAATTCATTTGTAAACTGGATTTGAATTGGCGTTACTATCAACTGATTGAAGGCGCAAGAAAAATGCCAAAGAAAATATTTATTGGAAGTTCTAGCGAACGTATTAATGAATTGCGTGAGATTGCTACATGGATCACTGATGCCGGGCATATAGCAAAACCGTGGACTGAAGACGATCTCCTTCCACTCGGAAAATATGTCCTTTCTTCTCTTATTAAGGTGAGTAAGGAAGTGGATGGAGCCATATTGATATTCGGAGCAGATGACAAGACTTGGTATAGAAAAGAAATACGTCACCAGCCGAGAGATAATGTTTTGGTTGAATTCGGGTTATTTGCCAGTGTTTTGGGGGAGGAGCAAGTAATCATTGTTACTGCTCCTGCAAAAAAAGATTCAAATAACCCCACTGAAGGCAATCCTGGTATTCCCATTAAAGAAGATTCAAAAATCCCTACTGACTTAGGAGGGCTAATCTACGCAGACTTTCAGAATAAATATCGAGTTCAAAAACAAATTGAACAATGGTTAGACGAATTGCCTGAAGTTACAAGTAACGATGAGAATCGTGATGAACACTTTTCTTCTAAAGGCGAAAGAGAGAATAATTTTGCTAAACTTGCAAAAAAAATCAGTTTGCATGCAGGTGAATTCGATAAATATCGTAGAGGAAACCTCGTTGAGGATAATTTAAAAAAAGCACTCTTTCAAGAAGGTTCGAATATTTCAATAATAGGAACAAGCCTTAATTCCATTTTCGGAGATAAGGGTTCTTTTATTCAATTGGTTCGAGATAGACTTGTTGAAAAATTTAAGTTTGAAAAGATGCGGGTTTTAATCCTAGATCCTCTTGGAATGAGCGCAATTATAAGATCTGCGGGTGAGAATACACCTCTTAGAGACCCAATGGCGAACCCCTTAGATTTGTTCTGCGGCCATGATCTTGAGACACATAAAAATGCTGTGTTGTATAAGGACGTAAAAAATTCTCTGGATAATCTTAAAGAATGCAAAGAAATCAATGAGCTTAAAGATAGACTGGAGTTTAGAGTGTATTCCAATATGGATCCAGTGTTTGCAATCTCTACTGACGATTTCGTAATAACTGAAAGTTTAATACAAAACAGAAATTCAAAAAAAGCGAGTTCTATTGATCAAGCAACACTAGCAGGGCAATTTCCGATGTTATTTTTTGGGCGCGGAAGTGTGCATACGGCTTTAAGAAATAGTTTTGATTATATTTGGGATAATCTCTCCATTCCTTATCTAAACTACAACGAAAATGTCAGAGAGAAATATTATAAAATCAATAGATTTATGGTCTTATTAAATCTACAAGACAGATATTGGGACAAGCAATGGAAACATAGAACGAGTGTAAGCGACTTTAAAGACCTCCTTGAATATTTTGATTGTAGCGAACTGAAAGTCAAATCTATTTTAAGCTTGGGATGTGGCAACGGAGGTGGAGGATCACTAGAAATTCTTAAAAAATCACTTGACAACGGAGTCTCATTTGAAATTTTGGATGTCAGTGCATCCGCTATTGCGCAATATCAAGATAACGCTCGTAAAAGAAAAGTAATAGACGGAAATTTAGAAGAAAATGGAGTGCGTACAACAGTCTCTGACATGTTATCTTTTCTGCAAGGAAACAAAGACGGTGGAAAGTATGGCTTGATATATGCAAATCAATCAATTATCTATATGACAAGGATAAAAGCTCTTGAAATATACAAGGAAATACATAGAAATCTTGCCGAAGGAGGGATATTCGTCGGAAGTTTTTTTAGTTCAAATTATGATGATATGGATACTGGAGAGCATAATGTTAAAGATTACAGACCTAATCATGAATTTGAGCTAATACCGGTGGAAGAAGACTTAAGAATCATTACAAATGGAGAAAGAAAGGGAGAAATAAGGCGCTTTTATAGGAGTGAGGAGGAATTAGTCGGTGAACTATCTGAGTTTTTTGATAAACAAAAAATGAAAATTGAAACTAAAGGTAAATATGGTCAGATGATATATGTTGTCGCTGAAAAATGATATGCGAGATTCTAGCGAATGAGAATATTATCCATATTGGGGCAAAAACCTGAAATGACAGGTAGCGGGGTACTGGTACATGAGCTTTGGAAAAGCAGTTTGGATAACGGAGACGATAATTTTTTAATTATCGGTACTTATCCTGACGAATGGTATGACCATATATTTAAAGATAAATATGATAGGGTTACTTTTTCTAGACAGCATACGAACGGTGAAGTTTTGCATCAAATTCCTGGAATGTCCGACGTAATGCCATATGAAAGTATTCGTTACAGTGATTTGAATCAAGAGCAGGTTTTTGAACTAATTAATGCATATAGAAAAAAAATAGATTCTGCTGTAGAAATATTTCGACCTGATGTTATACATATTCATCACCTTTGGGTTTTAATCGCTTTAGCCAAATATTATAAGAACATTCCGATTTTTGTAACTATTCATGGAACAGGATTGAAACAATATGAAAAAGCTAAGCATTTGAGACCAATCGTTGAAAACAGCATAAAGATGATTAGTCATTTCTTTTCTGTTAGTAATGACATTTCAGTCGAAAGCAGAAAAAGATATAAGATAAAGAAAAGTAAGATCACTGTTATAGGGAACGGGTACAACCCGGACTTGTTTTTTGTTGGATCTGCTCAAAAACCAAAAATAAAGATAATTGCGAGTGCGGGGAAATTTGTCGATTGGAAAGGGTTTAAATATTTAATTAGGGCATGCTCTACTGTTGTAGAACCCTTCCAATTAGTCATAATCGGAACAGGAAATAAGGAGGAAGTGGAAAACCTGCATAAAGAAGCAGCTGAACATGGACTTAGTAAAAAAATTAATTTTTTGGGGCATCTTAAACAGGAGGAGCTTGCGGAATGGCTGCGGCAAACTCATGTATTTGTGTTACCTTCTATATACGAGCCATTTGGATTAGTTCTAATTGAAGCACTTGCATGCGGTTGTAGGACTGTTTCCTCAAACATTGGGGGGCCGCCTGATATAGTAAGTGAGCAATTATTATTAAACGAATACGCATGCTTAGTTCCACCGCTTACTGAAATACAACCGAGCGATGAAGAAAGGTATTGCTCTGACTTATCTTCAGCCATTAGTGAACAACTTAATAAAGAGCTCGACTTTGACGACCGAGTTTATATTTCGAATTCTATAAAAAAAGACACCTGGGACTCTATCTACTCAAAGATCCGAAACAAATACATCGAAGTGAGTAATGAAGTAGGTCAACATGAAGGATAGTAAAATACCAAATAAACCGTCTGCAGCTCTAACAGAAATTTCAAAGAGCGGCGGATGTTCTGGAAAAATTTCTAAGCAATCATTAAGAAAAATATTACCTCGCGACTATGAAAATCCAATTCCTGGCTTAGTAGTGGGGTTTAAAGATTTTGATGATGCCGCTGTTATGGAATTCGATCAAAAGAAATATTTGGTTTCGACAGTAGATGTTATTACACCACCAGTTGACGATCCAGACATTTTCGGAAAGATCGCTGCGGCAAACGCGCTCAGTGATGTTTATGCTATGGGTGGCCACCCTATAAGTTGTCTAAATATTGCTGGTTTTCCGAGGAGTTGGTCCCCCGATATTCTGGGGAAGATATTGAGAGGTGCGATCTCAAAGATTGAAGAAGCGGGTGCCGCGTTTGTTGGAGGTCATGCAATTCATGACGAGCAGCCATGGTTTGGGTTGTCAGTAAATGGAAAATTGGAGGCAGAGAATTTGTGGCGCAACTGTACTCCCAAGGAAGGTGATGTGCTCATTTTTACGAAGCCAATCGGTTCCGGGTATATCTTCAGCGCTAATAAAGCAAAAATAGCAGAAGCAGCACACTTAGAGCAGTGCATCTACTGGGCGCAAAGTTTAAATAAAGGCGCTTGTGAGGTGATGAAAAATTATACCGTTCATGCTGCGACGGATGTAACAGGTTATGGACTTTTGGGCCATTTGATGGAAATGCTTTCTGATAAATATTCATGTGAGTTGTATACTGAAAAACTACATATTTTAGACGGAGTCATGAAATATAGAGAAGCTGGCCTTTGTACTAGTATATCAGCAGACAATTTAGAATTTGTACAGCAACATATTGACAGCGAAGACTATGACTTTTCAATCCCAATTGATGTTTTATCGGACCCGCAGACAAATGGGGGAATGCTGTTTTCGGTTCCTAATGTTAAAGTTTCAAATGTAATTGAAAGGCTGCGAGAAAATGGATATGAATACACTGAGATAATTGGCTTAATAATTCCCAAGAAAAACGCAAGTATTTATCTAAAGTAAGTATTAAATTGGATGTAATATATGATTTTACACACTACTGTAAATATACCCGATAAAATGGAATTGGAAAATTTGTGGTTTAAAATAGCTGATAAAGAATTTGTAGATCCGCAGGTAAAGCTAATAGAACTAGAGGGCAACTTATTTCGAGCGCTTAGTTTGCCCAGAGGTAAGGATAAGGAGCCTAAGCCATATATTGAAACAGGTTTATCGTTTATGGCATGGCCGCGAATAGCTGGGTTCCGAAATCGTTTTGTTTTAAAGCCAATTGATACTTTTATTAAAAAGGAGCGGTGGCAGGTAAACATATCGGATATTGTGGACTGGATAATATGGGCAAATAGCTATCAATATATCGTTACTCTGAGTACTTTTTCTAGCGGTGCTGGGGTTCCATGGAATTGTCACGCACAAAGTATACCGGAATGCTTGCCAAATGGAGAAGCTATAACACCACTTCGTAGTGTAAAAAAGAAATTAATTATTGATTATTCGAAAATCGAAAATATGCCCTGGTTTTCTGGAGTAAAAATATCAACATTGGTTAATTATCCTGCTAAGGGCATCCTTATCGAAGGAGAGAATTCAGAGCATTCTCTGAGAGAATCTGCAAAAAAAACTTATGAAATAGCAGTTAATTTTGATAATTTGAAGAATTTTAATCTTGTAATTCTTCCTGAAAAGCAGATGGGCTCAAAAATATATTTCTTTCCCAGAAGAAGTGATGGTAACGCGATCTATGGAAGGGAAAGATGGCAAATTGGAGCAGTAGAGATGGGTGGCATTTTACCTTGTAAAAACAAGGAAATATATGACAATATAAATTCTCTCGAAGTAAAGAAAATTTATGAAGATACTACTCCAGATTCTAGTGAATTTGAAAAATTCTTGTCCCTTTTGAATTCCTTCTAGTTTGGCTTTTTAGTGGTTTAAGAATTAGTAAAAATGCCCGTGGCACAGTGCCGGTTTTGCAAGGGGTTTTCCTCTTGAGTAATGTCGATCGCGGTTCTTTGCATCAAGGAATGGAAGAGAATCTGGTTGATTCATATGGACGAGCTTGTAAGTTGTGTAAACAAGCTCATGTTTATTGAAGGCCTACTGTTTCGATTCTAATGGTAGTTGTAATGTTACATGAGTACTTTTCACGTAAACATTGTTGTGTGATTGTAGGTTTATGCGGCTAAATTTTCTTTGATTAGGGAAAGAAAATGAGGTTTTTTATAGAATGAGATTTTTTATAGTAAGTTATTTTATTTTTTTTTCCGGTTTTTTAGAGGCAAAAGAAAAAGCAAATCACTTAACCTTGGAGAAGGGAGCCGGCTCATATGAGTTTCAGCTCGATTCTAAAAAAAGAATTGATATTTTCTACTATATGCCTGAGAAGTTTAATAAGGATACGTCTGTAATCATTATCATTCCTGGAGCTGGCAGAAATGCAAATGATTACAGGGATAGTTGGATTCAAGCTGCCGAAAAATATAATTTGCTGGTATTGTCTCCTTTGTACCCGGCGAATTTTTATGACTTTGCCGCTTACCATCTGGGTGGTGTGGTTAGCGAACTGAAACTGAACAACCCAACAGTTGAAAAAATTAATGGGCGAATATCCAAATATCGCATGAGAGATGAAGATATCAATTTTTCTTTCGTCAATGATAAATCGGATTGGATCTTTGATGATTTTAATAAAATATTCAGTAGCGTTGAATCGATTATTGGGGAAAAACAAATTAGCTATGATTTATTTGGTCACTCGGCCGGTGGTCAAATATTACATCGTTATGCGATATTTAAGCCAAACTCTAAGGCTAATCGTATCGTAGCGGCGAACTCCGGTTTTTATACACTGCCCAATGTTTCTATTAAATATCCGTTTGGTACTTCAGGCACGCCGCTTGCAAAAAATGATATTAACAAATCATTTTCTAAGCGTTTGATAGTGTTACTCGGTGAGTCTGATAACAAAAACGAGAAAAGAGGTACGATGTTGCATACTCCCAACTCGGATAAGCAAGGCTTGGGGCGCTTTGAACGAGGTACATATTTCTATAATGAAAGCGAAAAACTAGCTCAATCAGCTAAGGTGACTTTTAACTGGCAACTAAAACCGGTAAAGGGTGTGGGGCATGATTATAGAAAAATGGGTGAAGCTGCAGCTAAAATTCTTTACGAAGAGCACTCGCTATAATTTGCTGCTTATAGGGCTGTTAGACTATTTTAAGAGTGATGAGTAAAACCGGAATCTTGTTGTACTCTCGTTTTTAGTAGAGTGTGCTTGGGATAGCATATTAGGGGCGGGTTATTTCGCAGCAGTTATTTTGGAGCAGTATGGACTGTTATAAAGAGAAAAATAAATATAGAGCAAAGCACACGTGCGTGCAGAACCTGGACCGGTAAAGCACGCACGCTTTGTGATTACAACGTTTGTTAACCGTTAAACACCGCAGCTGGCAGTTTACTTCCTCCGTAAGAGCCAAATTTAGCAACCGGCTTACCCATATAAGCACTAGCGGAGGCCAAAATGTCGTTGGTCACGGCTGCAGCACCAATCATTTGACCGTGGCCGCGATACATATCTGTACCACCAGCAAGAAGGGTAAGGCTGCGTCCGTTGCTGTCGTGGTCGCCGATAACGTCGTTGGACCACCAAAAAGCGGTATTATCTAACAACGTTCGCCCGTTGGGTTCTTCGATGCTTTCGAGTTCAAGCAAATACTCGGCAACTTTCTGGGCGCGGAATTCGAGTACGTCTCGCAAGTAATCTCCTCCGCTGTGTTTTCCGTGAGTTGCATTGTGGTAGTAATGACCTTGCCCGTTGCCCGCGTTAGAGCCGTTGCCCTTGTAGCTATCAAGATGAGAATAGCGGATACGGCAAGCGACGGAGCCGTAGTGCATACCGGCGATGCGCGTAATATCACAAGCAAAAGCACGTGCGAGTAGCTTCGAATAAACGGGGTAATATAAAGCCGCTCCGGATTTAAGTTCTGGGTCTACCGAAACGCCTTCACAGCCCATGGAGCCGCTGTTAATTATGCTGCCAATTTCTACTTCGATGTCACGAATAGCCGATTCATGCGCCTCGACACGCTGACGGTCGAGGTGGGAAATACGCTGATTTAATCGCTTCATCGCGGAGTCGGCGAAGTCAAATACACTGCGGCGACGCGCTGCTAGCGCTGAAGCACTGCCATTCCCCGCGGCACCAGAATCCATGAAAAGCCCCATTAGACGGTCATACATTTGAATTGGGTCAGTTGTGCGCAGTTGCGGGACACCATTAACGACGGACATAGATTTATCGTAGTCGCCATCTTTACCGTAATTTTCAAAACCTGCACGCAAATCCCGAATGATGGTTTGGCCACCGACATCATCATCTCTTGCGAGCACCTGATCTAGCGTCGTCGTATTTTTATTCCACTTTCCTTTACCGCCGCCCCTAAAACCAGAGGTCCCGGCGGCACCTGAGGGGTGGGGGCCGTCACCGCCGTCACCGCTCGGGCGCTTGACGCTATTCATTAGAATCATCTTACTATTGATAATAGGGTTATTTAACGCGGTGTAGCGATTGCGAAAAACTAAATTACCAGAGGCACCATTGTTGTACCCCGTAGGCATATTTTCAAATACGATGTTCTTTTTGGGGTGTACAAATTCAAACCAATACGAGTAACGATGAATATTGTTGCCATCGGCCTCGGCTGCTTCAACGCGCGGAACAAGAAAGCTAAGTGCAGTAGCCGCAGATGAGTTTGCGGCAAGCGAAAGCAGTTTACGGCGAGATAGATTTTTATAATTAATCATGATCTTTCTCCTTTCTTAAAGCGCGCGGTAGTGAAGGGCAGGGTTATTAACAAGTTCGGTAATCAACTGAATAAGATCACCGCCGTTACTCAAAACACGTGCTTCAAGCTCGCGGAAAGCACAATTTTCATCAGCCACCTGATCCAAGTTATAGGCCCGCTGAAACCATTGACGTGTATAACACGACTGCGCTTGCTGGGAATTGGACAACAAGCTCGCATAGCCTGCCGGACCCTCAATTAAACCAAGTATTGGGCTTGTGGCGACATCGTCGATGGCAATGTTATCCTCAAATTCTCTGAAACGGCCAGAGCCATCAAATTTCTCCAGTGCGAAACCTAGCGGATCCATCTGTAAATGACAGCCACTACAAGTATCAGAAACACCTATGGCTTTTTCGATCTCCTGGCGCGAGGTGAGGTTGGGGTCACGCTGAATAACGATTAATTCTGAATCCTGCAATTCATCCGGTGCTTCATCTGCGGCTTCGGCACAAAGTACGTTATTGGCAATAATCAGTCCGCGCTCAGTTGGTGAGGTAACAACGGGGTCGGTGGAAGTTCCCAGTAAAAAGCCTGCTCGCGTTAAAATGCCTGGGCGACCTTCGACTGTTGTTTCTTGCCACGTATCGTTTGTCAGGCCATTTAGGTGTGTGATGCCATAAATGTCAGCCAACTCTTTATTTACGATTACTTTATTTGTCGTAAATAGGTCGGAAATCTTCGCACCATTGCGGAACATTTGAGGCAGTAAACGATCCATTTCGCCGATAGCAGCGTCGTAGCCCTTGATAGCTTTGCCGTCGCCCACCTCTAACCAGTGATGGTGAAAATTTTGCACCGCAACATCAAATTTTTGATCCTCAAGCATGCGTTGCACTTCTGCCCGAAATCCTGCTTCGCTATTAAGAGAACCATTTTCTGCTGCTTCGAGCAAACGCTCGTCGGGGATCGAATCCCAAAGCATCAATGACAACTTGGTTGCCTTATCCATCGGCGTTAATACGGTAGTGCTGCTGTTGCCCTGAATTCCCTGCTCGTAGCGCAATAACATGCCGGGGTGCAAGATGATACCTCTCGCCAATTGGGCAATGCCTTCATTAAAGTCGTCTGCGGGCTGAAAAAGCTCGCTCATAAAAAAATCAATTTCCTGTTGGTTCAACGAACCTCGTAATGCAAGGCGAGCATATTTGTTTAGGAAAGACTCAGCACACGCGTCGCCCTGAGCACAATTTAGGCCCAGCTGGTCAAAGCCGTTAACTACAGACTCAGCTACCAGGTCTGCAACTTTTTCAAGTGATAAAAGAAAGCTTGTTTGGTGAGTAGTGGGCCATGCGATGCGCTCAAGTTCCGCGCTTACATCTAAGCCCAGCGGCGCAAACGTGTGCTTAATCGCGTGCGAGAACTGAGAGCGCGTGACGATTGAATCGGGTGTGGCTGCGATGGCCGCACATGAGGTCTCAGGTGCTTCGACGTTTGTACCGGCAACCGGAATGAATTTAACTTCAGGTAGTGGGCCAGGTGAATTGGGACCGCCTGACGAACTGCTCGATGAGCTTGAACTAGAGGAGGAAGTCCCGGTAGTTGGAGGAGCAGAAGGGTCTGTAACCCCACCACAACCTTGAAAGAGAATAAAAGCACTTGCAAGGCCGAGCATAGCCAGAGGCTTTTTAAAACCATAGTGGAAGCTGTTCCGCATATCGCACCCTTTAATATCAATGTTCATTATTTAACGATAAAGTTTTTATTGTCTTGCAAGAGCCCG
>JANQJB010000097.1 GCA_028281865.1 Marinagarivorans sp.
ATTTATATCGGTCGGTGGGTTTCAGTGTGGCGCTGTTGTTTGTCGCGACGATCTGTGTGTGGCTGCAATGGATGCCCCTGCAAAATTGCTTGGGTTTACTGTTATTGGCTTTTGTGTGTGTGTTGTACACGCGTTATCCTTATTGCGTTTATAAGCTCCGAAACCTGTTGTTGTGGAGCAGTTTGGTCTGCATCGGCTTTTTTATCGCGTTGTATCGCCCCGAATACTTTAATTACCCTCTGCTTATTTCAAGCAAGTATCTCCATGCCGGTGGCAAACCGTTTGATTTGTATCTGAACCTGAGCAAAGCTTTTGGCGCCTATTTGTTGTTAATTTGGTATTGGGGTATCTGGTCCAAGCAGGGTGCGGTGGATTCGCTTGCGGCAGCTTCGGACTGGCTTCGTCAGTGGATCTCCATACTGCTTGCCATTGCGCTTGTTATTGCGGTGGCCCATTGGCTATTTGACATAGACTTCGTATTTAAATGGCCGCGTGAGATTTATTATTTTTTAGCTGTAAACTTAGTCGTAAGTGTGATTGCCGAAGAGACTTTTTTTCGTTTAATCATACAAGAAAAACTCTTGCAAATATTCGGTGTTAGTTTTACTGGTCAACTTATTTCAATTGTTATTGTCAGTTTGATATTTGCGGGTGCTCACGCGGGTAACTTCGCCTTATTTCTTGTTGCTGGTATTGCCTACAGCACGGTCTATGCCTATACGCGTAAATTTTGGGCAGTTATAGTGACTCACTATGGTGTAAACTGCGTTCACTTTGTTTTTATGCAATATCCTCTGTGATATACATTTTAAACCGGCAGTCACTATTGCCAGGTTAATCGTTATATTTTTACAGTCAGCAGTACGTTTTTTGTTCGGCTCTGTTAAAACGCCCTAAAGATCAACAAGTTAAACTTGTGCTTGCGACATTGACACTCAATACTTGACCTGTTAATTTTTGCTCGCTAAATTCCAGGATACCTCTGAATAATGCTGATTTGTCTCGGGCGTTATTCAGCGGCACCCTAACCAAATTTTTTCACACGTACTACCCACCCTTAGGTAAGCTGGCACCGTTACCTAAACTTAATTTAATTAAGGACGGACTATGACTGCTTTAGTATCAATGGCTCAGCAATTTAGTGGCCTACCCATAAAATCTCTTATCGCTGCGCCGCTTAATGCAGCAACTGATGCAAACGGCCGAATGGCTCGCGCACAGACACAATTTATGCTGTCTACTTGTTTTGAAAAAGAAGGCGGTGAATTAAAGCCCATTATGATTAAGTTCAAGTTGACGCGCTCCGTGGTTAAGCCTGATGGTACGGCGGGCACCCCAGTTGAGCTGAGCTTTGACTTACCGTTGCTGACAATCATTCCGCTGAACTCACTCGCGGTCGATGATGTTAAAGTTCATTTTGAGATGGAAGTCAAAAGCTCTAACTCGAAAGATAACGAGACTTCAAGTGAACAAGAGACAGCGGCTAAGGCGGATATCACCGCTAAATACAATGCTGGTTTATTCTCTGTTGAGGTGCATGGTTCAGTTTCTCATAACAGCAAAACGACGTCTTCGTCGAAAGAGCATTATGAATCCTCCAATCAAGCAAAATACGAAATCGATGTTCATGCGGGTCAGTTGCCGTTGCCAAAGGGGGTAACCACGATTATTGATGCTTTTACGGCAAATGTGGCACCGATCCAGTTGAAGCCGACGGGTGCGGAGCCACAGAAAACAACGACAACCAAGAAAACGTAAAGCCGGAAGAAAATAATCTCAAGGCTGAGCTTGAATCGCGACGCTATCAACCTTATCGCTATTTGCGTGGGGTGCTAGAGTCGTTTTATTTGCTTAAAAAGTTCAAGTTAAATCGGTTTTTTATGCGCGGGTAAAGACTGGTTTAACTTGCGGTTGCTGTTACTGAATGTTGTTATTGAACTTTGCTACATAAATTTTTAGGGGTGATAGGTGAGGAATGATTGAATTTAGACAACTTGTGGAAGCCATCCATTCCAGTATTCACCGGGCTGCCAAATCAGTGGAAGAGGATGGAGCAAGGAGAATTAATAAGTTTTTTTATAAAGTGGATGAGTCTGGCGACGAAATTAAAAATACCGATAAAAATTTTGATGATTTCGATTTTGATGCCAGCTATCGCCCCAAAACTGTCACCATGGAGTTTCCGAGTCGCACTGCGACGGAAGTGAAAACTATTCCAGTGGAGGTTCCTCTTATAGTCCTGTCTCCGATAACAACGCCGAAAGTAACCGAAGCGCGCTTTTCTGCCGATATAGAAGTCACAACGGACAAAGAAGGGAAATTGTTAGTATCTTTTCCAGACAATACCAAAAGTGGAGGCTGGTTTGGTAAAAAATCATCGCGTGGAAACACGCGCTTAGAATTAGTCGTTCAGGGTAGCGAGAGTCCTGATGGATTAAAAAAGGTAATCGAGGGATACGAGAGGGCGCTGCGCGCGCAGATACCGGGGTAAGGGCGCAACTGAGGGGTTAAAAATGGCAGAAAAGTTGGGGAAAGGTCAAATATCACGAGAGTTTAGCGGTTTGCCGCTAAAAGCATTGTTGGGCGCGCCACTGAAGGCGACCGCCGATGCTAATGCCATGCTTGCGCGTTCGCAGACGCAATTTATGTTGAGCACATGTTTCGAGAAAAAGCCTGATGCTGATGGGCAAGAGCGTTTATCTCCAAAGATGATCCAGTTTAAATTAGAGCGTGCAGTCATAAATCCCGATGGCAGTGTAGCCAAAGTTCCCGCCGAGATGAACTTTACTATCCCACTGCTGACGCTTGTGCCTCTTAGCTCCCTGGCTGTCGATGAGCTTGATATCTCGTTTGAAATGGAGGTAAAAAGTTCTACCGAACACAATTTTGAAAAAGCGGAAGATCGGGAAAAATCTGCTGACGGAAATGATGTTACCCATCCGTATCGCTCTGATCATTTTACCTGCGAGATGCACGGTACAATTGCGAAATCCAGCCGTAGCAATCAGTCGGAGGATGGCAGCCGCTCGGCCACGGCAAATGCACGTTATGATATCAAACTGCATGCGGGTAAATTGCCTTTACCGGTAGGATTAACCACAATAATTGACATATTTTCTAAGAATATTGCCCCGATTCAATTAAAAGAGGGTGCAAATCAGGCAGAAGAAGCAAACGAGAAAAATAAAGAAGATGAAGAGTAAAATAGAGAATACCAATGAGTTTTCAAACTAATATCCCCTGTCCTGACTGTGGGTCAAACATTCTGATTGATTCGACGCTGTTACTGTCGGGTGAAAAATTTGCTTGCACTAATGAAGCGTGCTCGGCAGTGTTGTCGTTGGATGAATCGAGTATTACACAAGTTAGGGATGCTTTTGATAAATATGAAGAACTCAAACGCAAAAGCCAAGAAAGTACTTCCTGATTGAGCGGCGCCTGTTACGCCCGCTCAAATTCTATTCCTGCTTCGTTGCCTCCCTTCTTTCCCGCTCGTACTCGTCGAATGATTTGCTGGCGCGTTCCATGCACTCCTCATACTGTGATGGAGGAAGTGTAGCGCAATCGTTTTTGTTGCTCCTCTGCATTCCATCATAAACACTTCTATTTGAGCAGCCAGTAATAAGAAGAAAAAGTATAATAAAGACTGTCTCTTTCATTGTTTAATTCCAGCAATATTTGTGCTTTAGCTTTTTGGTGTCTGAAAATTGAGATGAGAGCCTTCGACACACATGAGACCTAGGAGTTCACACTTCGTAATACCGAATAAGTACTGAGTCATGAAGTAACATTTGGGAATACGGAGCGCCAGGAAAATCCTAGCGCCCCAAAACTAACAAGAAATGATTTTTACTGACAAGCCTCACAATCAGGATCATCAATTGAGCAAGCTTTAGGTACAGCAGCAGCGGATTGTTCATCAGAGTCAATGCTAGCCGCAGCAGCCATACTTCCATTTGATCCATTGGCATTTACGGCGTTAAGTGAGCCGGTATCGATGGTTGATTTTTCTGTTGTTGTCGCCGCTAGCGCGCGCAAATAATACGTTGTTTTTAAACCGCGATACCACGCCATGCGATAGGTAATGTCCAGCTTTTTACCATTGGCTCCTGCGATATACAAATTTAAACTTTGCGCTTGGTCAATCCATTTTTGACGGCGGCTTGCGGCATCGACCAACCAGCGAGGCTCAACTTCAAAAGCGGTCGAGTAAAGCTCTTTAAGGTCACCGGGAACACGATCGATTTTTTGCAGCGAGCCTTCATAGTATTTTAAATCGTTGACCATTACGGAATCCCAAAGGCCGCGCTTTTTTAAATCGTTAACTAAGAAGGGATTAACTACCGTAAATTCGCCTGACAAGTTCGATTTAACATAAAGATTTTGGTAGGTCGGTTCGATCGATTGCGCGACGCCGGTAATATTGGCAATGGTTGCCGTAGGGGCAATGGCCATCACATTCGAATTGCGCATACCTTGGGCTTGCACCTTGCTGCGCAATTGCTGCCAGTCCAAAGTAGTGGAGCGATCGACTTCGATATATTGCTCGCCGCGATTTTTTTCAAGGATATTTAGCGAGTCAATCGGCAAAATACCTTTGCTCCACAGCGAGCCTTCAAACGTGCTGTAACTACCGCGCTCAACCGCTAGATCGCTCGACGCTTTAATCGCGTGGTAGCTAATAAGCTCCATCGAGCGATCGGCGAATTCCACCGCAGCATCGCTGCCGTAGGCTATTTTCAACTTATACAGCGCATCTTGAAAACCCATTAATCCCATACCAACGGGGCGGTGTCGCATATTTGAAGCGCGTGCAGAAGCCACTGCGTAATAATTAATATCAATGACGTTATCGAGCATGCGTACAGCGGTTTTAACTGTGCGCTGTAATTTTTGCTGGTCGAGTTTATTATCGACGATATGCTGCGATAGGTTGATTGACCCCAAATTACAAACAGCAATTTCCTCGTCTGCGCGTGTATTTAACGTAATTTCCGTGCATAAATTCGACGAGTGAACCACACCTTCGTGTTGCTGTGGGCTGCGCAAATTGCAACTGTCTTTAAACGTTACCCAAGGGTGACCGGTTTCAAATAACATGCCGAGCATTTTGCGCCACAAATCTTCGGCTTTAAGCGTTTTAAATAATTTTAATTCGCCACTAGCCGCTTTGCGCTCGTACTCTTCATAGCGGCTTTCAAAGGCTTGTCCGTATAAATCGTGAAGGTCGGGGACGTCATTGGGTGAAAAAAGAGTCCAATCTTTCTTTTCGAAAACCCGTTTCATAAATAGGTCGGGAATCCAATTCGCAGTATTCATGTCGTGAGTTCGCCGACGGTCGTCACCGGTATTTTTGCGCAGCTCGACAAATTCTTCGATATCTAAGTGCCAGGTTTCTAAATAGGCACAGACAGCACCTTTGCGCTTACCTCCCTGGTTTACAGCCACCGCTGTATCATTGGCAACTTTTAAAAACGGTACAACACCTTGCGATTTACCGTTAGTACCTTTAATGCGTGCGCCCAAGGCTCGCACGGGCGTCCAATCGTTGCCTAAACCACCGGCAAATTTAGACAGCATGGCGTTATCCTGCATTGCCCCGTAAATACCGTGTAAGTTATCGGGCACCGTTGTTAAATAACATGACGATAATTGAGGGCGCAACGTGCCGGAATTAAACAAGGTTGGTGTTGAACTCATATAATCAAATGAAGAAAGCAAACGATAAAATTCGATTGCTCGCTCATTGGGTTTATCTTCATGCACAGCGAGGCCCATGGCCACACGCATAAAAAAGACCTGTGGCAGTTCAAAGCGCACGTCATCGCTGTGAATGAAATAGCGATCATAAAGCGTTTGCAAACCCAAATAAGTAAACTGTAAGTCGCGTTCGGGTAGCAGCGCTCGACCAAGCATTTCCATATCAAATGACAGCAAGTCGGGTGAGAGCAATTCGAGTTCGACACCTTTTTTAATGTACACAGGTAATGCTTTTGCATACACATCAGACATTTCTGCCTGGGTTGCCGCTTCGGCGACATCTAAAAATTGCAATGCTTCGCTGCGCAAATTATCGAGCAATAAGCGTGCGGTGACATAGGTGTAATTGGGCTCGGTCTCTATCAAGGTGCGCGCTGACATAACCAAGCTGGTATTGACGTCTTGCTCGGAAACACCGTCATAGAGATTGCGCACAGCTTCTTTTAAGATCGCTTCTGCGCTGACGTCTTCGAGCTTGCAGCACGCTTCATTTACAATTGTTTGCAAACGGTTTACGTCAAGTGGTTTGGAGTCGCCGTTTGCAGTCACTATCGAAAAACTTGGGAATTCAAAATCGGGTGAGAGATTTTGCGTTTCATTTTCACGAAGCTTTGCTCGTTCAGCTCTATAGAGTACGTAGGCTCGCGCAACCTTGTGCTCTCCGGTGCGCATCAGTGTTAATTCCACTTGGTCTTGAATTTCTTCAATATGCAAAGTGCCGCCCGAGGGCATACGGCGTTTAAATGTTGCACTTATTTGAGCCGTTAAATTTTCTACCGTTTCATGGATACGGTTCGAGGCAGCGGCAACACCACCTTCGACTGCGAGAAAGGCCTTGGTTACCGCTACGGCTATTTTGTCGTCTGTATACGGGACGACAGTTCCATTGCGTTTAATTACGCGCAGTAAACCGGGTGCTGTCGCTGAAACCGTCGACGGGCTGTTAGTTTGTGGTGGGGTTTGGGTACTCGACTCTGAAGGTATTTCCACGTCAGTTTGCATAATTTCTCCGACTGTTAATGCGTTGACTCTCGCGGGTCCAAGTGGCTCTTAGTTGCTAAATAATTGCTAGTTAGTTTCCAATTACTGTTTAGTTT
Organism: Marinagarivorans sp.; assembly: GCA_028281865.1. GTDB lineage: Bacteria > Pseudomonadota > Gammaproteobacteria > Pseudomonadales > Cellvibrionaceae > JANQJB01. Next base: position 6,858 of record JANQJB010000097.1, read on the forward strand.
CAAATAACGACTAGTTTTTGATAACTGAAGTTTTAACAATTCAAATTAAATTTCGTGCTTCTACTAAATAGACGCATCAATTTAGTGGATATCGTTTTATATGTGTGTAACTGGCTTGTTTTTTGGTTTTTGCCCCATACTTTTTTCTACCCTTGATATGCCTCTTATGCGGAAGGGCTTTAGGGTGGATAAACACCATATGTTGGGTTTTAAGTGATGAGCATATACAAGATAATGCGCTTTTTAGCATTCTGCAAGTCTTCGATTTGAGAATTACCTGTGATTAAAGTGTGTAAAACCCTGTGCACAAGTGATCACTAACCTCTACACACTTGATTTAGCGCTAAATAGTGGATTGGCGTGTCGGTAGTGAAAGCTAGATTAATTTTTCTGAGTTTTTTTGATTTTTATTTTGTTGAGTTCTAATTCTTTTTATTTTTTACCTAAACGAATGTATGAGCTTAAAAACGAGTTTAGTTTTGTAAAGCACATTTGATTGCAGGCGTATTCAAGATGCGATGGCCGGCGAGCCCGAGTGTAATTTCAAGCAAGACTGTCCAAGGGTTTTGACTTGATTGACCTTTAATGCTGCGATCTGCAAGTGCACATTCGCGCAACAGTAAACGCAAAGCCGCCGGTGAAAGTCGTCGCAAAGCTTGTTGAACAACGGGTATGCGCTTATCGAAAACTCCATGATTTCTAGCGATTGAATTTAAATTCATGCCTTTTTCAAGTGCGCTTTTAAGTTGCGACAGCGTGCGAATCTCGCGAGTTAAGCTCCATAAAATAATGGTCGCTTCTGTCCCTTCTGCTTGCAGTCCTGACAAGCAGCGCGCAGCGCCTTGCGCATCGCCAAATAAAGCTTTATCCACTAGTGTAAAAACATTGTAGCGTGCGCTATCGGCAACTGCTGCTGCCATTAAGTCTTCGTCGATTTTTCCATCGGGACTCATCAATTTTAATTTTTCGATTTCTTGCACAGCGGCTAATAAGTTGCCCTCTACTTTGGCCGACAATATATCGACCGCTGGTCGACTTGCGGATATCCCCGCGGAGTTTAGCCGCTGTGTAATCCACCGAGGTAGCTGTTGGGCATTGACAGGCCACGCCGTGACGACAACACCGGATTTTTCGACAGCTTTATACCAGCGGCTTTTTTGTGTCGCGCCATCGATTTTTGGTGCAATTAACAGCATTAGCACGCCTTCGGGAGGGCGCTCACAATATTCGATGATGACCTTTACTGCGGCTTCGACAAGTTTGGGTTTATGCAATTGAATTTCAATTATTTTTCTGTCGCCAAATAAGCCCAAACTGTTTGCGCTTAATAAAATATTTTGCCACTGCATGCCCGCTGCGTCACTGTAATAACGCTCGCGTTCGGTGAATCCCTGTTTGCGTGCAGCGGTTCGAATAGCGTCTGCCGCTTCTTGCACGAGCAGCGTTTCATCACCGCACACGAGATAGACCGGCGCGAGTGATTTTAACAGTGGCGTAAGCTTTTCAGGCGTTGTTTTCGCCATAACGTTATAAAGTTGCCTTTAAGATGAGGGTGAGTTATTGGTATTGAGTTGATTGCCGCTCACGTGACGGCGACTTTCCTGAATAATATAACGCGCGATCTCATGTCGCATTTCGCTTAACAACAGGTTTTCTTCCTGCGTTTTCGACAGGTTGGTTCCCGTTTCAAAATCGAAAACGCGTGTTGAAATGGCGACAGGGCTTTCGGACAAAATCATCGCACCAGCATCTTGAGCTGTGATGTTGCGAAATTGGTAAGGGACGCTCATACGTATCTCGTATTGTGCCGCTGTACCAATGCTGGAGACTGCTACCGTGCGTTTTTCCAATTTCTCAAGACCGAGAACGAGGTGAATTTGAGCTTCCTCACTAGAAGTCACGCCAAAGTTACGCAGGTTTTCGGCAAAAATTGCAATCATTGGCGAGTAGCGGTCCTTCGCGATCACTTTTATTTCTTCTGGAAGGGGGCTATTGTTTAAACCCCGTAAATGCCAGCCGCAAGAACACAACAATGCGCAGATAACAAAAATCAAACCTCGTTGAATAAAAATCTTGTCGGTCGTTGTCGCTTTCACTGTAAAAAACCAAGCGTGCTAATAAATAGTTATTTGTTCGCCGAGTAAAGTATTAGTAAACACTAGTTAGCGACGATATTGACAAGTTTGTTGGGTATCACAATAACTTTGCGAACTGTGCTACCGTCGATAAACTTTTGTACGTTTTCGTTTGCTAGGGCTGTTTTTTCGAGCTCGGATTTCTCCGCATCGACAGCCGCTTCGAATTTCCCGCGAACCTTGCCATTCACCTGCACTACGATGATGGTACTCGATTTTACCAATGCGTTTTCATCAAACGCGGGCCATGGTGTGTCGATCAATTGCGTTTCGTTACCCAAGGCCTGCCAGAGCTCGTGCGTAATGTGAGGCACGATTGGAGCGAGCATTAAAACCGCAGCCTCAAGCGCTTCGTGTTCAACGGCTAGACCTAGCGCAGAATTGCGATCGGCCTTTTTGTTCACGTCGTTGAGTAATTCCATCACTGCAGCGATGGCGGTGTTATAAGTTAAGCGACGGCCAAAATCATCGCTGACTTTTTTTATAGTCTCATGCGTTTTACGCCGTAACTCGATTTGTTTTGCGTCGAGTTTACCGACAATTAATTCGCCCGGCTCGCCGGCCTGTGTGTGTTCATAAACGGCTTTCCATAATTTTTTTAAGAAGCGAAAGGCGCCTTCAACACCGGAGTCGGTCCATTCCAAGCTTTGCTCTGGCGGTGCGGCAAACATCGTGAACAAACGCACCGTATCAGCACCGTATTGAGACACAACTGATTGTGGGTCGACGCCATTATTTTTCGATTTAGACATTTTAATAACGCCGCCAAAATTAAGCGGTTCGCCTGTTTCAACGTGAACAGCTTTTATCGCTTTGCCTTTTTCATCGCGCTCAATTTCGACACATTCCGGTGCAATATATTCTCGCTGGCTACCCTTGGGTTCGCGATAATATGTTTCGGCATTGACCATGCCTTGACACAGCAGACGTTTAAATGGCTCGTTGCATTTTACCAAACCCTCGTCGCGCATTAATTTGTGAAAAAAGCGCGCGTACAGTAAATGCAAAATGGCGTGCTCAATACCACCGACGTATTGGTCAACTGGAAGCCAATAATTGGCTTTTTCTGGGTCCAGCATTTGCTCGGCATCGGGGCAGGTATAGCGCGCGTAATACCAAGAAGACTCCATAAAGGTATCAAAGGTATCGGTTTCGCGTTCCACCTCTTGGTTTGCAAAAGTTGTTTTTCGCCAGTTGATGTCGGCTTTAATTGGCGATTGCACGCCGTCCATCTCTACGTCCTCCGGTAATAAAACAGGAAGGCGTTCGATGGGAACCGGAATTTCGCTACCGTCGGCGAGATTCAAGATAGGAATAGGTGCTCCCCAGTAACGTTGACGCGAAACTCCCCAGTCCCGCAGGCGGTAGTTGATCGTGACTCGGCCTTTGCCGGCTGTCTCTAGCGTTTGAGCCAGTGCGTCAAAAGCTGCCTTAAAGTCGAGGCCGTCATATTCGCCGGAGTTTACAAGTATGCCTTTTTCAACAAACGCAGCTTTCTCTATGTCGATCGACTCATTATTTTGTGGAGCAATGACCTGCTTGATTGGCAATTGATAAGTTTGCGCAAATTCGAAGTCGCGTTGGTCATGAGCGGGCACAGCCATAACAGCGCCAGAACCGTAATCCATCAAAACATAGTTTGCGAGCCAAACAGGAACGCGTTCACCCGTAATTGGGTGTATCGCTTTTATGCCTGTGTCGATGCCAAGTTTTTCCATGTTGGCCATATCGGCTTCAGCTACAGTTTGCTGTTTGCACGCATCAATAAAGTCCGCAATTTTTTTATCGGTTTTAGCGAGTTCCAGTGCTATGGGATGCTGGGCTGCCAAGCTGACATAGGTCACGCCCATCAATGTATCTGGCCGCGTCGTATAGACTTCGAAAGACTGCTCAGCTGCAACCGGTGTCACCAAATCGAAGCGCATTGTGATACCGCGGCTCTTGCCGATCCAGTTGCGCTGCATGGTTTTAACTTTTTCAGGCCAAGCATCAAGCTCTTCGAGTTCGCTGAGTAGCTCATCAGCGTAGTCTGTAATACGAATAAACCACTGTGGAATCTCTTTGCGCTCGACAATTGTGCCGCAACGCCAACAGCCACCTTCGACCACTTGCTCATTAGCGAGCACTGTTAGGTCATGGGGGCACCAATTAACAGCGGCAACCTTCTTGTAGGCGATGCCTTTTTCATAAAGCTTGGTGAAAAACCATTGCTCCCACTTGTAATAATCCGGTTTGCAAGTTGTCAGCTCGCGTGACCACGCAAAGCCAAAACCGAGCTCATTTAACTGTCTGCGCATGTAGTCGGTGTTTGCGTAAGTCCAGGTGGCCGGAGCCGTATTGTGTTTTAGCGCGGCGTTTTCTGCCGGTAGACCAAAGGCGTCCCAGCCCATGGGGTGAAGGACATTTTTGCCCTGCATGCGCTGAAATCGTGCAATGACATCGGTAATCGTGTAATTACGCACATGCCCCATGTGCAGCCGACCACTGGGGTAAGGGAACATCGCCAAGCAGTAATATTTTTCTTTGCTTGTGTCTTCCTCGACTTCGAAGCAACGGTTTTCAGCCCAAAACGTTTGAATTTTGCTTTCGATGTCTGCGGGTGAGTAGGTTTCTTTCATAGTGGCGATAAATCTGTTTCCAATTGACTTTGATAATAGGCGGTTCCAAATCTCGTGAAAACCGGCACTAAAAACGGACCATTGTAACTCAGCCGGAGCTTACAGTGTTACCGGTCTTCACGTCAGTTATATTATTAACCCGGCAATTAAACCGATCGTCCTATTGATTTAATTGCCGCCGCTGAAATACTGACGAAAATGGGCGTATTTTCTGGTATTTCAGCGGCTTGCATTGCCATTCTGGCAATGTCGGCGTGTCCCTACGCCGCGTATTAACTCGACAATAATTATCGTCGAGTTAATAGTGGACAAAGTAGCACAATCGCCTTAACTTAACGCCCAAGATTGGTGAATGGCATACTGCTTGCTGAGCTAGCTTACGAACTGCTAGTCGGTTTTGAGTTGAAACACCCGTATCAACGAGGCGGCTTGGCAGCTTAAGTTCGTATTTAGAGTTTGGAATTATTGGGAAAAGTTAGCGAGTGAGCCCTGAACATTTAAAGATGAGTAGTCGACAGCCGTTTCATGCTTTGGATTTGAAGCCCGACTCCATAGCGAATTCTCCTTCGGGCCCGTTTCATGTGTTTTGCGAAGAATATGGGAAGCGTCAAAATGCATTAAATTTGATCAAATTGCTGCATCAGCTCGCCAAAACGGTGCAGCGACACCGCGGTATGAGCATGGCGCTTTTGGCCGGTAGTACTTTTTTTGAAGGTGACTTCAAAAAACTGCAGTTGGAAATGGAAATGCGCCTAAAACTGCTCGAAGTGTTTGCGGCTAAAGCAGGCGAGTTACTGACTGATCGTGACCGTGAGAATCTCCACAGTGCCTGGATGACTGTATGCGCTGATTGGCAAGATGACGATGTTGTCGATAATTTTGAGTTTCACTCTCATTTTATAGAACAACTTCATGCGATGGTTACTCGCTTAGCGAAAAACCTTGAAAACCCGATTTCGGTGGTTGTCAGTGAAAAGTTCGATACGTCGTTCGCGGGCGAACCGGGACTCGATTACCCCCAGGTGTTCAAGCACATCGAGCTTTTAAGTTTCTTATCGCGCGAATTGCCGGCAATGGTCGAGCAAATTGCGCGTATCCGTGGCCTTTCAACTTATGCAGCGGCGAAAGGGCACTGCGATCCCCATCTAGCGAATAAATTGCGATTTGCTATTTCGTGCGGACGTGAACAAAACGAAAAAATTCGGCCGCAGGCGAAGCGACTGCAAGACATCATTACAGAACTGACTCAACCTCTATCGTCGATCAAGGAATACGAATTAAAATTGCTCTTTTTGCTCGAGATGGTTGAACGCGATGTGCTCTCCGGCAGCATTATTTCGGCTTCTAGCCATCAGTTGTTTAAGCTTGCAACCGACATTATCGACGTTTATTTGGACGTGGTTGAGCATGGCTGGTCGTTGATGCAGAAATGGCAGGAAGACGATATGGAGCAGTGGTTGGCGTCCAGCAGCGGTAAATAAACAAATAAATCGCTAGCACACCAGAAATTCATTGGCATTATTCAGTTTTGCCCTAGCTCTTCAAAATCTTGCGCTAATTTGGATAAACGGTTAACGATTTTTTTGTTTTGGATTGGACTACGGCGGTTAATCAGTCGAGCGAGAAGATGCAAAGTAATGTCCTGATTATAGCGGACACGCTTTTGTAATTCGGGGTGCCAATCGTCAATCGTATAGAAAAATACGCTATCGAGGCCCTGTTTAAGCTGCGCTTTGTTTTGGCGATTAGTCAAAATATTTTGAAAATTTTGTGCCCAACGTTCTTGCTCTGCAAGCGTCAGCTCTCCCGTCAGTTGTATGACTTCGCTCCACTCTTGAATCCAGTTGTTTTGTTCTTTTGTCAATTTTCCGAACCAGGGTTTTAAGTCCTGCTTAAATCTCTTAACGTGAAGAGCGCGTTGCTTTTCTATTGTTGGATTAACAAACTTTGCTTTGAATTTTTCGCGTTCTTTTTGGAGTTTATTGGCTAGTTGTGCGACTTGTTTATCGGATAGAGTTTGTATGAGTGAAACTGAATTTGGAACAATTTGTTTTATCGATTCATCGACAAAAAACTGTATTTTGTCCGACTCCTCTTTTAATTTGTCAGCGGTAACTTGTTCCTTCAAAATAAAGCTCATTAATCCGCGAAGATAATTAGCGTAAATCGGTAGCTGAGTTTTGCGGTGCCAAAGATGAAATTCATCAATGGCAACTCGAGTGAATTTTTTTTGTGTCTGTGTAAATTTAACGTAGCGGTTCAACTCCCGTTGAATCGCCCAGTCAAGAAAATTATAACTAAATTTAGTTGAGCAGCTCGTTAGGCTTATACAAAATAGGCTGACTATCGCTAAGCGACTATACGTTGAACCGAAAGTGGATAACATCGCCGTCAACCACGGTGTAGTCTTTGCCTTCTAAACGCCATTTTCCGGCTTCCTTAGCACCTTGTTCGCCTTTGAAATTGACAAAATCTTCGTAGGCGATAACTTCCGCGCGTATAAAACCTTTCTCGAAGTCAGTATGAATTTTCCCAGCCGCTTGCGGCGCAGTTGCATTTAGCGGAATGGTCCAGGCTCTCACTTCCTTAACGCCAGCAGTGAAATAAGTGTGCAGTCCCAGCAATTCGTAGCCAGCGCGAATTACACGATTTAAGCCGGGTTCTTCCATTCCGATATCGGCAAGAAATTCGCTTTTTTCGTCGTCCTCTAATTCTGCAATTTCGCTTTCGAGCTTATTGCAAATGGGTACTACAACGGCTTTTTCGGCTGCAGCGATTTTCTTCACTACGTCTAAATGCGGGTTGTCGTCGAAACCGTCTTCCTGCACGTTAGCAATGTACATCGTTGGCTTTGTTGTCAATAAATTTAAAGGTTTTAATGCCGCGAGCTTATCCGCATCTAATTCTAGCGAGCGCAACGCATTTGCCTCATTTAAATACGGTAGTATTTCCTCTAACAACGCTTTCATTTTAATTGCGTCTTTATCTTGGCCTTTGGCTAGTTTGCTGTAACGTTGTAGTGCTTTTTCGGCGGTTTCGAGATCGGCCAAGGCTAATTCAGTATTTATTGTTTCGATATCATTTTGCGGATTTATCGTATTGTCGACATGGATAACATTGTCGTCTTCAAAGCAACGTACGACGTGAGCGATAGCTTCTGTTTCACGAATGTTAGCTAAGAACTGATTGCCCAAGCCTTCGCCTTTTGATGCGCCCGCGACGAGACCGGCAATGTCGACAAATTCCATTGTGGCAGGAATCGTTTTTTCCGGACTGACGATTTCGACAATTGCATTAATACGCGCATCGGGTACTGACACGATGCCTGAATTAGGCTCGATAGTACAAAACGGGAAGTTCTCCGCATCGATTCCCGCTTGTGTAAGTGCATTAAAAAGGGTGGATTTACCCACGTTGGGCAAACCGACAATTCCGCATTTAAATCCCATGAATTTGATTACCTAGTAATAAGTTCTGCTTTGTGGTTTTTATGTTTTTGAATGCAATTCGTGCATCGCTTTTTCCCAATTGCCGGCCACAATATCATCAATGCAATCGAGCGAGTAGCGAATCGCGTCGTCAATTTTCGTTTGCTCGTCACTCGGGGCTTTCTTTAATACGTAATTTGATACCAGTTTTGCATCGCCGGGGTGACCAATACCTAAGCGCAATCGGGCGAAATTTTTGTTGTTACCAAGTGCTTTGATAGTATCGCGAAGACCATTATGACCGCCGGGGCCGCCGCCGCGTTTTAATCGGGCCGCGCCCACGGGAATATCGAGTTCGTCGTGAACAACGAGAATTTCTTCGGGTTTGAATTTATAGAACTGGCTCATAGCGCCGATAGCTTTGCCGCTTAAATTCATAAACGTGGACGGAATTGCAAGGCGCACGTCGTTTCCTGCTATAGATGCACGTGAGCTTGAAGCAAAAAATTTTGGCGTATCGGTAAGTTGCGCTTGCAAAGAATAACTTAGTGCTGCGACAAAATTAGCACCGGCATTATGGCGGGTGTTTTCGTATTCACGCCCTGGGTTGCCCAAGCCAACAATAAGTTTGATTGTCGGTTCCATATACTCCCAGCCTTGTCTTTCAATTTGTGTGCAAGTTGTCCATCCTTGGACTCAGAGCGTTTATTCTTCTTCTGGAGGTGCTGACGCTTCTTCTTCCTCGTCGTCCGCTGCGCTGCCTTTAGGCTTGTTGATCGCAGCGACAGGCAGGTCGTGGTCTGAGCCGTGTTGCAGTGCGATGGATTCAACACCTTCGGGAAGTTTGATATCCGAGATATGAATGACGGTTCCCACTTCGGCTTCACCCAAATCCACTTCAATAAATTCGGGTATATCTTTAGGCAAACAGCTAACTTCAATTTGCGTCATGCTATGTGAAACTAATCCGCCACCGAGTTTTACGCCCGGAGAGCTCGCTTCATTAATAAAATGCAATGGCACATTGAGTGTGAGCTTTTTCGACGGGTCAATGCGAAGAAAGTCGACGTGTAAAATTTGCTCTTTAGCCGGATGGCGTTGCAAATCTTTTAAAATCACGTTTTCGCTCGCTTTATCGATGTTGAGCGTAATAATGTGAGAATAAAACGCCTCTTGCTCAAGGTGCTTAATCAGCTCTTTATGCTCGACGGTGATGTTTTGTGGGTCTTTATCTCCACCATAAACAATGGCGGGGACTCCACCTTCAAGGCGACGCAGGCGGCGGCTCGCACCTTTCCCAACGTCTTCTCGCGCTTTCGCACCGAGTGTAAAATCTTCTGCAGACATCGTATTGTCCTCTTTAATTAAACGACTTAAATTAATAACTTGAAATTCCGCGACCAGAAATCTCAAGGGTTAATAAAACTGCGCCAATTCATTTGTTGCAGTAAGTTAGTTTGGGTCTTGCGACCTTTTTGACTTATCCGTTAGTCAAATGGAAAAATCTTAACTCAGATATTACTTTTTTTCGGGCCCGTTTCTGAACCGTCGGGGCTTTTTTTCGGATCACCGTAAACCCGTCCCTGGGGGTTCTGTCAAAATCGTCCACGATTTTTACAGTCCGAAAAAAAGCCCCGACGGTCCAGAAACTCTGTGCCAAATTCTAACTAAACATCGCACTAAGCGACTCTTCATTACTGATTCGCCTCATCGCTTCCGCAAGCAGTGTCGACAACGTCAGAACACGAATATTCGGTAATTTCTGCGTTTCTTTATTGAGTGGTATAGAGTCCGTCACTACTAATTCATCAATGGCAGATTTGCGCAAGCGTTCAATTGCAGGTCCCGATAAAACGGGGTGCGTGCAGTAGCCAACGACTTTTTTCGCGCCGTGTTGTTTCAGTGCGTCAGCGGCGTGTGTCAGTGTTCCCGCAGTATCGATCATGTCGTCTACGAGTAAGCAAGTACGATTTTCCACTTCACCAATGATGTTCATGATCTCCGCCACATTGGCAGTGGGGCGGCGTTTGTCGATGATGGCGAGGTCGATGCCCAGTTGTTTTGCCACTGCGCGCGCGCGCACAACGCCGCCGATGTCGGGTGAAACGACAATTAAATCTTTAAAATTTTGTTTTTCAATATCAGTGAGCAACACAGGGGAGCCGTAGACGTTGTCAACGGGCACATCAAAAAAGCCTTGAATCTGCTCGGAGTGTAAGTCGAGTGTGAGTAGGCGGTCGATGCCGACGGTCGTCATCATATCGGCGACGACTTTGGCGCTGATCGGCACACGTGCCGAACGTACGCGACGGTCTTGACGCGCGTAGCCAAAATAGGGAACGACAGCGGTAATTCGGCCTGCGGATGCGCGATGCAGTGCATCGACCATAAACAGTAGCTCAAGTATGTGGTCGTTAGTGGGAGCGCAAGTTGATTGCAGCACGAACACGTCGCGACCACGCACGTTTTCGTTGATCTCGACCGAAATTTCGCCATCAGAAAATTGCGATATAGTGGCATCGCCAATAGGAACGCTTAGTTTATCCGCAACTTTCTTGGCTAGTTGTGGGTTAGCGTTGCCGGTAAAAACCATTAAATCGGCCACTATTTATCCTCAAGCTTGCTTATGTTTATTCGGTCGAGAGAGGGGACAAGTTGGCTGGGGTGGAAGGATTCGAACCTTCGCATGACGGGATCAAAACCCGCTGCCTTACCGCTTGGCTACACCCCAATAATTTCAAGTTCCAGTAGTATAGAACAGAGATTGAAGACGTCGATGCAGTGGTGAGGTATTTACCCCTTTTGCTACAAAACCTTCCAGTTGCTCGGGCCGTTGCGCATAGGCCTTTTGCGCGCTCTGCTCATCAGCAAAGGCTGCAAAAATGCAAGCCCCTGTCCCTGTAAGCTGTGTTGGCCCATGTTGACGAAGCCAGGCAACTGCATCTTTTACCTCTGGATACAGTTTTTCAACCAATGGTTGACAGTCGTTTTTTCCGCCCACCTCCAAGAAGGCGGCTAATGTAATGGCAGGCGTGTTTCTTGTCAAATCTTTATGAGAAAAAATACGCTGGGTAGAAATTGAGCAATTTGGCTTGAGAACAAGGTACCATCGAGAGGGTAGTTCCAGCGGTTTAAGTTGCTCGCCAATGCCCTCTGCCCAGGCACTTTTTCCGCGCACAAAAACTGGCACATCGGCACCGAGTTGCTGACCGAGTTGTGCCAGGTGGTCCAGCGATAGCTTGAGATTCCAATACTGATTGAGTCCAAGCAAGGTTGCCGCCGCATTGCTGCTTCCGCCGCCTATTCCGCCGCCCATTGGCAATTTTTTTCTAACACTTATACGCACTCCAGGGAGTGTTTTTGTTACTTGCGCTTGCAACAGTTTAGCGGCCCTGTAAATAAGGTTTTCTTCGGGGCGAATCGTGGTATCGGGAAAATCCAGTGCTATATCTGATTGACTGTCATCGCTAAACGAAATGGTATCGCCAAAATCGAGTAGCTGAAAAACAGTTTGTAAATTGTGGTACCCGTCGTCCCGTTGGCCGAGTATATGAAGAAAAAGATTGAGTTTAGCTGGGCTTGGCAGATTGAAGTTCATCGATAATCAATCGTCACTTTCTGGACCACACTTTTATCACGATCAGTACTTCTATATCCTCGCGCTTGGCAACAACTCTACCAGGTAGTCGCCAGTTGTTTAGCATGGTCGGTTTAGCATATGAAACTGTCCAACCTGCCTGCTGCAGCAATTTAATTGTGCCTAATTCGTCGATTTCTTGGTTTGTGATCTGTTCTTCAGGTGCGGGGATGCCTTTAATCCAATGCTGCAAAGGACTCACAGGGACGAACCAGCCGAATGTCGACATCATTAAGTGTTCCGGTGTATCAGCTTTTTGCAGCGGGTGTTCGGGAACTTGAAGCGTGACTCCGCTTGACGTGCGTCTCAACCACGAAGTACCTAAGCCAAAGGGTCCGTAAAAACGGATAGTGTAGTTTTGCTTAAATTGTTGCCAGTCAAATGACGCGCTGTGAGTATCACCCGCAATTTTGACTTTAATACGTCCCTTTGCTCGCCAGTTTTTAAGTGTTGAAGCTTGGTTCCAACTTTGTTGACTTGGCAACGTGCGCGGCTGAGTGGAGCATGCAGAGAGGAAGGCCAAAAAAAGCGCTAATAATAAAAATTTAGACTTTTCCCGACCCGGCTGTATTGCGCCTGAGACAAAATTAGTGATTGCGAGTATCCCGATAAAACCGTTGTAACGATCGTATTATAAATCGAGAGTTAATGAAGTGTCGCGTTTAAACGGCGCAAAGTGTTTTTAATTAATACGCTATCGGGTTTTTTCTTCAGGGCATCCTTCCACACAGTTTTCGCTTCTTTACGTTTGCCCATTACCCAAAGAACTTCACCCAAATGAGCGGCGATCTCGTGGTCGGGATATTTTGCGTGTGCTTCCCTTAAATAACTTAGTGCTTTGCGATGTTGGCCCAAGCGATAAAGTACCCAACCCATGCTATCAATCACTGCTGCGCTATCGGGATTGAGCTGGTAGGCGCGATTGATATATTCATAAGCCTCTTCGAGGCGCTCGGTTTTATCGGCGAGTGTATAGCCGAGCGCATTTAAGGCCACGGCATTGTCTGGCGATTGAGCGATTACGGATCTTAGATCGGATTCTGCTCCCTGCAAGTTATCCATTTGAGAGTAAAGCATCGCGCGCGCATAGAGAAGACGAGCTGAGCCTTCAATTTCTGAAAGCGCGTGGGTCAAGGTAGCATCTGCTTGTTCGAAGTTACCCTGGCGAATATAAATTTCGGATTCCAATAAATAACTTTCTTCCAGGTATTCGTTTGAATCATTTTTACGCCGTGAGGTTAAAAAAGAAAGTGCTTCTCCGGGTTTGCCATCGCGCTCAAGAATTTGTGTAATCTGACCGAGCGCCCTCGCGTAGTCACTGCCAGGTTGGACTTTGCTTAAATGGCTTAACGCGTCGAGAGAATTGCCCCGGCGCTCTTCTATCTGGCCTAGGTAGTAGTGAGCCGTTGATTGATGGCGGCCCATGTCTACTAATTGATTGAGTGTTTGCTGCGCTTCGTCAAACTTTTTTAGTTGGTAATACACTAAACCAAGTGCAAGCGCGATGTCGGGGTCGTTTGGCAATGACGCGTTTAATTTAGCGAATTGCTCGGCCGAAGCATTGAGATCTGTGCGAGAGAGACTGCGCGCGTAATTGAGTCGCAAACGTGTGTTTTCCGGGTAGTCTTCGACAAGTTTTTTAAAGCTTGCTTGTGCTTCGGTATTTTTTCCCAGCAGCATTAACAGGCGTGCTTCCTGGGCTCTGGCAGGGAGACTATCTGCTTTTACTACCAGTGATGCTTGGCAGGCTTTGAGTGCTTCTTCATTGTGACCTAATTGGTTTTCCAGATAGCACAAGCCTAATAATAAACGTGCATCTTGCGGAAAATCGCTGCTCAACTTCGTGTACTCGTCGCGCAGCGTTTGCACGACTTCTTTGGGCGCGCGGGACGTTGCAGCACCGAGAGAGTCGAGCCCGGAATCGTGATCGCGCTCGAGTAAAATGCGCCCGTGTTCAAAAGCTTCTATATAGCGACGAGCCATAATGAGTGCAGCGGTGGCATTCAAATGAGCTTCGTTATTTTCCGGTTCTATTTCTGTCCACAGTAGCGACATTTCTACAGCGGGTTTGGTGGCATTGATGAAGCGCGCAAGGCGCGAGGCTCGAGCGACGACGCCGGCATCGCGCGTGCTTTGCGCTTGCTGAACATAATTGCCAAGCATAATGTCGAACCGATTGCGACCACCGGCGAGTTCAGCGACTAGCAGAGTGTAAAGCGTATTTTCGTCGAAAGCCTTGTAGATGATTTCTGGTTCCGGAGTGCTGATAATGGGTTCAGCGGGAATCTCGGCTAGCGGTTCAGCAGGCGCCTCTTGCTTGATTGGCATTGTGCAGCCACTGATGAATAGCACTAAAAGTATTAGGGTTATGCGATAAGTGAGTTGTTGGCTCTGTGGTATTAACGATAGGGTCATACGATAAATCAACTGCACTGAAGTTGGATGGCAACTGCTTGTCCGTCAGCTAACATTTTACGCGCTTTGTTGCGTATAGAGTCAATCGCAGTAAGTTAAAAAATTGAGTCTATAACTTAAATATAAACCCATGAAGCGCAAATATTAACCTAAATGCGGTCTAGTTGTGATATGTGACCGCGTATGACAACCAGACGGCTAACAATTGGACAATCGGTCGCATATAAAGTGCATAAGAGTGTGAACTTTTGGCCATATCACGGTAGAGGTCTTGCCAGAGAGAGGGCTTATAACGACAATGTCCGGCTTGCTTACGTCTTAAGAGACAGATTTAGGGTTCAATGACGTTAATTGCGTTGGGAATTAATCACACGACTGCATCGGTTGAAGTGCGTGAGGCTGTTGCTTTTGCCCCGAATCAAATGATGGAGGCATTGCAAAACGCACGTGAACACGCGGGTGCTTCCGAGGTAGCCATCCTGTCCACCTGCAACCGGACGGAGGTGTATGCCGAAATGGAAGCGGGCGGCGCTCGCCTCCTTGAGTGGCTATCGCACTTTCACAGCACCGAATTTGAGGCATTGCAATTAAGCCACTATGAGTATGTCGGTGTCGATGCAGCGCGCCACATGATGAAAGTGGCAAGTGGCTTGGATTCGATGGTGCTCGGTGAGCCGCAAATTCTCGGTCAGATGAAATCCGCCTACGCCGCAGCAAATGACGCAGGTACGCTCGGAGCACGACTGCACGGCGCATTTCACAAAATCTTTTCAGTTGCCAAACGTGTGCGTTCGGAGACAGCTATTGGTGAAAACCCTGTATCGGTTGCCTATGCCGCTGTTTCGCTTGCGCAACAAATATTTTCCGACCTTAAGCAAGATACTGCACTGTTAATCGGAGCAGGGGAAACGGTGGAATTGGTTGCGCGGCATTTAGTAGACCAAGGGATAAAAAAAATACTCGTGGCCAATCGTACGCTCAGTAATGCGGCAAAATTGGCCGAGGAATTTAACGGTGAAGCAATGCTGCTTGCCGATATGCCCGATAACCTTCACCGAGCCGATATCGTTATTTCCTCAACTGCCAGCCAGCTTCCGTTGTTAGGCAAAGGTGCTGTGGAAAGTGCGCTAAAAAAACGGCGACACAAACCGATGTTTATGGTCGATATCGCCGTGCCGCGCGATATCGAAGTGCAGGTCGGGGAGCTCGACGATGTTTATCTTTATACAGTTGATGACTTAAAAGATGTTATTGATGAAAATATGCGCTCGCGGGAGCAGGCAGCGCAAATCGCCGCAGAAATTGTCGAGGAAGGTGTAAAACACTACCACGACGAACTAAAATCTTTAGACGCGGTGATGACGGTTAAATTATTTCGTCAGGCCATCGAGGAACTGCGTGATATTGAACTGAGCAAAGCGATTAAAACCATGCAAAATGGGGGTGACCCCGAAACTGTTTTGCAGCAATTTGCGCGCAATTTTGCCAATAAAATTATGCATAAACCCACTCAACAATTGCGCAAAGCCGGCACTGACGGCGACTATCAACTTATCAACGATATTCAGACCTTATTTGAACTCGACGTCTCCGACCTGCCGGTTGAGAGCGATCCAAAGCAATCCATTGATTAGCTAGGCTACTCTATTTTATTTGACTCTGCGTTTTATTTGCAGGGCGTAGAGTATATTGTGATTCCTATGAGAGAAAAAAATGAAAGAATCTATTTTACAAAAACTTGAAACTCTCGGTGAGCGTTACACCGAAGTGGGTCATCTGCTCAGTGATGGTGAGGTTATCGCCGATCAAAATCGATTTCGTGATTTATCAAAAGAGTATGCCGAATTAGAACCGGTGGTAAAGTGTTACGAGCAGTACTGCGCTGTTCTTGGTGATATCGACGAAGCAAAAAACTTATTGAAAGACGGCGACAGCGATATGCGCGAAATGGCTCAGGAAGAGCTTACCGAAAGTGAAGAAAAACGAGCGCCATTAGAATTGGAATTGCAAAAATTATTGTTGCCAAAAGATCCCAACGACGAAAAAAATGTGTTTTTAGAAATTCGTGCCGGTACTGGTGGCGATGAAGCGGCGATTTTTTCCGGGGACTTATTTCGTATGTATTCACGTTTTGCGGAATCGCAGCGTTGGCGAGTCGAAGTTATATCTGAGAGTGAAGGTGAGCACGGCGGCTACAAAGAAATTATCACGCGCGTAGTAGGCCAAGGTGTTTACTCGAAATTGAAATTTGAATCGGGCGCGCATCGCGTGCAACGTGTGCCGACAACCGAATCTCAGGGTCGCATTCACACTTCTGCATGCACGGTGGCGGTTATGCCCGAAGCCGATGAAACAGACGAAGTCGATATCAATAAAAACGATTTACGTATCGACACCTTTCGTGCGAGTGGTGCCGGTGGACAGCATGTCAATAAAACGGATTCTGCTATTCGTATTACTCACTTGCCTAGCGGGATTGTCGTGGAATGTCAGGACGAACGTTCACAACATAAAAATAAAGCAAAAGCCATGGCCTTGCTCGCGACAAAATTAAATAGTGCAGCAGAAGAGGCGGCTGCGAAAGAGATTTCGGATGAGCGTCGAACTTTGGTTGGTAGCGGTGATCGCTCAGAGCGTATTCGTACTTACAATTATCCGCAAGGCCGGGTTACCGATCACCGAATTAATTTAACGCTCTATAAATTAAATGAAGTCATGGAAGGCGAACTTGGAGAAATTATTCAGCCTTTGATCAATGAGTTTCAGGCAGACCAGCTGGCGGCACTGGGAGAATAGTTTGAATATTGCGCAGGCGCTAGCATTGTCTTCTTCGTTAGAAAGAAATAGTGATTCCGCGCGTTTGGATGCGGAAGTATTACTGGCGTTTGTGTTGGATAAAAATCGGGAATATCTATACACCTGGCCTGAAAAAATATTAACGTTGTCTCAGCAATCCAAATTTCGCCTATTAATTGAAAAGCGTAAACAGGGCCAACCGATCGCTTATTTAATTGGGCAAAAAGAATTTTGGAGTTTGACGTTAACGGTGAGTGACGCGACGATAATTCCCCGGCCCGATACGGAAAGGCTTGTTGAGCTTGCATTAGAACTCAAAGGTGAAGACGCGTTAACGGCACTAGATTTGGGCACGGGCACTGGTGCAATTGCTTTGGCGCTCGCCCATGAGAGAAACAATTGGCAAATTATTGCTGTAGATAATCATGCACCCGCTTTGATGTTGGCGGAAGAAAATAAGCGTTTGCTGAAAATAGCCAATGTACAAACGCTGTTGAGTGATTGGTTTTGCGAAGTAGACGAGCACTTCGATTTGATTGTCAGTAACCCCCCTTATATTGACGAAATGGATGAGCATCTACAACAAGGTGATGTGCGTTTTGAGCCTCGATCCGCACTTGTGGCGAGTGAGCGAGGGCTTGGAGATATTATGGCAATTGCCGAGCAGTCTAGGTCCTATTTAAACAAGGCCGGTTTATTGCTTTTTGAACATGGGAGCCAACAAGCTGAGGAAGTTCGCGCAGTATTAAATCGTTTTGGTTATGATGCTGTGACAACTTTTCAAGATTACAGTCACAACGATCGTGTAACAGGTGGTTATTGGCATGGCTGACCTTACCTTGAACGACGAAGAGTTACTGCGCTACAGCCGGCAAATTATGTTGCCCAAATTTGATGTTACAGGCCAACTCGCATTAAAAAAATCGACTGTTTTAATTGTCGGTATTGGCGGGCTTGGTTGCCCGGTCGCGCTGTATTTGGCTGGCGCCGGCATTGGCCATTTGATACTGGTGGACGACGACGAGGTGGAAATCAGTAATCTGCCTCGTCAAATTGCGCACACTGAAAATCGTCTTGGCGAAAAGAAAGTTGACTCTGCACAGCAGCAAATTCAGGCATTAAATTCCACGACAAAAATTACTACTCACGCATCGCGGCTGTCAGATTCAGAACTGAGCGATTTATTAACGCAGGTCGATATTGTTGCGGATTGCACTGATAATTTTTCCACGCGACAACAAATCAATCGCCTTTGTTTGAAGAGCAGAACGCCTCTTGTATCGGGGGCTGCAATTCGTATGGAAGGACAAATTACGGTGTTTGACGCGCGCGATAACCAAAGTCCTTGTTATCATTGCCTATACAGTGCTGATGTGGAACAGGAGTTAACGTGTTCACAAAATGGTGTTATGTCACCTCTAGTGGGTTTAATTGGGTCTTATCAGGCAATTGAGATAATTAAGATGTTAACTAATATGGGTGAATCTCTTGTTGGCCGTGTACAGTTGTTTGACGGTATGAGTTCACAATGGCGTGAATTTAAGCTCGCACGTGACCCCAAATGTGCTGTTTGCGAGAACAGAAAATAATTTTTTCTCTGCTCATTTAGAAGCGTCAAGCCAAGATTGTAAGTTGGTGTTTTTGAATGTGAACCCTTGATCAATTAACTTCTTTGGCAGCACCCGCTGGCTAGAAAGTAGAAGCTCCTCGCCCATTTCACCCAGTAGGATTTTGATCATAAATTTAGGTAGAGATGAACTGATAACAGTATTGAAGTGTTTGGCGAGAGCTTGAGTAAAATCTTGATTCGTTAGCGGCTCTGGCGAAGTAACATTATACGCACCGCTGGCATTTTCATTATTGATCAACCACAACAATGACGATACGGCGTCGTCGATAGCGACCCAAGAAAACCACTGCTTGCCGTCTCCATTTTTCACCGCAACCTTGAACCTAAAAGGCTGCACCATTTTTTCATATGCGCCACCTTCAGCAGAGAGCACTACTCCAAAGCGAGTAATACATGTGCGAATCGATTTCTCCTGCAAAGGCTTTAACGCAAGTTCCCAATCAGAGCAAAGCTGGTGGCCAAAACCGCTGCCCCCAGAGCTCTCTTCCGTTAGCGCCTTATCGCCTTGGGAACCATAAAAGCCAATGGCTGACGCAGAGAGAAAACATTTTGGAGGTGTTGCAGCCTTGCAGCAAAATTCTACAAGTTTAGTTGTAACGGCTAAGCGGCTGTTACGCAATATTTGCTTGTAATTGTTGCTCCATCGTTTGGCTGCAATGGAAGCGCCGGCGAGATTCACGACGACATCACACGGCTCAGAAACATTTGCCAACTGATCTAGGTTTATCGCCTCCGCAGCGGGTCGAGCCGCATGCAATTTTTGCGGGTTGCGCGTGATGATTGTAACCTTATGGCCGTGTGCCAAGACTTTCTCCGTTAGAGCAGAACCGATCAATCCAGTACCGCCAGAAATCAAAAAGTGCATGCGAATATCCAGTCGAGTTTTGTCATTGATACGATCTTTTTGGTTGGGCCGATGAGTAAATGACCTCACATCAATCGTACAGTTGCTATTTCCTTGTATTGATATTTCGTATTACTTGTCTACCAATGCTTCCGTATGGTTTCATTGAATGCTAAGAGCTGCACTTGAATTTGAATAGCACTTGAAATTATTTGTGCAATTAGTATAGAGTGCGGTTGCTGACAATTCCCTGGCATTTAAAACCCGAGAAAACACAAACAGCTTTAAAAATCCGCGCGCCTGAGCGAGCAGTAGAGTAAATTTGAGGAGCTAATAAAACGACTCACACGCTAACTGCGATTCTCTAATCGTTATCGTTTGGTGAAATGAGTTCCGTATTTGTTTTACGGATTGGGCTATGTCAACTATCCAAAATTATCGACCTGATATCGACGGAATGCGCGCGTTGGCTGTTACGGCTGTTGTGCTATTTCATGCAGGCTTCGGCTTCTTAACTGGCGGCTATGTTGGTGTTGATGTCTTTTTTGTCATCAGCGGTTATCTTATTACGTCCATTATATATAGGGAAATCGATTCGGGGCGATTTAGCTTTAAACGTTTCTGGGTTAGGAGAGCAAGGCGCCTCTTGCCCGCCGCGACGCTTGTCATGTTGGCTACTATGGCAGGTTTTTTATTTTATTATCCAGTCAGCTATTTTAAAGAGTTTGGCTTATCGTTATCCGCACAAAGTATTTTTTCTGCCAATATATTCTTTTGGAAGCATAGTGGTTATTTTGGCTTGGCAGCGGAAACTAAACCGCTGTTACACACCTGGAGTCTGTCGGTAGAAGAGCAGTTTTATCTTTTCTTTCCGGTTTTGATTTTTCTGATTTATAAATATGTGCGCTCAACGTTATTTTTCGTTGTAGCGTTTTTAACACTCGCTTCGTTTTTCTTATCTATTTGGGCAACATATCACTTTCCCAATCCAGCTTTTTATTTATTGCCCACGCGTGCTTGGGAACTTGGTGTCGGAGCAATTATCGCTTTGAGGCTAACGCAGTGGAGAATAGAGAACCCTGTTATCGTCAACGGTGTTGCGCTGATGGGTTTAGTTGCAATTGTCTTTGCTATGCTTGTTTATAGCGAGGATACTCCATTTCCGTCGTACACTGCTGCGTTACCGGTTATCGGGGCTGCGGCATTGATTTGGTCAGGGAATCAGTCAATTACTTGGCTAGCTAAGGGATTGAGCTTTAAACCCATTGTGTGGATAGGGCTGATATCTTATCCCTTGTATTTGTGGCATTGGCCAGTCAACGTGTTTGCCAATTGGATATTCTTTGAAGAAAAAAATAGTGTTTATTATCTTGTTGTATTGGTTCTACCGGTTTTTTTAGCTGCCTTAACGTATTATTTAATTGAGCACCCAATCCGTTTTCGAAAGTCTTTGTTTGGTGATCGTTTTGTAGTGGTCGGCGGTGTGACAAGCACGGCGTTATTATTTTTTATAGGTCTGGCTGCATATAAATGGGGTAACGGTGCTATTGTTGACCCCGGCGGTGTTGTTGACAATTACTATAAGAATGCCACAGAGCATGAGCCTAATCGCAAAGAGTGCGCACACGAAGGTTATAGCGGCGGAAAGGTTGTTGTTTGTGAGCACCAAGGTAACTCGGCAAAGGCCACACCTGATTTTTTTGTTTGGGGCGATAGCCACGGGAGTGCATTAATTCCTGGTGTTGTCCACTATGCTGACGCTGCAAAGCTTAATTTTCACTATATGACCGTCGCCGGTTGCCAGCCTTTTTACAACATGAAGCGTCTTAATCAGGCGTTTTGTGAAAAGGTGAGTGATCAGGCGATCGCACAAATTAAACAGTCGCAATACAAAGTAGTGTTTTTGGTTGGCTCTTTTGTAAACAATTTATCCTATGGTCGATGGCGTGCGTTAGATGCGCCGAATGAATACGATGTTTCCGCGTCTATACGCGAATTTTCTCAAAATTTTAAGATGACTGTCGAAACTATTCAGAGTACCGGTGCTCAGGTAGTTGTATTTACTGAACCGCCAAGACAAGTAGAGAATCCCGTCAGCGACCACATGAAACGGGCCTTGTTTAACAAGCCTGAACGTACCTATGCTGATAGGGCTGGACACATCGAACGCATAATGCCGATATATGAATTAATTGATGCCGCCAATATAGAAAAAAGACTCGATTACACGAGCTATTTTTGCGGAGAGGTAGATTGCTATCATCGGAAGAATGGAAATTCTTTGTATAAAGATGAAAGTCATATTAGTAACTATGCAGCACGTCAATTAGCTCAATTTTTTATGCAGGATCTTTCGCCGATGCTGCAAGAAAGCAAAGACATGTGAGCTCGTGCTCGATAAGAGCCAGGTTGTGTGATGACAAAGTTGTTACTGAGACTCTCAATAACGTCATAAGTGGCTAATTCAAACAAGGTGGGTCCACGCTTTTCATCCACTCCCATTAAAGCAACGTATTAAAGAGACGTTCATAGGGCATCTGGTAAAATATTTGCAAGCCAATGAACTCTTCATTTCGCAGATAACGCGCAGCTTTTTCAAAAACTTTCCGTGAATATGCAGGTATAAATTGGGGGCTATATCCAATGGAATCGTTCGCACAAGACCTCACCATTATGAAGCGCAAACCATTGCGCGATTCACATGTTGCCGCAATTCGTGAAGTTGCGACGGAGCGCGAATATCAAAAAGGCGAATTTGTTGTGCAGGTGGGCGATCGCATGGATCGCTTTATCTATATTCTTGAGGGTGGAATAGAGCTCGTTGACTCGTACACTAACGAAGCGTATTTGCCCCATTTCTTGGGTCCTACTCAGTTCGTCGGAGAAATGGCTTTTCTCTACGGTGGCACTTATACCGTCCCGATGCGAGCAAATGCATATACGCGCGTACTCGAAGTGCCTCGTAAGGATATGTTGGATCTGATGGCTCGTATTCCGGAGTTAAGTGACCATATTATTGATGTTTACAATGCCCGCCGCCGTCGCCAACTAGAAGAGAGTGATAGCAGCCTGATCATTATCGGTGCAGATGAGGACAAAAATTTGCGCAAGATAGCGGCTTTCGCAAGCCGCAGCCACATTCCATTTCGCTCGTTAGAGCTTGGCTCGCCTGAAGCAAAAATTGCAGGCGCTTCGTGTGATATTTGTGGAGGTGTGCCAGCATTAATTTTCGGGCGTGACCGTGTTATCGAGCAACCCACTCCCCGAAAAGTAGCAAAGTTACTGGGTCTTGATTTACAGGTCGATAACCAAAATGTTTTTGATGTCTTGGTTGTCGGCGGTGGCCCTGCGGGAGTGGCGGCAGGTGTATATGCAGGTGCAGAAGGCCTAAGCGCAATCGTTATTGATGAACTGGCGATCGGTGGACAGGCGGGCACATCCTCGCGGATCGAAAATTATTTAGGCTTTCCAACCGGAATATCAGGTGCCGATTTATTGTGGCGTGGCGAAGTTCAAGCGATGAAATTCGGCACTCAGTTTGCTATGCCGCGCAGTGTTAAATCACTCAATCGTCACGAGGATGGGTATTTTATTGCTCAGATTGACGATGACTCAAATATTTGCGCGCGTTCAATTATCATCGCAACAGGAGTGCAATACAGAAGGTTACCATTGGAAAGGCTTAGCGAGTTTGAAGGCGCAGGTGTTTATTACGCAGCAACCGAGGCTGAAGCAAAATTTTGTGCTGATTCAGAAGTCATTATTATTGGCGGCGGAAATTCTGCAGGGCAAGCTGCGATGCACCTATGTCGAACAGCAAAGCACGTGCACTTATTTGTACGCGGAAAATCGCTTGCCACATCGATGTCGGAATATCTGTCAAGTCGCCTTAAAGCTGAACCTGCAGTTACGATACATTTTCAAACTCAAGTCAAAGCTTTACACGGCGATGATGCGCTTAGAGAAGTGACTTTTCATAATGGCGAAAACGAGGAGACAAAAACAATCTGTTGTGGAGGCCTATTTGTGATGGTTGGCGCAGCGCCCAATACAAGTTGGTTACCGGACAACGTGCAGCTCGACGATAAAGGCTTTGTATTAACTGGCGCTGCAGTAGAAAAAAATACATCGTTTGAGACTTCGGTAGACGGTATTTATGCAGTGGGTGATGTACGCGCAGGTTCTGTAAAGCGAGTTGCTTCGGCGGTGGGGGAAGGGTCTGTTGTTATTTCCCATATTTGGCAATATGTGAATAACAACAAACCCTGAGATACGATTTGTCAGAAAATACTCGTCTATTTTTCTTGGCAAATATACTTTTCTAACAAATACTACTGCTGTTAAAACCTAAGCGTCGCCTCAAACGCAAATGTTTGTGGCCGGCGGAGAAAGCTGTAAAAAGTATTTGTACCAAAAGTTGTGCCTGATAGAGGCGCATTGGCTGAGTAGCTAATCACGTCTTCATCGAATAGATTTTTGCCGAGGAAGGCCACACCCCAATTTTCGTCTTCAAGCGCAATCCGCAATCCCGCCATCGTATAGGCGTCGAGCACGCCGTTGGGGTCTAGATTGGTATGCACATTTTGCTCATCTTGCCACTGTAAATCCAAAGACGTGGAAAACTCATAGCCACCAATATCACGCGAATAATCCAGTGTTAAGTTGGCGGTGTATTTGGGTGTGTAAACTCCGCGTTTGCCGGTATATGAACATAGGTCACTAGCGCCGTCACCATCGGTATCGCGCCCTTCACCATTGATAATTTGAATTTGATTGCAGTTACCATCTTCAAAATCGAGGAATTCAAAATTTAAATACGCGAGCCCGTAGCTGGCGACGATGTGCTCGCTCAGAGCCCAACGGCCATCTATTTCTAGGCCTTGTGTCAGCGTTTTTGCAGCATTGCCGACGTTGAAACCAACCGCCCCATCAAACTGACTGACTTGCAAATCTAAATAAGTATTGCGGAAGTACGCCAAGTTGATTTCTCCATTGCCTCCGTCAAACGTTGTTTTGTATCCGAGCTCAAAGGCGCGAACATTTTCTTCCTCAAATTCAAAACGTTCATTGTTATTCGAGCGCGGATCGAATCCACCCGACTTGTATCCAGTGGAATAGCTGGCGTAGGCAAGTGCGCCTGAATCAAAGTCAAATAAAAGACGTACGACCGGAGTGAACTCAGATTCGTCGCGCGAGCCGGATAGGTTTGCCCCCGGATGATCGGGTGCAAACGGAATCGGGTTACCGTTCGCATCGAGTTGAATTTCACCTGTCGCAGGTATTAGCGTCAACGCTTGTGGTGTTTGCACAGAATCAAGCTTAAACACGGTTTTGTATGCAGTGGCAAGTTCGCCAGCTGTTATCGGGTCGGTAATTAAGTTGCGCTCTAAGTCGACAATTTCAATAACACGTGTCGCGTCTTTCGATTCCTGAGTAAATCGACCGCCTAATTCCAAGCGAATATTATCGTCAATTTCCCAAGTGACCTGACCAAACAGTGACCATGCATCAGAGTTCGCCTCAAAATCGCGCGCGACACCGCTGCCGGCAAAAGAGGCGGGAAACGGTGCGCCGCCTAAAATGCCAACAGGGATTAACAAGGTGTCGGTTGGAATTTTAAGGTGGTCGGAAAAAGTTTGCTCATAACTCTGGAAAAAAAGCCCAGCTATCCATTCAAGCTCAGCAGTCGGGGCTGCACTAAAACGAATTTCTTGGCTAATTTGGTCGTACTCTTCATCGAGCTTTAAATCGAAGATAGTGCCGGAGAAAAAATCGCAATCGCAGTTTTCATCATACTCGAAGCCGACAAAACCAGTGATTGCGGTGACATCAATGCCATCCCAGTCGTAGTGGAGCGTCAAACGATGACTGTTGATTTCGTTATCGCTGAATTCGTCGGCGTTAGTCTGACGCAAGTAGTCTTGCTCGGCGTCAAATGGGGGTGATGAGATGAGTGAGGTCAATGTACGATAATCTGCGTTGAATTGAGGGCTCAGATCATCGCGGGTAATTTCTATGGCTCGGCCTACAACATCAAAGGTATCCACTTCGCCGGTATAAATAATTTGTAATTTGTCTGTTGGAGCCCAGTCGAGAGTAGCGCGCACGGAAGTATCTTCTTGACTCGGCTCTTCGGTGGCCTTGAAAGTATTGATCATGTAGCCATCGTCTTCCAAAAAGCGAAAAGCGATACGTCCACCTAAGTTATTGGTCAATGGTCCGGATAAAAAGCCATTTACCTCGGTAGTGGCAAATTCGGTCTCATAGCTGGCTGTGATGCGGCCGGTAAATTCGTCAGTCGGTTTTGCCGTTATAAGCTCCACCGCACCTGAGCTGGTGTTTTTGCCAAATAAAGTAGACTGGGGTCCGCGCATCACCTCCACACGTTCCATATCAAATATAGGCGCCCGAAACAGCTGCGCTCGACCGTGATAAATGCCGTCGATAAATACACCGACAGATTGTTCGAAGCCTTGGCTATTGCCGGAGCCAATGCCGCGCATACGCAGCTGTGTAGAAATACCGGTTTCGGTTAGATGTAGATTGGGGACAAAAGCAGTTAGGTCTTCTATATCTTCGATGCCGGCTTTGTCTAACTTATCTCCCGATAAGGCTGACACGGAAACCGGGATATCCTGCAAGCTTTTTTCGATTTTAGCGGCTGTGACTATGACCTCTTCGAGCAGAGGCGCCTCCTTCGGAGCTTGTGCATAAGCACTTGAAATTAAACATCCTAATGTTGATAACGCAAATACGGTGGACGATGTTCCTGTTCTCGATTTCATGCATGATCCCCAATGGCCAGTCGTTATAGTTAGTCAGGGCGACAAGTTTCTACTTATCAAAAGCGTATTCTTATCAAAAGCCTATTCGTTAGCAAAAATCTAGTCTTTACCGGCTGATCTAGTTACCACTTATCAAAATAACGGTTGAGCTTTTGCGATTTTGTTCTTTTATGTATCTCACCGCGCAATATAAAACCACCAACAAATTATGTACAGGGCTTTAAGCTCTGCAAATTGTCACACGACTTGCTGGTCATAGTTTGTTTACAGCGTTAAATGATAGAAATTTAAACTTGGAAGTAATCTCGGTACCAGTCGACAAAACGCTTAACACCTTCGTCAATAGGTGTGCTGGGCTTGAACTCTACGTCTGTTTCCAATGCATTACAATCGGCGTAGGTTGACGGGACGTCACCCGGCTGCATCGGCATCATATTGCGAATGGCTTCTTTACCGGTAGCTTTTTCGATCGCTGAGACAAAATCGAGTAATTTTACCGGCGCATTATTGCCGATGTTGTATACGCGGTAGGGAACATAGCTTGTCGCAGGATCGGGCTGGTCTCCCGACCAGCTGGGGTTAGCCGCTGGAATTTTATCGGTAATACGCACGACACTTTCGACAATGTCATCGATATAGGTGAAATCGCGGCTCATATTTCCGTGGTTATAGATGTCGATGGCTTTGTCTTCGAGTATGCCTTTAGTGAACTTAAACAGGGCCATATCGGGCCGACCCCAAGGTCCGTATACAGTGAAAAAGCGCAGGCCCGTCGCCGGCAGACCATAGAGGCTACTGTAAGTATGGGCCATTAGCTCGTTGGCTTTTTTACTCGCGGCGTAAAGTGACATTGGGTGATCGATGTTATGGTGCTCTGAGAACGGTTGCTTGGTGTTTGCACCGTAAACGGAGCTAGAAGATGCGTAGGATAGATGGGGTACTTTGCTGTGTCTGCATCCCTCAAGAATATTCACAAAGCCTACTATGTTCGAGTCGATATAGGCGTGTGGGTTTTCCATTGAATAGCGAACCCCGGCTTGAGCGGCCAAATTGCAGACGCGGTCAAACTGATAATCCTGAAAGAGTTTTTCCATACCAGCGCGATCGGCAAGATCGAGCTTTATAAAGTTAAATCCCTCGTTCGGTTCGAGTTGTTTAAGCCGGTCGCGCTTCAAATTAACGTCGTAATAGTCGTTCAAGTTGTCTATGCCGATGACTTCGTCGCCGCGCGCGAGTAACTTTTTCGCGAGGCCGAAGCCGATAAACCCCGCTGCACCGGTAACAAGAATACGCATAAACTTAGAACTGCCCTGGCATTAAAAATGAGGGCATGGTAGGGAGTTTCGAAGTTTCCTGCAAGCATCAGCTGAGCTTCTTTTACATTGCCGGCTGAGGGCTGGGAAATAAGCAATAAACGCTCAATTGTTGCTTATTTGCGCTTTGTTTTTAGCTGGTTAGTGGGCTTTACTTTAAATGTTGGGCAAAATGCTTATAATCATGCCGCATCTAGTGGCCCCATATTTTAGGAAAACGCTTGTCTCCCAATAAACCTCATCAAAAAACCTCATGGTCGCTTGATAACTTCGTCGTTGAACCGCGCTCAGACAAACTTCGATTTCACGATTTTGATCTACAACTTCCTTTGATGCACGCGGTTGCGGACCTCGGCTTTCAATATTGCTCACCTATTCAGGAAAAGTCTCTCCCCTACAGTCTCGCTGGGCACGACGTAATGGGAAAGGCCCAAACAGGCACAGGCAAAACCGCAGCTTTTCTTATTCGCGTCATTCAAGACTTGCTCAACAAAAGTCCTGAAGAAGAGCGTTACGCGGGTGAGGCTCGCGCGCTAGTACTGGCCCCTACACGCGAGCTTGTGTTGCAGATTTACGAAGATGCGAAAGCGTTGACGAAATATACGGACTTAAAAGTCCATGCGCTAGTTGGAGGTATGGATTACGGCAAGCAGCTGAATATGCTACAGCAGGAGTTAGTCGATATCGTTGTTGCAACGCCGGGAAGGCTAATTGATTTTGCCGAACGTCGCGATATTTACCTGGACTTAGTCGAAATATTAGTCATCGATGAAGCCGACCGCATGCTTGATATGGGTTTTATCCCGCAAGTTCGTCGTATTGTGCGTCTGACACCCCGTAAAACCCATCGCCAGACTTTGCTCTTTTCAGCGACTTTTTCCGATGACATTCTTAACTTGGCCGAGCAATGGACTTTTGAGCCGGTGCGTATTGAAATTGAACCCGAATCGGTGGCGACCGATTCAGTTGAACAGCATATCTATTTAGCGGCAGCAGAAGAAAAATTTATCATTCTTTACAATTTGTTGCAGCGCGATAATTTTGAAAGCTCGATCGTATTTGCTAACCGTCGCGACGAATGCCGCGACTTGTTTCAAAAGTTGAAATCTTACGGTTTTAAGGCCGGTTTGTTGTCAGGTGAAATTGATCAACGCAAGCGTGTCAAAACCCTAGATGCGTTTAAAAATGGACAGCTGCAAATACTGGTTGCCACAGATGTTGCAGGTCGTGGTATTCATATAGACGGTGTGAGCCACGTTGTAAACTTTACCTTGCCGGAGGAGCCCGAAGACTATGTGCATCGCATCGGGCGTACTGGAAGGGCTGGGAAGCAAGGAACTTCTATCAGTTTTGCCTGTGAAGATGACGCTTTCCGTTTGCCTGCCATTGAAGAGCTGCTCGGTTCGAAGGTTCCATGTGAACAACCGCCACAAACGCTGCTGAAGCAGCTGCCGCCGCCAACTTACGCGGCTCCACCCAAACCTAAGTCATCTGCTCGTCGTCGCGAACGTCACAATCGTCACCGATCGCGCTAAACGACGATTCTTATATCGTTGCTTTTACTACTTTAATCCTGAATTTTTCTGGCGATGGCTATTTGTTTGTCAATAGCTATATGCGCGTGTAATAGCTACTTGTGCTTGGTGAACTACAATTTAACTATTAATCTCAAAAGCCAATAGCATCTGTTACACAAAGCCAAGAGCATCTATGAAAAAGATTTTAGTCGTTGAAGACAGCAGCATGGTGACCAAGGTCCTCAAACATGTTCTGTCACAAAGTGATCTATTTGAAGCAATTTATGCAGGAAATATTGCAGAAGCTAAGCAAATCATAGCCACGGAGACCTTATATTTAGCCTTGGTTGATCTCAACTTACCTGACGCGCCAAATGGCGAAATTGTCGATTTTGTGCTGGAGCAAAAGCTACCGGTGATTGTGTTAACGGGGAGCTTTGATCTTGAACGACGCAAGAAGCTGCTTGCCAAGGGGGTTGTCGACTATGTGACCAAGGAGGGGCGCTTTTCGTACCAATATACCCGCAATTTGATTGATCGTTTAATCAAAAATGAACAAATAAAAGTGCTTGCTGTGGATGATTCTTCAACCGGTCGGAGGGCGGTTTCTACGTTATTGAAGCTGCATCGCTATCAGGTACTTGAAGCCTCTGATGGGGTAGAAGCGATTAAGGTGATACTGGCAAACCCCGATATTCGTATGTTAATCACCGATTACAATATGCCCAATATGGATGGTTTCCAGTTGGTGCAAAATCTGCGTGTTAAATATGAAAAATCCGATTTAGTGATTATTGGTATTTCAGGGGAAGGGGAGGAGTCTCTCACCGCTAAATTCATCAAAAACGGGGCGAATGATTTTCTGAAAAAGCCCTTTAATCACGAGGAGTTTTTTTGCCGTGTAACGCACAATATCGAACAGCTAGATTTGGTCGACAGGTTGCGCGATGCGGCCAATCGCGATTACTACACCGGCGCGTACAACCGACAATATTTTTTCGAGTATGGAGCGGTCATGCTCCAAGAAGCTCGTTCGAATTGCGTTCCTTTTGCCGGCGTTGTGATAGATTTTGATAACCTAGATGAGATCAATGAGAGCCATGGGCATGAAGCGGGCGATATTGTGATACGCCATATTTCTTCGATATTAACCCATGCTTTTGATCGTTTCTTATTGGCACGTGGTGGTGGGGAAGAATTCTATGGTTTGTTGGTCGGCTTGGACAATGAAAAAGCTGTGGCATTCACCGACAAATTGCGCCAAGTCGCTTGTGCCCCGGTCACATTGCCCGATGGCAATCGGGCATCAGCCACGTTCAGTGCAGGAGTTGCCAGCACCTGCGATGGAGATTTAGCGGACTTGATTAATTGTGCCTTTGAGCGCTTGGTTGCCGCGAAGGAAGCCGGCGGTGATATCGTATTGGGCGAATGATGTTTCCAACTGGCTAGCTGAGCTGGTTAGCGCAAATCCTCAACCCAATATTTGGTGGCGCCGCAAACCGCGACGGGTGCGGCGAAAATGTTGATTATAGGGATCATCGTAAATAACATCGCAGTGCCGCCAAACCCCAAACTAGTCCAACGTTGCGAACCTAGGCGCGCGCGCAACTCGCCAAAACTAAGCCTGTTGTTGTCTGCTGCGTAGTCGGTGTACTGCACAGCCACACACCAAGCACTCCAGGCTAGCGTAAGCAGAGTCGCTATTGGGCTACCAATACCGGTAAACGATAGAAACAAAGCGGCAATAAAAACCAGCACGCCCCATAAAATAAAATATATTTGCTTGCGAATCTCCCGCATAACGACCCGCGGAATCATTGCCAATAAGCTTTCACCCTCAAGTGGTTGCCCGGTAAGCACGCGTTCGGTCTTTTCTGCGAGAAAACCGTAAAAAGGTGAAGCGATGATATTGGTCAGGGTAGTAAAAAAAAAGCCGTAGGCAATAAGCATAACAATGGCAAACACTATGCCGAGCAGCCACGCCACCCAGTTCAGCCAGGAAGGCAGTTCATTTTCTAACCACAAGACGCCGTCGTTGTAATAAGCCACAAATGCTGTGGTTAGGCCGATAAATAACAGTATATTCACCAAGATCGGAACTAGCGCATACCAGCGCAGTTCGGGTCTGACCAGCAGTTCAGCGCCATCGATATAATTGCGAGCACCGATAAATATTGAGTTCCTTTCCAACGTGAGTGGCCTTTTAGTCTAGGTTCTATCTATTGTGGGCTATTGGGCGCCGTGTTTGATAAGCGAGTCGATATAGGGACCGGCGTTACGGTGGCGGCGTACAATACTTAAAAAGGACTGCCCATCGCGATTGGTTGCATTAATATCGTTGCCTGCGTCAACATAGAATTGTACAAAAGTTGCGAAGTTGTCTTCGTTCATACCGCGATAGGCTTTTTCTAACAAGTGAAAACTCGAAGATTCCCCACTGGGTGGCTGGGTGTTTAAAAACGAACGGATACGCTCATCGTCAAATGTTTCGCCTAAAACTTTTTGTTTATCTTTTTTGAGTACCATTATTAATCTCTACTACAACTCTTTACCTTTTATTGCCCAGTTAACTTACTCAAAAGTATCTGGTTGAGGACTTTCGGATCCGCTTTACCCTGTGTGGCCTTCATCGCTTGGCCGACAAAAAAACCGAGCATCTTCGGTTGTTTGTCGGCAGAAGCTGCGCGAAAATTATCAACTTGTTTTGGGTTGTTAGCGATAATTTCATCAGCGATGGCCTCTAGCGCAGATGTATCAGAAACCTGCTTTAAACCTTTGCGCTCAATAATCTCATCTGCTGTACCACCATCGCTCCACAGCGCCTCGAAAACCGTTTTGGCTCCCTTGCTCGAGATTGTGCCGTCGTCAATTCGTACAAGCAAGCCGGCGAGTTGTTCAGGCGATATTTGGCTCTCGCCGATACTCAATTCCTGTTTATTGAGTTGTGCAGCGAGATCCCCGATTATCCAGTTTGCGGCAGGTTTAGGCAGCTTGCACAGTTGTACAACTGACTCATAGTAGTTTGCTGTTTTTGCATCCGTTGTGATTATACTCGCGTCGTACTCCGACAGGCCGTATTCATTTATAAAGCGTGTTTTTTTCGCTTCCGGCAGTTCGGGCATGCGCGCGCGCGCCTGGTCAATAAATTCATCGTCGAGCTCTATTGGTAATAAATCGGGGCAGGGAAAATAGCGGTAATCGTTGGAGTCTTCTTTGGATCGCATTGACCTCGCTTTGCGCGTTTCACCGTTGTATAAACGTGTTTCCTGTACAATTTTATTGCCTGATTCGATCTCGCGAATTTGCCGTTCGACTTCTAGTTCTATGGCTTCTTCCATAAATTTAAATGAGTTAAGGTTTTTGGTTTCTGTTCTGGTACCGAGTGGATCACCGGGTTTACGAACAGAAATATTGACATCAAAACGCATCGACCCTTGGGCCATTTCTCCATCACAGATTTCTAACGCGGTAACTATTTGATGGAGTTGTTTTGCAAACGCAACAGCTTCTTCCGCAGATCTCATATCAGGTTCAGTAACAACTTCAATTAGCGGTGTCCCAGCACGGTTTAAATCGATGCCAGACATACCGTGAAAATCCTCGTGCAACGACTTGCCTGCGTCTTCTTCCAAATGCGCATGATGGATGCGGATGCGCTTACTTTCTCCGTCGTCGAGCTGGATATCGAAATAGCCTGCTCCGACGATGGGTTCGGCGAGTTGGGTTGTTTGATAGCCTTTGGGTAAATCAGGATAGAAGTAGTTTTTGCGCTCGAAAACTGATCTTTTGCCTATTTCGGCATTCGCGGCGATGCCAAACATAACAGCGTATTCAAACGCTTTTTTGTTCGGCACAGGCAGAGTGCCTGGCATCGCCAAATCGATCGCGCAGGCCTGAGTATTTGGTTCGGCACCAAAAGCAATGCTAGCGCCGGAAAAAAGCTTGCTTTTGGTCGCGAGCTGGACGTGGATTTCGAGGCCAATAACCGTTTCCCATGCCATGATTAAGCTACCTTGTTACGCGATATCCGCAGGTTCAAAAGAGTGAAAATCAGTCGCACATTGAAATTGATGTGCAGCGTTGAGCATGCGCCCCTCAGCAAAATAATTGCCGATAATTTGCAAACCACAGGGCTTATTGTCGACAAAACCGCAGGGAATCGACATGCCGGGCAGGCCTGCCAAATTGGTAGCGATGGTGAAGATATCCTCAAGGTACATCGCAACTGGGTCGTTGCCTTTAGCGCCTATTTTAAAAGCGGGGTTTGGTGCAGTGGGCCCCATTATTAAGTCGACTTCCTTAAATGCCTCCACAAAATCCTGCTGGATAAGCCGCCTTGCTTTTTGGGCCTGAGCATAATAAGCGTCGTAGTACCCGGCGGAAAGGGCGTAAGCTCCCACCATAATGCGTCGTTTCACTTCATCACCAAACGCTTCGCTGCGCGAGCGAACATAAAGCGCTTCGACGCCTTCCCCTTCTTTTAGTTCTG
The DNA here is from genome assembly GCA_028281865.1 of Marinagarivorans sp. Lineage (GTDB taxonomy): Bacteria > Pseudomonadota > Gammaproteobacteria > Pseudomonadales > Cellvibrionaceae > JANQJB01. Next base: position 40,465 of record JANQJB010000097.1, read on the forward strand.
CCCGATAGCCGTACCTAACGCCGTCAAAACGCGAGAGATTTGCTGAGCATTCGGCAGGGGCGATTACATAGTAAGCTGGAACCGCAAGCTTTGTATGAGGCAGTTGTATTGCCTTAGTTTTTGCTCCGAGCTTTTCGATTTCCGCTATAGCCGCTTGCACCGTAGTAGCTGTTTCGGGGTTTAATCCCTCTCCGAAATACTCGTCTGGAACGCCGATCGTCAGGCCCTCAAGGCTAGTGTTTAACGTGTGGGAGTAGTCCTCAACGGGACGCTCGATCGAGGTCGAGTCTTTTGCATCAAAACTTGCCATTGTGCTGAGCAAGAGAGCGGCATCTTGTGCGTTGCGAGCCATGACGCCACCCTGATCTAAACTCGATGCAAACGCAATCATTCCCCAGCGCGACACCCGGCCATAAGTTGGTTTTATTCCCGTGATTCCGCATAGACTGGCAGGTTGCCGGATCGAGCCACCGGTATCTGTTGCTGTTGCTCCGGGTGTCAGGCAAGCTGCGACGGCAGCTGCTGACCCACCTGAAGAGCCGCCGGCAACACATTCTTTATCCCAAGGGTTCTTTACTGGGCCGAAGAAGCTCGTTTCATTAGACGAGCCCATCGCAAATTCGTCCATATTGGTTTTGCCGAGGGTTACGGTGCCTGCTCGAGCAAAATTTTCGACGCTAGTCGCATTGTAAGGTGGGACAAAATTAGCGAGCATTTTTGATCCGCAAGTTGTTAATACACCGCGCGTGCAAAAAATATCTTTGTGCGCGATAGGAATGCCGCATAGTGCGGGAGCGTCACCTTTGGCTAATAGAGCATCGGCGGCATTGGCTTGCGCGAGCGCTTGCTCGTTACAGGTGGTGATAAAACTGTTGTACTGTGGGTCAAGCTTTTCAATGCGTTTGAGAAAAAACTGCGTGAGTTCTGCGCTAGAAACTTCGCGTTTTCGCAGTTTTTCAGCCCATATGCTAATACTGTTGTTGTACATGAGATCTATTCTGTCCACGTGATCGCGTTTAAACGGTTTTATGATTGGCTCAAGGTTTTGAAGTTTGTGTGGGGTTTTTTAGATGAACTTTATTTGGCTAATCGATGACTTTGGGAACTAAAAATAAGCCATTTTCTGTTTCCGGCGCAATGGCTTGGAATTCGTCGCGAACATTATTCTCACTTATCTCATCGGCACGCAACCTTTGCAATGCATCCAGCGGGTGAGCCATGGGGATGACATTTTTTGTGTCGGCAGAAGACAGTTGCTCAACGAGTTCCAAAATGTTGCTCATTCCGGCAATTGCTTCGTCGATTTGATCGTCTTCAATGTGCAATTTTGCCAGTTTGGCAATATTCTCGATTTCCGCGCGGTCCACGTAATTTCCCCGTAAATAATTTCAAAAGCTGGAAGCGTCTCAAAAGCCCAAATGCTCCAAAAGCGTCTAAATGTCGCAGTGTTTAGCTCAAGCAGTGAGTTTTTGGGCGAAGGGCGCTAAGGTATCACATTTGCGCCTTGCTCAAAATCCCCGGCATTGATAGAGTGCGCCAATTAAAAATTGCGAAACTGTTGAAACAAACAGTTGTTAACAGAAAAAAGCAAACGAAACTGACCCCTCAAAAAAACGAGGGCTCTTATTTAAAGTCGATAAATTAAAACACCATTATTATTTTTTTGGGTCGAAGTTTTTCTACAAATGTACGTTTGCAATTAAGCGAATCGCTGAAACTACTCTACAATATGACTTATGGCAAAAAAGAGGCTTAACGTACATCCTTGGAGATACCCTCATTTTTCGATTGGCCCTAAGCTCCCCAATGCAAAGATTTTTATAAGGTAAGCAAAATACATGTTCAAGCGCCTGCGTGGTCTTTTTTCGAACGATCTTTCTATTGATCTTGGCACTGCAAATACGCTCATTTATGTTCGCGATCGGGGCATTGTGCTCAATGAACCGTCTGTGGTCGCCATTCGAAACCATAACGGACAAAAAATCGTTGAGGCTGTGGGCACAGCTGCAAAGCGAATGCTGGGGCGAACGCCCGGTAATATCACAGCAATTAGGCCGCTGAAGGATGGGGTTATTGCAGACTTTCAAGTGACAGAGAAAATGCTGCAGCACTTCATTCGCAAAGTCCATGAAAATAGCTGGTTTCAGCCCAGCCCACGGGTGTTAGTTTGTGTGCCGTGTCTGTCTACAGAGGTTGAGAAGCGCGCTATCCGCGAATCGGCTATGGGCGCTGGCTCGCGAGAGGTTCGACTGATTGAAGAGCCCATGGCCGCGGCGATTGGCGCCGGCTTGCGGGTGGATGAAGCAACCGGTTCGATGGTTGTTGATATTGGCGGTGGCACAACGGAAATTGCGATTATCTCTCTTAACGGTGTTGTTTTGTCAGACTCTGTGCGTATCGGTGGTGACCGTTTCGATGAAGCTATTGTGAGTTTTGTGCGCCGTAAATATGGGATTATTATTGGTGATGCGACAGCCGAACGTATCAAAAAAGAAATTGGTTGTGCCTACCCGGGCAGCGAAGTGCTTGAGATTGATGTTCGCGGTCGAAATCTTGCCGAGGGTGTGCCGCGCAGTTTTACGTTAAATAGCGATGAAATACTTGAGTCTTTACAGGAGCCACTCTCCGGCATTGTTCAAGCAGTGAAAAGCGCACTGGAACAATCGCCTCCAGAGCTTGCGTCAGATATCGCAGAAAGCGGTGTAGTATTGACCGGTGGTGGGGCGCTATTGCGTGATATTGACCGTTTACTAATGGAGGAAACCGGTTTACCTGTGCTAATTGCTGAAGATCCGCTTACCTGTGTTGCGCGCGGTGGTGGTCGCGGCATGGAATTGATGGATAGCCGCAATCTCGACCTAAGTTATTAAAGCTCATTTACAGGTTATCGGTCTTTTTCGCCTCGCTAACTTCAGTCGTGCTCCATTTGGAAAAGTTGCTCCAAAATCCGAGTTGCTCAAGGCTTTGGTTTGAAGAGTTGGATTATTAATAAACCCCTGCGAACTATTAACCTGACATTCGAATAGCTTGTCCTGATCTCTTTGAATGTCGCCCTTACAATTTGGCACCTTTGCTCCGAACGTCTTGCTTTTGAAAGGGCTCGCATGAGCCTCTGCTCATGAAAGGGTTCATCCTGCGCTTTCTATCAATCTGGCACAATTAAATGCCAAGTTAATAGCGTATCTTATTTTTCAATTTTCTGGCTTGAGGTTAAACTATTGAAATTGCAATTGATCGGGCCGTTTTCTGCGCATTTTAAATTGTTGCTACTCAAATTGTGGTGCTACTTTGTGAAACTGCTAAGTTTTAAGAAAATCTGGTCGACTCACTGATTGGTGACGACGCTCTAACGGCACAGCTATTTACCCGATACTATTCTTTACCGATTTAATTGATTTAATACTGATTTGGCTAACGGCTACTGCGGAGGCCCTCTTATCAAACCCATTTTTACCCAGGGACCTTCACTCGGAGCACGCGCAATTGCGCTCACATTGACTGCGTTGCTTGTCGCCGTCATTTTTAGTTTCACCGACTGGTTTGATCGAATCTCCGACCGCGCTGTCGACATCATATCGCCTCTGTATTGGACAACTAATTCACCCTCAGAAATTGAACAATGGGGTAAAAATCGCTTGCGAGATAAATCTGCGATTTTGGAGGAAAACGAGAGTTTGCAGACCGAGTTGCTTATTTTGAGACGCAAATTGCAAAAAATGGCGTCGGTGGAGGCGGAAAACACGCGTTTGAGGCAGTTGTTAAACTCGGTCGATAACTTAGATGACCGCGTTGTCGTGGCTGAGCTAATCGGAGTATTTCCCGACCCCGCTGTGCACAAAGTTATTATTAATCGTGGTAAGGAAAATGGCGTTTACAAGGGGCAGGCCGTGGTTGATGCTCACGGTTTGGTTGGGCAAGTGGTGCGAGTGGGTTCGTTTAGCAGTGAAGTGTTGTTAATTTCTGATTCCAGTCACGCGATTCCTGTGCAAATTGATCGCAATGGCGTACGTCTTGTGGTGGAGGGTTTAGGTAGCGTGCATGAAATGGCTCTGCGTCACGTTTCGAGCACGGTCGATGTTCAAGAGGGTGATTTGCTGGTCAGCTCCGGGTTGGGGCAGCGTTTTCCTTATGGCTATCCTGTGGCAAAAGTAGAGTCTATTGTGCAAGACCCAGGTAAACCTTTCTTGCATGTAAAATTGCGACCGATGGCCCAACTCAATCGCAACCGCCACGTGTTGTTGGTGTTTGAGCACCCCACGCTAGATGATTTAAAAGGTCGATCAATTGAAAATAGCGATCAGAAAATAGAGTTGCCATCTCAAACTCAAGGTGAAAACCTGTGACGGGATTTTCGCTTGGCTATGGTGGTTTGCTTTTTGTCACCTATCTAATTGCGCTGCTACTCTCAGTTTTCCCGCTGGGGCTGGGCACTTTGTCGTGGATGCGACCGGAATTTGTATGTTTACTGAGTATCTATTGGTTGCTTTATACACCTCATAAAGTTGGCATTGCGCTGCCTTGGGCGATGGGTTTTGTGCAGGATATTGTCGAGGGTGGTGTTTGGGGCGCGCACGCATTTGCGATGGCGATAGTCGCTTACATTGTGCTGCTGTCTTATCAGCGTTTGGTCAGTTATTCGCGTGTTCAACAAATGATGTGGGTGCTGATTTTGATTGGTGTACATCAAATATTTTTTAATTGGCTGCAAGGGCTAATGGGAAATAGCGTTCCGGTTTCACTAATATTGTTGCCGACGATAATGAGTGGTTTGTGCTGGCCGGTTATGGTGCTGATTTTACGCCGCTTCTCAATGAAATATCGCCCGGCACTATAGTTGCTTGCGTGGATAAAAACGTTTTTGGAGGTAGGCCTTGTCTCTGGAATATGATCTGATTTTGGCTTCACAGTCTCCGCGTCGAAGAGAGCTGTTAAAGCAAATTGGCGTGCGCTTCGAAGTAAAAATTTCGAAAATTGAAGAACTGCGTGGCGTTGATGAAGACCCAGAATATTATGTACAGCGTCTTGCATTGGAAAAAGCGCAGGCCTGCGCGTCTCAGGCTATTCCTGTTTTGGGCTCCGATACGACTGTAGTGATAGATGACGAAGTGCTTGAAAAACCGCGTGATCAAAATGATGCAGCGGACATGTTGGCCGCGTTAAGTGATCGTACCCATGATGTGATAACGGCTGTAAGTTTAGTGCAAGGTTTAAGTGAGGGAAATTCTCGCGATAAGACGATTATTTCTCGCAGCAAAGTTACATTTCGGTCTATTTCTCGAGACGAAGCGCTTGCCTATTGGCACACGGGTGAACCCGCAGATAAAGCCGGCGGCTACGCCATTCAGGGATTAGGCGCAGTTTTTGTAAAAGATATACGTGGAAGCTATTCGGGTATTATGGGTTTGCCTTTGTTTGAAACGGCACAGCTTTTACGGGAATTTAATGTACCTGTGTGGCGATTGTAAAATAGTGATTAATAGAAAAATTCACTTTGGTCCTGCAAAATAATCTGTTTTTAAGCACAAATGATAAGTATTGCAAACATACGATGCCACAATCATCACCGAGGCATGAATTGGGACTTATTTTCAAGGCACGCCGTAAACCCATCCATGGGGGCTCGATCGCGCGAATCCCGCGCGCGACGGCCTTGAAAATAAGTCCCAATCCCTGCCTCTCCGAGTTTATTCAAACATCAATCACTATTCTTCAGAGCCAAATTGGTGAAAGACTTTTTGTATATTGGTGTCCCAAAGCGCATCGTTTTGTATACACGCCAAAAACGCAGCGGCACTGTTACCGTCACCAAATTCTTTTTGCGGTTCTCGTTCGAGAGTGTGAATATTATTAATGGCATCGATTATTTGTGCTTCTTCGATTTTCGGCACGTTTAATATACCTTTACTTTTGCTGCGATTTGCTTGCCGCGAGCCGATGTTGATAGCGGGAACTCCGTAAAAAGGCGCTTCGCGAACTCCTGCACTCGAATTACCGATAACAAATGCAGCTTCACGCATTAACGTCAAAAAATATTCAAAACGCATGGACGGAATAAGAAGAAAGTTTTCTACACTTTCTAGCGTCGTGTACTCGTTAAAAATTAATTCCGAGCCTTTGTCATTATTTGGATAGATTACAACATAATTTTTGCGTGACTTTTTTAGCGCGCTAACAAAATTGCGGACATGTGCGGCGAGCACATCAATCTCTGTTGTCACCGGATGAAAAAGTACTATGCCATAGTGATCAAAGGGAATATTGTAGTAATCCCTTACCGTACTGAGAGAGGGTAAGTCGTCAGACACCATAATATCGAGGTCAGGGGAACCAATCGTGAAAATAGCTTCTTCGTCTTCGCCCATTTGTACAAGGCGTTGCTTGGCTTCTTCATTGGAAACAAAATGTAGGTGGGCAAGTTTACTGACTGAATGACGAATAACTTCGTCTATTGTGCCTGAAACTTCACCGCCTTCGATATGTGCAACGAGAATATTATTGAGCGCTCCGACAATTGCGCCCGCCATCGCTTCAACTCGGTCACCGTGAACTACGATCATATCGGGGCGAAATTCGTGGACCCAATCTGAAAAACCGTTGATGGTTTTCGCCAATACATGATCCATTTCGTCTTGGTTATTTTGGTTGATAAATTTATGAATTTCGCCGCGCCCGTTTTTTTCAATTTCAATATAGGTTGCACCGTACTTCGAAAGCATATGCATGCCAGTAGCAAAGATATGTATATCGAATTTTTTATCGGCATCGACGATATTGATAAGCGAGCGAATTTTGCCGAAATCAGCGCGCGTTCCACTGAGAAAAACAATTTTCTTCATAAATGCATATTATTGAATATCACTGTGTTTGAGCAGACGAGGTTCATCGATATCTTGCGCTGCAATTTTGCCGAGAATATTTTCATATTGCTCTGCAGATATTTCACCTGTTCCCGGACGACGAACCCATAGATTGTCTGCGCTGAAAACTTCACCTTCTTTAACCGGTTTTATTGTGACCACGGAAGCGAAAGCAAAGTCGATGGTGACTTGCTCTTCGGCTAGCTGAGTTTTGCCGCCGCCACGCGCTAAGCGAATAATCTCGGCAGCTTGTTTTAATTCCTTAAATGCATCAGGGTCCATTGAGCAAACGATATCGGGTCCTTCGCGTTCCATCGAGTCGGTGAAATGCCGCTCTAATATATCGGCGCCTAAGGCGACAGCGCCGAGGCAGGGGTAATTCGATGAACTGTGATCCGAGAGCCCAAGTACTGCGTTGGGGAAAGCGTGGCGCATCTCGTTCAATGCTCCCAGCCGAACGAGTTCGGGGGGAGTTGGATAAATATTGGTGCAGTGTAAAAGTGCATATTGAACGTTGTTCGCCTCTAAAATAGCCACCGTTTTTTTTATGCTTTCAATGGTGTTCATTCCGGTACTGACAATCATGGGCCTGCCGAAAGAGGCGATATGTTTAATCAGAGGATAGTTATTGCATTCACCGGAGCCAATTTTATAGGCAGCGATATCCATACGCCTCAGGCGATCAGCTGCCGCGCGGGAAAATGGCGAACTCATAAAGATTAAACCCTGCGCTTCGACGTAGTCTTTCAGCGCAATCTCTGCTTCTTCGTCCAGCGCGCATTCTTCCATAATGCTGTAAATCGATTTGTCTGCGTTACCCGGAACCACGGATTTGGCTTCCTGAGACATTTCGTCTTCAATGACATGAGTTTGGTGTTTTATTACCTCGGCACCTGCCTCTTTTGCCGCATCAACCATTTCTTTTGCAACCTCCAGCGAGCCGCCGTGGTTGATGCCGATTTCGGCGATGATAAAGGTGGGCTCATTGGGCCCTATGACACGATCTTGAATTTTAATGCTGTTCATCTCGTTTCCGTATTATCTCTTCAACGCGAGCAAGGTCGCTGGTGTTATCAATATCAATGCTGTCGCTGGCAGACATTATATATGGCTTTATACCTTCCTTGGGGAACGCTTCGTTTTTCATAAAGGTAGCGGTTGAGAATATATAGATTGCGCCATTGGCGAAGAAACATTGTGGCAGGCTCTGACGAGGTCGATACGGAAAATCCGGGCCATAAGCTCCAACGAGGTCTCCGCTATTATCGAGTTTATAGGCTTTTAGGGGATGATTGTCAGGTTCAACCACGCTCACGAGCATTTCACAATCTGAGTCATCATAGATACTTTTAGCCTCGCGAATGTGCGAGGCGGTGCGCAGCGGAGAGGTAGGTTGTAGCAGAACAATATCGTCGTACTTATGCCCTTTTTGTGACAATTCCTTAATGCAATGGCTTATAGCGGGCTCTGTTGGGCTCTGATCTTGAGACAAATTATCCGGGCGAATCAGGGGCGTAGCACCAAAGCTTTCGGCGACCTGCAAGATATCGGCACCATTGGACGTTACCACAACGTCAGTAAATATCTGGCTTTCGAGCGCAGAGTTTATGGTGTAGTAAAGCAATGGTTTACCGGCCAACTGAGCAAGATTCTTATTCTTTATTCCTTTTGATCCCGCCCTAGCAGGAATAAGACCGAGTGTTTTCATTAGATAATATCAGACCTGCGAAAAACTGTTAGTATGCCTTTTGACGATTATTTCGACCAGTAGCAAGTGTATTCAACTCGAATTGAGAGCGATACACGATATCTTGTGCGTTGTGAGTTCGGGTTGTTTATACTGCGCGCCGGAGTCGACGATTATTTTGAATAACATAAAAGCTGTTGCTAACGATTAACTGCACTATGAGTGATTGCGTTTTATATCTTTGTTCGTCTGTTCGCCACGCGTACTTGGCAATGGGATTGGCAAATGAGCAGGTGGACATTACCCACCATTTGGTTTTTATTAATCAACGCAATGTTAAGCATAACTCTACAATCGAAATATTTCGACGCGATAAGCATCCGTTTGCCAGTGTCGATGTTTATGAAGAAAAAAAAGGCTTTTTTGCAAAGTACCGCAATAAATTGACGGTGTTTAAACAGCTGGAGTCTATGCTTCGTAAACTCAGACCGCATAAGATTTTTGTCGGCAACGACCGCCGGGTCGAGTTTCAATATGCAATGCACTTCTGCCAAGCCAATGCAATTAGCACGACAGGTGCATATTTAGACGATGGTTCGGGTTCATATGTTAACGGTCGTTATATTCGCAAATTAAGGACATTTACCGATTTAACTTTTGATCGCTGGCTCAAACGCATATTTTACGGCGCTTGGTACGATAAACATTTGTTGATGGGCGGCACGCGTTGGGTTAGTGAGTGTTATTTAAATTTTCCGGAACTGGCTCCGCGTGAAATTGCAGAAAACAAAACGATTGTTCCACTCGAAGCAGATACTTTTGTTAATCAAAGGTTTTTACTGCTAGCTGAACGTTTTATTCAGTCTCAGCCAAATATATTAGCGGGCGAATCTTCGCAGCTGTTTGAGCAGTCTTACGATGTTTTTCTTACACTTCCACTGTCAAACTTTGTCCACAAATATTTTCCAAGTGTGCAGTTTTATAATGAGTTAGTGAATAAATATTTAGCTAAGTACAATCGCGTTGCAGTCAAATATCACCCGCGCGAAACTGAATTTTATTTCGAGTCTCAAGCCTCTGTCACCCAATTTCCGGCCTCACTTCCGGCGGAGCTCATTTTTCCCTTCGTTGATATCAAGCGCGTTGTCGGTGATTTATCCTCAGCAGTAGTGTCAGCCGTTTGGTTAATCCCGGGTTGTACGGCGGTTTGCCTTTGCCCGAAAATTTTGAAGGATAGTCCGATTATTAGTTTTGTAGAGAGAACTGCGGTTGAAGTTGAATACTGTTAAAGTGTGCAATTGCATGTGCAAAACATGATGTAAATACGGCTTGGCTTTTGAATTCGAGCTATGCTGGTGAGATGAGTGTTCGCCTAAGGTTTTTAAATCATTGTTTTTCCGCGATGGAAAATATTATAGAAATGAAACATGAGTGATGAAATTCTAGTAAACGTTGCACCGACTGAAACACGTGCGGCTCTTGTCGAAAACGGTGTTGTGCAGGAGATCTATGTCGAGCGAACACAGGCTAAGGGTTATGTCGGGAATATTTATAAAGGCAAGGTCGTGCGGGTATTGCCGGGGATGCAAGCGGCGTTCGTCGATATTGGCCAAGAGCGTGCGGGTTTTATTCACGCAGGAGATATTGCGCCGCTCGACGAAGAAGGTATGGAAGATAGGCGCGCCGAAACGAGCGACATTCGAGAATTGCTACGCGAAGGTCAATCAATTTTAGTTCAGGTTACCAAGGACCCGATCGGTACGAAAGGTGCGCGTCTAACCACACATCTCTCGGTTTCCGCGCGTTATTTAGTGTATATGCCCAAAACCGAGCATATCGGAATATCCAATCGCATCGAAGATGAAGCAGAGCGCGAGAGGCTGCGCAAGTGCGTGGAGAATTTGTCCGGTGAGCATCAGGAGTACGGTGGCGGCCTCATCATTCGTACGGTAGCGGAAGGCGCTCAAGAAGAAGATTTGCGAGCCGACATCCCTTACGTGTATAAATTATGGCGCGATTTGGAAGAGCAGATTAAACAAGCGAAAACACCTTCTATAATTTACGAAGACTTACCTTTGTATATGCGCACTGTGCGCGATTTGATTCAACCCCAAATAGAGAAAGTGCGCATCGACTCGCGCGAAGCGTTTACCAAAATGCAGAATTTTGCCAAGCACTACGCACCTGAAATTGGTGGTCGGATAGAGCACTATCCGGGCGAACGGCCGCTGTTTGAGTTGTATGGTGTGGAAGATGAACTGACTAAAGCTTTACACAATAAAGTTCTATTGAAATCGGGTGGCTATTTAATTATCGAACAAACGGAAGCGATGATCACAATCGATATTAACACTGGCGCATTTGTCGGTCATCGCAATTTGGAAGAAACCATTTTTAAAACTAATTTGGAAGCGGCCGCAGCGATTGCTCGACAACTGCGCTTACGCAATTTGGGTGGCATAATTATTATCGATTTTATCGATATGGGTGACCAGGAACACCAGCGTCAGGTCTTGCGGGCTTTGGAAAAAGCGCTCGAACGCGACAAAGCGAAAACGAATGTGATGGGTGTCTCGCAATTGGGATTAGTTGAGATGACGCGTAAACGAACGCGTGAATCTCTTGGTCAAACGTTGTGTGAACCTTGCCCTGTCTGTTCGGGACGAGGGCAATTGAAAACTGCTGAAACTGTGTGTTACGAAATCTTTCGCGAGATTTTACGCGAAGCACGCATTTACGATAGTCATGAATTCAAGGTGCTGGCCTCGCAGATGGTCATTGATCGTTTACTTGACGAGGAATCCGCAAACGTCGCTGATTTGGAAGACTTTATTGGCCGCACTATACAATTTCAGGTAGAGACGCTATACAACCAGGAACAATACGACATCATATTGGCTTGACAGAACAAGAGTGTCGTTGAGTCGTACTGGGTTGCGTAGGTTTATCGGCTGACTTTTCGATTATATTGGCTTTTTGAAGGCTTATCGAAAGTAGCGTAATGCCTGAACAAAAATTTTGAGTTAAAACTTGTTTAAAAAGACAGTTAACAAATGTGTCCGCCTATTTTGGGCGACGATTATCATATCGATTGTTGCGCTCGCAGTGTGCGTACAAATTGGTCGTGCTACTTTTCCCTTCTTACACGAAAAACGCGAATATATTTCTGAAAAACTCTCCGATGCCTTGGGCGCCGAAGTTTATATTGGTTCAATCGAAGGAGAGTGGTCGGGGCTGCGCCCCAAACTAGCTTTACTCGAAGTTTCTATCAACTCTGATACAGAAGTTCCAGTTGTCAATATTGATGCAGTAGCGGCCGAAATTAATATACTGTCGGGTTTAGGCGATTGGCGCCGTGGCATAAATAAGCTTGTTTTTCATGGATTAAAAACTATGGTGGTACAAAATCCAGATGGAAAATGGCGTGTTAATGGTTTAAAACCTTCAACGGCTAGCAACGATAATATTACTGTTGACGATCCACTCGATATCTTTTTATTTGGCAGACGCATTGAATTAGTTGATAGCACTTTTGTCGTGCGTTATCGCTCAGGCGTATTAACTGAAATAAGTCTTCCAGAAATAAATTTGGAAAATGATCGGGATTTTCACCGCCTTGTCGCCCGTATTGGTGTAGACGAGGATATGCGTGCGCTTTCACTGGTTGTCGAGGGGAATGGCGATCCGCGCGATGAAAAGCAGTTTAGTGCGAATGCTTATTTGGAGCTCAACCAGTTTCCACTCAATAAGGTCATCGCAGCCTTGGGTTTAGAAAAAGCAAACTGGGTAAATAATCATGATGTGCCACCAGATGGCGGAAGTAATGCAAACCAAGAATCTCAAAATCAAAGTGAATTAACTGGCAAACTGTGGCTTAACGGTTCGATATTTCGCGGCTTTACGACGAAGGGTAAAATTGGTTTATCAGCGTTGCCAGTGAAACTTAAAAGTGGTATCGAACTGCCCGATAGTATAGAGACGACCTTAATAGGTGGTTGGACACCTGAAGACGGTTGGGCTTTACAGTTAAAAGATTTTCAGGGCCATTGGGCAGACGAGTTTAGTTCGCCACAATTTACCTTCGAAATCGAAGGTACCTTACACAAGTTGCCCAAGCTACAGGTTTCGCATATAGATATTCCCGCTTGGCGTGCGCTAACAGAGAGAATCAATTTACTTGATGGCCGCCCAGCAGAAATTTTGAACGAATTAGACCCTAAAGGATTAATGCATTCAGTTGCCATTGAATTTAAAACTCCACAAGAAGGTTATTTTCAGGCAAAGGCGCAGATTGAAAATGCAAGTGCAAAACCTTGGCGGGGCTCTCCTGATATCGAAAATGTTAATGGGTATATTGAATTTTCTGCGCAAAAAGGGCGTCTGATTATTGATAGTCAAGATGGATTTTCAATGCACTACCCTAAGGTTTATCATCAGCCGCTATCGTATTCTGCTGCCTTTGGCGAAATAAGCTGGCACGTGCGAAAAAAAGAGCGCTTTGTTTATGTCACGAGTGGCCGGCTTACGTTGGAAGAGGAGGATAATCAAGGTTTTGGTTATCTTTATTTATCATTACCGTTTAAACACAATACGGTCATTGAACCGGAAATGACTTTAATGGTGGGTATGCAAAAAGCAGATGTAAAGGCCCACGAAAAATATGTTCCTTTCAAAATACCCCAATCACTATACACATGGATTGGCGACAGCGTTCAAGCGGGTGAGGCAAGCAACGGGGCCTTTATCTACCGCGGTTCTATTCTTAAAAAGCCATTGCGTCGCAGGGCGATACAATTGGCATTAAATCTTGACAATGGTCGCTTGAAATATAGCCCACAGTGGCCGGCACTTGAAAACTTAAGCGGAAGTCTCGTGCTTGACGATCGTGACTTGAATGTTGTTTCTGCTAGTGGCGAGCTGATGGGAAATCAAATATCCGATGTGCGCTTGAATTTAGCGCGTGGTAAAAAGTCTGGAAAACAAGTCCTGGAAATACAGGGAAAGTTCACTGGTACGAGCGAAAATGCCTTAGCCCTGCTACAAAATAGCCCGGTTAATAAACAAATGAATGGCGCTCTGGATAAGTTTGTATTGACCGGAACAATCGACGCTGATGTCAGTTTGGTGATTCCTACTACTAAAGATTTTTCCGATTTAAGCCAAGATATTGTTGCACGCGTTCAAAATAATAAATTAACTATTCCAGAAATTGGTTTGGAATTTAGTTCTTTGACTAGTGTGATCAATTATTCGGATGAGCAAGGGCTTAGCGCTAATAAAATAACGGCAACTTTGTGGGATGAACCTTTAAACGCGGAGATCAAAAGAGTACCGAATTCTGACGAGAAGAAATTAGGTATATATTTTACTAGTAAGGTTGATATGGCAAAGGTACAGGCTTGGTCAAAGTTGACTGCGTTAAGCTTTGCTGAGGGAAAGACTTCTGTTAGCGGGGCCGTTTTATTACCTATTGACAAAAACACTAAAGAAATACGCCTTAAGTTAAAGTCGAATTTGTCGGGCGTCGCGATCGAATTACCAGGAGAACTTTATAAATCGGCTAAACGCCCGCTTGCAACTGAAATGAGTTTGAATATCGGAACCGCACCTGAAAACAGATTTCAAATGTTTGAGTTGGACTTTAAAAATATTGCTAATTTGCAGCTGCATCTTCATGGATCTAATTTTGTTGGCGCGTCGTTAGGTTTGAAAAAAAAGGCCGAAGAGGTTTCTTCAGGGAAATTCAAGGTTGACGGCGAACTCGATGAGATCAGCGTTCGCGAATGGATGCAAGTTATAAACTTATACCAGTCTCGTATAGGGCAAACAAAATCCGCGTCTCCACCACTGCTTGATCTTGAGCTTGCCGCAAAAAATATTGTTTTTGGCGATGATTTAATTGTCGATAAAGTTAATTTCGGTATTGAGGAAGAAGAAAATGGATTTTCTTTTTCGTTTAATAGTGCGATGGCCAAGGGGCAGTATTGGTTGCCCAAATATGAATCCTTGCATCGCTTGCGGCTAGATTATTTACGTTTTCCTCCGGAAAGAAGTGAAACGCAATTGTCCGAATTAGAATTAAAAGAGCAATTGTTAAGGAAACAGCAACAGGAATGGAATGTAAAAGGTTTTCCTAGTACGCAGGTCATGATCGACGAGCTTAGGGTCGGTGATTCAGATTTTGGGCAGTGGGAATTTGAGTTTAGTGCCGTTGGCGATGGTGGTCTCTTTAGTCGCCTGTCTGGTAGTCTGCGTGGTCTTAGATTTGCGGGGTTTTCCGACGAGAAACCAGCGCAATTGCAGTGGTATAAAAACGCCGATGGGAGGACGTTTACGCAATTTAGTGGAAAGATCAGCGCAACGGATATTGGATCGGTTTTAGAAGAGTGGGATCAAAGTAGAATGCTGACAAGCGAGGAGGCGACTTTCGATGCCAACGTTTTGTGGCCGGGCCCTCCGAATGCGATTAGCTTGGTTGACCTTGAAGGCAGAATCGATGCGAACTTGAAGCGCGGTGTATTTATACAAGGTGTAGAAGCTGGCAACAACCCATTGATGAAGCTCATTGGTTTACTTAATTTTGATAGTTTAGCTCGGCGACTGCGTCTTGATTTTTCCGATTTAAGTACCCAAGGCATGGGTTACGATACTGTTACTGGAAAGTTGCAGTTTAATGATAAGGCCTTGCTATTGGAGGAACCTCTGCAAGTCGTATCCCCCTCTTCAAACTTGAAACTTGCCGGAACCATCCAGCTGGAGCAGCAAACATTGGACACAAATTTGGTGGCTACGCTTCCGGTTGCCGGCAATTTAACAGTGGCTGCAGCGTTGACAGGCGGTTTGCCAGCAGCGGTAGGTGTGTTTGTCGTCGGTAAATTATTTAAAAAACAAGTCGATAAAGCATCAAGTATTCGCTACAAGGTGACAGGTGATTGGTCTTCGCCTAAAGTAGAAGTAGACGGTATTTTTAATGACAAGGCGGAAAACGTTTTGACTGAGTCAATTGACATCGAAAAGGAATTACCTGTGGATTTTTTACGCGACAGCTTTTACAAATCACCGATTGGGTCGCAATCGTTAGACGAATTGCCTCCTTTGACGGAATAGCAGACATGAGTTTCCCGTTTCCTATGTTTGCAGTTTTTTACATCTCGTTCAAAAAAGCAATAATTGTTAATTTTATGCCAGGCTTTGGTCAGTCCTATAGAGGAGTGAATAAGTTTTGCGTATAGCGGTTATTCAAATGGTCAGCCAAAGCGATGTGCTTGCTAATATAGAAGCCGCTGAACAATTGATTGAATTGGCAGTTAAAAAAGATGCTGATTGTGTTGTATTACCTGAAAATTTTGCCGTGTTTGGCAGGGGTAATATGCGCAGCGAAGCGGAGCTAGAGCACAAAGGCTGGGGTCCGATACTGCCGTTTTTAAGTCGAGTTTCAAAAGAATTACGGATTTGGTTAATTGGTGGAACGATTCCTTTTGTCCAGAGCTTGGCTGGCAAAGCAGCTGAATTAGAAAAAGTATATACCAGTGTTCCAGTTTTTAATCCCGATGGTGAATTAGTAAGCCGTTACGATAAAATTCACTTATTTGATGCTGGCGTCGACGACGAAATCGGCTCCTATAATGAAAGCCGAAACATACAACCAGGAGATACGCCCATTGTCTTCGAGACACCGTGGGGTCCAGTTGGCATAGCGGTTTGTTACGACTTGCGTTTTCCCGAATATTTCCGTTTGTTAGTTGAAAGAGGCGCTAAATTAATTATTGTGCCTTCAGCTTTTACCCATATGACCGGTCGTGATCACTGGATTCCATTAATTCAAGCCCGCGCAATAGAAAATCAAGTTTTTATAGTTGCGGCTAATCAGGGCGGTTGGCACGATGAGTTGCGCAGGACGTGGGGCCATTCGTGTATTGTTGGCCCCTGGGGCAATTGTATTGCTGGCGTTGAGGAAGGGGAGGCAGTAGTTGTCGCGACGATTAACTTTGATGAACAGGATGAGCTGCGACAAAAAATGCCAGTACTTCGCCACCGAAAATTTTAAAATGCAAAGCCTCCTTGTAGAGCGTAACTGCTTTCCTTGTCTCCGCTAGAATATGCTGCATCAATGGAAAATCGGCGCCAGCTAAAACCTAAGCCAAGATTAAATTTATTTTTAAAATTTCCTTTTGTGTCGACTCGATAACCCGCCCGAACTGCGACAATATTATAAAAAGGCACTTCAACACCGAGAGAAAAGTCCTGTCTTGCGAGATTTTCTGAGAAAGATTCTATTTTTTCTAAATCAATATCAGCGCCCACAATAAAATAATCGTGCATATAGCTAAAACCGAGACGAGAGCGCGGTGTTAATTCAATCGTATTTTCAAGTTCGGTTTTAAAACTTTTTTGCAGGACGTCTTTTACTGCAAGGCCGAGTCGATAGCGTTCGGCGTATTGAATGCTAACGCCCAAGTCTAGATTAAAAAATAGCTCCGTTTCTAATGTTGTGTCTACGTTGAAGTCGTCGTCGGAAACGCGGCGATCTTCGTCGAAGGTTTTTAACATCATTACCTTAGGTGTAAAACCACCCGCGATTAAAAAGTTTCGCCATTGCCAAAGCTTTGCAGAAGATACCCCCACCTCAGTAATAAGCGCGCCTCGAAACTGTGCGCTTGACGTGAATTCGTCAGACGGCTCATTTAAATCGCAGTTCTCGTTAATCAGTGGTGAATTGGTCAATGGGTCGAGTAAACGGTTGCCATCGCCGTCGACGGGAAAGCGCTGGTCGAGCGCGTCTGGGCAACCAAGCTGCACTAGCTCTGGATAAAAAACACCGCTCTGTCCGTCTGAAGCAAAGTATTCGAGCACCTCGTTATACTGGTCAAACAATTCGCGGTCGGATTCTGGAATATCGGTCGTTCCTCCGCCAATGATGCGCGAGCCGATAAAAAAACTGCCGCCACCGAGTTCGCCGACTTCGCTGACGCCGAAGCCAACGTAGGAATCAATGTTTAAGTCTTGGTCTTGTAT
Organism: Marinagarivorans sp.; assembly: GCA_028281865.1. GTDB lineage: Bacteria > Pseudomonadota > Gammaproteobacteria > Pseudomonadales > Cellvibrionaceae > JANQJB01. The sequence goes on from JANQJB010000097.1 coordinate 58,024, forward strand.
TTTTTCAGCGAGATCTTCTAACTCAGAAGAAAAAACGAGGGCATCTGCCGCTCTTTGAGTCGTTGGGAGCGCGTTGTAGGCTGCAACAGCATTGTCAAACTTCGTATCGACGTCTTTGTCGACAAGTTCATAGGCGGATTTTGTCGCTTCAGAGTATTCAAGTATAGCGACCGGTGTAACGCGTCCGTCGCGTGTATGATCCTCGTCTTCGTAGTGGAAAGCGAGAATAGACGGGTTGTAAAAATAAGCGTTGTTGGTATTTGCCATGGCGACGGATGTGCCGCCGAGGCCTTGTGTCCTCGCGTCATAGATACCGTATCCGACAGCAAAGCTTGAGGAACTTGAAAGCAGCAATAGAATCGAAAAACTTGTGACGATCCAACGGCTGTGGCGCTGCGCTATCATTTGGGAGTATCTGTCTCCGTTAACCAGCACATACTGTAACGTATCGACACACTGGTTGTGAATAAACGAGTTCATCTGATTCTAAGTCAAGAAAGCGAGTGGGGCTAATGCACAATGAATAAATTGTTTACGCGGTCATGTTTGCTCGGAATAGCTGTGACGCTGGTAGCTGCGTGCAGTGACGCTGACGCCGGCAAGAAGACTGCTCTGAGTCCCGAGGCTCGCAACGATATGACTGTTGGCGAAGCCCGCGTTCTGATTGCCAAAGGAGAGCAGTTAGATAGCATACCGAAAGCAGTCTGGAAGCAAATTTTGACCCCCAAGCAGTATGATATTTTGTGGCAAAAAGGCACTGAGCCGCGCCACACTGAGGCGAAACCTCAGCAAAAGCGCAAAGGCGTCTATGTGACGGCGGGATGCAAAATTCCGGTTTTCAGCACAGAACACAAATATGAATCTGGCTCCGGTTGGCCGAGTTTTTGGGAGACTGTTGACGAAAAAAATATTCAGCTAAAAACGGACCGCAGCTGGGGTATGAAGCGAACAGAGGTCCTATCTGCGTGTGGTGAGCATCTCGGCCACGTCTTTCATGATGGGCCTGAACCGACAGGTCTGCGCTACTGCATAAATTCAATTGCATTGGAATTCGTTCCAGATGAACAGTAATTTGGATAGGCAGAAGTGTACGCGCAATTAAAATTGCTTGAGTGCTCTGCAAAGTGCGATCTTATGTGGCACACATCAAAAATGGCGCAAACTCAATTGCGGTGAGCGGAAATAGTTTCTCGAATAAAGCGAAATAATTTGCGGAAATTTGCAGGGGGTTTGTTGTCGCGGTGTTCTTTATTGGCAGCGTTAATCAACTGCCTCAATGGCTGACGTTCAACATTGGGGAATTGCTCAATAAACTGCTTGAGAGCATTTTGGTCCTTCAATAATTTGTCTCGCCAGTTTTCAACCAAATGCAGTTGTTGTGCTTCTTGCTTTAAACCAACTTGTAGTTTCTCATAAGCGACAACAACAGCCTCAAAATCCACTTTACGCATCAGTTTACCGATATATTGGTGTTGGCGGCGCAGAGCCTCGCGTTTTTTAGTGTTTTGCGCAAGTTTAATTGCCGCAAGCAAGGTTTCATCGAGTGGAATTGTGGCGAGCTGTTCGTCCTTGAGTTTGGTCAGCTCCACGCCAATACGTTGCAGTTCAGTCATTTCGCGTTTCATTTGCGATTTGCTGATGTACTCGATTTCTTCCTCAAAAAAGTCGTCTTCGTCTTGCATTTGAATTAGCTCTGCTCTAAAAACGAGTGCCTTACCACGAGTAAATGACGTCTTTAAGCGTAGAATAATGTAGCGAGGCCGAGAAAGGCAAAGAAGCCTACGACGTCAGTAACGGTCGTTAATGTCACGCCGCCAGCGAGCGCAGGGTCTACCCCAGCACTGCGTAGCATGAGCGGAATAACCGCTCCCGCCAGTGCTGCTGTGAGCAAGTTAATGATCATCGCAGCGCCAAGAATAATGGCAATATTCGGGTCGTTAAACCAAAGTGAAGCCACGCCTCCCATTACCAGTGCCCAAACGATGCCGTTTATCAGTGCAACACGCAGCTCTTTGCTGAGCAGCCAATTTACATTGTTGCTGCCAATATGACCCAAAGCCATACCGCGAATAACGACGGTGAGAGTTTGAGAGCCTGCAACTCCGCCCATGCTGGCGACGATGGGCATTAACACGGCAAGTGCAACGACTTTGTCGATCGTATCCTGAAAGATGTTTATCACCGAACTGGCGATAATCGCTGTTATCAGATTGACCCCGAGCCAAATCGCGCGTCGCGGAGTGGTGCGCTTGACCGGGGCGAATGTATCTTCCTCCTCGTCCAGGCCAGCAAGTCCCATAAGAGAGTGATCAGCGTTCTCACGGATAACATCCACCACATCATCGATCGTGATACGCCCAAGCAACTTGCCTTTATCGTCAACGACAGGAGCAGATACCCAGTCGTGCCGCTCAAATAACTTTGCTACATCGGTATCTTCCATGTCGGCGTGAATGGGGTCGCGATCTGTCTCCATAATATCGCGCACGGTCACGCCGGGGTCGTTGGTAAGTAACGTTGATAAGGGTAGCAAACCGAGGTAGTGATCTTTTTTATCCACCACAATAAGACTATCCGTTGATGGCGGGAGCTCTGAGTGGCGGCGAATATAACGCAGGACCACTTCGAGTGTGAAGCGAGGGCGCACTGTAATCGCATCGGTGTTGGTTAGCCCCCCGGCCGTGTTTTCGTCGTAATTTAATATGGACTCCACGCGCTCTCGGTCTTGCGCGCTCATTGCGCTTAACACCTGCTGAGTTACGGTCTCCGGAAGTGTTTGCAAGATATCGACTACATCATCGGATTCCAAGTTCTCGGTCAGTTGTACCAAGTCCTGAGTGTTCATCGCTTTCAAAAATGGGCTTTGAATCTCGACAGGTAACTCTTCAATTATTTCGCCGCGAATTTTTTTAGATGAAAGTTCCCATAATATCTCACGGTATCGGGGAGGAGACGAAGCCAATAAGCTCGCAATTTCCGCTGGACGTAATGCCCGCAACATACGCTTGACTTGCTCGAGGGTACCGCTTTCCAATTGCGACTGAACTTGCCCAAGCTGAGTTTGCGTTCTATTTTCGACTTCTTCGCGGGGCTGCTGCATATAGATGCTACTCAAATAAAAGATCGCGCAATTCTACGCATTATTGTTTAACCTGACTACGATTAATTGAATGCGCTTTAAACCGTGTAGTTGTACGTAAATAAATTTTAGATAATAAACTGGATCTTTTGAAAAAAAGAATGTGAAAATTAAATTGAATATTTCTGGCTAGGCGAAGGAATGCGTGCAGGTATTGCGGCTATTCTGTTTCTTCAAATTTATTGTCGATTAGTGCAATAAGCGCGGACAGGGCATTTTCCTCATCTTCACCGTCGACCCGAATTTCGATTTCCGTCCCCTTGCTTGCTGCCAGCAACATCAGTGACATGATGCTTTTACCATCGATGCTTTTTCCATTGCAGGTAACCGATATTGTACTGCTATATTGCATCGCAGTATTTGCAAATTTCGTCGCAGCGCGAGCGTGTAAACCAAGTTTATTAATTATTGTTGTTTGTTTTATTATCATTTGCAAAAAGCTTGCAGTAATTTCATGAGTGTAAATGAAAACTTAAAATTAAATAGCTAACGAGTAGTCTGCCTTGTTGAATCGTGTGGTAATTTCGATGATGAGCCGAATGTTTGTGCCGATTCGTTATTGCCAATGCCCGGTAATTGACGGTGACGGACTTGGACGTTGGGAAAACGTTCGCGAAAATACTCACCGAGCTTTTCTGCCAAAAAAACTGAGCGATGCATACCCCCGGTACACCCGATCGCAATTGTCAGGTAGCTGCGATTATTTGCTTCGAAACTCGGTACCCATTTTTCGGTAAATTGCCGGATGTCAGTCAGCATTTCATTAACGTCTTTCTGATTTGCTAAAAAGTTTATGACGCCTTGATCTAAACCCGTAAGCCCGCGAAGATCGGGTACCCAATAAGGGTTCGGTAGACAGCGCACATCAAAAACAAAGTCGGCGTCCGGAGGTGTTCCATATTTGAAACCAAATGATTCGAAGCTAATAGCTGTCACGTCAGCGTCTTCACTTGCCACGCTCTTTTTAATTACTGAGCGCAAATTGTGAATAGTGAGGTTAGTGGTATTGATTGTGATGTCAGCGATTGCTGCAATAGGTTGCAATATTTCTTTTTCTTTCTGGATGGCTTCCGCCAAGCCAATCGATTGCGAACTTAATGGGTGTTTTCGCCGCGTTTCGCTAAAGCGCTTAATTAAAATCGGACTCGCTGAATCAAGATAAATTATTTTGCAGTCTTTTTCGTTAAATTTTGCAGATTGAATTATCGAGGGGAACTGTTGCAAATCTCCGCTAATGTTGCGCGCATCTATGCCAATGGCGAATTTTAGGTCAGCTTTATCAGATGCAGCAATTTGTGTTATGAGTGCGGGAAGCAAGCTGACCGGTAAATTATCTATACAAGTAAAGCCCATATCTTCGAGCATTTGCAATGCCGAAGATTTTCCGGAGCCAGAGCGACCACTGATTACAACAAATTGCATATTTCGCCCTCATTATTGAACCAAATCGCCTCGGGCTACTCGGAACAATTGATCGTCACTTGATGCGTTGCGTAATTCTTTAACATAATTCTGTTGCTGTAATGCTTCAGCAAGCTTGGATAGCGTTTGTAAATGTTGGTCGTCCTCTTTCTCGGGGACCAATAACGCGCAGACAATATCGACAGGTTTGCTATCGACTGAGTCGAAATCGATCGGCTGAGCGAGTGTTATTAAGGCGCCAATCATTGCATCGTTGCGTTTACATCGACAATGCGGAATAGCGATACCCTCGCCAATTCCAGTAGATCCGAGTCGCTCACGTACAATGAATTGCTGGAACAATTCATCTGCGTCTATATCGGGTTCACTGCTTGCAATAGTTTCCGCGAGCAATTCGAGAATTCTTTTTTTACTCGAACAGCTTACTCGACTCTGCGTTCGGTTTGGTGTCAAAGTTAAGATTGACGCAATTTGTGCCGAATTATGTCTCATAGGCTCAAAACTCTCAGCCTAAGCTCGTCGTTGCTTTTGATCGATAGTCGCTTTCGATGTTTCTTGGCTAAATTAAAGGAGTATTTAATAGCAACTAGCCAAGATTTGTTCAAAGCAATCTCGAGCTTGTAAACTTCTCCAGAAAAAGTAACTGTTTTTATGACTCTACGTATTTTGTGGCTCTGCGTATTTTACGACTTCACGTATTTTCATTACCGCCGCACATTATACGCTATTAAACCAATCGTTTGCGTTCGTTTGAGGGCGCGATGCCCAACGATTCGCGATATTTGGCAATGGTGCGACGTGCTACCTTAATACCCTGCTCAGCTAGAAGCTCGGTAATTTTCGAATCACTTAAAGGTTTGCGCGGATTTTCTGCAGCCACCACCTTCTTAATGATAGCCCTTATCGCCGTAGACGAACACTCTCCGCCTGACTCAGTGCTGACGTGGCTGGAGAAGAAATATTTTAATTCGAAAATTCCTTGAGGTGTATGCATAAATTTCTGCGTCGTCACGCGCGAAATTGTCGATTCATGCATATCAACTAATTCTGCGACGTCGTGCAACACCATCGGTTTCATCGCCTCTGGTCCATGATCGAGAAAACCCTGCTGTTTTTCTACGATGCAAGTAGCTACTTTCAGTAAAGTTTCATTGCGGCTTTGTAGGCTCTTGATAAACCAGCGAGCTTCTTGAAGATTATCGCGCAAATAGGTGTTTTCGCTGCTGCTGTCTGCACGTCGCACAAGGGATGCGTAGTCCGGGTTGACGCGCAAGCGCGGAGCGATATCCGGGTTTAAGCTGACGGTCCAACGGCCCTCTACTTTGCTGACAAAAACATCGGGCACGACATATTCGGTATTATTTTCGCCTATTTGCTCACCGGGTTTTGGGTTTAGCTGCTGAATGAGTTCGATCGCGTCGCGTAATTCCGGTTCTTTGACTCGCAGTTTGCGCATGAGTTGTTTGAAGTCACGGCTACCGAGCAACGGCAAATAATTTGCGATTAGTTTTTCGGCCGTTTCATAGGCCGGTGTTGTGCGTGGAAACTGTTTTAGCTGCAGTAACAGGCATTCAGAAATATCCTGGCTTGCGACGCCGACCGGATCAAACTGTTGCACACGATGTAAAACTGCGACAACCTCGTCGAGTTCGAGCTCTTCAATTTCTTTTGCGAGTCCTTCGTAAATATCTTCCAAACTTTGGCCGAGCTGTCCGCCGGGCTCAACTGCATCGATAAGGGCTTCACCGATTAACTTATCGTTATCTGACATTGGCGTAAGATTCAATTGCCAATGTAAGTAGTCCTGCAGAGATTCTGATGTGCCCTGGCGAGATTCGAAGTCATAATCCTCGCTTTCTGCTCGCGCAAGACCGGTTCCCGACGGTGACGATTGATATATATCGTCCCAACTTGTATCGACTTCAAGGTCTTTTGGAATGTCGTCGTTCCAGTCGTTCTCAGCTACGTTCTCAGGTGAATCGATTTCTGCGCTGCTTGATTCAGTTGCTTTTGATTCAGTTTGGTTTTCTCCATTGGCATGCTCTCCGGCGAGGTCTTCCGAGTGTGTTGCCCCGTTTTCCTCGCCGCCAATTTCGCCTTCGTTGGTATCCTCTGAGTGCTCAAGCATTGGATTATTATCAAGCGCTTCTTGAATTTCTTGTTGCAGGTCAAGCGTAGAGAGTTGCAGCAATCGTATTGCTTGCTGCAACTGGGGCGTCATAGTGAGTTGCTGCCCAATTTTAAGTTGGAGTGATTGCTTCATTAAAAACCGATACTTGCCTGATAAACAAGCCCTTTAATGGTGCTTGAGGTTGATAAACCAATTCTAGTCAGGCGGGAGGAGACAAGCAATGATTTTTACGACTAATTTTAAGCAAACATCAGGCCATAACTCGAAAGTCTAAAGAATGTCAAGCGTTGTCATAGGGTTTCTGCTATGGAATGGGTAATAAAACTAGGAAAGATCGTCTCGCAAGCTTATGCAAGAACAAGATTACAATTTAAAATTTTCCCCCAAATACACTTCACGCACTTTCTGGTTGCTCAACACTTGTTCGGTATCGCCTTCGGCAATGATATGGCCTTCGCTGACAATGTAGGCATTCTCGCAGATATCGAGGGTCTCGCGAACGTTGTGGTCGGTTATTAACACGCCTAAACCTCTATCGCGCAAATGCGAGACAATCTTTTTGATGTCGTTGACGGAAATCGGGTCGACTCCTGCGAACGGCTCGTCCAGTAAGATGAAGTCCGGATTCGTTGCCAGTGCTCGAGCGATTTCGACTCGGCGGCGCTCTCCCCCTGAGAGCGCCATGCCGAGGGTTTTGCGAATATGTTGTATATGGAATTCATCGAGCAATTCCTCTAGTTCAGCAAAGCGTTGCTTGCGCGTTAGGTTTTTGCGCGTTTGCAGAATCGCCATTATGTTATCTGCGACACTGAGTTTGCGAAACACTGAAGCTTCTTGAGGTAGGTAGCTTAAACCGGCGCGAGCACGGCCGTGAATAGACAAGCCCGTGACGTCGAGTTGGTTGATGTTGACCTTGCCGCGATCGGCTCGAACGAGCCCGGCGATCATGTAAAAGCAGGTGGTTTTACCCGCGCCATTGGGCCCTAATAAACCGACAATTTGCTGACTGCTTACTTTTATGGAAACGTCGATGACTACAGGACGACCTTTGTAGCTCTTAGCTAAATTTAGTGCTTCAAGTTGCGCCATTAAAATTCAGCCGTTTGGAATATCAACGGCGAGTGGCGACTCATTTGGCCGAGCGTCTGAACTCGGTTGTGTTGCTTCGCTACTTTCAGTTTTTTCTTTATCTTTCTCAGTATCGTTGTTAAGCGCTTTTGGCGGGATTACCATGCGAACACGTTCTGTCGCGCTTTTTCCACTGCCAGCTTTGACGACCGATTTTCTCACGTCGTAGTCGATACGGTTGCCGGACAAACTTGTTCCCTCTTGCTTTAGGGATGCCGATTCAATTAAGTGTAAAGACTCCGTTTCGAGGCTGTATTCCAGAGTGTTAGCCTCCGCAATTACCAAACCTTCGGAATCGCTGGGCTTTTGCTGGTAACGTGCTGGCTTGCCGAGGGCAATAATTTTGGTAACTTTTTCGCGAGTATTGTGAATAACCACTGTGTCAGCATCAATGCGCATCGAACCCTGCTCCATAACCACTTCACCGGAATAGGTAGTTGTGCCTTTTATTTCATCGCGTTCAGCTTCGTTTGACGTGATTGTGATGGGCTTGTTGCGGTCGCTTTCAAGCGCGTTTGCTGCAGACGTTGCAAAAGCAAACATTAGGTAAACTAGCAGGACGAAAACAACGCTTAGCAGGTTGACACTGCGTTTAGAGGAAGCAAAGTCGATAAGCGAGAAACGTTTACTTGAAGCGACGTTACTACCTAACCCAGAACTGCTATCCACAAAGGCGGAAGATAGACTACGACACCCTGAGTAAACTAAGCTAGATTGGCTCATGAAACCCCTTAACGTTTGAAAGAAGGCGAATCTTTTGTTCGTTCAGGTCCACAACCATACCGACAGCCTCGATTTTGCCTTGTGGACCAATGATTTCAACTGACATATCGGTCGATATATGTCTTTCATTCGGTTTTACAATTAACTCGCTCGTAATAAGCTGGTTATCGGCAGTGCTGCTTTGCCAAACTCGCACCTGCTCCCACAGTAGCAGGGTCTCGCCATCGTCGCTCAGTTTACCTTCCGAGGCGGAGATAAACCATGGGCTTTTTTCAGAAAACAAGGTAAAAAACGGCCGGCGCATGAGCATGTAGTCTTCTGGTCCAGCTTGATGAAAATCAGCCCGATAGTGCTCTAGTTGGGCCGCATCAAAGGAATAACTCAGGTCTCCATTTTCGTCGAATTTTGAGGACGTTGCATTTTGTAAAACTGCATAGGGAAAATCATAGCTCGGCGATTCGCGCACCATGTAGCGGTCGAGTTTGAGTAGATCTTCTGGTCGAGTATCCCACAACATGATCACGACACCAGTTAAAACCGCAGCGAGACAGATGTAAAACCAATTATATTTCATCGTAGCATCACTTATAAAAACCCGGAAAGGGCCCTGTCGTAAGTGTTTTGCGCTCGCATAATCGTGTCACATGCTTCGCGCACAGCGCCACTGCCGCCGGGTTTGGTGCTTTGCCAGTGGGCAATTTTTTTGACTTCATCGTGAGCATTTTGAACTGTTAACGCTAACCCAACCGCACGCATCACCGCAAGATCGGGCCAGTCATCACCCATAAAGGCAATAGCCTCAAGCGGGAAAGGTTCTGCCTCCCTAAGCTCAGCAAGCGCAGTTAGCTTGTCTTCTCTGCCTTGAATGAGTATGTCGATTCTCAAATCGCGAGCGCGCTTCTCTACCAATGGATTCTTTCGGCCGGTAATAATTCCCACTTTGACGCCAGTATTTTGCAACATTTTGATTCCGTGTCCGTCAAGCGTATTAAAGGACTTCAGTTCTCGGCCATCCGAATCGAAATAAATCCGGCCGTCCGACATAACGCCGTCAACATCTAATAACAGTAAACGTATTTTACTCGCGCGGGATTCAATCGACGGGTTCATTTCGGTGGCTCTAAACAGCTTGCAATAATCGGTATCAGTGAAAAAGTTTTTAAATTAATTTATGCCGTCAATCCGGTGTGAAGCAAATCGTGCATATGTAAAACGCCTATTATCTCTTCCTCGTTGCTTGTTACAACCAGACTGGTGATTTTAAGCGATTCCATTAAACTCAAGCCTTTTACGGCGAGTGCTTCGCCTTTAATCGTGCGTGGGTTTGTCGACATAACATTGGCCATTGTGAGTTGACGAATATTATCTTCATTGTCAATCGTGCGGCGCAAATCGCCGTCGGTAAAGACGCCAGCCAGCTCACCGTTATTTCCGATTACAAGAGTCATCCCGAGGCTTTTACGCGTTATTTCCTCCAGCGCCTCTGGCAGATACGCATCAACACTAACCTTGGGAATTGCATCCCCTTCGCGCATTAAATCACTGACACGTAGTATAAGTTTTTTTCCTAGGTTACCGCCCGGATGCGCTAGAGCGAAATCTTCCTCAGTGAACCCTCGCGCTTCTAGCAAAGCAACGGCGAGGGCGTCCCCCATTACCAATGCTACCGTGGTACTTGAGGTGGGGGCCAAGTCGAGTGGACAGGCTTCCTGCTCAACACGCACATCAATGTGGGCGTCAGAAGCGCGCGCAATTTTAGATCGCTCGTTGCCAGTTAAGCTAATTAATGGAACAGAAAAGCGCTTTAATATGGGCAGCAGTGTAACGATCTCACTTGTTGCGCCAGAGTTTGATATTGCTATAACAATATCGTTTGGTGTGATCATACCGAGATCGCCGTGGCTAGCTTCTCCCGGATGTACAAAGAGTGCCGGTGTTCCGGTACTGGCCAATGTGGCAGCGATTTTATTAGCGATGTGGCCACTTTTTCCGATGCCCGTGACTACTACGCGTCCTTTGCACTTGAGCATCAACTCGCACGCATTGGCAAACGCTTGATCGACTCGAGCTTCCAGCTCGAAAACTGCTTGGCCTTCCATTTTTATAGTGCGTTTGCCTAGCGCGATAAAATCGAGTGACGACATAATGAGATCTGCAGAAATTTGAGGCTTAGACCAGGGTATCTTTCGATAACACAAAATAATAGCCGAAATAAATCAATAGCAAGACAATTCCAGTAAATTTTCCTAATGTGGGTTTTTGCTTCTTGAGCTTTGATGTTCCTAGCATAAAACAGCCAAGTAAAAATGTAATGCCGCCCATAGCGACAAAATCGCGTTGGAAAACAGAAGGCTCTAATAGTTTTGAGTCGAGTATTCCCGGGATTGACATGACTGCGAGTAAATTAAAAATATTAGAGCCGACGATGTTGCCAATCGCGATGTCATGATGACCTCGCAGGGCACTCGTTACGGATGCAGCTAGTTCTGGCAAACTCGTGCCCACCGCTACAATGGTCAAACCGATGATAAGGGGGCTGATTTCAAAGTGTTCGGCGACAGTTTTAGCTCCCCATACCAGGGCTTCGGACCCGAGCAGTAAAATGACGAGCCCAACCGCAAACCATGCGATAGCTTCTTTACTTCCGAAGTCTGGCAGATCTTCGGCCAGTTCGTCCATATCGCCCGGTGCAGGTGCTACTTTTCGTTTTACAACGATTAAAAAGCCAATCACGGGAATAATGAGCATGACTAAAAGACATCCTTCCCACCAAACGAGTTTTGCGTCCATCAACATTAAGCCGCTTATTGCTGTCACGCCGATCATTACGGGTAGTTCCTGCCTTAACAATGCATTGTGAATGGGTAAATTTGCCACCAGCGCCGTGACACCCAAAACTAAGCCAATATTTGCCAGGTTGGAACCCAAGGCATTGCCGATTGCGAGTTCGCCAGAATTTTTTAGGGAAGCAGATAGCGACACCATGATCTCTGGAGCGGATGTCCCAAGTGACACGATAGTCAAACCGATAATTAATGGAGTCATGCCGGCATGTTTAGCAATGCCGGCAGCCCCTTCAACGAACTTATCCGCACCCCAAATGAGCGCGCCAAACCCAACCAGCATGGCAATGGCGGCGTATAAAAGATCTGGCATTATGAACCTCTTGAAATTGAATCGTGCTCAGGCAAAAACCGGCAATGGTATAGCGCTTGCTCATCGTTGTCAGCTTTGGATTTTATGAAACGCAAATTTGGATATCGGTAATGGTCGGTCCTCTTGCGCTTGGCTTACGACAGAAATTGGCTGTCAATGGAACTTCGCTGTAAAATGCTCGCGCTAGCCCCGCACAAGGTCGTCAGAGCAAAGCGGTGTTAAGGCGCTGTTAATTGGGACAATGTTCTAAATAGTCAACTAGATTCTAGCAACTAAAAATATGGGGTTAACAACAGATGAAAGCATTCGCCATTCGATGGAGTCTTATCTTACTTGCATGTATTGGGGGCAGTTTTGCTTCGGCAGAGAAAAACGCTTCGGCAGTCAGCGCGAAAGAAGATAAGGCTACGCCTGCGTCGGAGATAAAAAACGAAGACGCCTATAAGCTGATAGAAAATGTTAGTACCGGTTTACTGGATATGCTTGGCAAGGAAGGTGAAAAGGCATTAAAAGAAAATCCTGATGCGCTGTTTCAAAAAGTTGAGGCGATGTTAGCCCCGGTAGTGCATTTCAATTTTATTAGTAAGCGCGTGATGGGTAAAAAGCATTGGGAAGCGTCTACACCCGAGCAGCGTTTGAAGTTTGAGCAGTCTTTCAAGCGGAGCATGGTTGAAACTTTGGCAAAAGGCATGGTGAACTTCGCTGACCTAGAGGCGACCGTGTTGCCACCAAGTGAAAACCCTGAGAAAAAGCCGCGCAGAGGTTTTGTCGAAGTGGTGCAGATAGTTAAAAGTTCCACGGCGAGTAATAAAGTCGTATATTCAATGGCCTATTCGATTAAAAGCAATAATTGGAAATTGATCAATGTCACGCTCAATGGTGTCAATTTGGGCAGTCAATTTAAAGAGCAATTTGCTCAATCTATGAAGCAATATAAAGGTAATATTGATCAGGTTATCGCTAACTGGAGTGAGGTCTAGACACCAATTCGCGAGCTCGCCTTGATCCGCGGTTTTTCCGAAAGCCCGAGATTCGCCGGCACTATTCAGAGGTGGCCTAGCTGCTCGATAATCTATTTGTCCTTGAAAGCGTGCTTTGCTCGATATTTTTGATTAAACTGGCGCGCTTCCAACGATAGATCGACCGTGGTATGAATGTATTTTGCTTCAGGTCTTTCGAACCTTGAGGGGCAGCAATGCAACACGATGAAATTAAACAAGCTGTACTCACCGCGATTCCCGATAGTGAAATCGAGTTGGCGGCAGAGGGAAATCATCTCCATATTCGTGTCGTGAGTCACACGTTCTCTGGTCTCAACGCTGTCAAGCGTCAACAGCTAGTCTACGCTTCGCTTAATCGGTTTATTGAATCTGGCGAGGTGCATGCGGTCCATATGAAGACGCTTACGCCGGATGAACAATCCGCTTAAAGCATTGCGCATCTGTTTACCCTGATTATGGGTACTATCCAAAAACTACCAAGCGACATCAATGGATAAACTTATCATTACCGGCGGGACAGTTCTCGACGGCGAAATCAGAATTTCTGGGTCGAAAAATTCAGGTCTGCCAATATTGGCGGCGACGTTGTTGGCCGACGAGCCTGTCAGTATCTGCAACTTGCCTCATCTTAACGACATTACGACCATGCTTGCTTTGCTGCGCTGCATGGGTGTGGGTGTCACTATCGATGAGCGCATGTGCGTGGAAGTGGATAAAAGCAGTATTAGTGACTTTGAGGCGCCTTATGATCTCGTCAAAACAATGCGCGCCTCGATTTTAGTTTTGGGTCCTTTGCTTGCGCGCTTTGGTAAGGCAGATGTTTCATTTCCTGGTGGGTGCGCGATCGGCAGTCGTCCGATTGATATCCACCTGAAGGGCTTTGAAGCGATGGGAGCCGAGATAGAAGTCGATGGCGGCTACATCAAAGCACGTGCACCCGGTGGGCTACAGGGTGCACACATCTTCATGGATACAGTTACCGTTGGCGGTACTGAGAACTTGATGATGGCGGCGACTTTGGCCAAGGGTATTACAGTATTAGAGAACGCTGCACGCGAACCTGAAATTGTTGACCTTGCAAATTGTTTGGTGGCAATGGGAGCCAAGATTGACGGGATAGGAACCGACCATATAACCATTACTGGAGTTGACCAACTGCACGGTTGCACTTATGAGGTGATGCCTGATCGTATAGAAACAGGAACCTATTTAACTGCGGCGGCCGCTTCCGGTGGGCGTGTGCTATTGCGTGATACACGTGCAGACATTCTTGAAGCCGTGTTGCTCAAGCTTGAGGAAGCTGGAGCCAACATTAATGTTAACGGTGCTGACATTGAACTTGATATGAAAGGTAATCGGCCTAAGTCTGTCAGCTTGCGCACCGCGCCTTATCCGGCGTTTCCGACTGATATGCAGGCTCAGTTCACGGCGATGAATGCAGTTGCTGAAGGGACCGGCACGGTTACCGAAACGATCTTTGAAAATCGGCTAATCCAAATTCATGAGCTTAATCGCATGGGAGCAAAAATTACATTGGAGGGTAACACGGCAGTGATAAAAGGTGTTGAAGCTTTGCGCGGTGCACCGGTTATGGCTTCTGACTTGCGCGCGTCGGCGAGTTTGGTTATTGCGGGTCTTGTTGCAAGCGGCGAAACTATGGTGGATCGCATTTATCACATTGATCGTGGTTACGAGTGTATCGAAGAAAAATTGCATACCTTAGGTGCTGATATTCGCCGAGTTCCGGGGTAGATGGGTGGAGATAGAACTGGGCACATTGAAATGTCAAAACTTACTATTGCATTAACGAAAGGGCGCATACTCAAGGAGACCTTGCCGCTGCTTGAGGGCGCTGGAATAGAGCCGCTTGAAGACATCAATAAGAGTCGCAAACTCGCGTTTGACACAACGTCCCCGGATGTGAGGCTACTGATTTTGCGTGGCGTCGACGTTCCAACTTATGTGGAGTTTGGCGCAGCTGACGTCGGTGTTTCAGGTAAAGATATCTTGATGGAGCACAGTGGCAATGCGTTTTACGAGTTACTCGATTTAAACATTGCTAAATGTCGACTGATGACTGCAGCGAAGGCCGACGCATTACCCAAGGTAGGTCGTCTTCGCGTAGCGACAAAATACGTGAACGTGGCAAAAGCTTATTATTCTCGGCTGGGCCGCCAGGTCGATGTTATTAAATTGTATGGCGGGATGGAACTGGCCCCAATTATGGGGCTCGCTGATGAAATTGTAGATATTGTTGATACGGGAAATACACTTATTGCGAACGGTTTGGAAGCGCGCGAAACAATTGCTCATATTAGTTCTCGTCTGATAGTAAACAAAGCCTCAATGAAGCTGAAACATTTTCAAATTGAAGCGTTAGTCGATGCAATTGGTATGTCTGTCAACGATCTGGCGGGGTTGGCCGATGGTGGATAGGATAATCAATAAATTATCTTACGGTGACGAGAGCTTTGATTGTGACCTTCAGAGATTACTCGCTTGGTCGGAAGAAGTTGAGTCGGGGGTGGAGCAGGCAGTAAAGGAAATCATTGCGGCAGTTCGTGAGCGCGGTGACACGGCTCTTCTCGAATATACCCGGACCTTTGATCGATTTGATGTTTCGTCCACTGATGATTTACTGATTACGTCGCATGAGCTTGAAGCCGCTTATGCATCGATCGACCAATCATTGCGAGAGGCCTTGGAGCAAGCGGCGAAACGTATCGAGCTCTATCACGAACAGCAAAAACAAGGGTCTTGGCAGTATCAGGAGGAAGATGGCTCTGTTTTGGGCCAAAAAGTTACTCCGTTAGATCGCGTGGGTCTTTACGTACCGGGCGGCAAGGCTGCCTATCCATCCTCTGTGTTGATGTCTGCGATTCCAGCGAAAGTCGCTGGTGTGCAGGAAGTTGTTATGGTCACGCCGACGCCTGATGGAGTGACAAACGCTGCTGTTTTGGCTGCGGCAAAAATTGCCGGAGTCGATAGAATTATTCGAGTTGGTGGCGCGCAAGCTGTGGCTGCTTTAGCTTATGGCACGCCATTAGTGCCGCAAGTCGATAAAATTGTTGGGCCTGGCAATATCTATGTGGCGACGGCAAAGCGTACGGTTTTTGGCCAGGTGGATATCGATATGATTGCAGGGCCATCCGAGATTTTAGTTGTTGCGGATGAAACAGCGAAACCAGAGTGGGTAGCAATGGATTTGTGTTCTCAGGCTGAGCACGATGAAAATGCCCAAGCTTTATTGGTCAGCACCAGCCAGTCAATGATCGATGCAGTGGAACTGGAATTAGCGCAATTGCTAAAAACACTTGAACGAAAAAAAATCGCGCGGGTTTCATTGCGGGATCGAGG
Source organism: Marinagarivorans sp. (assembly GCA_028281865.1). GTDB lineage: Bacteria > Pseudomonadota > Gammaproteobacteria > Pseudomonadales > Cellvibrionaceae > JANQJB01. The sequence goes on from JANQJB010000097.1 coordinate 74,081, forward strand.
TGCGTTGATCAAAGTTGATTCGCATGAGCAGGCAGTTGAGGTTATAAATCGAGTTGCGCCTGAGCACTTGGAACTGGTGGTCCGGGATGCTGAACAATTGGTTCCGCGCATTCGCCACGCTGGCGCGATTTTTATCGGGCAATTTTCGAGTGAGGCGTTGGGTGATTATTGTGCTGGGCCGAATCATGTATTGCCGACATCTGGTACTGCGAGATTTTCTTCTCCGCTAGGTGTATACGATTTTCAAAAGCGCAGTTCAATCATAAACTGCTCTGAGAGGGGCGCGCAGAAGCTGGGTAGAATCGCCTCAGTGCTCGCGCGCAGCGAATCGCTTGAAGCACACGCGCTTTCGGCTGAACTAAGGCTTGAGCGAGAGAAACTTAGCTAGGCGTCGGTTCGGTGCCTAGAATTGCGCTCACATTGATGTATTGACCGTCGCGAAAAATGCTCATTTCGATGGACTCTCCGGGGCGGGTTTCGCGAATTTTGTAGATTGTTTGCAGGCCATTAACGACATTTTGATTATTGACTTTAACGACAATATCCCCGACTCGCAAACCTGCAGTTTCCGCAGGGCCATCGGGTACAAGCTTCGTTATTATCACGCCGTAGTTGATCGGCAAGCGATATTGCCTGGCCAGTTGAGGCGAAATCTGCGATGCAGTAACCCCCAGCCAGCCACGCACGACGCTGCCGTATTGGATGATATCTTCTAGTGCAGCCAGCGCCTCTTTGGCGGGCACGGCAAAGCCCATCGCTCCGATGCTTTCGCCGGGGTCAAAAACTTTGCTCGAATTGATTCCGACCAGATTGCCATAAGCATCGATCAAGGCACCACCTGATTGGCCGCTGTAAATAGCTGCGTCGGTCTGAATAAAGTTGCCCAACTCCGAATTACTCAAGCCCTCGAAGCGTATCGCGGAAATAATTCCCTGACTGACAGACTGGCCGATGCCGAATGGGTTGCCGATGGCTAAAACTGTATCGCCAACGCGCGCATTTTCGGGTTTATCAATAGATATCGGTTGTAAATTTGGTAAATCTATATGCAAAACTGCTAAGTCTTTCTGCTTGTCGACGCCAATCAACTCTGCCTGGGCTTCGCGCCCATCCTGCAGCTGCACAATAATTTGTTGAGCACCCACAATTACGTGCTCATTGGTAAGTAAATAACCCTCTTGGTTAACGATAACCCCCGAACCGAGCGTTGAGCGCATACGCTCTTGTTGCGGTATCTTGGCGCGATTAAACATTGAACGATAAATCGGGTTGTTGGCATAGCGGGGGTGATTGCGTTTGAATTTCTGCTTAGTGTAAATAGAGACTACGGCCGGGGAGGCTTTAGCGACAGCCTCGGCATATGATACGGGCCCCATCCAGTCGCTTTTAGCGGGCTGAGCAGGTGCTTCAGTTGGAGCCAGCAGAATTTTTTCTTGCTTTATTCTCAACTCTGGAAAGGCGAGCAGCAATACAGCGGCGATAGCCAAACCTAAAATGATTGGTTTAACCGCAATATCTAAGAGCTTTTGAGCTTTCACCTTGTGTTTCAGTCCTCCGAGTCGTTATAAGAGGTTTGATGTTAAGCGTCGCTTTTAGTCTTGTCTTCAACAGTTGTTTCGGGAATTGCGGTTTTAACTTCAATGCCCGAAACATCTTTATTTTCAGCTAGGCCGAACTCCTCGCTAAGAATACCTGCTTCGCCGGGAGTTTTAGGGGCCCAGTCTTTTGGTTGATCGAAGCGGTTTTCGTCGAGAAGATTAGCTTCTTTAGACGCGTTACTCGCACCAGCCTGCAAAATTTCGTGGCCAACATCGCTGGATGTAAGTTCCATTGCGCCTTTGGCGAGGTGTTCGTGCAGGCCTCGGTAGCTATCAGCCAGGTTCGATATGCGCTGCCGGGTCTCAACAAAATGTTCCGCTACGTTGCGTTGGTATTGCTCAAGGTCTTCGCGCGCTGCTTGTAATGACCGCTCGAGTTCACGCTGTTGTTCAGGCGGAACCCAAGTGCGCGTGAGCAGGATGCCAATCCCTATACCAATTGCAAAGCACACAATAGCAACTACGATGATTGCGCCTGAAGATATCACTTTTCGCTCCTCAAAATTTGTTTTTCGCTGCGACCGTAACTCCAGGTCCGCCCTGAAGTCAGTTCCGCCATAAAGAATAGTTCTGCCTTAAAGTCATCAGACATATGCAGCCCGAATTGGTTTATGATAACTCAAGTTTTGAAAAAGACTGAATGCTTGTGTAAGTCGCCGCCGTTCTGAATATGTGTTTGTTAAGGGGATACTGCTGTTGGGTCCAAAGTTTCGTTACGAAAGCGATGTGAAAAACGGTATTGTTCAAGCCGATGCAAGCCAAATTGCTGCGGTAGAAATGCTTCAGGATGTATTTGATGCGCTGGTTGCCGTCCCCAAGGTTAAATCGAAATCGTTGCTTTTCTCGTTGTTGTCCAAAAAGAAGGCGGCAGTGCCGATAACGGGGGTATATCTGTGGGGTGGTGTCGGGAGAGGTAAAACGTATTTAATGGACCTGTTTTTTGATTCTCTGCCGGGTAAAGAGAAGTTGCGTACCCACTTTCACCGCTTTATGAGAAGGGTCCATCGCGAAATGGGTACACTTAAGGGGCAGAAAAACCCGCTAGAACGAGTTGCCGATCGTATTGCCGGGGAAGCAAAGGTGATTTGTTTTGACGAATTTTTTGTCAAGGAAATCACTGACGCAATGATCCTGGCAAATTTGTTTAGCGCGCTGTTTGATCGCGGTGTGACGTTGGTTACGACATCTAATATCCCGCCTAGCAAGCTGTATGAAAATGGTTTGCAGAGAGAAAATTTTGTTCCCGTAATCGGGCTGCTAGAAAAGCATACAAAAGTTCACAATTTAGACGGTAAAACTGATTATCGTTTGCGGGCGCTGCAGCAGGCGGCGCTTTATTATGCGCCGCTTGACGATATGGCAGAAGATGCAATGGCCGCTTGCTTCCAGCGGCTTGCGACAAATGCTGCCCACGATCGCCAGAATGTCGCAATTTCGATTGAAGGCCGAGATATCGATGCCAGGCGCGAGTCAGATGATGTGGTTTGGTTTGATTTCTCTGCGCTTTGTGAAGGTCCGCGCTCGCAGATGGACTATATTGTGTTGGCGCAGGAGTACCACGCAGTTTTATTATCTAATACGCCGCAGCTGGATGATTCTCGCCTTGATCAGGCTCGACGCTTTATGTATCTCGTTGACGAGTTTTATGATCGCAATGTCAAACTAATTGTCTCGGCAGAAGTCCCGTTAGCTGAGCTGTATGTGGGGAAGCGCTTCGCTTTTGAGTTTGAGCGCACACAAAGCCGACTTTTAGAAATGCAAAGCCAAGACTACCTCGAAAAAGCCCACCGCTTCTGAGCAATATTCTTGCTATATTGCTACTATCTCTGTAGAATCCGCGCTCCTTAAATTTTAAGCCTTGCCCATTTGCTTTGGTTTAAATAATTTAAGTGGCAGAACAGATTATCAGTACCAACGTTTTATAGGCCAATAACATGAAGACTATTAGTGCCACTGCTGAGACAGTGAAACGTGACTGGTACCTCGTAGATGCAACGGGTAAGACCCTCGGTCGTATGGCTGCGGATATTGCCTCTCGTTTACGTGGTAAACATAAACCAGAATACACGCCCCACGTTGACACCGGTGATTACATCGTCGTGATCAACATCGAAAAAGTGCATGTCACTGGCAACAAAGCCCAAGACAAAATGTACCACCGCCACACGGGATATCCCGGCGGGCTTAAATCCATGAGTTTTGAAAAGCTGATTGAAAAGGCGCCCGAACGCGTACTTCAATCGGCGGTAAAGGGTATGTTGCCGCGCGGACCTCTCGGCCGTGCCATGTTTAAAAAGTTAAAAATATACGCTGGCGACTCGCATCCCCATGCGGCACAGCAACCTCAAGTACTTGAGCTTTAAGGGGCGCATCTATGTCGGAACAATATTACGGAACGGGTCGCAGAAAAACTTCCACGGCGCGTGTGTTTATCCAAAAAGGCACCGGAAACATTGTTGTAAATGGCCGCTCACTAGATGAATATTTTGGCCGCGAAGTTGCACGCATGATCGTTAAACAACCATTAGAAGTTACCGAGGATGTTAGCAATTTTGATATCAACGCGACGGTTAAAGGCGGTGGCAGTTTCGGACAAGCCGGCGCTATTCGCCACGGCTTGACACGCGCTTTGATCGCCTATGACGAAGCAAATCGCGGCTCTCTGCGCCAGGCAGGGTTTGTCACACGCGATGCGCGAGAAGTAGAACGTAAAAAAGTTGGCCTTCGCAAGGCGCGTAAAAGACCTCAATACTCAAAACGTTGATTTTGGTTTTCGTATACTGCGACTGCGTCGTTTAATAGCAAAATATTTTTATTTGAAACATTTAAATATAGCGATCAAAAGCCTGAACAATTGTTCGGGCTTTTTTTATTAAAAAATGCTCTTCTGAGCACCTGCAGGACGCGATAAACCTTGTGACTTGTGGGCAATTTCTTTACCATGTGGCCATTTTTTGTGGGCCGCCAAATGGCGCCGAAAATAAGTTCGAAAATACCCTTTTGTTTTTTGAATTAACAGATCAATTTCTAATTTAAATTTGCATTTAATATCGCAAATCGCAAATTAGCGGCAGAGATCTAACGATAGAAAACTCGTCATAGAGATTTGGGCTCTTCGTGAGCAATTCGATTTTGCTGCTAAAGTTAAAACGATTTACGCGATTGATTTAGAAGTGCCCAAAACGAGAGTCGGCACTGCTTATTACAGTTTACCATTCACGAGCGACTGCAAAGCAGTCTTTAATGTAGTTAGGGGGATAAGCGTCATGCAAAATGACGGTGTAAACGAGAGGCGTCGACGAGTTTTAACGACGATGACTTCCGTCGTGGGAGCCGCAGGTGCTGTCGGTGTTGCAGTACCGTTTGTTGGGTCTTGGAATCCCAGTGCAAAAGCTAAGGCAGCGGGTGCACCGGTTGAGGTTAACGTGGGTAAGATTGAGCCAGGCGCTAGAATTACGGTTGAGTGGCGTGGCAAACCCGTGTTTATCGTGCGGCGGACGGAAGATGCGGTTAACAACTTAAACGAAATTTCCGATTTGCTTGAAGACCCCGATTCGAAATCTTCTGTTCAGCCTGAATACGCCAATAATTTCTATCGCTCTATCAAAAAAGAGTTTGCTGTTTTGCTTGGTGTTTGCACTCACTTGGGTTGTGCGCCGGAGTATCGCCCAAATATGGGTACGACTGGTGGTGAAGGTGCATTGCCAGGTGGCTTTTTATGCAATTGCCACGGCTCCATGTTTGATTTGGCTGGGCGAGTGAAGAAGAAATCGCCAGCTCCTTCCAATCTCGAGGTACCACCGTACAAATACCTGAGTGACAGCGTAATCCTTATTGGCGAAGATCAGGAGGCATAGACATGACAAATTGGTTAGTGTGTTTTCTCGCCTGGATTGATAAGCGCCTTCCGGTTACCCGTGCGTGGGATACGCATATGGCTAAATACTACGCGCCGAAGAATTTTAATTTTTGGTATTTTTTCGGTGTGCTTTCGTTACTTGTGTTGGTGAATCAGCTGCTCACAGGAATTTGGCTGACGATGCATTACAACCCAACAGCTGAAGGCGCGTTCGCCTCGGTAGAATACATTATGCGTGATGTACCCTACGGTGACATCCTGCGCTACATGCATTCGACCGGCGCGTCTGCTTTTTTTGCTGTGGTCTACCTGCACATGTTCCGCGGATTGATGTACGGATCGTATAAAAAACCGCGCGAGCTGGTTTGGATATTCGGCGTCTTTATATACGTTTGTTTAATGGCCGAAGCTTTTATGGGTTATGTGCTTCCCTGGGGGCAAATGTCGTATTGGGGTGCGCAAGTTATTGTAAATTTATTTGGAGCCATTCCTGTAGTTGGCGAAGATATTGTGCAATGGATACGTGGAGATTACCTAATTTCGGGCGCTACTTTGAATCGGTTTTTTGCTTTGCATGTAGTGGCTTTGCCCATTGTGTTGTTGGCGCTAGTAGTCTTGCATATTTTGGCATTGCACGAGGTAGGTTCGCTAAATCCCGATGGCATCGAGATTAAAGAGAATAAGGATGAAAATGGTGTTCCGCTCGATGGTATCCCGTTTCACCCTTACTATACGGTGCACGATCTTGTCGGCGTAACGGTATTTTTGTTTGTTTTTTGCGGTGTAATTTTCTTTGCTCCAGAGCTTAATGGGTTTTTCCTGGAACATGCAAATTTTGAAGAAGCCAATGGCTTAAAAACGCCCGACTTAATTGCACCAGTTTGGTATTTCACGCCGTTTTACGCAATGTTGCGCGCGATTAATTTTGGTATCGGCCCAATAGATTCTAAATTGCTGGGTTTCATTGTGATGGCTGCGGCAATTTTAATTTTATTCCTTTTGCCTTGGCTCGATCGAAGCCCTGTCAAATCGATGCGCTTCAAAGGTACGTTTAGCCGTGTTGCATTGATTGTGTTTGCTGCGTCTTTTGTCATTCTTGGTTATTTAGGCCTTAAACCACCTTCTACCGGACGAACGCTGCTTGCGCAGCTCTGTACTTTATTATATTTCGCATATTTTATCGGTATGCCGTTTTGGACAAAACGTGAAAAGACCCTCCCGGTTCCCGATCGAGTGCAGAAAAAAGGTTTAGGCCCACTTTGGGTATGGGGCGGTGTTGGCTTATTTGCTTTCTTGGTTATCGTTCCACTGTCTGCTGTTGCGGCAGGTGGCGGTGCTTGCGGTGATGTCAAATGTGAGCATTTTGACGCTGATTTCGAAGACAAGGCTTCATTGCAGCGGGGTGCAAAGTATTTTGTAAATTATTGTATGGGGTGCCACTCGGCAAACTTTTCTCGCTACGAGCGTGTTGCCAATGATCTGGAGATCAGCGTCGATGACATGTTGGAGAACCTTGTATTTTCCGATCAGAAAATCGGTGAATTGATGACCATCTCTATGGCGCCTGAACGCTCGAAAGCTTGGTTTGGCGCAGCGCCTCCTGACTTAACGCTTGTTGCGAGGTCACGCGGGGCAGATTGGTTTTACACGTATATGTTGAATTTCTATGCCGATGATAAACGCCCTACAGGTGTTAACAATCGCGTATTTAAAAATGTTGGCATGCCTCATGTGATGATGGAACTTCAAGGGCTGGCGGAGTGTGTTGAAGGCCCGAAAAAAGACTCGCATGGCAAGGTCGTGATGGATAAGGAAAAGGGCGAACCGGAGCTCGATAAATGTGCGACGCTGACGATCGGTCAGGTTCAAGGCGAGTACGATGCGCAACAGTACGAAAAAGCGATACACGATTTGACCAACTTTATGGTTTATCTCGGAGAGCCAGGAGCCGCTTCACGTGTAAGAACGGGCTATTTCGTTATGATGTTTTTAGCCGTTTTCTTGGTATTTGCCTGGTTGCTAAACCGCGAATACTGGAAAGATGTTCACTAAAACGGCGCACAGCCTGCCTTAGAAATGGTAAAGTAGGCGCCAAGCAACGAAGCTAGTACTAAACATCAAGCCGAGGTAGTTTAAATGGGAATAGTGGCCAAGCGCTCAGCCATGACATTTTTTTCCGATCCGACCGATCATTATAGCCATCGCGTCCGCATCGTTCTGGCCGAAAAAGGCGTCACCGTAGACGTAGTGGAAGCTGAGCGCGACGCGCCTCCGGCGGAATTGAGCGAGCTGAATCCGTATAATACTCTACCAACCTTGGTGGATAGGGATTTAACGATTTATGAAACGCGAGTGATGATGGAATATCTCGATGAGCGCTTTCCGCATCCTCCCTTGTTGCCTGTCTATCCCGTTACACGCGCAGAGATTCGACAGTTTATTTATCGAGTTGAAACGGATTGGTGTCCGATGGTCGACATCATTGTGCGTAACAAAGGCAAAGAAGCGGTAGCCAAAGCCAGTCGCGATTTGCGCGAGAGCTTGGTCACAATCGCTCCGATATTTGCCGAAAAAGTGTATTTTATGAGCGATGAGTTTACCTTGGTTGATTGCTGTTTGGCGCCGATTCTCTGGCGCATTGATCAAATGGGTATTGAGATCCCCGACACAAAACAGACTGCTCCCTTGTTTGATTACATGCGCCGCATATTCAAACGAGCGGCTTTCATCGAGAGCTTAAGCGAGTTGGAAAAAGAAATGCAACCTCGCTGTGTTTTGTAAAACCCTGGGAGGAGGCGAGCATGAAAATGACATCGCGCCGGCCATATCTGATTAAGGCAATTTACGATTGGATTGTCGATAACGAACTCACACCGCTGATAATGGTTTATGCTCCGCTTGACGGCGTTAGGGTGCCTCAGGAGTATGTTAGGGAAGATGGGCAAATCGTATTAAATATTTCTCCTACGGCGGTATATGAGTTTTCTATGAGCTTAAATGCAGTTGGGTTTCATGCTCGCTTTGGAGGAATATCGCGCGAAGTTTTTGTGCCCCTTAATGCAGTGCTAGCTATCTATGCTCGTGAAAATGAAAAAGGAATGTTTTTTGAGGGGCCCGATATTGACCCCGAGCCGACATCTCCACCGTCTGATCCGCAAAAATCTAAGTCACCTGGCCTGCGCCTGGTAAAATGAAGCTGAAATAATTTTGACTTAAAGCACATTTAAAGTGTTAATTGTTTCGCAGCCAAATGTTTGGTTTCTGCCGATGATGTCGCCAAGCCTTGCTACTTAAATGGCTGTATGAAAATTAAGCTTTTTGTGTGCATTGTGCTCTAATTCTCATAAACATAAGCTCGCGTATCATTTACAAGTGCTGGATCGCCATTTGTCGTTTTTGTATAAGACGGAAAATTTGGTTTTTCTATACTGATAAAAAGTACAGATATTTTGTCTACATGGACTATATTGTGCTTACAAAAATTAATAACAGACTCGTGGTTGGAAAATCCGTTTTATGAACAATTCATTTCGGCCTAATGTAATCGATGTAGAGGCTTCTGGCTTTGGCGCCACAAGTTATCCTATAGAAGTGGGCATCGCCTTGGAAAATGGTGGACGTTATTGCAGTTTGATCAAGCCTATGGAAGGCTGGGATCACTGGGATGAGACTGCGCAAGAATTGCATGGTATCAAGCGCAGTCACTTAATGAAGCATGGTAAGGACGTTGATGTAGTTTGCCGGGAACTCAACGAGTTACTTGACGGGGAAACGGTTTATTCTGATGCATGGGTAGTCGATAAGCCCTGGCTTGACACATTATATCGTGCGGCAAAAATGGAACCCACATATGACATTCGCCCAATTGAAGCTGTGCAGACTGAGTGTCAGCATGAGAATTGGGATAAGGTGCGGCAATCAATGATAGCTGAGCTTGGCTTACAACGTCATCGAGCCAGCGCAGATGCATTTCTAATACAAGTTATATTCATGCGTACGCAAGAATATTGTGAAATTGAGTACGATACTAGCGAGAAAATCTATCAAGCAGGCTAGGTTCAAGGCTGTTTGTTTTTGAACGTTATGCTCTAGGCTCTTTTATTTTTGAATTAGTTAAGTTTTTAGTTTGAGTAGCCGTCGGCGAAAGCCTTATTGTCGACATATTCTATAACCCGTACAACTTTCTCGACACCTACGGTGTTTTTAATTATTTCTGTAATGAGCTCCGCTTCCTCTTCGTTGAGTAATCCCATTATATAAACCGTTCTATTTTCAACGACGGTCTTAACTCGGCTAGCATTTACATTATCGTTGGCTAAAAGTTGCGATTTAACTTTCGTCCCTATCCAATTGTCATTCGTGCGAGAGAAAAAAGTTGAATTTCCTTGAATGCGCAATTCGTTGTAGGCCTGTTTTACCATATGCGAATCGCGAGCAACCGTGCCGGCGAGTGATCGCAATTCTTCGCTCGGCACCTCTCCGGTCAATAAAACATGACCATTAAATACGTGAACATTGATGTGAGCTTGCTCAAGACCAGGCGCAGCTTTACGTAAATTCACGGCTATCATTGTTTTAATTTTCTTGTCGTCGATGTAATTGCCAAATGTGCGTTTGCCGGGGTCTTGTTGAAGCGGGCCGTTGGTCGTCGCATCAATTAGCTGAACGCAGCTTGAAACTAAGGTGACAGAGAGGCAAATAAAAAGTTGTCTAAATAAATTCAATGCTTACTCCAAACCGAAGAGTCGGTTGTCAATAAGATCACAAAGGCAGTATAGAACAAGTAAATGAATTTCATGAATTCTACCGCGAGAATTGACCTCAGCACGCAGCTCCAGATCATTATTGTATAGCAGTGATGCTACGTCTCCGCCATCACGTCCTGTCAAAGCTATGACATTTAAATCGCGCTCATGTGCGGTTGTAATTGCTTGTAGTAGATTTGAGGCATTACCACTCGAGCTAATTACCACGAGGGAATCCCCCGGTTGCCCTAATGCTCTTATTGGTTTTGAATACACTTCGTTGTGCTGAGCCTCGGTGACAATTGCGGTATAGCTCGCAATACTTCCTCCAAGCCAAATTGCAGGTAAGCTAGGCCTTTCTTTTTCATAGCGGTCGATTAGACATGAGGTGAAAATCTGCGCTAATGCTGCAGAGGGCCCATTACCGCAGGAGAGAATTTTCCCCTCATTTAAAAGAGTTTGTAAGAGAATATCGGCCGCAGATTCAATAAGTGGAGCTAGCGCTTCGCCAACCTGCATTTTTGCTTCTATACTGCGTTGAAATAATTGATATACATGTTGTGACATAATAACTAACAAGCCGGATTGCAAATTCCGAAGCTGTTTTCCAAGGTTAATCGAAAGCGTTGGGAATCCATTCGAAGTTTAGTTCCGGGTTTTCATGGATTTGGTGAAGTATTCCTAATACATCAAAGCGCACCGCATATTTTTCACCTATTTTTTTTTGAGCCAAATAATGTTTTGCTGTGGCAATGACTTTTTGTTGCTTTGCCTTTGTAACTGTTTGAGCTGGAGAGCCAAAGCGGGAAGTATTACGAGCTTTAACTTCGATAAATACCAGAGTAGACCGGTCTCTCATAATTAAATCTATTTCGCCCGCTCGGCAGCGATAATTTTTTTCAATTATACTGAGTCCCTGTTGTTGTAAATAACGTTCGGCATGTTGTTCGTAATCTTGGCCAATCTCTTTGGTTGATTTAATGCTATTCATTTTGCATGACCAGCGCTAGAAGATTTTATTTGCGGACGAGCACGGCCATTAATAAATTTAACCCATTGTTGTTGTCGAACGATTTGTTTATTCTCGTTCAGTTGAAGCGTACCGGTGAAGCCGTAAAATTTTGCTTGTTTAATTGACTCTAACTGTCTAAGTCTAGGATAAATATTGAACGCATCCGCTCCTAAAGCATAAAGGCGTTGATAAGCCGGATTTTTTGAAGCAAATCGCGAGATATTGCGTTTTATTTCAGAGCTTTGGTCGAAGAACCAGGGCAGTGTCGTAAATTGCACTCCGTTTAAATCTTGATCCAGTTTAGGGGCGGAAACACCGCTAAATACATTGCTTGTGGCATACACTGGGACATTCCCTGCAAAATAAAAAGCGAGCGTTGGTTTTATTTGACGCGCTTGCTTAACATCGTTAACTGCGACAAAAACCATATCAATGTCCTGACGTCTGCGCGGTTCGAATTCGATGCGGCCGAACATACGTCGAATTTCGCGTGCACGTAACTCGCTTTGATCAACATGCATAGCTTTTTTTATCACACTGGAATAATCGTTGTTTCCTGAATAACGATAGTGATGTGAAACTTCACCGCCAAGCGCCTCCCATGCAGGAATAAACGCAGAGACGCAACGATCACCCCGGCTATCCGCTGGAGCAAGTATTAACGCGCGACGATGTCCGTCTAGCCAAGCTTGATCGACGATCTGTTGAATTTCATCTTCAATAGCCAGGCCGAATTGGTAGAGGCCGGGTGAGTCTAGAGGGTTGTCGATATTGTTGAGCGTCAATAGGGGAACCGGAAGTTCGAGTTCGAGTGCCAGCTCTGAGATCGCATTTTTTTGCAGAGGGCCGATAACCAAGTCCGCTCCCTCGTCTACTGCCTGTTGATATACCGCCGCAATATCACCCGTTGTCGTATCGTAATAATCGACAATAGGAACCTTTTGACCGCTCGCAGACCGCTGGTAAAACGCAGCCATGATGCCATCGCGGATTGCATTTGCAGCTTTTTCGAATTTTTGCGATAGCGGGAGCAATACTGCGATATGAGCCGGTTGGTTAGCTGCTATTTCTGTTAGCAAGCGTAAATCTGCGGGAAGGCGCAAACTTGCAGGATGTTCGGGCCAATTTGCGATCCATTGCTCTAGGTCGGCAACTTGTTGCTCCAGGTTGGTTTGATTATTTTTGCTTAAACGCGCTAGCTGATACCATGCAGCCGATTGAGGGTCAGGATAGTTTTGTGCAAGCATATTAAGTTTGTCGCTAGGCATTTCCATCAGCGCTTGCCATAACAATGTTTCGTTGAAAGCTTGCTGCTCTTGCAGTTTTAAAATGTGCGACTCGTTTTCTTCCCTGTCGAATTCTGCGCTGGCTTCAATTTGAACTGCAATTAATTGATTGATTGCGAGGCGCTCCTTTACACTCTGATCGAACTCCTCGAGATAGAAAAAGATGTCTGCGCGCAGTTCCCTTAAGCGAATTGTTAGCTGAGTTGGGAGGTGTTGGGTCGTATCTCCGGTAAAAGAGTCGACTAAATATTGTTTTGCTAATTCATACTCTTCGTCGATTAATGCCGCTTTTGCGCGAACGATGGACCAACGAGCAAACCAAGCGGGTGGAAGTAGGTCGGGATCAGTTTCTGCTAAAATTTGCTCTGCCCAATGGTATTCATTAGCAAGCATTAATTGTTCCGACGCCAAGATAAGTAGCGTAAATTTCTCTAGGCCAATTTTTGTTTGCGCTTCTTCTATAAGCCGATGGGCGATCTCTAGTGGTTTTGGCGCCTCGAGTTCTTGCGACGTTTCGGGGCCTGAGGTTGGTTGTGATCCACAATTTACAAATGAAATTACTATGATCGCGACAAATACGAATTTTTTGATGAGCTCGATAATAGTTAAGTAATTTCGTTTTACATTTGGGTCAAATATAAATTCCATACACAGATTATTCATGTTATTTTGAGTTTCAAACCTCAGTTAATGTGCGATTTATCGGGCATTAACAATGTAAATTAATATGATTCCAGTTTTTGTAATAGGTGCCGGTTGTATGGCCACCCGCCTATTAAAAATGTTGTCTTAGTTTATTGCTAAAATGAGTTTCTTGCTAAAATGAGTTTGCAGCTAAAATGCTTATGCGTATTCATTGTGCATCTCAACCAATTAGAGTGCTAAGCCGAATAGAACGAACAGGCCAAATAAAGCGCCTGGGCCAGACAAAGTAATAAGCCGCACAGTACTTAACTTTCATGTCTCACGAAAACACTGAACCTGGTACGCTTTATATAGTTGCAACTCCAATCGGCAATTTGGACGATATGGTACCGCGTGCGATCGATATTCTCCAGAAAGCAGACCTAATAGCTGCGGAGGATACACGCCACAGCACTAAGTTACTTAGACATTTTAATATAGATACTCGACTGACAGCCTACCACGATCACAGCGACGATAATAAGGTAGACGCATTACTCCAATTGCTGCAACGCGGGCAAGATATTGCCTTGATTTCAGATGCAGGAACGCCATTGATTTCTGACCCAGGCTACCGAATTGTGAATGAAGCTCACAAACGCAACATTCGCGTGAGCCCGATTCCCGGGCCAAGCGCCTTTGTGGCGGCGATATCGGTTTCTGGGCTACCTTGCCATCAGTTTTCCTTTTTAGGTTTTCCGCCGGCAAAGCAAGCTCAGCGTATAAAATTCTATGAAAAGCTTGCCGCAGTTGAACATACGCAAGTTTTTTACGAATCGCCGCATCGAATTCTACCCTCTTTGAACGACATGATGGCGTCTTTTGGAGAACAACGCCCTGCGGCTTATATTCGCGAGGTGAGCAAAGCATTTGAAACGGTCTTGACAGGGTCTCTTGTTGAAATTGGCTTAAAGGTCCAGCAAGACCCCAATCAGCAGAGAGGTGAGCTTGTTGTTTGTGTAGCGGGCCATCGGCCGGAGGAGAGGGAAATCGATTCTCTTTCTCAGTCTTGTATGAATGTTCTTTTGGCCGAGCTTCCGATAAAAAAAGCTGCTGCGCTGACAGCAAAAATTACCGGTGGCAGCAAGAATGCTCTTTATGAGTGGGCGTTAAACAATCGAGTGTAATTCATCGTTTCTAAATTGATGCAGACCGATGCTTAAATATCTTGCTACTGTATATAAAATCAGTTAAATTGCGACTAGAGTTGGCTAGGCAATCGCTGTTAAATTTTCGCTTATTCTGAGTAATCTACTGGATAAATCGGGTTGGCGTTATTTGATAGAGGAAAGTCCGGGCTCCATAGGGCAGAACGCCAGGTAACACCTGGGAGGCGCAAGCCTACGGAAAGTGCAGCAGAAAATATACCGCCGGCGGTGTTAGGCATTGTCGGTAAGGGTGAAATGGTGCGGTAAGAGCGCACCGCGCAATTGGCAACAATTGTGGCAAGGTAAACCCCGTTCGGAGCAAGACCAAATAGGGATCCAATGGCGTGGCCCGCGCTGGATCCGGGTAGGTTGCTTGAGGTATGTGGTGACACATACTCTAGATGAATGATTGTCCACGACAGAACCCGGCTTATCGGCTAACTCTTGTTTTATCGATACGCTAGCCAAAAATCTGCTTCCTTTTGGGAAAAAGGCGCTTTTTTCCGCGGGCTTTATACTGCGACCTTGTAATTCTATCCTTTCTTAATCCAAAACGGTCTTTAACTTAAAGTAAGCTCTGAACATATCAAGCTACCTTCCTGATTTTTTTCAGTAAAAAATATTAAAATTCTCTCGATTTGTGCCTTTTTAAGGCGAAAAAAACCTCGTTATATCAACGCGTTACCCCTCATTTCGTCTCTGTTTACCTTGACTTTGGTTTTCAGCCACATATAGTGTCTATAAGTGTAGAAAAGTGGTGTTTGGTGGAGATTGGTGTTCTTCACCGCTAACGAGTGGGGAAAAGTGTGTTTCAGGGCAGCCATGCGATCAATATGGACGCCAAGGGGCGTATTGCGATTCCGTCGAAGCAACGGGAAACGCTTATGTCTGCTTGTGAGGGGCGTATCGTAATGACTGCTCATACTGAAAACCGTTGTGTCTTGATTTATCCCGAAAATGAATGGGCTAAAAAATTACCCGAAATTCAAGCCTTTCCTACCTATAGCAAAACTGCACTGCGCAGGCAACGACTTTTAATTGGTTACGCGACTCCCTGGGAGATAGATGCAAATGGGCGCGTGCTTATACCGCAGACGCTCCGCGATTATGCCGGATTAGAAAAGAAACTCTTACTTGTCGGAATGGCTAACAAGTTTGAGTTATGGCAAGAAGAATCCTGGTACGCCAGCGTAGCAAATTTTGAACCCGATCCAGAAGAAGATATCTCTCAGGCGATGAAAGAATTTTCGCTTTAGAAATGGTGAAGAAAACGCATTATTCGGTGCTTTTAAAAGAATCTATCGGGGCGGTAATTAGTAGTGTTGACGGAACATACATCGACTGTACTTTTGGGCGTGGCGGCCATTCCGAGGCACTTTTAAAAAAACTAGGTGAAAAGGCGCGTGTGATCGCTTTTGACAAAGACCCAGAGGCGGTGGCAGTGGGGCGAAAATTATCCGAACGCGACCCTCGTTTTACCATCATGCATGGATCTTTTGTTGAATTAGAGAGAGTGAAAGACATGTGTGGTTTGGATTGCGTTGACGGAATTTTAATGGATTTAGGTGTTTCGTCTCCACAGCTTGATGATGCCGAGCGGGGATTTAGCTTCTTGCATGATGGGCCGCTTGATATGCGGATGAACTCGAGTTCTGGGCAAACAGCGGCGACTTGGATCAATAATGCAGAGGAAGGTGAAATTGCTCTTGTTCTGAAAAATTATGGCGAAGAGCGGTTTGCAAAACGTATGGCGAAAGCGATTGTTGCTACGCGAGAAAAAACGCCTTTTTCAAGAACCCAACAATTGGCGGATGTTATCAGTCAGGCAAACCCCAAATGGGAGAGAGGAAAACATCCAGCGACTCGCGCATTTCAGGCGATAAGAATCAAAGTTAATCGCGAGTTAGAGGAACTGCAAGAGTCACTGCCAAAAGCACTGGGAATGTTGAAATCTGGTGGTCGAATGGTGGTGATTAGTTTTCATAGTTTAGAAGACAGGATAGTTAAACGGTTTTTTAAAGAAGAAGCAAAGGGAGACAAATTACCCGCTCGCTTGCCGTTAACGGAGATGCAGATAAATCGACGCTTGAAATTAATCAGTAGCGCTCAGAGAGCAAGCGCGCAGGAAATTGCAGAAAATATACGTTCGCGCAGTGCGGTTATGCGTGTGGCTGAAAAAATATAATCTTTTTAAGAGTTTTTAAGAAGAAGAGTAAATATTGAGCCTGCTGAGTTTATATGGTTGTGAAAGTTGCAAGTGATGAAAAATTGACATACAGCTTTCTATTTTCAGCAAAAGGTATAGTTGTTTTAGTGCTGTGGTCAGCGGTGGTTTTTAGCAGCTTATTGGTTGTTGAAAAAAGCTTCCACGCTCGTGTGGCAATTCAGCGGCTTGAAATACTTCGAAAAGAAGGCGCGGAATTGCAGGTAGAAACTGGACAGCTCATGCTGGAGAAGAGTTCGTTGGTAGCGTACTCAAGAATAGAGACGAAAGCTGTTAAAGGCTTAGGCATGTATGTGCCACAAGTCGAAGAAATTGTTATCGTAAAAATAAGCGGTGCTGAAGACGCGAAATAACGGTTTTAATAATTGTAATTTTACTGAACGATGAAAAGAACCCTTGTAGCTTGGCGGATAGTTTTAATGAGCATTGTTCTTTGTGCAATGCCGGCGCTACTTGTGTGGAATTTTGCACTTTTACAAATCATTCCTCGGGAAGAAAGCAAAAAAAGCCCAAAACAGTTAAATAAAGCTGGGGATGCGAGAACACTTCGTAAAGAAGCGATTCTTGCATCAAGAGGAATCATCACCGACCGAAACGGAAAGTTATTAGCCGTTAGTACACCGATTAAAAATGTGGTAATTGATCCACAAGTTTTTGATATTAGCGATGCTCCGAAGTTGGCTAAAGCGTTGAATCTCAGCGAGGTAAAACTGGTAAATAAAATTAGCATTTACAAAAAAAATGAGAATAAACGTTTTGCTTATATTAAGCGAAAATTACCACCTCACGAAGCTGAGAAAATAGCCGAACTTAGCTTGAAGGGTGTTTTTTTTCAAGACGATTTTCAGCGCTTTTATCCTGCAGGTGAGGTCGCATCTCATGTTGTAGGTTTTACCAACATCGAGGGTTACGGACAAGAAGGATTGGAGCTGTCTTTAGATAATTGGTTGCGGGGGCAGGCAGGTTCAAAACTGTATATCAAAGACAGAAAAGGAAAAGTGGTAAAAGATCTTGGCTACAAGAGTGCCCCGAAGCCCGGCAATAATTTGAGTTTGAGTATTGATTTACGTTTACAGTATTTAGCTTACCGAGAATTAAAAACGGCAGTTGCTGCGCAACGGGCGAAATCGGGGTCAGCCGTTATTTTAGATGTGGCGACTGGGGATATTCTTGCGATGGTGAATCAGCCCTCCTATAACCCAAACGACCGCTCAAAATTAAAGCCTTTGCATATGCGTAACCGAGCAGTAACGGATGTGATAGAGCCTGGTTCGACGGTTAAACCGCTAACAGTATTGGCGGCACTCGAATCGGGGCGTTATGGACCGCGAAGCGTTGTCGATACCTCTCCCGGTTGGATTATGGTGGGGAATAAGCGTTTAAAAGATTCGTCAAACCATCGCAAAATGAATTTGGAAAAAATAATTCAGAAATCAAGCCAGGTGGGTACGGTAAAACTTGCACTTGATATAGAGCCCGGCGCTGTTCGCGACTTATTTTTTCGTTTTGGCTTTGGGCAAAGTACAGGTATTGGATTTCCGGGAGAAAGCATAGGAGTGCTGCCAAACCGCACGCGATGGGCGCCAATAGAAACGGCTACGCTTTCTTTCGGTCATGGTTTGAGTGTGACGCCATTACAGTTGGCTCAAGCTTATCTAGCCATCGCGTCGAAAGGCAAATTTAAAACCGTTTCGATTATTCGCGATGATGAAGTCACCAATTCTGGACAAGTTGTTGATGCAAAATATGCTGATCAAGTTTTGCAGATGATGAAATCTGTTACCCAACGTGGCGGAACTGCGCCATTGGCGCAAATCAACGCTTATCCAACGGCGGGGAAAACAGGCACCGCGCATAAAGTGGGGAAAAGGGGTTACGAAGATCACAAATATGTCGCTATTTTTGCCGGAATTGCACCGGTGGATAAGCCGAATTTAGTTACAGTGGTTGTGATTAATGAGCCTTCAACCGAGGACCACTATTACGGTGGCGAGGCGGCGGCGCCCGTTTTTGCGAGTATTACTGAAGGAGCATTGAGACTTAGAAATGTTCCTCCATACGCAGCAACGCAAAGGGTGGCAAAGCGATGATGCGTGAAAAAGAGAATTTTATACCCAAAACCTTGGTGGAGCTTCTGGGGCAGAAGATCGTTCCGCGACAATATTGGAGTGTTGAATTTAATAATCTAGAGATTGATAGTAGAAAAATTTCAAAGGGCGATATATTTGTCGCTTTGCGTGGTAGAAATCATAACGGCGAAGCATTTATCGATGATGCCTTGCGAAAAGGTGCTGCTGCTATCTTGGTTGATCAAAAAGGCTCAACTACAAATAGTGACGAGGTAAATAGGCCCGTTTTCGCAGTAGCGGATCTTGCAGCCACACTGCCTGACTTGGCTGCAAAATCGTGTGGTTTTCCGTGCGCACGAATAAAGCTTCTCGGCGTAACGGGTACCAATGGAAAAAGTTCCTGTGTTAGCTATATCGCACAGATTCTGACAAAGCTAGGAAGAAAATCCGCGACAGTAGGGACCTTAGGTTTTCAGTCGCTTAAAGGCGCACCTGAAACTGAAATCGAATTTAATACCGTAGAAACTGGAGTGACGACTCCTGATATATGTTCGATCAACCGGGTTTTAAAATTGTGGGTTGATGAGGGAACGGAAAACGTTGCTATGGAAGTTTCTTCCCATGGACTAGATCAGAACCGAGTGGCAGGTTTGGATTTTTATACTGCAGTATTTACAAATTTAACGCAGGATCACTTGGATTACCACGGGAGTATGGAGAATTACAAAGCGGCAAAAGCTAAGCTTTTTCAATTCGAAGGGTTAAAATTTGCTGTATTAAATATCGACGATGCTTTTGCCGATGAGTTGGGCCGATCAATAGATTCTAGTACTGTGCAATTGAGTTACGGCATCAGTAAGAATTCGGATATTCGAGCGAGCAATATTCGATACTGCCAATCTGGAACAAATTTTTTAGTAACAACAAATGCCGGTAACTACAGAGTAGAAACGGACTTGTTAGGTAGGTTTAATGTTTATAATGTTCTTGCTGCGATTGCTTGTGTTTCAACTTTAGGATTCAGCCAAGAAAAAATTGTTGAAGCAGTCACTGCTTTGAAACCGGTTGAAGGGCGTATGCAAATTATCGACAACAATATCGGCATAATTGTTGTTATTGACTATGCTCACACTCCTGACGCGCTCGAACAAGCGATTTTGGCTGTCAAATCGCATTGCGAAGGTCGCCTTTGGACAGTATTTGGTTGCGGAGGTGATCGCGATAAAGAAAAAAGGCCGCAAATGGGGGAAATAGCAGATCGGCTATCTGACACAGTTGTGTTAACCAGCGATAACCCTAGGTCGGAAAACGCAAACAAGATTATTCAAGATATTTCCTTAGGAATACAATCGCAAACCCCCATTCACGAGATTGCTGATAGGCGCGATGCAATTAATTTTGCAATAGAAAATGCCGCGTTGCGCGATGCGATAATAATTGCTGGAAAAGGACACGAGGAATTTCAGGTAGTCGGTGATAAAAAACTTCCTTTTTCAGACAATTTAGTTGCAACCAAAGCGTTGGAAAAACGCAGCGCAATGGGGGATCGCATATGAATTTTGCTTCCCTGGCAAAAATACTGAACGCGCGCATATTAAATGCGAGTGATCATTACTTCACGGATATCAGCACAGATTCACGTACTTTACAGTGTGGTGATGTATATCTCGCATTGGAGGGGCCTAATTTTAACGGCCACGATTTTATGAATGATGCCTATGTAAAAGGAGCATCTGGTTTGATCGTGGGCGAAGCAAAGTCGGAAATACCTCTACCGCAGTTAGAGGTGCCAGATACGCTTGAAGCACTGAGTAAAATTGCCAATGTTAATCGGCGTAATTTTAATGGGGTGCTCGTAGCCATTACTGGAAGTTGCGGAAAAACAACCGTTAAAGAAATGTTGTTCAGCATTCTAAGCATGGCAGGAAAGACTCTGGCAACAAAAGGTAACCTGAATAATCACATTGGTGTTCCGCTGACGCTATTGAAAATACGACCCGACCACGACTTTGCCGTGATAGAAATGGGAGCGAGTGTTTCAGGTGACATAGAAAGTCTGGCAAAAATTGCTGAACCTGAGATTGCGATGGTTACCAACGTCAACGCAGCTCATATTCAGGGGTTTGGAAGTTTGCAGGGTGTGGCAAACGAAAAAGTGAAAATTTATAGCGGCTTGGGTGAGAGCGGTACCGCCATTGTGAATGTGGATGACAAGTTTGCTGATTTTTTTATTTCGCGTATCGGCGATAAAAAAATGCTTGGCGTTACGTCAAATTCGCGAAAATTATCGGCGATAAGTAACTACCTTGAAGCAAAGTATTGCACGGAGAAAAAAATCGGTAGTGCAAGTTTTACTCTTCTTTTCGACGGAAACTCGACGGAAATATCGTTAAATGTTTTGGGCATGCATAACGTTCAAAATGCACTTTGTGCGGCTGCAGCGGCTCTTTGTGCTGGTTTAGATTTGGACGCTGTTAAACGCGGTTTGGAGCGCTTTCGCGGAGTTGAAGGTCGCATGCAATGTATGATTGGCCGAAATGGAGCATCAGTAGTTAATGATAGTTATAACGCAAACCCAGGCTCAGTGCGCGCGGCGATCGATTATTTATCTGGTAGAGACGCGGAGACTTTTTTGGTGCTGGGCGACATGGGTGAGCTGGGAGCGGACGAAATTGATGAGCATGCTCAGATAGGCCAATACGCCAGAAAATCAGGTGTTCAACATCTTTTGACTGTAGGTGATTTATCGACAGCAGCGACCAAAGGGTTTGGCGAGGGCGCTAAACATTTTGAATCAAAAGAAGCATTGGTTTCTTTTCTAGAAAGCCGCTTAGCTAGCAACGCGATTGTGCTTGTGAAAGGTTCGCGCAGTGCCCGAATGGAACAAATTGTAGAGAAAATATGTTCCGAGGAGCCTGAATCCTAATGTTAGTTTGGTTAGCCGAATACCTAGAACAGTATCATCGTGTTTTTTCGGTGTTTCAATATTTAACGCTACGAGGGATTCTTGGAATTTTGACGGCGCTCGGAATTTCTTTGTTTATGGGGCCAGTATTTATTCGCAAACTCAATCAGTTGCAAATTGGTCAATCAGTGCGGGAGGACGGCCCAAAAACACATTTGAGTAAATCTGGAACACCAACGATGGGTGGTGCACTGTTGTTATTTGCTATTGTACTGAGCGTTCTGCTTTGGTCTGATTTGCAAAATCGCTTTGTTCTCGCAGTTTTATTTATAACCTTAACTTTCGGTTGGATAGGTTGGGTTGATGACTATCGAAAAGTAATCGAAAAAAACTCTAAAGGATTACCCGCAAAATGGAAATACTTGTGGCAGTCGCTGGCTGGTTTCGCGATCGCAGTATTTTTATATTACACAGCGGCAAGCCCGACAGAGACACAACTTTTTGTTCCATTTTTAAAAGACGTCGCTGTGAGTATGGGTTTATTTTATATAGTCTTTTCGTATTTTGTCATTGTGGGTGCAAGTAATGCAGTAAATTTAACTGATGGCTTAGACGGACTGGCAATCATGCCAACGGTGATGATCGGCTCTGCGCTAGGTGTGATCGCTTATTTAGTTGGACATGTAAATTTCGCAGCCTATCTGCATATTCCCTATGTACCGGGTACCGGGGAGTTAGTTGTGTTTTGCGGTGCTTTAGCTGGTGCTGGACTAGGGTTTCTATGGTTTAACACTTACCCGGCGCAAGTATTTATGGGTGATGTCGGTGCGCTTTCGTTGGGAGGCGCTCTAGGCGTCATCGCAGTTATTGTACGGCATGAAATAGTATTTTTTATTATGTCCGGTATTTTTGTGATGGAAACTGTTTCTGTCGTCTTACAAGTTATGTCGTATAAATTAACCGGAAAAAGAATATTTAAAATGGCGCCGATACATCACCATTTTGAGTTAAAAGGTTGGCCTGAACCGCGCGTAATAGTTCGCTTTTGGATAATTACCGTGATGTTAGTTCTTTTTGGTTTGGCCACGTTAAAACTTCGATAGTATTTGAGATCTTATAGATTGAATCAGCTTTAAAATATGAGTCAAATGATCGCAACAAGTAAAATGAGTGTAATTGTTGGTCTCGGACTGACAGGGCGTTCTGTTGCGCGTTATTTGAGCCGTAACGATCGTCGTTTCACTATTGTTGACAGCAGACTTGATCCACCTGGCCTGCGTGAATTTAAGTACGAGTTTCCAGCAATTTCCGTCGAGCTTGGAGAGTTGAAAGCAGAGCAGTTTGAATATGCAGATGAAATTATTTTAAGCCCCGGCGTTGCGCGCGAAGAGCCGGTAATTGCTTCTTTGATTGAAAAGGGTACAAGTGTTATTGGCGATATAGAATTATTTGCGCGGGCGGTTAATGTACCGATCATTGCCATTACAGGTTCGAATGGCAAGTCGACGGTAACAAGCCTGGTCGGCAAAATGGCTGATAACGCCGGAATTAAGGTGGCAGTTGGTGGTAATCTTGGTATTCCTGCGCTAGAGCTGATAAGCGACGATGTGGAACTCTACGTCCTTGAGCTTTCAAGTTTTCAATTAGAAAGCACGTATAGTCTCGAAGCAAGGTCTGCTTGTATTTTAAATATAACGCCCGACCATCTCGATCGTTACAATTCAATTCAAGAATATCACCAGGCGAAACATCGTATTTATCGCGGAGCTAAGTCGATTGTTTACAACCGCGAAGATTCTCTTACGCGACCGCTTCTTGCTGAGGGCGTTCATGCAATCAGTTTTGGTGCGAGTTCGCCGGATTTAAACGATTTTGGAATTCGTGATGAGACAATGCTTTCTCATGGATTAAACCAATTAATTGCGGCGGATGAATTAAAAATTAAAGGTAAGCATAACATCGCCAATGCATTAGCCGCGCTTGCGATTGGTCATACCGTTGGTATTGCAACGGAACCAATGTTAAATACCTTAAAACAATTTCCCGGCTTACCGCATCGTTGCGAATTTATAGCATCTAAAAATGGTATTTCCTATTACAATGATTCTAAAGCAACAAATGTTGGAGCTACTGTAGCTGCGCTTCAGGGAATGGGAGGAGAAAATCTTATATTGATTGTTGGTGGCGATGCTAAAGGGGTTGATTTAGACGAATTAAAAGCTCCGCTTATTGGCTTCACCAAGGCAATTGTCACACTGGGTAAGGACGGTCAAAAAATTGGTGACCTTGTTCGTGATCGAAAACCTGTATTTGATGAAGACAATCTTGTTTCGGCTGTCGGAAAAGCGAGAGAATTGGCCAATGCAGGTGATTTGATTTTACTCTCGCCCGCTTGTGCTAGCTTGGATATGTTTAGTAATTATCAGGAGAGAGGTCAAAAATTTATTGCTGCGGTGGAGGGGTTGTAATGGCGTTGCCTGCAAGTTTTCTACCGCTGCTGCGTTACGAAAATTCCGATTCACGTGATCCGGTTAATATTGAGCGTCACGACTATTGGCTTTTATTATTCGTTGCAGCGGTTGTATCGTTTGGCGTGGTTATGGTTGCTTCTGCTTCAATCGATTTTTCTGCAGATAAATTTTCTGATCCTTGGTATTACACTCGCAAGCATGTGATCTTTCTGTCGCTTGGTTTGTTAATGGCATTCCTGGTGTTCAATGTTCCGGTTACCTACTGGAATCGATATTCTATCGTCCTGTTGTTCGCTGCATTAATTTTGCTGAGCGTCACGATAGTTCCGGGAATTGGGATTGAAGTTAATGGTAGTCGCCGCTGGTTGCGTTTTGGGCCAATCGGTTTTCAATCATCTGAAGTGGCTAAGCTTTGTTTTATCATTTTCTTTGCTAGTTTTCTGTCGCGCAAAACTAATGAATTTCAGCAAGGGTGGAACGCATTTTTTATCTTAATTGGAATTGTTCTCGCATTTATTGGGCTGCTGCTAGCTGAACCGGATTTTGGTAGTGCTGTAGTCATTTGTTTTATTGGCGGAATGATGATGTTTTTGGCCGGTGTACCTATTATCCGTTTTATTTTACTTATATTGGTTACGCTGGTAAGCCTGGCGATGGTTGCGATCGTTTCTCCCTACAGGCTGCAGCGCTTACAAACATTTATCGACCCTTTTGCAGTTCAGTATGAGGGGGGGTACCAACTGGTTCAATCTTTAATCGGTTTTGGTCGCGGAGAATGGTTTGGTTTGGGGCTGGGCAATAGCTTACAAAAACTGTTTTTTTTACCTGAAGCTCACACGGATTTTATTTTTGCGATTGTGGCTGAGGAGTTTGGTTTTATAGGCGCTATTGTTTTAGTGTTGTGTTTTATTGGAATTGTTTGGCGCATTATAAATATTGCGATGATAGCGCGTCGTTTGAACCAGCTCTTTTGCAGTTTTTATGCAATTGGTGTGGCATCTCTAATTTCTGCACAGGTATTTATTAATATGGGAGTTGCCTCCGGGTTATTACCGACTAAGGGTTTGACGCTGCCCTTTATTAGTGCTGGTGGCAGTAGCCTTGTCATTACCTGTGTATTGTTTGCCATTATTTTTCGAATTGACTGGGAATTGCGTGCTCAGCTGAGGGGCGATTCATGAGTATTGAACCCGGTAATTTGCTGGTGATGGCTGGAGGTACAGGGGGACACGTATTTCCTGCGATGGCGCTTGCCGAAGCTATGCAGGCCAGGGGCTGGCATGTTGAATGGTTGGGTACTTCGCGTGGAATTGAGGCCAAAGCGGTACCGGAGAAGGGAATCAGATTGCACACGCTTGATATTTCTGGAGTGCGCGGTAAGAGCATTTTGAGCATGTTGTCTGCGCCGATAAAAATATTGAAATCTATTTATGCCGTGCTTTCCATCCTGCGGGTATTAAAGCCAAAAGTTGTGGTGGGCTTAGGCGGATACGCAGCTGGGCCCGGCGGTATCGCAGCTTGGATAACTCGAATTCCACTAGTGATTCACGAACAAAACGCACGCCCTGGTACGACTAATAAAATATTAGCGCGATTTGCAAAAAAAGTTGTTACGGGGTTCCCCAACGTATTTAAAAAAGGCGAGTTTATTGGCAACCCTGTAAGGCAAGAAATTTTAAATATCGGAGAATCTCGCGAGCATTTAGATAGTGATCAAACTCTTAGAGTTTTGGTATTGGGTGGAAGTTTGGGCGCGCTTGCGTTGAATAAAGCATTACCACTTGCGTTCAAAGTGCTCGCTGAAGAAATTGAGTTAGATATTATTCACCAAACAGGAGAAAAGCATCGACAGTCCACTGCATCGACCTATCAAAACTTTCGGGTGAACGCAGAAATTGTAGCTTTTCTTGAAAATATTGCCGAGAAACTTGCTTGGGCTGATCTTGTTGTTTGTCGAGCGGGGGCTCTTACCGTTGCAGAACTAAGTGTGATCGGTTGCGCGTCTATTTTAGTACCTTTTCCCCACGCGATAGACGACCATCAAACCGCCAATGCGGAATGGCTGGCCAATAACGGAGCGGCGGTTTTATGTCAGCAAACTGATTTAACCACAGAATATTTGGTCGAGAAAATTACTTATTTTTACAACAATCGTAACATATTAAAAAATATGGGAAGTAAAGCGCGTGAACTCGCAAAACCTAACGCGACTCTGGATTTTGTTGCGGCGTGCGAGGAAGTAGCAAATGACTAGTGCAAATGTCAATCAAGTTCCAGAAATGCGCCGCATACGTCGGATACATTTTGTTGGTATTGGTGGGGCTGGCATGAGCGGAATTGCGGAAGTCTTACTAAATCAGGGTTATGAAATTTCGGGTTCTGATATTCGAGCATCTGCTACGACCGATAGATTAAAAACAATGGGTGCAAATATCGTAATTGGACACAAACCCGAAAATATTGCTGGTGTAGACGTAGTCGTTAACTCCAGCGCGGTTGCCGACGATAATGAAGAGTTAGTTCAGGCGAGAAAAATACGCGTGCCAATTGTTCGTCGAGCGGAAATGTTGGGTGAATTAATGCGCTATCGCCATGGTATTGCTGTTGCGGGAACACACGGCAAAACAACAACTACAAGTTCAATTGCTTCTATTTTAGCGTGCGGAGATCGCGATCC
>JANQJB010000138.1 GCA_028281865.1 Marinagarivorans sp.
AAATGGATGAAATAAAAGTAGCAGTTTAGCTTCTGCTACTTTTATATAACGTGGATTGACTTATTGATCACATTAAGAGCTGCCACACTATTTGAATAGTGCTTTGTTGAATATTAGTGGTTTATAGCCCACCTTCTCCACATTCTTTTTCTAAATAATCTTCTACTGAAGATAAAATCGCTAAATGATGCTGAGGCCACCATGGAAAGCTGTGCCACAAATCGCGAACTTCGAGATATTTAACATCCTTTTTGTGCTTTTCTAATGCTTTAACATATTTACGGCTTTGATTTAGCGGTACTCGTTGATCTCTATCACCGTGAAAAATGAATATCGGTATCTTCGCATTTTTCGCTTCATAATAAGGAGATAATCCTGCGATCGTCGGGTTTTGATACTGCCTTAATATTGGACTTGTAAATGTCAACTTATCAAAGGTTCCTAACTCGGACAGTCCCGCTCCAGCAATGGCGCATTGATATGGAGGGTCTTCACGCACAATGGCTGCCATAGCGGCATAGCCTCCATAAGAGTAGCCGAACATCGCAACGCGATCTTTACTCGTAATCCCTTCTTTAATCATCCAATATGCGCCGTCATCTTTATCGTCCTGCATTTTCTGACCCCACTCGCGATCGCCAGCGCGCCAAAGCTTCTGTCCAAAACCATCTGAACCGCGATATTGTGGTTGCAAAACAGCATAGCCACGATTGGCAAGAAATTGCGCCCATAAATCCCAGCCTAGATAGTCACGCGCCCATGGCCCACCATGCGGCAATACAATCGAGGGATAAGGTTTTTTACCGAATGGAGGTAGCGTTAAATAAGCGGGAATTGTAAGTCCATCACGCGCTTTGTAAGTGACGAATTTCATATCGGCCAGCTTGTTTGGATCTAGGTGAGGGTAAGCGCGGCCAAGCGAAATCATTTTTTGTCCATCTATCAATAAATAATAATGTCCTGCCTCCTTCGGACTTGAGGCCTGGACGACAATCATTCGCATATCATCGGAGTGAGATATCATGCGGTTTTGGTTCGTGCCCGGCAAAGCAGCGTCAATTATATTTTGTAGTTTGATATGTAAAGGGTCCGTGTAAACTCGCTCAACAAGTTCTCTTGCGCGAGCGTATCCGATCACCTGGCCATAATTTGAAGGTTGGCCACTGGTCATAACGCCCAACATCTCATAACCTTCGTCGGCGAATACAGGCTCACTTAACTTACCTGTTCCAGGGTCTAGCGTGCGAATAACACTTAAATCTCGACCAGTATTATCGAGTACATATACGCTACCATCGGCAACTATTTGTGCATTGCCTAAGCCCTCTCGCTTGCTCGAATAGTTTCGAAAAGCTTCTTTCCATTTATCTGTACCCGGGTCTTTTAATGATGTGGAAATATAAATATTTTTTCCTGAACCGCCAATATCCATTTTCCCCGCGACGTTGCCCAATACATCAGTAAAATAAAAATAACCTTCACCACCTCGGTAAATTAATTTTGACGTCTTTTTCTTAAAGTTTGTCAAATAAAATTCTTGCGCATAATCCCTGTTCAGCGTTCTTACAAGTATGTGGTCGGGATCATTATGCAGTCGATTTTCAATCCCGACTTGTAAAAAATTATCGTTTTTAAATAAGGATTGGCTGAATTTTTTTTCTTTGAAATTATATAAATAAGTTTTTATATCAAAAGTTTTGATATTTCTAGCACGGAAACGCCGATCAAATTTGCGGATGCCTGCGACGAAAACGATATCGTTGTTTAGCCATGTTACTGAAATCGGCTTGCTCGTTTTGAGTCTATAGCGGTGTGGCGGCATGGCCAAATCTGCCGTATCCCAAAATGTTAATTCGGCAGACTTATTGACATCGGTTAAGGTAAGCGCTACCAGAGTTTTTCCATCTGGGCTCAAGCTTACATTGGATATATAGGGGTCATGAATCCAGGCGCGAAGCGGTAATTCATAACTTTTATCAGCATCTTTATCTGCGGCAGAGCAGACAATTGGAAACGCCAATAGCAAGATGTTTAAGCCAAAAATATATTTAAAATAACGAAAAAATAGTAAATTCATAACAGACCCAGGTTTTATTATTAAACTCTTATTATTCAGTGCTACCTCGTATTATTCAGAGGCTGCTTAAGTAATACGGATATTGGTCGATCGTGGCTCTTTTCCTAGCAGCGAACACGCAATTCGTTTACTTGGGCAAAAGGTGTACAATCGGTATTAGGCATTAAACTACAGTAGCCGGATGTTTTCTATGCGTAAGTTAAACATTTATGTCACAGCCCTCGCTTTTTAATTTTGACAACAGCTATGCTCGTCTGCCCGAGCGGTTTTATAGCGAAACGAGCATTAATCCGGTTAAAACCCCTTCTTTTGTTGCAGTTAACAGAGATCTAGCAACCTCGCTCAATATTGATCCTGATCGCTTGGAACATGAAGGCCTAGAGTATTTGGCCGGAAATCGCTTCCCAGACAACTCTAAACCGCTGTCACAAGCGTATTGTGGGCACCAATTTGGGCACCTTGTACCACAATTGGGCGATGGGCGCGCTTTGTTGTTAGGCGAGCAGCTCAATGCTCAACAACAGCGCTTTGATATTCAGCTTAAAGGTTCTGGGCCCACATTATTCTCGCGCAGCGGTGACGGGCGTTCGGCTTTGGGTCCCGTGGTGCGAGAGTACCTTGTCAGCGAAGCTATGCATGCGCTCGGCATCAGTACAACGCGAGCTCTCGCAGCTGTCGTGACGGGCGAAGATGTGTACCGCGAATCGCTCGTTCCCGGAGGTATTTTGACTCGTGTCGCCAAAAGCCATGTTCGCATTGGCACCTTTCAGTACTTTGCTATTCGTCACGATCAGGAGGCTGTAAAAATACTGGCGGATTATTGTATTGAACGCCACTACCCTTCTTTAAAACACGCTTGCAAACAAGAGCAACGCAGCGGCGGTAAAATTTATCAGGATTTTTTTGCAGCCGTCACCAAAGTGCAAATTGAGCTGGTCGTCGACTGGATGAGTGTTGGATTTATTCACGGTGTTATGAACACCGACAATACGAGTATCGCTGGTGAAACAATCGATTATGGCCCCTGTGCGTTTATGAATACCTACAATCCGCTTACCGTTTATAGCTATATCGACAGCCATGGCCGCTACGCTTACGGTAACCAAAAATCAATATTACGTTGGAACTTGGCACGCTTTGCCGAATGTTTACTTCCCTTATTTGGTGAGGATATTGATAAAAATATCGCATACTCTGAACTCCAGCTTGAAAAGTTTGAAGATCAATTTTGGAAAAGTTGGCTTGATAAATTTCGCCATAAACTTGGGCTATTTGATGCAGAAAAGGAGGAAGACACGAATTTAATAGGGGACTTACTAAAACTGATGCAGGCTCATGCGATGGATTTTACGCTGTCCTTTCGTGACTTAGCCAACTTAATTAACCAGGAAGAAAACACAAAAACGTTCCATAACACTTGGCAAAAGCCCGATCTTGGTCGATGGTTAGATAAATGGAGATTGCGCACAACTAAACAAGCATTGCCTGCGGATCAGCTACGTAAAAGAATGAATGCTGTTAATCCCTTCGTTATCCCACGCAATCACCATGTACAACAAGCAGTTGATGAAGCAGAAAATGAGCAAGATTTTTCCTTAATGCATAAACTTAATCGTTTGTATTCTACCCCTTTTCAAGTTTCAGGCGATTATAGTGACTTTCATCTACCACCTAAGGCGGGAGAAGATATTACAAATACCTTTTGCGGTACCTAGTTTATTGCTTGTGTTTTTTCCAAGCAAATTTTCCTCCTTTGAGTATCAATACCCTCAAATAAACTCCCAAGCTTGCAGCAAGCGCTTTGAATAATAATGAACTTTTAACAAAATTATCATAATTCTGAAATTTTAGATCAATAGCGTACTCATCTCCTTATCCTTAAACTCGGAGTTTACATAATGATACGCAACGTATTTAAAATTTCCGCGTTGGCACTTGCCATCGCCCCCGCTTTTTCAGCCTTTGCAATGCAAACAGAAAAATCAACAGCTATTGCCAAGCACCCTATTCATCACCCACATAAGCACTACGCCCCTCAATCATTTAACCGTATTGCGACTTTTCCTGTATTTAAAAATACCTCTATTGAAACTGAGAGCGTTGCGGAAATAGTCGCCGCTAGTAAGGATGGCAAAACGCTTATTTATACCGATTCCGAAAATGAAGCACTTGGGTTTGTCGATATCAAAAACCCGCGTAAGCCTTCTGCATTAGGCTTGCTTGCGTTAAATGGAGAGCCGACTTCTGTCGCTACACGCGGACGTTATGCACTCGCAGCGGTAGACACCTCTACGGACTTTGTTAACACCAGTGGCGAATTAGTGATTGTAGATATTGAGACTCAAACAGATGTCGCAACTATAGCGCTTGATGGCCAGCCCGACTCCATCGCAGTCAGCCCGGATGGCCGCTACGCCGCAATTGCAATTGAAAATGAGCGCGATGAGGACCTTGGTGATGGCACACCACCACAAGCACCTGCCGGTTTTCTTACTATCGTCGACCTTGTTGGAGCACCCCAAAATTGGACAACGCGCAAAGTTGATTTAACCGGAGTTGCCGATCTTTTTGGTGATGATGCCGAACCCGAGTATGTTGACATCAACGAGCGCAATATCGCTGTTGTGACTTTGCAAGAGAACAACCACCTCGTTTTAGTTAACCTTCGCAACGGAAAAGTGATCAATGATTTCAGCGCAGGAAGTGTCGACCTTAAAAAAATCGATACTGAAGAAGAAGATCCAGCACTTATCAGTTTGACCTCTTCGTTAACGGATGTACCACGCGAACCCGACGGTGTCACCTGGCTTAATAATTTCTTTTTTGCCACGGCAGATGAAGGTGATTTAAATGGTGGAAGTCGCGGCTTTACCATCTACAATCGCCGCGGAAAAGTTTTGTTTACTTCAGGCAATCAAAATGATCACTTAGCGGTGCGTTTAGGTCATTACCCTGATGCCCGTTCAGGCAACAAAGGTAACGAACCTGAGAATGTCGAATTCGCGCAGTTTGGCAAAGACAAATACCTTTTTGTTGGCTCAGAGCGCTCCAGCCTAGTTTTCGTGTACAAGTTGACTCTCCGTGGGCCCAAATATGTGCAGGCACTCCCTGCGGGTGTAGGGCCGGAAGGTTTACTGGCAATTCCCGAGCGTGATTTATTTATCGCAGCGAGTGAAGTCGACGAGCGTGGCGATAAATTTCGTTCCGTTTTAAACATTTATAAAATGCAAAATAGTGAGCCAAAATATCCAACGATTAAATCAGAAAATCGTGCAGATGGGACACCTATTCCTTGGTCAGCGCTTTCCGGCTTGGCGATGGATCGTAAATCACCACGTAAGGCCTATACGATTCACGATAGTTTCTATCAACAAAGTCGTATATTCGAACTTGATGTCAGCAGCCGCCCGGCGATTATCTCCGGTGAAATTGTTTTAAAGGATTCGTTCGGCAAACTCGCTGAAATACAACCTGATACCGTTAACTCTGACGGTACGGTCAACTTGGACCAAGAAGGTATTGCAACAAGTAAAAAAGGTGGTTTTTGGATAGTTTCTGAAGGTGACGACAGCCCTGCTCGTTTTAACTTGTTGGTAAAAGTCAGCGCCAACGGCGATATTAAAAACGTAATAAAATTGCCCGCTGAAACAAGCGCAAACTTAGTTCGTTTTGGTTTTGAAGGTGTAGCCGAAACGCAAAAAGGTGAGGTTTTTGTTGCGTTTCAACGCGAGTGGGCAAATGATCCCGATAACTTAGTTCGTATTGGCCGTTACTCCCCTAAAACAAACGAGTGGGCGTTCTACTACTATCCAATTGAAGAACCTCTTTCAGCCAACGGTGGTTGGGTAGGCTTATCAGAAATTGTTTCAATTGGTAAAGACGAATTTGCAGTAATTGAACGCGACAACCAAGGCGGTGAAGACGCGGCAATTAAGGCAATTTACTCGTTCTCTGTTGCCGGCTTGGAGCCTCTAGCAGAGCCCACGGCTGGAACAAGCCCGAGCTTTCCAGTTGTAGCAAAAACTTTATTGCGCGATTTAATGGAAGATTTGAAAAGGCCTAACGGTGCTGTACCGGAAAAAATTGAAGGTTTGGCATTCTTACGTAATGGCACCGCGTTGGTTGTCAACGACAACGACGGTGTTGATGATTCAAATGGCGAGACTCAGTTGATTAAGGTTCGACAACTTCTGCAAAAATAATGAAGTTTGTAGCGCTTGAGTCAAAACATTTTTCAAGCAATGCATAGCTAAGAATCCCCGTTAAACTCAGCTGCCACAACAGCTATTAACGGAGTTTTGTTTAAAACAAAAAAAAGCCGGTTTTAAACCGGCTTTTTTTGTGAGAAAGGTTAAATTAGGGTTCCATAAGAGGACTTTCGTCTGGACCCTTGTCATTATTACAATCGTTACAATTGTTTTTAAAGAGAACAATTTTATCAACTTCGACGCCATCTTCACGTCCAGCGATAAAGAAATAACTTTCGCCCTGAGGTAGGCTTACGTTGTTACCAGATCTCCACACCCATACACCGCTAGTGGGGCCAAATTCCAGTTGTTTGTGCGCAATCTTTGCACCATAGCTTGGTTGATTGACTGCACCGTAGTGAATATCACCACTATCAGTGTCTGGGCCATTAACCGTTTTACCATCGAATTCACCTGGGCCTGTATGTCCTCGATGCCCCCTGATTCTTACCTTATATGTACCCCCAGTCGCGTTTACGCGGAAGAACAATTTCGGCGCTTGATTACCGTTGGGCCAATGAGACAGCATATGCGGAATTGCATCAAAATTGCTATAAAGCATATCGGGAAGTAATTCAACGTATTTACCAGCACTTGTTGGGCCCACATGATTCGGATCGGGATCACATTTGAATATATCGAAAATTTCAGTTGCCGATAAAGCTTTACCACCTAGCTTTCCTTCACCTTTGCCTCTATCCCAATGGGGTATCTTGTCCCCTTGCGGCTGATTGTGCCCACGGTCATTCAGATATTTGTATACTTGGTTGTAATCCATCATTTCAACACGTGCTAAGTCACATGCATCGGCAAATACATCTAAATCACTCGCTTGACGCTCAGTGGTGTTAACCATCCACCAACGTTTTCCGTCGTAGTCTGACGTACCGTATAGCTGCGACGCAAAATGCTCAGCCTCCATAACAATCATGCCATTCGTTTCTTTGAAGTAGTATTTTTCTGTACGCATATCTTCAGACATACCATCGAACAATGCGTCAAACGGATCAGCCGAAACTTCTCCACTGGAACTTGAACTGCTACCAGAGGAACTGGATGAGGAACTCGAGGAAGAACTGCTTGGTAAACTATTACCCCAAATGGTGTAGTAAATATGTGCTGCCACATCGGTAGCGCACTGACCGACACATTGCGGTTTTGATCTCGGGCGCGGCATACCGAGTTCAACAGTTTTTGTCTCTAGATACTCAAAACTTCTGCCGGTCTGCAATCTACCGGAATCCGCATTGACACCATGACAAGACTCACACTGATTAACATAGATATCTCGACCACTATCAAGATCAAATGGCAGAACAACACCGGATGAGCTGGAACTTGAAGAGCTAGAACTTGAGGAACTAGAGCTGCTCGAGGAACTGGAACTACTTGAACTGGAGCTGCTACTCGATGAAGAACTCGAACTTGAAGAAGAGCTACTACTTGAAGAAGAGCTACTACTAGACGAGCTGGAGCTGCTGGATGAAGAGGAAGATGAACTACTTTCGGGTTTATCTGCTGTACCACTACAAGCACCCAGGAGCAGAATAACTGAAGCGGTTGTGAAGACTCGCCAAAGCATAAATTATTCTCCAAATTTGAAATGTTTACCGGCATAAACGAAAAAAGCCTCTCAAGGAGCGCTTTTTAAGCAATGTTGTTATATAAATGTTGTTACTTATGTTATGTGCTGCTTATTAGTTATAGTTTTATTTAACATTAGATAATACCACCTAGTTATAAGTAAGGCAGAACAAAGCAGGTAAATTGGGTGACAGATCACACGACGCATACATTAAGTGTGACTAACTCCAAATACTGCTCTTGGCTTAAAGAGATACCGAAGCTTGGCGATAAAACGATGGGTCCGCCCGGCTCAATGGCTTAACGCAGTCGTGCGAGGCGAAAGTCAAGCCGGCAGGTTTTTCTGTTTCGATCTAATTGAGGAAATTGTTTGAGGTTCTTGTTAAAAGCACCAACGCTGGCTGAATTCCGACAATAAACGCCAATACAGTTTTCATATTTAGCGTGCGAAAAATAAAATACGTCTTTAATGACTTTGCTCTTTTTGGCAATTTGGGTTAACTCACAATTTTTGAATTGTTTAGATGATTCGAAATTCATAACCAACAGACCCCGAGATGTTAGTAGTTTTGCCAACGCGTTGAACCAACAGTTATCAGCGCATATAGCGCGCGATGGGCCTTGCATGGAAGACGAAAAAATATCTTCAATAATCAGATCAAACTTATTAGTTTTATCTTTCGCCTCTGTTACCCACTCTAAAGCATCTGCACAAACGAAATTGACTTTCGTTGTGTCCACCTTAAACCACGATTTCGCAATTCTTATATGGTTTTTATCGAGTTCAATGCCTTGTATAAATAGATGATCAAAAAAACTATTAAGTTGGTTGATAACCGCTCCACCTCCTACACCCAAAACGAGCACATTTTTTATCTTTTTTATATCGCTGTGGAAAAAAATCGGTAGGAAGAGCAGATCCCATATATCGCCATTCACCGGCCTTCGACTATTCCATTGCGAATGAAAGACATTATTAGAATAAAGACGCACGGTATTTCCGGCTGACCGCACTTGGTATAGCGTATCTCTAGTTTTTTTCTGCCACAGCAGTGCCATCTATTAATCTGCCTATAAAAGCTACTTGTTAATTAACACCAATAAATCACTACTTATTGCTAGCTACTTCTTATCAATAAGTATTTTTTATCAATAACTACTTCTCATTAATAATTACTTTCCATTAACAATTACTTTGGAAAAAGTTCTAGTTGCCTACCGCTCGTAGACAGCTCTATATCTCTTAATCGAACACCAAGCCCTATTAATCGCACGGGAATGCTCTGACGTTTGATCGCTTCTTGCAATAAGGAGTGATAGTCTTCGATATTCGCATCGGTCCCAATACGCTCCAAGGTTGTGGAGTTGAAGTTATTAAATTTTACCTTAACAAACGCCTTTATTATTTTGTATCGTTGCTCCAACTTACTCAATCTCAAGATTAATTCTTCGAATAGACTTGGTAACTTTCCGATACATTCGTTCATTGAACATAAATCTTTTTCATATGTTCGCTCTATGCTTAAAGATTTTCTAGAGCGGTCTGTACTTACGCGACGCTCATCGATACCACTTGCGAGTTCGAACAAACGCTTGCCAAATCGTCCGAAGCGCTTTTCTAATTCTGTTTTGCCTAAATTGACCAAATCAGCACAGACGTGCAAATTCATCTCTTTTAACTTTGCTGCTGTAACCTTTCCCACACCAGGAATTTTTTCCACCGGTAATACTTGTACAAAACCTGCCATATTGTCGGGTTTAATCACAAAAATGCCATCTGGTTTGTTCCAATCACTTGCGACTTTGGCTAAAAACTTGTTCGGCGCTACACCTGCGGATACGGTAATTCCAATCTTATCTGAAATTCTCTTGCGAATTTCTTCAGCAATTAACGTTCCGCTACCCCTGTGATGGGGACTATTGGTCACATCGATAAAAGCCTCGTCCAGCGAGAGCGGCTCGATAAACTCCGAGTAATCCAAAAATATTTCCCGCATAGCTGAGGAAGCTTGCTTATATTTTGCCATGTTGCCACGAATGATCTTCAGTTTTGGGCACAGCCGCCTGGCCTGAGCAGTGGCCATTGCCGAGCGAACGCCAAATCTGCGTGCAATGTAATTGCAGGTAGTGATAACACCGCGCCTGTCAGAGCTTCCTCCCACAGCCATTGGAATATTTCGCAGAGCAGGATTGTCACGCATTTCAATTGCTGCATAGAAGCAGTCGGCGTCACAATGAATGATTTTGCGTGTCATTTTCGTGAGATAGACAAATATTGGGTTCGATACTCACTTTGCTTAAAAAGCTAGTACTGTTAATATAACCAGTACTTTGTATAATAGCAAAGCATTTAAGCACCTTTGCTCTTAATTTCCAACTAGATTGGCTTATTATGACGATTGATTTGTTTGATGATAATGAGCAGCCTCACATGGAACAAATTGGTCCCGAGGCATTTATATTCTATCGCTCAGCAAATCATATCGAGCATATTTTCACTCGCGAAATAAGACGCCTTCTTCAGGTTGAGCCACCTCGTCAGATGCGAACACCGAGCGGCTTACCGATGTCTGTTTTATCTTCCGCCTGCGGGTCATGGGGTTGGCAGAGTAGCGAAAACGGCTATAGCTACACTGACGCAAGCCCTATTTCGAACAAGCAATGGCCTCAGATGCCAAGTGCTTTCAAAGACTTTGCCGCACAGATCGCTGCGCAAGCGGGCTTTGCAAATTTTTCTCCTAATAGCTGTTTAATTAACTGTTACAGTGTGGGTAGTAAATTAGGTTTGCATGAAGACAGAGACGAAGGTGATTTTAGCCAACCTATCGTCTCACTCAGTTTTGGCATACCCGCAATATTTCTATGGGGCGGCCCCAAGCGCAACGATAAGGTAAAACGTTTTCGGCTTTGCCACGGCGATGTTGTTGTTTGGGGCGGGCAATCTCGCAGGTACTATCACGGCGTCAGCCAAATAAAATCTGGCTGTCATGAAAGTTGGGGCAGCAAGCGTATCAATCTTACTTTGCGTTATGTCGAGCGTGTTTAATGTGAAGACACCGAGTTATCGGTTTTACGTACTGTTTCTAGCGCCAAATAAAAAAATACTGGCAGATAAAACAATTTTTGCAAAGTTTAAATATCAATAAAGCAATAAAATTTAGCGCAAAAATCAAACAAAACGATAATCGTTATCATTTAATAAGCTTTTGATTTAAAAAGATAAATTTTATTTTCTTTGATTTTTTAATACTCTATAATAACAAGCTATGTGGCGTGCCGCTGAGCACGACTATTATTAATCACACTGGGCAAACCGCGATGAAAAGTGATACGGCTTTATTAAATAAGATTTTGACCACCACATTAACTTCTATTAATCGTTATTTTCTTCATGCTCGTATGTATAAGAATTGGGGCATTGAAAAACTTAACGAGATATCATATAAAAAATCTATTCAAGATATGAAAAATGCTGACTCGCTGATGGAGCGAATTTTATTTCTTGAAGGATTACCAAATTTGCAGCATCTTGAAGCATTGCAAGTAGGTGAGCACACGGAAGAAATGATAGCGTGTGATATGAAGTTTGAACTAGCCTATGTCTCACAACTAAAAAATGGCATTCACGAATGTGAATTATTGCAAGACTACGTTAGTCGCGATTTGCTGACAGAAATCTTGGAAGATGAGGAAGGATATGTTGATACGCTAGAAGCGCAGCAATATCAGATCAAGAACATCACTATTCAGAATTTTCTTCAAGCCTACATGTCTGACGAGGATTAAGCTATGCAAGGTAAATCAAGCATTATTAGTGTTTTAAACGAGCTGCTGGCGTACGAACTCGCAGCCATGGACCAGTATTTTATTCACTCTGAAATGTATGCAGATTGGGGTTTAAGCAAGCTATACGAGCAAATCGCGCATGAGTTTGAAGATGAAAAATCACATGCAAAAAAAATAATTGAACGCATACTATTTCTCGAAGGTACCCCCGATATGGTAAAGCGAGAGGGTATAAATATTGGCAATGATGTACCGAGTATGCTGCAGAATGATTTAGATATAGAGCAGAACGTCGGCACAGCGCTAAGAGATGCGATTAAACTATGCGAAAGTGAAAAAGATTATGTCACTCGCGATATGCTTGTAACCCTACTTGACGATACTGAAATGGACCATGCTTATTGGTTGACCAAGCAGCTAGGTTTGATTAAGAAAGTGGGTCTTGAAAACTATATACAATCTCAGATTTAAATAACTTAAGTTAAATACCCCTCCCCAAAAAGAGGACTTTTGGGGAAACAAACCAGATTTCATATACAAGTCAAACACAAGAAAGTGCAAAACAGCTCTTCCTTATTCTTAATTCTACTTATATTCATTTTTTTATTCTGAATTAACTTCCTTAAAACGCTTAATCTGCCAAAGTAAAAATAGCTAATCTATACTTTGATTTAGCATTGAGATGTATTTTTCAGATTTCACATAGAGAAACATAACCCACTGAATTTTAACTACTAAATTACGATTTTAAGCTATGAAACCCGAAATACTTGCTGTAGATGACCAACTTGCCATGCGCAGGCTCTTAAAAGTTACTTTAATGGACGAATTTAATGTCGACCTAGCCGAAGACGGCGTTGATGCATACGGTAAAATCACTGGTCGACGCGACCCCTACGATCTAATAATTACCGATTTAAATATGCCGAATCTAGACGGAATCGGTTTAATTAGCAAAACGAGAAAACTCTCTCGTTATATGGGCATCCCGATCCTAATCGTTAGTACAGAATCTCAAATAGATCGAAAGACTGACGCTAAAAAAGCGGGTGCAAACGGATGGATTGTTAAACCCTTTGAAAAGGCGCAGTTATTAAATGCAGCAAATAAAATGACGGGCAGGCTCGATACGTAGGTCCATTCCCCATAGTGACTGTATATGAGAACTTATCTCATATAAGGCCTTGATAGAACTAATCGTTATTGAATTTTCGATAATGATACTGTAACGTTTTGCTCAATTCTTTGAGTTGTAAGGACCGACTAAGAAGGACATTTCGCTGCCCTGCCGCCCCCATTTCATTATCATACGCGATGCGTGTGTACCTGCTCGGTTTCGTCATCGTCTGCTTAGGATAGTCTGAGATAAGCTACGATCTAGTGTATTTGTTCATCTGGGTCGTATTTTTGTAGGTTTTTATTATAGGTCGTAGTTTTTATAGGGATTTTGATGTTTTATAAGTCGGAATTTTTGCGTCGGTGCCGACAAAGCGCTTGCACGTTCTTACGTGCTATCAAATTATTTCTTTTCACTTTTAAGCCTCTGAGATTTCATCAACTCGGATTAATTTCGTTTGTATTGATAGTCTGTTTGCTGGGCTCCGCAGTAAAAGCCGCAACAACTTACATACCTAAAACGACGATCCCGCTTGATAACGCTGCTGCGTGGCGGCTGATTGAGGCGGTAAATATCGATTTGGTTCGCAATATCGATTTTTCAGAAGATGGATCAGTTTGGATCGGTAGCAATAACGGCCTCTATCATTACGATGGCTTTAATTTAACTCAGCATAAATTGAAAGCCAAAAACGACACCTCTTTTTATGTGGCAATATCAAAGGACGGAAGAGTTTACGCGATATCCGACTCGAGCCTCTTCCAATATAAGGAACATAAGTGGCAACAGCTTACCTATTCTTTTACAAGTGAAGATCTAGCGTGGGGCGTAAGCAGACAATTTGCAAAGTCGAGCAATGACGCACTTTGGTTTGCGACCGGAGAAACGCTTATTAGAGTTCACCAATCTTCTATTTTTGAGTCTAATAAAGTTGGTTCATCTATCCAAAATATTCTGGTTGACCACGAGGACAATATATGGACTCTAGATCGCAACAACGGAGCTGTGAAAAAGTTTCAATATCGACACGGTAAACTTATATTACTCAAAAGTTGGCCGCAAGTCCTAAAGCACAAATCTAAGTCCGCATATATTTATCAAAGTGCAAACAAGACTATCTGGGTAGCAAATTCTGCTTCACAAAATGGAATTAAATATCTTAGTAACGAAAATAGCACTTGGAAACCACTTAACTTTGATTCAAGTCTCGGTGGCAATAGCCATTACAGCCTCACGGAGTTAAGTAATGGTGACATGCTTGTATTTGGCAAGTCTGGATTTCAAATTAGACACGAAGATCAATGGCGGTTCTTATCAAATAAAAGCCTAAAATATTATGATTCGCGCGCGATGCTTTATCATGCGAGCAACGAGAATCTTTGGTTAGTCAAACCAAATCAGGAAATTATTAGACTAGATTACGATGACACGCATAACAAGCATTATATTGGGTTAAATTTTCAGTGCGAGACTGCTGATGGAACACATTATTTTCTCGAGAAAGATAAAAATGTTATAAGCTACTCGCCCGTCTCAGATAGCTGGATAAAACATACGAAAATTGATGGTCTAATCTCAGATCCGCAACGCCTGATATGTCAGAGAGGCAATCGGGTTTGGGCTTCTGGATCACACATGGGAAATGCGGCGATAAGCTATATACGCGGTAATAGTTGGAATATCTCAACTTATCCGGATATAGGGAGCGGCTTTGTTAGCGGTGCAGCCTACGAAAGTTTGAACGGCAATTTATACTTCGGCGCTCAAAATAGCAAAAACACAACTATTTTAGAAATTATTCCAAATAATTCTGAGTTCATAGAAAAATTTTACCATGTAGATGACTTTATCATTAAATCTATTTCCGAGATTGACAACTTAATTATTGCCGCAGGAAACAAAATAATAGCGAAACGAAACAATATATTTGAGCCATTCAGTATCCCGGAAGATAAGACATCCCTTCAATTTCAACGCTTGAAGAGAGGAACTAACAATACGCTTTGGGCAGCTACAAAAAATAGAGGTGTTTTACGTCTAACGAGTGGCAATTGGGTACATTTCACAAAATCAAACGGCCTTAGCTCAAATTACTTAGTAGATTTGGTCAGACTAAATAATGGTTCAATTTTAGCGCTGACTGATTCGGGCGTTGACCAATTCGATGGCCACGGCTGGCACCGCTATAATATTGCTCTTGAGCCAGGAACTCACCATCAATTTAATGTCTTGGAATCTTCTAATGGGGCCATATGGTTAAATAACAAAGTTTTATATCAAACTACGCAAATTTACCGGAACAAATATTCACCCGATACAACAGTGGAAATATCTCACTACCCCCAAAATCACAGCCAATATGTGATACTTTCCTGGTCTGCCTACGATTACTTTTCTGAGACTCAAAGTTCTGATTTAACATTCTCGTATAAAATAAATGACGGAGATTGGTCGCCCTTTGATAGTTTAAATAAAAAACTTTTAGAAAACCTTAAACCCGGAAACTACACCATACAAGTAAAAGCACGTGATACGGATGGAAATGTGGATCCTACGCCAGCACAAGTAAGTTTTGAATTTCATCCTAGTTTTTGGCAATCTAGCAGATTTATCATCACTATAATATCCATTACCATTGTGTTTATTTTGATGACTGCCATGTTAGTCTATCAACATATATCACATAAAAAAAATGTATATCTTTCACGTTATAAATTTTTATCAAATGTATCGAATGAGTTTAGTCCATCAATATCTTGGATCTTAAAGCCCCTCGAAACATCAGTCCGTCAACTTGAAAACTCTCACGAGAATATTGATTATAAAACACTACGAGATTCGGTTAACGACGCTTTTCGTAATACTCGGCGTCTAAACCAACTAACTGAACAATTTATTGATTATCGAAACTTGAAAAATGGGGAAATTCTCTATAACCCGATCCTCTCAGATTTAATTCCATTTGTTAAAATGACCGTTGCAGACTTCCAAGCAATTGCTAAAAGTCTCGGCCAAACACTGCGCTTAGGTTGCCCATTGGATCAGTATTGGACTTATTTCGACCCGAATATTTTGCAAAAAATCCTCAGCATACTCATCACAAACGCATTAAAACAATCGGATAAAGATACGCAAATAAAAGTTGTGGTGCAGTTCCAAAGCTCTATTAAAAGCAGCGATAGCGGAGTAATACTAAAGGTAATGGACGAGGGTGAAGCGCTTGATAGATCAGACTTAAATCAAATTTTTGACCCTTTCTCAACATCCAAAAGTGACTCGGGAATTGGCATAGCGCTTGTCAAGGCTCTTGTCGAACAGCAAAAAGGTTCAATCGAAGTTGAAAGTCCAATTTTCGAAGTAAATGATAAGTCAATAGGCTCTCAATTTATCTTACATTTTCCTAAGATGACCCCTGCTACACCAAAAAATGTAGAAAAAATTATACAGCCTGAGGAACAAACCAAGTATCGTGATCTAATAACCACCGGTGTCGAAGTTGAAACAGAAAAACCTCTTGTGCTGGTTTTTGATAATGACACTAATTTAGGGCGTCAATTATCCAATGAATTAAAAAGTTACTATAACGTTGTAGTAGCAAGCAATGCTAAGACTGCATTACAACTTTCACGCAGTCGAATTCCCGACATCATTATTGCAGATGTAGTGATGCCAGAGATGGATAGCCAATTATTTTGTAATGAGTTAAAACGTACTACGGAAACTAGCCACATCCCAGTGATACTACAAACGACAACACCTGCACCTGAAAAACAAGCATCGCAATATGAAGTCGGAAATATCGATTATATCGGCAAACCGATATCGATTAATTTACTTAAGTCACGTATTCGCAACCATTTGGCCGCACGTGAGCGTTTTGCAAATTTTGTGTCTAATCAAATGAAGGCTTCACAGGAAGCTATAACTGAACGTACACGGGAAGCGCCCTTCATTGAAAAAGCGCGCCTGATATTAAGCGCGCACTATCAAAAACCAGAATTTAATACAGAGGAGTTTGCCGATAAAATCGATATGAACTATAACGTTTTCTATCGAAAATTTAGCGCAATTGCTAATTTGACACCAGCTGAATTTATTAAGCAATATCGCTTAGAAATAGCTGCTGGACTGATTAAGCAAGGGTACTCAATAAAAGAAACAATTAAAAATTCAGGCTTTAAGGAAACCAGTACATTTAATCGCGCTTTTAAAAAATATTATAAGCTGACACCCTCGGAATACTACGCAAGAGTAAAAAAGTAATTTCCGTCTGAACTTTTACATACACTTAGCAACTAGACGCTTCGCTTTTTGCTCAACAATATCGGCTGTATCACCCGCGGCGTAGAGAGAGCTTCCAATGCCAAACCCGTCAATACCAAGCTTTTTAAATTCCGCTAGATTATTTTCATCAACTCCACCCACTACAACCTTTGGAATCTCGCTGGGTAAAACTGCCAACAGGGATTTTACGTACCCAATACCCAAGTTACCTGCTGGGAATAATTTAACTGCACTAGCACCTGCATAAATAGCAGCAAATGCTTCTGTCGGCGTAGTGCAACCGGGCACAATAGTTAATTCTTGCGAAAGTGCACCTTTAATAACATCAATATCGGTGTTTGGTGTAACAATAAGTTTCGCTCCAGTCTTGGTGACTTCTTCAACCTGAGACACTTTCGTAACAGTGCCCGCGCCACACAAGGCTCGCTGTCCAGCCACTTTTTGTAAAGTACTTATACCATCGAAGGGCTTAGGAGAATTCAGAGGAATTTCTATTATTCGAACTCCACAGCCTATTAAAACCTCTGTAATGTCGACTACTTCTTCAGGACGAATGCCACGCAGAATCGCAATTATTGGCATTTCTTCGAGATATTGATTTAATTGATTTTTCATAGCATTTAGTTATTGATATTTACTTCAGAAGCGAAATGTACCAGACACTCAGTTGCTTTAGCAGTCTCGGCTTGAGCACCAAATTGACTAATAACTAACTGGTAAAGTTCTGATAAAAATGGGTTTCCGATTATGAAAACGGGCTTTTTGAAAAACTTGCTATCTGCAGCTGCAAGCGTAGAAACTTCATCGCCTATTAATAAGCCTGACATATAGCTATGGTGGTCGTCACCGGAAAGCTCACCTTCCAGAACTTTACTGCGACAAGAAAACAATTGATGAATGACTCCTGGGTAATTCATAGCTTGATACACACCGTTCATAAACTCATCCCGAT
The DNA here is from genome assembly GCA_028281865.1 of Marinagarivorans sp. Taxonomy (GTDB): domain Bacteria; phylum Pseudomonadota; class Gammaproteobacteria; order Pseudomonadales; family Cellvibrionaceae; genus JANQJB01. The sequence continues at coordinate 18,048 of JANQJB010000138.1, forward strand.
TATGCTGTTGTTCACTTGACGCAAAAATACTGTGCTTACTTAATAAAGCATAGAGTTCACCTGTCAACGCTGTACTAAAGCTTTTGATATGCCCCCCAGCAAAGTCCACCCATTTAGTATGTGTGCCCGGTAAACACAGGCTATATTCAGCCATCGGTTTACCCTCTCCCACCCACCAACCGAACACCTGCGACTCTTCACCGCGCATAAAATCGGCTGTTTTGCTGCGGTTTATCGCAGCCATACCCGGAACAATGGCTGCCGGGCTCTTAAAGTTAACTTTGTATAAATGCTCTAGAGTATTGTCAATTGACGCGGGGCACCTCACTGCTGGCACAGGCACCCAACCGATACTCGAACCTAACATGCCAACTAGAATTACTGGCAAAGTACAGTCTTCCAGCCAGCGATGTAATGTTTCTTCCAAAAATATCTCATAACTGGAACCCTCTTGAACACGCCTGTGCATTCTTGC
>JANQJB010000056.1 GCA_028281865.1 Marinagarivorans sp.
AGACACTCGTGCGGCACTTCAAAGTTTTTGCAACTTTGAGTTGCTGACAAAGCGAATCACAACCTACTATCCAGCTAGTTCCAAACCGATTTTAGCCAGCTGCTCTAAAAATACTTAGCCGGCGATCGGTTACACTGTGTTTATTTAGTAGCAAAGCTACCGAGAACGAAACTCGATCTCGCAATCAAGACACATGTTTAAAACTCTTGGCCTACTCAATATTCTGATTCGGAAGAGAAACTATGAACTCAGCTAAGAATATGCTTTATCGGATTCTTCTCTCGCTTCCCATTGCTGCCATATTAGCCGCGTGTGATGGTCAAAGCGGTGATAAGAATATCACCCAGCCAAACCCAACGGTTACGGACCCAAGCCCAGTTTATGCCAAGGTGATTTTCCCGCCGACTAAAGCTAATTTTATGCAAACTCTGGACAAGGTAACCGTTCGAGGTCGACTAGAGGGGGAAAACGGTATAGAAATTGACCCTAGCGATATTGAGAAATTTAGCGTTGGAGGCCTCACACCCGAAATTTCAGGCAGCACTTGGAAAGTGGAGCTGGAATTGCAAGAGGATACGGTATTTGATATTCAATTGGAATCAAAAGAGGGTTTCGTTCATAACAGTTCAATAGAGCTATTTAATACTAATAAAAGTACTGCCCCCGAGCATATGGTTTACGACCCGATAAAAAATCGTATCTATGTCTTCGACGACGGGCGTAAAATTATCCTCAGTATTGATTTAACAACAAACAAAGTTACTACATTGGCCGGTCGACCATCGTTATGGAAGGCGGATAGAACTAAAGCTTTTTTCGTAACAAAAGACGGCAATTCATTAGTGCTTGTCAACCGTTTTAGCGACGAAAATATGATTCTACAAATCGATACCGAGACTGGTGAGGTAGAAAAGCTGCACAATAAACCCCACGAAACACACGATATAACACAAGCACATCACGCCGCGTATAACCCACAAAATAACAGTGTGCTTTTAATCGTTAACCGCAGACGCATTGCAGAGTTTAATCTAGAAACTCAAGAAATTGAAATACGGTATACGCTCGAAAACCCAACGCCAAACCTTCCTGAAATCAAAAACTTTCACGGCACGACCTTAAACTTAAGAAGCTCTCCTTCACCAATAGAGAATAAATATTACTCTCGACTGTATATTTCAGAAAATGCAGATAGTTTTTATACGGCTTTGCAAATATACTCACAAGAAGGTGTTACCCTCGATATTTACTTTGTCGAAATCAATTTAAAAACTCAAACGCTACGCTATATTACATCTAAAAATGAAATTGAAAGAGCGGGTTTTGGTAAAATTTCACCAGCGCGTTTTACCTATCATCAAGCAAGTCGGCACTTCTATTTTGTTTCAGAATCAGAGGATGCAAGCGCTAACATTATTAAAGTCAGTACAGACGGAAGTGGTGCAATATCTAAGCTTCTTTCGCTCAATAAAATAATCGATGATAATTCTGACGATCTGTTTAAGTTTTTGCCCGATACTGAAGGCTCAAAGTTGTATTATTTTGATAAATCGCTTGCCTCAGTTAGTACAATCGATGTTGATACCAATAGCCAGGAGTCATTTTATTCACCGCCTTTAATTGCGGCCTTGCCTGAAAAACGAGGTCTAAGTTACAACGTCAAACACCGTCGTATTGAAAGTGCATCGGAGGAATTGCACCACTATTATCTTAATTCAGGTGAATATAAAACCTTGCCATCCCCAAGCGAAAACGGTGTTTTTTCCAGTCCCACGCTTCTCGCCGATGACAGTTATGCCATTATTACCGATAAACAATATAAAATGCTTTCAGATGATTTTAATAATTGGGGACTTCCTATTGAAGATCATAGTATTTCGTTGGTAAATCTTGCGACCCAACAAAGTACCCCGATAATACCGTTTAGCAATATACATGCTCATAATTACTATCAGTACAGAATTGTTAGTATTGACGAAAAAGAAAATAGAATGCTCGGATACGCGAATGAGCGTGTCTATGTCTACAACCCCAATACCGGAAAAGATGCGTTAACTAACGTAAAATATCATTTCACTGCTGACTTAAGTGAGTCTAGCCAGGTAACACCTCAGATAAAACCAGAACTCACTAAAATCGATTTAAATTCTGGTGAGCCTTTGGACTATCAAAACAATCGCCAATTTGGATTATTTAAAAACGATGATGACGAAACTTATAGAATTATGGCAACGGATATTTTTGATAAGAGTCAAACAATTATCTCGATGGCAGGGGTTAAAGGCGAGGGGCCAGCAGTAGGTGGCTGGCTTAAATATTATGACGAATCATCCAACACACTTTACAGCAGCACTCGAAACCATATTTATCGCCTACCGTATTTGCTAATTAATACTGAAAGCGGTGACAGAGCCCATTATTGTAAAGAAAGCGAACAGCGCAGTGTTACAGATATCAGCTTTTTTAATGTATTTGGCGCGGATACCGATAATAAACTGGTCTTCTCTTATGCCGATTTCTTTGATGGTATTTTGGTGACGGATTTGGAAACCTGTACCACAGCCTTTTTGCTGGACTAAAAATGCGCAAGTTTACTAGTGCGTCTCCTTTTTTAATTTTAAGTGGTTAAAGCCCTTTTTCGTGATATTGATTCTTAAAGGGCTTTGAACGTATTAATTTCCAATTCCATTGATACCTTTTTCACTAGACACCGTGTTTTTAAGTTTGTATTGCTTTTCTAATTAAGTTAATCAGAACGTATCGACTTAAACCGCGTCATATTGGTTAAATACAGCAATGCAAACAGTAGACATAACCAAGATAAATCAAATGCACCCGCAGAGCTTCGTGGGGCTGAATTATTGATTGTCGGAGGCGACTGTTGTGAGCCAGTACTTGAGGAGCTAGACGTCGACGAAGAGGAACTAGAGGATGATGATGAGCTGGAAGACGACGATGAACTTGAGCTGCTGCCTCCTTCTGAAATGGGTCCAAGATCAATCGTATCGGTTTGAACAATTGCGCCTCGTTCAGTTTTAAACGAAACAATTTGAAATTCATTTCTGGTTATAATTTCAGGTTCTGCATTTGCGGACGTGCGAGTGCTTTGCCAAAATGAGGATTGCTCTATGTTTGGCAAACTACCAAAAAATATGGGTGGCAAGCCTGTACCAGTCATTATTTTTTCTCCTTCACGCCCCGTGCCTTTTCCAAGTGTGACGTCCCAATAGGTGGTAAGTTCTTCGTCTATAAGCCGGCAATCCATCGTTAATTGGGCTTCTCTTTCACGAGTTTGTTCTGGCATTTCGGGATTAAAAACAAATTCGGGGTCGAGGGTCATTTCTTCAGGCGAAAGTGTCGTATAAAGCCTAGTAAGAAAATAGTCGCCTGCGAAAATATTTCTGCTTTCGCGGATGGGGTTTATCGCAATTTCTTCAACTTGCTCTGCCAAAAATGTACGCGCTGCTTTCAATTCCTCGGCTGAATAACTTGAATAGGACGACGTACTTGAGAAATAGTTTATAAGGAAATTCGTATTGGTAGAATCGGTGGCATTGGGAAAAAGCTCGCGGTACATATTTACCAGTCGCTGTGCCGGTACAATATTGCTGGTTATAAGCCCTCTTAAATAATCGACATCCGTGCTAGCCTCAAGCTGATTGATTTGGAAAAGAAGCGGGTCCAAGTCAGGTAGCTGCGCAAGCACATCAATATCGGTACCGGCGTAGTCCGTCGCAAAGCCTCGACCACCTGCATCGTTCATGGCCTGAGTCACGAGTCGTTGATAACTCAAGTAAGCTGCAGTACGTCCATTGAACCAATCGAGACGGGTATAATTGGGTGTAACGCTGGGGTAATTTTCGGGTACCGCGCGTGAATCGCCGAGTAGCCAAACCAAAATTCCCATATCGTTCTCAGCTGCGACAGCGGTAAGTTTGATAGGGATCATCGGTTTTTCGCTTTGGTATTTTAGAATTATTGGCTGTATATCGCCCACTGCGGCATTATTTTTTAGCTTCACTGCGAGAAAATTCATTCCGCTTTCGACGTAGGGTGCAATAAGCTCAGCACCGCGATCAGATAAATCGTAGTTGTTTTCGACTAACCATGTAGTCATTGCATCAGGGCTTTCGCTGGTGACAATCTGCGTTGCAAAGGGACCTATTTCTTTGGATGCGATTACCACGACACCGCCGCCACCTGCACTGGAACTTGCGCTCGAACTGGCAGAAGACGCAGAAGATGAAGCGCTAGATGAACTTCCGTTATTGCAACGCGAGCCCACGGTCTCTAGATCAAATTGTGGTCGCGTAATTCTTTCAAGTGTAAAAAAAGCTTGATTTGAACCAAGGGAAATATCGGGAACACCTGGCACGGGCAAGACCCAAGCAAAATTTTCAGCGAGACCGGCATATTGAATTTGTACCATGGTGGTAATGTTGTCCGAATCCTTGCGAAAAATAATTTGTTCCTGGGCTTGAACAATCGGCTGCTGCACACTGCAAAAGAAACCGCCACAGGCGTAGCCGGTCTGGCCAAGGGTCGAGAAAATTAGAAAAGCTAGAAATGCTACTAAATAGGTTTTGTTGCAGTACTTATTATTTTGGAAAGTCATTGCTCTTATTCCATATTTGGTTTTTTCCCAAGTATTTGATTCGGGCTCGGATCTGTAAATACGCAGATTTACGTATTTTGTCAGTCTTTATACACGCGTCGGTATTTGCATGTGTCCCGATATCAAATACCCTCCTAATTACCCCTGGTGCACGCTCGTTAGAAAGAACTCCTACCGAGGTCAGCGGAACCCTTTTATTTGCAAGCTCAAATCTCAATAATATACATATATATGGACAAAATATGCTTATTAGTATATATATAAGAACATTCCAAATGGTTTGGCTTCGTTATGCCCAGAGATGACTATAGAACAGCAATCAGCGAAGAAGTACTGAATCTGCACACCATCTTCGCCGAAAATATTAAAGAAGCGCGTAAGGCTCGTGGTTGGAGCCAAATAGAAGCTGCGGAACGCTGCATGCTGTCACGTGGAGCCTACAGAGCAGCGGAAGCAGGTGAATTGGGCACGGCAATTGGTGTGTATTGGTTGATACTCGATACCTTTGGCCTCGCTGAATACATCGCTGAACTCGCTGCTCCGCATAGAGATGAAGTGGGTCGTCGAAGTCGTATTGTGAAATCAAGGGTGTGATTGTGGCTTACGAACAAGCCTACGTATTTGCAGCGGGTACTAAAGGAGAGCATGAACAATTAATGCCCATGTAAGGTGGCGAACCACCGAAATGGCTGTCACATTGCCGGCATTGTTAAATGCTGTTGGTATCACGGCTTTCAATTTACTCATCCGTCATCCAGAATTTACTTATCAGTCATCCAGAATTTACTTATCAGTCATCCCGTGCTTGACACGGGATCCAGTAATCTGTGTATAAAGGTCGATCCCATTCAGATTTGCCTTTTCTAGTAACATCTTCCACTGCCTTCGCCACTTCTTTACCCGCTTCTCTCTCATGCTTTTCTCCTGGAACCCGCAAGCACCGAATGACGTTACGTGGGCAATTTAACGCCGTTGTAAGCTCTGCCGCGGAGTATCAGGTTGACAACCTTATTATGCATTTTGCTCGCCACCAATGGGACCCCAAAATACCGCCCACATTTTAATACCGTCTGTAAACTTGATAAAACGATGTTCTTTAAGTGCAGGCACAAATAGGACATCGCCTGCCTCAAAATCAAAACTCTCGTTCTCAACCTGAAGTACACCAGAACCCTCTAACACAATGTAAAGTTCATCTTGTTTGTGCGGGGTTTGATAATCGCTTCCTTCTGGCGCAAACAAAATAAGAGACATACTCCCATTTTTAAATGCCTCTATATCAAATACCCCTTCAGGCCACTTTTGCGTAGCTGGCAAAGGTAACTTTTCAAGGTTTGACTTTAACGAGATTTTCATAAAATACCTCATTTTGCGTATCTTAGCAGGGGTTTACACTGCACCAATCTACTCGTGCAGGAATGTCATCCATAATGAGTTGGTAGTCTATCGTTCTGGGGCCAATAGCAGGCCAACTCACAGCGCCAGAGCTAATATGAGAATTAAAAAATGACGGTGCATCATCAAGGTAATAACTAACGTCATTCAAAAAATCGAATGTCTCATTAACGGGTGTATAACGACTAAATATTTCTGAAATGAATTCGAATGTATTTAATGAATTTGGATCATCGTGTCCCGCAAAATCAATAGTTGCACCATTTCTAAGAATATTTCCAACGACATTAGTTGATTCAATATATACCAACCTAAGCTTATCAAAGTATGTATAATTCCTTAGAAACGTATTAAATTTACCCCCGGGTCCATGAGTATCATCCGCCTCAATTTGATCTACACGATTTCCTTCAAATAAATTTGCGTAAGCTTGTCCGCCATGTATATTTAAGTCAGAAAGACTGTTTCCCAGCTGGTCTGTTTGTTCTCTAGAATAGTTATAACCAAAAACATTGTGACTTGCACCCCTTGAAACCAACATAGAATGTCGAAGTCGTCTATAGATGTTATTTTCAACTTTATTAAAACTAGCAGTAGAAGTTATATTAGTACCATAAGCTCTGCCGCCATCGCCATGATCAAAGGCATCATCAAAATAGCTGTATCTAACCTCAATATTTGTTGCAACAGCGATTTCGGCACCTGCACTATTGATTTTATTAAATGATACATCTTCAACTATTCCGTTTTGTGCGTTCCCAAACTTGACGAGCGAAGAGCCATCGGGCGGCTGAGTTTCATAAGACAAGGACATCTTCGACACACCGACATTTTTTATCGGCGTTACAAGTTTTACTTTAACCTCATTCTCGCTTTCCTTAAACTGATTCCAGGCAACTGAAAAGTCACTGGATAAAAATATCTGGTTGCCGGAAATGTTACTGATATTTGTCGTAAAACCTGTGTAAAAATTGTCATCATATTCGGGTTCATGCCAACTGCCGTTTGCAAATGTAAACTCCAGGAAATCCCCGGCATTAAATACCGAAGAGTCATTAACGATTATGGAGTTGGAGGCAGTATCGTAGGAGAGCACATTCACATTTTCTGCCGGGTTAGGGTTATCATTTGAATCTGGTTTCTTTCCTTCAAACAAGATCAGGTCTTTCCGCCCTTTCTTGGTACAATTATTTGTATTTAATGTGCTAGGCTGATCATAAACCAATTTAGTATAACTTTGGTTGTTTACAGCTCTCGGTCCATAAGCCCTTCCTGCACCGACCAGATAGGTATTTGAGTGCTCAGGACATAAAACGATTGGACTATTTAATTTGTAAACAAACGGTTTAAAGTTGATATTGACTCGATAATTCGGATAACACTGATGGATTTTCTTCGCTAACTCAAGTGAAGCATCAATCGCTGAAGTATTATTTTCATAATTTTGGCATTCGTTCGCTCCCACTCCAGTATTACAAAGTGAGCTATCATCCGTTGACGGGTATCCAGACAACTGAACAGATGCGCAATTTTCCGGTATAGAATTATGAGTACTTAAGTTCACAAAAATATCTACTTCGCCACTAAAATCCGGTGGCTTATAGCCCGCGGTAGTCCAATCAGGTAAACGATGTTCCGGTACTTGGGGCTTAAAAGGTGTTAAATCATAAAACCTTGTATAGGTAATATTGGGTGTATCGACATCAAAATTAAAAAGCCATAAGCGATAGTCGTTTTCGCTTAACGCTATTAATTCTGCAAATGAATCTGCGTTAAGGTCTGTAAATTTTAAATTTGATGTCGAAGATGCAACACTCGTCTCACCTTGGTATTGAAACAAATACCCTTGATTTTTATATAGCTTAACGCTTTTAACATATTCTGTTGTATCAACTAGCGCCAGATAAGCCTGTCCACCTTGTGCCAAAACTTTTAATTCCTTATAGGCATCTCCTGGTAGGTTGCTAAAAGCATGATAAGTAAATACTGAATTTATTAAGCTAAATGTCCAGATACGTTTATCCAGAGCATAATTTGCACTTAATATTAGCTCATTTACGCCGTCGTTATTGAGATCTAAAAAAGATGTGCCGCGATATTGACTCCCCATCAGATTAGACGTGCCCTGCAAAACAAAACTTCCGTTAAAAGAATTTACTTCAATTTGCTTTTGGTCGGTAAAATCACGAATTGCGATAAGTTCATCTAGGCCATCTCCCAAGACGTTTGAGAACACTACTTGAGTATCTTGAGACATTGGGACAAAGTCATGCTCAATATATTGGAGCGAGTTTCGTTTAATTCTAAATATCCAAAAATCTCGTCCAGAGACGTTATATCTCGATAAAATAAGATTTGTTTCGTCCTGTGAGAACAGTTTTGCAACATAGACCTTATCATAGAGTATCGTATCGTTATAGCTGAAGGAATTGAGGAACCTGAGCTCTGATTGGCTTTCATTCGAAAAATACTGATCAATTCTAAGCCCGTCAGGACCTTGGTTTTCGATCATCACTAAATCTGTTTTTTGATCGCCATTAATGTCGACTACAAAATTATATTTTTCGGACCCATATACTAGGGAAGGTATAAAGAAAAATAATATAAATAAAGTTTTATAAGGTCCTGAGCAGAATCTAATCAAAAATTGTGTTAAACATTCTTTAAAAATTTGATGCTCCATGAAATACTCCTGAGAATAATTACTGTTAGCGGATATAGATGCATACTACCCTTCCGTTTAGCGCAGACATTCTGGCACTAGTGCGCAAGCTAGCCAATGCCTGCATTGTGCGAGCAAATACCCTCTGACCAAATATTGCTTTAGGTCGCAGCTTTGTGCTCAACGGATTTGACTCGCAAAGCAATTGTAAATTAATAAGCGAAAGATTGTACCCCTACCGAGTCAGAACAGTTACTGGTCTATTTCGGCCACTGATATCCTTTTTAAACCTCTCGGGAAATCCTCTCCATAGTTGCTTAACATTCCTCGCTTAGCTTGGTGCAATGCGACTGGTCTAAATTTATGTTCAACGATGATGAGTCCGTTATGTTGAATAGCGATTCCAGTTGGTTGTATTCCAGCAGCATGCGCAATTTGTCGGCCAATGGTGTACCCGATCATGAGGTAGGCACCTTTCCCAACCAGGGCAACCCCAATAAGATTGCGGCTGCTACTGTGGAGGCTGAGTGCACCTGAACGCCTTCTCTATAACGAAACGACCACAAGTGTGAGGCATGCGGGGTCTGTATGTCATATCTGCAATCCTTTGAACATTGGTCATATTTAGTGGGTTTGTGTAAATGGTCCTGTATGAAAAATAATCGAATTGAGCTGGGGCAAGAATTCATGCTAAATCATGAATAGTCATATTATTTGAAGTTTGTATGGTGTATAAAGTTGTTAACATATTTAGGCCCTTTTTGACCGAAAGCGGTCATTGAGTGTCTAATGGGGCCACTGAACAGGGCGAGAAATGACTTTTAAGAAAAATCTCAGTGATCATTTTAAGAAGTTTTCAGCCTCCCCATTTCTTTTCGTTGGGTCGGGCATGTCTAGGTGGTACCTTGGTGCGGAAAATTGGGAAGAGTTGTTAAAGCGTTTTTGTGAATTGATTGATGATAATTACACAAAAATTAGATCTCAAGCCAATGGTAACTTAATGAAAATCGCAAGCATACTGGCCCAATCGTATAGCGATAAATGGTGGGATAGTGACATTAAAGGGGATAAAGATGATATCTACTCCGAGCACTTGTTGAAGATGGACTCCCCAATAAAAGTAGAAATATCAGATTATTTAAAGAATATTCATAAAAATATACAAGACGAGTATCAAGCGGAAATTGAACTTTTAGCATCTAGCAAAATCGATGGAGTTATCACCACAAACTGGGATTTATTTCTGGAATCTATTTTTAATGAGTTTTCTATTTTTGTAGGGCAGGACGGGTTGTTTTCAAGCAGAAATCATGGAATTGCTGAAATATATAAAATTCATGGATGCTCAAGTGAACCAAATAGTCTGATATTAACTTCTGAGGATTATGATCTTTTCAGAAAAAAGAACCCTTATCTATCATCAAAATTGCTAACGGTATTTATTGAGCATCCAATAATATTTTTAGGGTACTCATTAACAGATCCTCATATATTGGAAATCCTAGAGGAAATAGTCCAGTGCTTTCCAGAAAGTAAGATGGATGCATTAAAAGAGAATATTATTTTTGTTGAGTGGTCCGCAGATGCCAATGAGCCCGTATTAACGGAATCAATCATACTAAAAACACTTCCAGTTAAACTCATTAGAGCAAGCTCGTATATAGAAATATTTGAAGTTCTATCGGAAGTAAAAAGACGGATTCCTGCGCATATATTTCGCCAAATAAAAGATGAGTTATATGAACTGGTAGTTACTAATGACCCTAAAGGAAAACTCTATGTTAAAGATGCAGACGATTTGGACGAGACCGAGGGGCAACGCGACTTTGTGGTAGGCTACGGAGCGATTAGCAAAATTAAAAAATCAGAAGAAATAGCCAAACAAGGGATTATTGGCGTGAGTAGAGAAGACATTGTCAGGGATGTTATTTTTGACAGTGGTGGCTATCAAGAAAAATCAATCATTTTTGATGCTTTACCCAATCTAATAAAAGGTCCGGTCAATATTCCAATATACAAGTATCTAAACGGTGCGGGATTAATAGCGGAGGGTGGCGGAGTAATTACCGACGATCTATGTGATTCGATAAAATCGCGAATAGATCATGGAGTGGAAAAATTTAGGCCTTCTGGACATGAGGTGCGGCGATCACAAAACATCCCGCAAGTGCAAGAGGGCATAGAGGAGTTATATAACGCTGTAGACTTCAACTTGTTTTTAAGAATGGCAGTTTTTGTTCCATCGGAGAAAGTTGATTTAGATGACCTTAAAAATATACTAAAAAAACATGCGTATGACAATTTTTCCACAGGAGAAAAGAGTCAGTTCATTAAAATAGTATGTGTTTACGATCTTATAAAATATTCACGCAAATATAGGCAAATATAACAAGCAGCACTCGAAGAAATTACTCGCTGCGCTCTCATTTTTCTTTAGAAAAAAGCGCTAAATGAAGGCTTTTAGAAAACATATTATTAATATTCAAAGGCCCGCCTTTGTTCGAAAATGCACATTCGAGTTTTTCTAATAATGCGGACTGTATAAATCTAATTGGAAAGGATTGAGATTAATAAATGAATATAGTTAGAGAAACAACAAGCTTACATCGCATATAACCACTCAAATTTAAGTGGGTGATCCAGCTAAACAACAATTACGACTACAACTGAAACAGAGAGAACCAAATATGACAGTTGACCCACAGGGGGATGTTGGTCGTGAGGCGATAGACTCCCTTGGTGGTTATGCCTACCAAATATATCGATCCGCGTTGGCCTGGTTGGACCTGTCGGAATCTGAATTTCTGTATGTGGAAGTTGCTGAAGATTTTGCGGTTGCAGCAAAAGACGCGTTGATGGCGGTTCAGGTCAAGGAAACCAAGAACAATGTTACCATTAATTCGAATGATATCGTCACAACAATTGATGGTTTTGTCACCTTGATGGAGAAGAACCCCTCTCTTGAAGTAAGGATAGTTCATCTTACAACGTCGGTGATTACCAAAGAGCAATCCAGGTCTTCCCGTATAGGTCAAACGCCTCTGCTTGAAAGCTGGAAGGCTTTATCGCGAGCTGGCGATGTTGCACCTCTGCAAGAAATATTAGCCGAATCTAAGCTAGCAGACAAAACTAAAAAGTATATTGAAAGCTTGGATGAGAAGCGCTTTCGAACCGATTTTCTTCAGCGTATCAACTTTGAGTGTGGAGCGCTTAACGTTGAACATGTTTATCGCCTATTACTATCCAAGTTGTCAGCATTGATCATTGCAAGAGGAGGCAACCATAGTCAGTCGGAAGGTTGTTTGAGCAATATATTAATATTCCTGCTGAAGCTTTCAACTCAAAAAGACGATAGGAAAACTGATCGTGCTAGGTTGGAAGAATTCATTGAAAAGGCAACACATATCTCCATCAATAAATCTGTATTCGAAAAGCAATTGATGAGTCAAGGAGCGTTGACGACGGCCTTTGGGGTGAATAGTAGTATTTCTGCTGATCAGCAGCTTGTTGGACGTGTGCACTCCGTTAACAAAATTCCTTTTCCAACAGTGATTGCGAATCGACAAGGTCAGGTTGACAGAATTAATTCGGCTTTGGGCCAATTTGGTTTATCGTGGATCTATGGAGTTAGTGGTGTTGGAAAAACACTTAGTGCGAAGTTGGCAACAAAAACGTCGAAGGATAACTGGAATATTCTAAATTTACGCGGACTAGACAAAGACCAAGCCGCGCAAAAAATTATTTACGCTGCAGAAATGCTGTCTCAGTTAAAAACGGGTGGCCTTATCCTGGATGATTTGGACAACCTGACAGCACCAAGTGTTAGTGATGCCGTATTGTATCTGTATTTTGTCTGCGAAAACTATCGCCTTCCGTTAATAGTAACAGCGTTTCAGCCACCGTCCGCCGAGTTTCTTCACTTGGTAGGGTTGCCTAATAAGTTCGTGGTCCGCATTTCTGAATTTAACAAAGAGGATATTGAAGAAATACTCAATGGCAAAGGCGTTCATCATCCGCAAAACTGGGTTAACTACATTCATTTGGTTTCTGGTGGCGGGCACCCTCAATTAGCGATTGCCGCTATCCAAAGCATGGAAAGTAATCAATGGGATGTGGAAGAGTTAAAAACATTGGGTTCACTATTAATTGGTAATCAGGCAGTTGAGCTGGTGCGAACGAGCACAAGACAGCGACTATACCAAGAGCTACCCGATCAAGATAAAAGGCTTCTCGAAAGATTATCTCTTAAGCTTGGCAGCTTTGACCGAAAATTGGTGTTGTCGATTGCTGAGGTCGATCCTTACATTTCTGATGCTGGGTATATTCTAGATCGTCATACTGGGTCTTGGATTGATCAGCAAGCAGATGATCTGTTTTCACTTTCACCTCTATTGTCGGGATTGGCTGAAAAAAATTTAAGTGAGAATCAAAAAACAAAGGTTCACCATTCGATCGCTGATTTAATTTTAGATGATCGATCGCTAAACCCGATAGACGCAGATTCCGCTCTTATTTCAGCATGGTGCGGACACAATACGGAAGTCATCATTAAACTCTGCCTTGCAGTTATTCAAGCCGATAGAGATGAGCTTGAAATGATTGCGCCTCATATGAGTATGCTTCGTGTATTCCGTACTGATAAAGTGGCTTATCAAGAAAACACTTTTGTCAGCGCAATTTTTAGGGGAGCTCAATTAATTTTACTAGCCCATAGTACAGAAAATCAAGAAAGATTTTTAGAAGTATTAAAGTGCTTTGAAAGTGAGGTTAAATTGTTGTTTGATGATGAACAAATATGTTCCACCCGAATGATGATTATGACCAAGGTTTTGACATCCGAGGCTAAATTCGGTGAAGTACCTCAGTTTTGGCTGTACTTGCCAAAACTGGAGGAGTGGCAGAGGCAACTTTTTTCAGATGTTTCTGGAACGAAATCGCTTCCTCAAGAAGAAAGCCTTCCCTTGGTAGGATTTATCTTTTTCAACCAAGTTCGTCAACTGAAGAATATTGCAACTTTGAATCGTGTGTTTGAATATTTGGATTTGTGCAAGCCTGAATTTCGGGAAAAACTTCTCCGGCCTGCCTTTCGAGATGATTTTGATGTCGACTTAATATTTGCAGGCGCTTGGTTAAGCGAGCATAAAGAAAGTACAATTAATCCAGGCCTTCATGAACCAGTTTTTTCAGCGCTGGAATCATATGCACGTAATTGGTTGCGAAATGATATTGCTGTTGTGGCACGAAAATACCGTGCATTAATTATTGATGAATATGCCGAAGATAAGAATCAAGCGATTGTGCTGCTCGACGAAGGTATGGATTTGTATGGTCATGAAAATTATGAATTGATTCGAGCAAAAGCAAAAGTTTATTACCGATCAAAAGATCACAAGAATAGCGAAAACCTTTCAAGAATTATTATCGAAAGTGACGCCCCCTTAAGTAGCACTGAAAAGGCATTTCTTGGTAGAGAAGCAGGAATAAGTGCCGAACATCAAGGAGATTTTGCTGCGGCACGAAAATATTATTTGTACGGCAGTAAAAGCGCTAGTGCTTGTCTTGGTGATGAAATGCGGCCAATGGAAATTGGCCTATTAGCAGATGCTGCAATTGCGAGTTGGCACGATGGTGATCAGTATACCTGTATTCGAGATATGTCACAGGTTCTTTCTCGCCTGCATGAGCTTAATGTAGATACATCACTTCGATCCGCGCATTGCCAGGCTGTATCTCGGCATGTGGTGTTATGGTTATTGGGGGAAGCAAGCGGTAAAGAGATGATTATTGAAAACGGCGAGATGGCTCAAATTATTCCTGGAGTCGTGAGTAATCCAGAGCCTCATGAAGGCGTCAAGGAGTTCGCCGAAAGACGCCCTATGGAGCTTGCTTGGTATATGCTCGCTGCAGTCGAGAACTATAGCGGTCTTGACGCAGGCATTACAAAAGAATTGCAAGAGCGCCTTCCGTCAGGACCGATTGTAGAGGGGAAGATAGTACTGACTTCGGCCGTTCGTCATAAGGCGTTAAATTCGCTAGATGTCGATCTCTTTGTATCCTCGTTAATGGAAACGTTGGCGGAGTTTTCGTATTATAAAAAAATTAAAGAAGAAAATAGAGCATTTAATCCACTAAAACCGACGTTTGGTGATTATCCTGCGCCTTCAAGCGAAGATGTTGTAGGGTTTCAAAAGCTTGCCAAGGGGTACACTCTCGTTTTTTCGGTCAGGTGCGTATTTGAATCAAAGCAAGAGGAGTTGCCCGCTTTGATAAAACGCCTGGATAACACAGACAAGCTGGATTTTGGTAAGGAGTTTCTTAGTTGCCTCTCCTCCAAGAGAGATTCTCAGGATTACTATTGCTCTCTTGCGACTCTTGTTTATCAGTTTTCTGAACCCTCTTCTTGTGGTGCTGTACTCCCCCCCTTAGCATATCTCTCATTAGTTGTTAATACACTTCAAATTGCACAAGAGGTTCAATGCCTTCAGTTCTTGGTGAGACCTGCTATTAATTGGTTTAGAAAGCAATGGGAATACATTTGGAATCGCCAAAGATTTAAGCTATCTTTACCTCGCTTACATGAACAAGCCATCACTGAAGCGTTTCGGCTGAGCTATGCAAATGATCTTGAAGAATTAAAATCTCTAATTTTGGTGACTCTTCCAACATTGGGGATTAACAACGAGGCCAGAGTAATAAAAATTATCAAGAGTATTTCAACTTGATAGATTTTCAGTATTTAAAACGGGGTTGCTCTCACTTTAGTTATCATGTTCGCAATGTCCGCTTATGGCCGAAAGCAGATAACAAAGCAGAAAAAAAATATGCCACTGCCAAGCATTTTACAATAGATTATACCCATATGGATACAAAGAAACATACACAAATCAAAAGCAACGATTTACTCAACTTGATTGATTCTCGTCACATTAATGCTGGAAAAAATGAAGCGGTAATTAGTACAGTATTTAGTAAAAGTGGTGATGGGAGCTGGAAGTTTCTTATTGGCAAATGCGAATTTCAAGAAAACATCGATGAATTAGAAGAAATATATTCGAATATAGCCTTCATAAGAAGAGTTATAAAGGAGTTTGACATTAAAATATTTTTGTCTGATCTTGAATCCGACGGATATCAAATTTCCGAAACCCTCCCAGTGTTAAAAGTTGATCGCGGACAAACTCGGTGGAACGAAGAGATTATTCCGAGCAATTTTACACGATCCAACTTCCCTGAACGGAAATATTCTGCAAGAATTACTCATGGCAGTGAATTTAGAGAATCCGCCCTTCTGGGGTACGGCATGCCTTATCATTCATCCTCATCTGATTACCTTAAGAACTTTATGGGCTTATTCATTTATCATGGGCAGTCTCACGGTGATAACGGAGAGCTCTCTATTTTTATGGGCGATGAAAGAGGAAAAATCGTTTTTGATGGTGAATATTTGTCCGTTGAGGGAAATGAAAGCGACATTTGTCTTGTTGGGAAATTGGAGTCAGGCGATAGTATTAAAATTGATCATGAAAAAACGTTTAAAATTAGCGAGCCGGAATTACTAAAATCCGAGCTGTGGTTAATCAATAAAAATAACGAAATTCTCGATTTCAGATCTGTTTCGCATGATCGATATAATTTATCCCTGTTTGAGAAAGACAAAGATAGAGCAGAACCGATCATTTCTTTAATTGAAAATGGCGAAAGTCACTTTTTAGAATTTAAAGTTTACATTGATTTAAAGAATAAAAAAGTTACTGAGATTGAAAAAACAGTCTGTGCCTTTTCAAATGCGCAAGGGGGGAAATTGATCATAGGTGTTGATGATGAGGGAAATATAATCGGTATTGACGAAAAAGTTAGAGAAGCATATAAGTCATCAATAGATGACTCACTGGAAAAATATGCAAATGCTATTAGAAAACGAATAAGAGAGACATTGCGATATGGCCGGTGCTTTGACGTGAGCACCATGAAAATAGGTAAAAAGCACGTTATTTTAATAACTGTCGAAAGGACAGAGAAAACCAATTACTATTTGAATTCAAACCTGGAATTGGCTTTTGTAAGAAAAGGTTCTACAAGCAGACAAATGAGGTCAAACGAAGACAGGGAGCCTGACCGTCGACTATCAATTATTAGTGGATAAAGGGCAAAAAGGAAACGGAGGGATTTTTTATTAATCAATTATAGGCTTGACTAATAAAAAATCCGTCCGTCTCATTATTTCCTAGTTGAGATAATCATATACTACAAAATAATATTCATTTTATGTGAAATTGTATTATTCCATTTATTATATCCAGATTTTGCTTTGGTGTTCGGACTCAAAGACGACTAGAATTATAACGCTCGTTAAAACGAAAGAGTATTTTAAAATGATTCCCTGTAAACCGGCTTCCGGCCGAGTTAGAGCTATTTGAATTGTTAACCAAATAATTTGTTAGTTTTTTGCTTTTGGGTAGATTCAATTTATATTGCTGTAAGCAATAAATAAGGTATACAACAAACAATAATGGAAATTTAAAAGGATTGAAATATGTATGCACAAGCAGAAAAACCAAAAGAGAATAAAAGTAGAGCGATTGCAAATTCAGCTGTTCAGAATACAAGTCGAGTGAAACAAACCTTGGCATTTGTTGACAATCGCTCAGAGGCTATCCAAATGAAGGAGCTTTGCAAGCCAGACGCTTGTGAGCCACCTTCAAAAACTATTATGCAATGCAAGACCCCCACAGTTGTTAATCGGAGAGATGGCAATACAAAGATTGAACTTGTCGCGGCTGGAAAGGTTAGTGAGTTTAGTGGTGGAGATGACCCTGGAGGAGAGGGATGGAATGGCGTTGAAATATACCAGGCAGATTGCCAGATTGATGGGCATACAGAAGCGAAGACTGATCCATTAGATAATAACTATCTGCAGGCACACGCCGGGCATGTACTGGCAAAACAAAATGGTGGCTATGGAGATAAAGACAATATATTTGCTCAAGATGGCGGTGTAAATACGACGGGGCCTTGGAGAACGTTCGAAAATGATATGCGTAGCGCACTCGATGAAGCTGGCGATGATGATGACGTGCAATTTATAATGTTGATGGCTGGTGAAAATATTACCCAGGGGGAACTAGATCGGGATCATATGGGAGATGTGGATTTTACGGATTCTCAGAAAGAGTTTTTTGACGCATAAAAATAAAATCGCCCAGTTTTATTTTGCGATTGCTCAACCCATAATATTTTTTAACGAATATTTTACTTCTTCTAGGTACTAACGTACCATCCCCCTTTCGCGCACAAAAAATCCCTCCGTCCCATTCTTCTCCATTCTTCTTAGAAAAACATGACAGTAATTGAAGTTAAATCTCCGCAAGATCTCGCGCGTTTACGCCGACTTGCACTAGCAGCACAAGGTTTACTTCAAGCACAGCCTTATGGGCGTGGTTTGGCAGGAGCACGTAAAGCAATCAACCATATAGGCTACGTACAAATCGATACAATATCGGTGGTAGAGCGAGCGCACAATCATGTTTTTTATTCCAGGGTGCCAAATTTTAAGCCCTCCATGATAAATCGAATGTTGCGTGACGGCGATATTTTTGAATATTGGACACATGCAGCAGCTTTTTTACCTATTACCGATTTTCGTTTCTCCTTACCCTACAAGCACGCCATTAAAAATGGTCAAACCCATTGGTATAAAAAACCTGATAAGAAACTTATGGGGGAACTACTGGTACGCATACGTTCAGAGGGTGCGTTACGATCTCGTGATTTAGAAACTAATATCAAAAAACGCACGGGATGGTGGGACTTAAAGCCAACCAAAAAGGCTCTTGAGCAGCTTTATATGGAAGGAGAGCTAATGGTAAGTAACAGGGAGGGTTTTCAAAAAACCTATGACCTCACCGAGCGAGTACTGCCGTCTCATGTCGATTCCCAATTTCCAAGTATGGAAGAATTTGCAACGCATATAGTGGATCAGCAGTTGCGTTGCCATGGGCTTGTATCGCTTAAGGGCTTAACTTATCTACGGAAAAATTCTGAACTGCGAAAGGCGGTAAAAACCTTGGTCAACGAAAGGTTGGCTCAGGGTATTGTCGAACAAATAAAGGTGAACAGTGGTGAAGTATTTATCATTAACGCGGGTGAGTTCGAACGCTCTCTTCCTCGGCTGAGCAATCGCCTGTCAATTCTTTCGCCTTTCGACAACAGTGTTATTCAGCGTGAAAGGCTCAAAGCACTGTTTCAATTTGACTATCAAATAGAATGCTATGTACCCGAAGCTAAACGTCGCTATGGTTATTTTAGCCTGCCGTTACTTTATCGCGGTGAATTTGTTGGCAGGATGGATTGTAAAGCTCATCGAAAAGCCGGTCGCCTAGAGGTTAAATCGTTACACTTCGAGCAACACAATTTTGATGAGGTAAGAGTGATGGATGCATTTATCGACGCCATTACGCAATTCTGTGATTTTCAAGGGTGTGAGTCAGTATCAGTAACCGAAGCCCACCCCAAACACCTCACTCAACGTTTGAATAGCGCGCTTAAAAATCTTGGAGTTGCAATTTAGAACAAGAAGCAAAAGAGTGACAGGGGGGGGGGTATTAATCAGTTATAGGATTGATCAAAATTAATTCCCTCCGTCCCCATTCATCCGTCGACAAGGTCATATTGATGGTTGTGGAAATGTGTTGCATCGAGTAAGTCTGTTATTGAGCGCAAATTATTGACGCCGTCAAACGCGTACTGAAAATGCTCGAGAACGTTCAGGGCGGGTGTTTAGTATCTTGGCTACGGCAAGCAGGCTTTGAGATCGATACGCCGATCAAGGTCAGGGTCATGAACGGCTGCCTAGTCCTTACCTCTGAGCTTTCACCATAAACAAACTCCAAAAGCAAAAGAATCGGGTCAAGGCTTGACCCGATTGTTCTTATTAATTTTTGTCAGTGACTCGATATCAAAAATCAATTGAATATTAATCTGTTAACTTTTAAGCAAGCCAAATATAACTGATAAAACAAGTATGAATCCAACAAAAAACAAGAGGCCGAAAATACCAAATCTGAAAAAATCTTTTTTTTGTTTCTCTCTTATTTCAGCAATTTGATCTTTTGTAAATTCATAATCACAATGCTCGCAATTGCTTCGATCACCATGGCTTAGCTGACCACAATTTGGACAGGTAATTAACTTAGATGGAATCTTGTACCATTCCCATTGATCTTTATTTTTCATCACTACACTCAGGCTCTTCTTGACACTTTTTACTGCACTTTAGATGCGCGGTTAATTCACTGCAAGCTTGTTCAGCCGCCATCCCTCCAGCAGGTCCAGCCCGCCTAGCGGCTATCCCTCCCGTTAAAAAGCACAAGGTGTTGGCAGATGAAAGCTCCTTTTTCTTACAGCGAGTCATGCAAGCATTGTATTGAGCATTATTGGTTTCCTCAGGAAAAACTAAATGATCACCTGTACCCATTCGTTCAACAGCTTCTTCCGGGATAATATCTCCGTTGGCCAACCCAGTTGGGTCAATATTGTTAACAGGATTATTAATTACGTAGGCATAAGTATTAGGCCCATCAATTAATCCAAGCGGATCAGATGTTATGTATCTTCCGGTATAGGGATCATAATACCGATGCCAATTATAAACCTGCCCCGTCTCGCTATCAAAATACTGCCCCGGAAATCTTAGATTGAAACGAAGATGATTGCCATCCCCATCAACATCTTCCTCAAGCGAAGCCACCCCAAATGGCGAATAATGCGCCCGCCAAAGGATATTTTGCTGCGCATCGGTAATCGTTTGGGTGGTGCCCAGGTGATCGTTAAGTGTAAACAACATCTCTGGCCCGGTAGTGCCACCGCCTTGGCTGTACGCTATCGTCAACACCGGATGGCGGCTGGCATTGCTTTGTTCACGGGTAAAGTAACCCATGTAGTCGTTCTTTTTATTATTGCTGACACTTGTCGCTTGCAAACGCAATTTGATAAAGCTGGCTCCCGCAGAGCGTTGAGCGTTTATTTCATCAATGGCTTGCTGTGAGAAGTTAACGCTACCGGTATTGCCTGCACTGAGCTGACCGGCTAATACGCTGGTATTGTGTTGAAAATCGGCTTTCACAATATTCGATCCTGTTGGTAGTAGCCAGACTTGAATAGCGTCACTGGGGTTGCCGACTTTGGAGCTGTTGGTGCGCTTCAGTTGTAAATCCAAACTTTCAAGCGTAACGGCGGGCAGGGACCCAAGATCAAAAACCAAGACACTGCGGTATTCACGATCTTTTTTGTCGTCGCCAATTCTTAAGGCCTTATTGTTGCTTTGGCCGGTTTTGACTGTTCCGCCCACTAAGGTAGACGCACCCGACTCGCGTATCCAGCCGTCGTTGGCCGGCAGTGTTGTGATGTGTACTTGTGTGCTTTGGTTGGCTTGGGAAAGGCTAGAGACCAGTGCGACAATTTCTCCGTTTAAATAAATAAACTCCTGTAGCGCCGCAAGGTTACTATCGTAAACGCCTAATAAAGTACCGCTTAAGTCGTATTGATAATATTCATTACCGGCGCTACTCAGTTTGGCAACACGTTGGCCGCGTGGGTTATGAATATGTGAAACAACCAAACCACCCCGTGTAGTTTGCTGTTGGCGGTTTGCGTGATTGTAACTGACGGTCAGCCCGCGACCGTCTTGTAAGGTATTACCGGCATCGTCGTACGAAACACTATCACTGTGATTAAGCGTGTCGATGCGGTTGCTGTTGATCGCATACTGATAGGTTTCAGTATTTAATTGGCTACCATTATCAAATGTTTTCGACAGTCGATTACCGACTTCATCGTAAATAAAATCGTAGATTCCCGCCGCTGTTTGGCTATTGATGAGCCGGTCGACAAGGTCATATTGATAGTTGTGGGAATGTGTTGCATCGAGTAAGTCTGTTATCGAGCGCAAATTATTGACGCCGTCAAACGTGTACTGAAAATGCTCGAGCGTGGTATTGTCAAAGGTGCGTCTTTCCTCGAGTAAATAATCCAAGTCGTATTCGCGAATATGGTTAAGGCCGTTGCCGTATACCATGGATGTTAGGGGGCCGAACGGCTTGTATTGCGCTTGGTCAATAACCGTTTGCTCAGCGGCGTTAGCGTTGGCTTTGGTCGTCATGCGTGTGACTCGCCCAACGGAATCGTAAAAATAATTCACAAGCCTTCCGCTCGGGTATTGAATCGATTCCACGCTGTTATCTAAGCGATAGGCATAGCGGGTTTCGAAAGTGCCTACCGTTAGTAATTCTTTGACTTTGGTGATATTGCCGCGGTGGTCGTAGTAATAACGTGATTTTCCGTATTCGCCATCCATCCCGGTTAAACGCCCAACAGCATACGAATTCGCTTCGTCTGCATCCGGGTTGGCGCTATCCATTTGGTAGTGATCGTAGTAATACTGCACGTTTTCATTGGGTGCGGAGGCGTAAAGAATATCGGTTAAGCGATTTAACGCATCGTATCGACGCTCCTGTTGAATACCGCGCGCATCGGTCGAAAAACGTAAATTGTTGGCTTCGTCGTAGATGTTATTTGTAACACCGGCATCAGGGCTGGTTAGCGTTTCGACATTCCCAAAAGCATCATAGTCGTAATGAGTAGAATTATTGCGCGCATCTTTAACGTTTTCTAACTGACCTTGGGCGTCATAGGTATTGTCCAGCGGGTTATCCAGCGCATCTTCCATCCTCGCGAGCTTATTGAAATTATCGGGAAAATAATCTGTCTCGCGGCTGGTTTGGGTATCGATTTGTTCAGTAATTTTGGTCACAAAATCATTGGTGTCGTAATCGAAGTGGGTGTGTTGCCCATTGTGACCAAAACGGTCCATCACACGGCCGAGTTCATCAAACTGTTGTGATGCACTGAATACGACGGGGTCGGTTTCAAGCAGGCCGTTATAAATGGTTTCGCTCACAATATCGCCGGCGTTGTTATAGGTGAATTTTTTCAAGTAGCCCGTGCTATTGATGAGCGGATCACAATGATCCGCGCCTTCAATTTCACTCGCTAAATAACGCGCGGGTGTATAGTGGTAAATCGTGATAACGCCCGTGGGGGAAATTGTACAGGTCGTTTGGCCCACACTGTCGTAGCGATATTCCATCGCGGCGTCTTGTGTACCACTGGTATCAGTAGGGTGTTTTACCGTGGTTTTTTCCAGCCATCCGCGCGCGTGAAATTGTTGTGTTGTCTCTACCCCATTCGGGTCAATAATGAGTTGTGGGTTGCCTCGGCTGTTATGATTTTGGAAGGCGGTGGAAAAATTAAAAACGTCTTTGGCTTCGATAATTTCGCTCAGGAACTTTGTTGTCGGGTCGTAGTTATAGTCGGTTACGTCGATGACATCGGTATCCAAACGCGGACCATCAATCGTGTCAATTTGTCCTTCACTGGTATAGGTATACGTCACTTCTTGTTCTGTAACCTGCGCAAGTGTGTTAACCGATAAAGCGAACAACACACATGCTGTCAATAATGTTTTGGGTTTTAGCATCGTTAAATAATTCATGGTTGCACCTTATCCCTATTGGCAATTTTCGTTAGACGCCGTACGTTTGGCGACTTTGGTGGATTTTAATTGACCATGGGCAAAATAGTCGTGCAGCGTCACGCGGTCATTTTCGATAATACGTTCGGGCTTATTAAAGGTGGGGTGCCAACAGGTTTTCTTCTCCCTTATTGTTTGAGGTGGCGGTGGCAGTGTTAAAAAGTTGATGACATCTTCAACTATGCCTTTTTTGGGGCTGTTGTTTATCCAGCGGTAGCCTTTTATTTCAAGTACTTTTCTGCCACGTTCGTCATATTCAAAATAGGAAACATTGTCGTTCCAATCCGTTCGTGCCAGCAAACGCCCTTGGCGATCATAGGTTTTATATTGATTGGCGGCGGCGCAGTGTGTCGAAGCGACGCCTTCTATTTCGGTTATTTTGTGAAAGCCGTTTACGATTTCATAATGGTATATCGTGTCTTTTCCGTGCGCATTGGTGACGATAACACGCGGATCATTCACATCACTTAAATGTTGATAATTGACTAAGGTGTCTTCTTTATCAACTCCGTGAAAAGATCGGATCGCACGGCCTTCGGCATCGTACTGCCACGTTGCAAAACGCTCGCCTAATTCGTCGGTATAGCCGGTGAGTGCATTAGGGTGATGGATATCTTCATAGTGGTAGATAATTTCATCACCGTTGTCATAGGTTACTTTTTTAAGGTTGTTGGCCTCGTAGCTGTATTCAATGGATTGATTTGTCCCATAATCAATCTGTTTAATACGATGCTTGTCATCGTATTGGAAGGTCATCAATACCGATGAGCCTCTTTGAATGGTGCTGATTCTGTCTATGTCATCGCGGTGAATATCGATCAGTGCTCCGCTGGATAAGCGTCTCGATTTTAACAAGCCATTTTCAAACGAATCGATATTGCCCTTACTATCGGTAAACACCCAGAGGTTATTGATTTTTTCCAAGGTAGCCGGCATGCCATTCATTTCATAAAATGCACTGCCGTTATGTCTAAAGGTATAATAATGGCCGTTGGGGCGGGCGATGGTTTTGTCGCTTGTGGGGTTATCTAAGCTATTGTCATAAACAAAATAGGAGGGCGCGGGTCGAATCGTATATTGCGCGATGACTTCGTTGCCCTCTAATATTTCACAGACTTTATCGGCATTATAGTGGGACGTTGTATGCTGTAGCGCGCCGCCTAAGTGGGTCAATTTTTTCTGCTCCCAGAATTGGCAGGCAGCTTCTTGAGAGGACTTTAAATTATCGATGGCCGTTATTTCGGGAGCGGTTTCATAGAGTACGTCAGCAATAAGTTGTGGTTGAATATCGTTAATTTGTGTATCGAAACTGTGCCGCCAATTAACACCGACCGCATAGCCTTTGGCCACGCCACCCGACGAATAATAGCGTTTAAATTCTATGCCGCTCACAATCAGGTCGGACTTTGTTTCGGTTTTGCGCCCGGTCAGTAAATCGATGGGGTTACCGGCTTTTTCACAACCGGTATTGGGTGCTTCATCGGGTAAATAAAATCGGGGGTAGTAGTAATTGACTTGGTGAAATAAAGCGTACTCGGTAAAGCTTTCGTCACGCCACCAACCGCCACCGGCTGAGCATAAGGTGGTTGGGTTACCGTTGGAATCGCAGCTCCCACCGCAGCTAACGTCATGCCCAATTGAAGCGGCAAAACCTTCACAACTTGATTGAGCTTGGTCGCTGTCTCCAACGAAGACTTTATGCCACAGGTGTTGCCCTGTTCCAAAAACATCGACGACGACGGCGGAGCATTCTAGGCTGTATACAATAAATAAGAAGATAAGAAGTTGCTTATAAATTCCTTTGTTTTTAACGGCTCTGTTCATAGTGTTTATCTTTAAAATTTTCGTCCAGATTGAATCCAAAATATCAACCATCCCAAGATGTTTGAATAAAAGGCACGCAAAGCTCGCTCTTCAATGTTGAAAGCGTCGTCAACAAGGAAAAACCAATAAATTAAGAGGGTATTAATAACTCCGTTGCACTAAAAACATGCGTAGCGCTTAAATAAGCGCGGGCCATAGTTTTTAGCCATTGGGAGTTGATGATTGAGAGAGAAGAAAGAAAAATTCTGGATCATACTGATATTCCTTTTGTCCATAACAACAAACGATGTTGTTGCGAGTATTATAAAAAAGTAGCTTAATCTATTAAATTATACTGCTTGTCATAGTGATACAGGCTAACAATGCCCGTGAGCAATTTGGAATATCGTCTTATCTATTTTCTGTCTTTTTTTTCTGTTTTTCCCTGTTCTTTCCCTGTTTTTTTATTATTCCAATATCGCTGTTCACTACGGCAACTATGCTAGTGGAGCTAATAATGTGGGTCAAGTATTTTTTGGGATTTATTCATACAATTATCTGAAAGTGATAGTTTGCTTAAATAAATATTTGCAACGAGCAACAAGTTTGAGAAGCCCGAAGGGGCATAGCGGCCCATAGGGACCTCCTGCTCCAAAACTCCCCGTCAGATCATTACTTTGGCCACATCCAAACACATGTGATAAAGTCGCCGTCTTGTCATCGAAATGGACTGAGCACAAATGCTAGATTCTCTCAAACCTAATCTCTTTAGCGGCATGCAAGGTAAAGTCATACGGGGCGGGAAACCGATCTCAGGAGCAAAAGTTGATTTAGAAGTAAGATATTGGAATGTCGGCGTATGGACTAGGTCTGCAATTAGTGATGAAAATGGCGAGTTTTCTTTGCCCTCAATTAGGGCCTTCGCGTTGAGAGCCTATGTTCCATTTATCCATCCAATTATTGATCAAAAAATCTACGTTGAGTACGACGATATTCGCAAAAGTTGTTGGCGTCATAGTAAGGGTATTCCTTGGGGTAATACCGAGACAGGTAATTATGATGGTAAGGCGAAGGAGCCTATCAAAGTTCTTTTTGATTTAGATGAAACGGAGAATAAGGTACAAGATGTTGGTGTCCTTGTAATCGGTGGGGCGTGTACCTTATTAAACCCCGATCCGCAACGTAAAGTGGAGGTGCGCTATGTCGAATGAGTTAACGCCAGTACAGGCGGCAAAAATCGCTGACTTAATTTACCGAGTCGAGACAAATGCTAATTTTTGGTATAACGATTTTCGTGATTCAGGGCTAACAAAGTTATTCGACTTTAAATTATCGGATTTACATAGTTCAAAGACGGGGGCATTTTGTTTAAAAAGAAAGTCTTCTTTTGCATTTTATGCGCCTGGAAAGGGAGCGTTTAAAAACCAGGCGCTGTTAGCATTTCGTGGAACAGCAGATATGGTTCATGATGCATTGACAGATTTGAACGCAGGTATTCAATTGAGCGAATCTGCTTTACCGGTCCATGCAGGAATTAATCGTGCTTATCAGATTATGAGCGATAAAATAAGATTAGGAATAGCCCTTCATCGTCCGACTCGTATTCACATTGTTGGACATAGTTTAGGAGGTGGTTTAGCACAAATTGCTGCAGATTCGATTTTAATGAGCGGGTATTCCCCTCCAGTCACTTTATACACTTTTGGCTCTCACAGGGTTGGGTTCAAGAGTTTTGCTGATAAATTGAGTCAGAATAACAAGTTGACAAATTATCGTGCCTATTTAAGTGGAGATCCCGTTGCGATGATTCCATTATGGCCGTACGTCCATGCACCTCAGCCCACCGGTGAGTGCTTTATACAGTATGCTGGAGGAAGCTTACTGGGTCATTTGGGAATGATGCATATGATGTCATATTATACAAAGGCTGTTGAACATCACTCATCTTGGAAAACACTCGTCCGCCCCCACCCAACATTAAGTACCCAATGGAAAAACGTAAAAGAATCACTATTAATGGGCTCCCCCTTAGCAAAACTTCAACAATGCGCGAAATTACTGCAAATGTTTTTTAATCGCTCGGTCGGTGCCTGCAACGTTGTAGTCGGTGGAGCAGTTATCGGCGGCGCCCATATCTTAGACGCGCTATCACACGCCTGCGAACGCTCCTGCCGCGAATCAGAAGAAAGCAAAACATTTGTTCATTGGATAGTAAAAACAATTTTTAATATCCTTGGCCAAACATACAGAGCCACTAAAGAAATAACGCGTTTTATTATTCGCGATGCGCTTACAGCTTTATATCGCACGCTTATGCAGGCTGCCAGAAATGTACTATTGCTTGTGAAGTAAGCGAAAACTTGTTTTTTTAATTGCTGAACGTTTCTTATTATTATCGTTAAACCTATTTATCCCAATATCACACTAAGTGGTATAAGGGTATAAGGGACACTGATAACTTAATAACTTAGTTGATTTGAACGCTCTGTTCTCGTAGTATGGCCAAATGCCAAGATTAGGAAGATTACATATTCCGGGCGGTTGCTACCATATAATGGGCCGGGGATTAGAGCGTCGTC
>JANQJB010000085.1 GCA_028281865.1 Marinagarivorans sp.
TTTACATTTATTTCGCCCTGTTTTCGTCATTCCCGCGAAGGCGGGAATCTTGGAGAAATATGGCACAAAGATCCCCGTTTTCACGGGGATGACGGGGAACGATAAATGTAAATGGCTATAAAAATCCAATTCTGCCGGGAACCTATCACGGGAAATATATCGCGGTCAATGATTGTCACGTGGAGCGACGGCGGATGGCGGTCCCCGGGCGATTCGAACGCGCGACCTTCGCCTTCGGAGGCATTTTAGCCGCTTGATTGATATAGCGCTATAGTGATTTATAATAAGCAGCTATAAACGGCTGTGAACGGTGTCTTGCGCCGC
The DNA here is from genome assembly GCA_028281865.1 of Marinagarivorans sp. Classification (GTDB taxonomy): domain Bacteria; phylum Pseudomonadota; class Gammaproteobacteria; order Pseudomonadales; family Cellvibrionaceae; genus JANQJB01. The sequence goes on from JANQJB010000085.1 coordinate 325, forward strand.
ATGACACAGCCCTCGCGATTATCACCACGCAGTATGATCAGTTATTACTAATCATAAAATCTTGGCGCGAATCAGTAAACACGCTGCAAACGCATCACGTATTTCGCTTCCCCTTCTCCACAATGCGAATCAGTTCTGCGGCCTGTTGAGAACGACTGCAGCGAAAATCGTTATTGGCGTTGATAGAGCGATCAAACTCACGGCTATTAGTGGTGGTTCTTGTTTGGTTCAGAAGCTCGCCAACACCTGCTTGTAGTAATCCGCCAATAACTTGATTACCAATGTCAGCGGCCAATCCGATCTCACCATTCTTGCCACGAAATACGCTGGAAAATGCATCCTCTAAGTCGTTAATGCGTCCTTTTCGTAGTGCGTCCCCAAAGCGCTGGGCAGAACCAGCCAAAATGCGTCCAACACTTGCTCGAAACATATTGGGATTATCTTTGATAATTTTCGAAACAATACTATCGGCATTTCGTTCGATGGCTTGTCCGATCACGCCTTCGATATTGTCTGGGTCAATAGTGCTGTTACGGGTAAAATTGCCCCCACTTCGTGGCGTAAGTTGAGAAGTGATACCTTCGCTTGATGAGCCACCATTAAACAGTCCATCGAAGAAATCGGAGATACCGGAACCAATATCGGAGAAAAAGTCGAATGTAGAGTTCCGAAAATCTAACAAGAAGTCTCCGCTTTGTTCTGCCATTAATTCAGCCTGCTTGGTATTCAGCACGTCCATAATTTCGTTATAAGTATTCTCTCCAACAACATCTAGAATGCCTTCTGTAGCCTGCGTTCCATTGTAAAAAACAACGAAACCCCCACCCGGACCACCAACGGCAGTCGCAGCCACTGTTGCCTTAAGTACAGCAAAGCCTAATGGCACACCTACAACACCCTGGGCCACCACTTTGCCCGTTTCTGCAATTGACACTTTCCATTTAGCCGGAGCCCCTTCTCTGGAGGCCGTTTGCTCAATGTCAATTAGCGTATTAATCGTTTTCACTGCTCTTTGGGCTGGTTTAGGCAAAGCCTCTGCTCCTGCAGATGCGCCTCCTTGAATAAGGTCAATAATTTCATCATTGTTCATAGCTTTTACTTTCTTATAAAATGTGAATGAGATTTAGGTAATCGGCAAAACCATTAGTAATGAAAATAATATAGCCACTGTGCCATACCCCCCCCATTCATTGATACAATTAGACTTACGCGCCATAACGATGCCTACAATAATAAGCAGTGCATATGTATATTTACCTTCAAACAACTCGGCGAGAATAGAAGCAACATCATACTTTTCTGATGAAAAAATATATTTGTTTGCAAAAGCAATTAGTAATGAAATCAAAAAGATTTCACCAACCCAAACAAACAATTCTCTCCACTTAGGCATAACAAACCTCTCTTAATGAATTCAATACTCTAGCCATAACGCAAAAACACCTTTTCAGGAAGCAGCAAAAATGCTTGGGATATGCTATCTTCCATAATCGCTTTCCTTTTTGTTCATAGTCGTTTAGCTTTACCAATTAGTAATTTAGAGGTGACGAATAATTATGGTGTGGCCAAAACAAGGTCTGTTTGGATGGAAAGGTTTCAAGCGCGACAACTCGTTTCATTCCACAGCTGTCATCCTCGTTATCCTCATAAACTTGTTTTTATTAATGTCATTTCTGGATGAGTTGTTCGCACCAGATTCGCAAGGCGTATTAACGCTTAAACAAGAGTTTGCTAGCGATGCATTCTACCTGAAAGGTGTTTTCACCATTCTGGTCTGTTTGGTTACATCCTTTTTCATCCGTTATTCAGGCAAAGCCACCCGATGGGGCGGCCGTGTCTTATGTTGCCTGCTGCCAGCATCCGTCATTTTCATAGTGATGCTACAAGCCTAACGCTAGGCCGTTACAAAACTCACCTGTCCGGCGCTGGCAAGTGTAATGGAATACGTTTCAGCATCATTATAGCTACCGGCGCGTTGATAAGAGGTGATTTGAAATGGGCCGGATAATTTATCGCCATTGCCAAAAGTGAGTTCATAGTTATTGATGGCATTATTCATCGCATAACCGCGCACGGTCTCTTCTGCTGCCGAATCAGTAAACACGCCGGAGCCGGAGATGCTGACTGATCGTGTACCTGCACCATCCAGCAGTTCACGCCATGCACCCGAATCCTTGTTTGTGGCATCCACTGTTTGGTTATTGTGGGTGAAGTTGGTGGTACGCAAACCTCCAACGGTAGTAAATGTTTCTGTCGGAGTAGCGCCGTCGCCAACCTTGAGTAATACGAGTGAACCTTTTTGAGCGGTCATAATAAAAATCCTTTTTTAATGAGTTAAAGAGTGAATGAGGGTCGACGAATCGGTCATTGCAGAACCATATTTTCATCGGGAAATTGTTCCATCAAACTGTGTAGTTCTGCAAGACTGGCAGGCAATCCGACTTCGGCTACTTCAACGCCCTGCGAGACAATATACGACTCAGATTGCAGCATGAAGCCGCACATGGTCATCTGCCAGAATTCAGTCTCGCTTTTGCCAAGCAAGCCTGTGGCAGTCTTATATAGCTCACGCCAATTGATTGATTCAAACGGTTGAGATAACAAGTCTGTTAGGCTTTCAAAATCAACTGCACCATCTGGCAGATTTATCTTGTCACTATTTGGCAGTTCGTCTTGCAGTATAGTTGCGTTATGTGGTGCAGCTTCATCAAACAGATAACCTAGCCCTTGAACCAAGAAACGAATCGCATCATGGTGTAAGGTGCGCAGCTGTTGTTTTGATAATTTAGGACGGTGCGACATATCATAATTGGCCGCTTGCACTCCCTGTTCAATCACCAGACGTATCAACCGCACATCACCAATGTCATTCAGCAGCCCGATCAATTCAGGAATCGCTAACCCAGACTCCTGTTCAATCGTATATAATGCCAAAAAACTAGGACATAGTACATAACACCGTCTTCCTATCTTAATCTCATGCTCGCCTAAAAATATCTTAGCCATACCATTTCCAATCATGCGTATCGTTGTTCGATAGAAATGATATGTTCGCCCATGCACATGCGGAAGAGGCAAAATGCAATTTTCTTGAAAAAATCTTGATAACAACGAATGAATAGCTCAATCATTCTTATAAATGACACCACCAAAATATATAAAAAGCACTCGTGACCCTTGGGAGTGCATCTCAGAAAGATTTGAGCTTATAGAAAAACCGCTTATGCTGTCACATCTACCCAAAGGAAATTCTGCGGCTATCGACACACGCCTCAGGCACAGGCGAGAGTGGCTGAAGGGTGCGCTAAAGGCCACCAAAGACTGCGATTTGGTTTTCTTCGACCCGGACAACGGGCTTGAGGTGAAAAGCACCAAAGCTCACCATGATAAAGGACCCAAATTCGTTTTTTACGACGAGCTACTGCCCTTTTGGCAACGCGGCCAGTCGTTGGTCATCTATCAGCATAAAAACATGCACGAAAAGGCCGAGACGCAGATTGAAAACCGTAAGCGAGAGCTGCGCGAGCGACTCGGTTATACCGGTGAAGTCGAGGCGTACTATTATCCTAAGTTTGGCGGGCGGATATTTTTTGTAATCAGACGTTAATTTATAACGGCTTGTTATCCTACTTATAAAGCCTATACTGGCTTCTGATTACAAAATATTAGTAACCAAAGGTTCTGTAAATGTCTGAAAAACTTCCGTTCATTAATTCGTATGGTTTGGTTTCAAAAATCCTTAATAAGGTTATAGAAGCTCAAACCCCTCCCAAATATACTCAAGATTTCCAATCCACAGTAATAGGCTATGGAAGTGGAAGCGCTCGACCTTTTATCCCGCTTTTGAAAAAGATAGGGTTTCTTCAATCTGACGGAACACCAACTGAATTATATAAAAAATTCCGAAATGACTCTTTTAGAGGAGAAGCAATGGCTAATGCCTTAAGATTAGGCTACAAACCTCTATATAAGGTAAATGAATACGCTCATGAATTAGAAAAAGCAAAGCTCAAAGATGCGGTTATTCAGGTTACTGGTTTCGAAAAAACAAATGGCAGTGTGAAAGCTATTGTAGAAACTTTTGATGCCTTAAAGGCTTATGCAAGCTTTGATGACGTAGAAGTGGAAGACAATATATTAGTTGATGAAGATAAAACTTCTCAGCATATACCAGCACCTAACACTCGCCCACAAATCGGAATCCAAGATCAGCCAGAGAGGCAAAAAAGGGGGATGAATTTATCGTATACTATAAATCTGAATTTACCTGCATCCAAAGACCCTGAAGTATTTGATGCTATATTTAAGAGCTTAAAAGAAAATCTTTTAGGAGAGTAAGGATAAGTGAGCAACCAACACCTTGACATAATACGCAACTTTGGAATGGCCAATATGCTAACGGAGGTCGGGCTGGATAAGATTGAGCGTGAACATCTCATTGACTTGCAAAGAGACATTAATAAAAGCGATCGCGATGAGAAATATTACCCTCAATTTGAAATGTCTATTCGCAACGAAGCTTTGCAAATGGCCAAACATTATGAAATTTTTTACTGTCTAGAAAAGTCTATCAGAGGAATAATTCGCGATAGACTGAAAGAGTTTGGTGATAGTTGGTGGGAAGAAAAAATTCCAGAGCAAGTAAAAGTAGAAGCCAATAAGCGTCATGAAGAAGAGCTTAGCAAAGGCATTACACCAAGATCTTATGATTTGTTGGACTATACAAATTTTGGAGAACTAAACACTATAATAAACAAGAATTGGGAAGAAACATTCAGCGATATGTTTTCCAACAGAGATGCTGTTAGAAATGTAATGACGATGCTCAATACATTAAGGGGGCCTATAGCACATTGCTCTCCGCTTGCGGAGGATGAAGTGACAAGGTTACACATGAGTCTTAGAGATTGGTTTAGACTCATGGAGTAAACACATACCCGTGTTTGCATATTCAGAAATTTGGAAAAACTGGCGGTCTCGGGGCGATTCGAACGCCCGGCCTTCGCCTTCGGAGGCATATTAATGGATTGATTAATCTCAAGCTACCGTGATTTATGTTGAAGCGCTCTGATAGGCCATAATAAGCGGCTTGTGACGTGTGGCACGCGCCATGCGATTATCATCACATTACACTGCCAATCATTTCTATTCATCACGGTTAGGCTTGAATCAGTAAACACAGTGCAAACGTCTCTAGCGTAATCAAATTTCTATAGTAATATCTTATAGAAAGAGAAAGATGCTGAAAATGTTTGATGAAAATGACAACTATATAGACATAACAAGTTTTATACCCGTTCTACAAAAAGCCGTTACTGCTACTTTCAAAAAAGGTGAATGGAAAGAGTTCGGCTATGAAACGGGATGTTTAAGTTATATTGAAGACCACCACCGTCTGTTACAAAGCTTGCATTGGGGTGATGATGATTACGAAGGCTGTGTTTATGATGCACTAGAACATATCGTTGATGGCAATTACGAGAATTTTCGTATTTTGACACGAAAAGAGAATATAAAACGCTGGATTAAAAGGAACAACTCAGAAATTTATAACCAAATTTACGAAGATTCAGTTTATGTGCCTACCTTTAAGCCGAGCAAACTTTCACCTAAAGAGGTAGTCAAAAAAGCCCTAGCTGATGCAGAATCTTTTATTAGTGCTGGCAAACCAGAAAGTGCTGTAGATCGAGTCCACACTGCATTGCATGGGTATTTGCAGGCAGTTTGCGAGGAGTATTCAGTAGCATATCAACCTGATGACAACATTACTCGTTTATACAAATTAATTCGTAATAATGTTACTGCATTTGATAACGCAACTACGCAAGCTGACGAGATCAAAAAAATAATGAATTCATTAGCATCATGCGTGGATGCGCTAAATACACTTCGCAATCATGCCAGCATTGCACATCCAAATGATGGTTTGCTTGGAAGTGCCGAAGCAACTCTGGCTATAAATGCAGCTAGTACTCTATTATATTACATCGATGGAAAATTACATTAAATGGTAATAAAAGTTCCACGCTATATCACTAACAGCACCCGAGAGCCCTGGGATTGCATCTCAGAAAAATTTGAATTTATAGAAGAATGGCTCAATTTATGGCGTATTCAAACGCACGAAGATGCTATAAATTTAGATGGCAATAAATTGCAATGGTATGATCGTAGCCGAGATAAATTTATCGATCCGTGGTTACAAATCCCTTACGTTAAACAAGTAGATAATGATGCAGTTATCGAGAATTTTAATGAAGCCAAGCAGCTTCTTGAATACGTCAAACCGCTTATAGAAGAACGTCGAATAAGCATAGAATTTTTAAATTTATGGGGCGATTTGTGTGAGCGCTACGGCTATCTATCCTCAGCATTCTTTTCTTTAGAAAGCGAGCTTGGTTATGAGCGTGCCAAGATAAAAGGTAAAGAGGCAAAAAACCGTGATTCTCAGCGCCAATGGTTGGCGCATATTTTATTGGACCATTTAGAAAATGGCAAAAAACCTAAAGACGCTGAGAGAAAGGCTGCTCAGTTAATAAAAGATATCATCGAACACAAAGCTTTTACAGAACTCTTCGATGCAGATTGGTTTAAAGTTATGGTAAATGCTAATGGTACGCTAAAAGCAACTTACTGCCAGAATCATTTTTCTAAAAAGACGATGAAGGAGCTTGTCAAAAAGCCAGTTGATAAACTCCCACCAGTTAAATTCAATTTTCCCAAGACCTAGGGTTTGGAAAGAAGGCTTGCTGCAACGCTGAAAAATGTGAGTATTAGTTATCTCCGTTGAAAATATTTTGCGGAGAAAACCATGAACACATCTTCAATACTAAAAGCTGAAAATTCAGCGCCTAAGACTTACAGCTTAAGCATACTTCCACTGCACGAACGACCACTTACTTTCCGGCAGGCTGTTAAAGCCTTAGGCGACGACAATATCAGTTATCAAAAATTGTTACGCGCCGTTCGCGCCGGAATCATTCCATCTTATAAACTTCATAACCGCGAGTATGTCCGCCTTTGCGACATTCTGTCGGCTATGGGCATTGAAGGAGATTATTATGCCAGTTAATTACATCGACCAAGAAAATTTTTATATCATTCTAACAGTAGACGACAGCGAGAAACTGGTTCCCTTGCTTACGCTACCTCGCAGAAAAAAGCGACGAGACAAACAGACTCTCGAATTTGAAAAAATTGGTATACATTTCGACAAGTCTAAATACGCCGAAAAGCAAGCAGAATATGGTCTGTTACCACTGCAAACAGTCGTACAACTTGTTAACGAAGTAACTCCTAATGACTTTTACCGAGAGCCCGGAGAGCACCTTTGGCAGCCGTGCTTTCTACACAAAAAGTTAGTAGAGAAGGCGCTTGAACAAGGTTTGGTAAAACAGATTGAGCGCGAGCGAGTTGTAACAGAAAGCTACGACCTCGTAGTTACTGAAGTTTTTTATGAACCACAGACGTTCGCTGCACTACCCAACCACACAGAAGGGGGTGCAAATGACTGAAACCATCTTTTCAAAATGGCGAGAAGGTTTTTTAGCCCATTCGCTTTCACCTGAAAGCGAAACATCACCATTCGTTTGCTTGTCAAAAGCTAAAGCTCAAACTTCAACTACATATAAGGAATATCATTATGAAAAATAATCACCCAAATATTATCGACTTAATTCGTGAACTACCGGCACCAGAGGAGTGTCTATATAAGATAACGGACTACGAGATCCGTGGAAAATACTTGTGCGATTACATTCTTGAAGAAGCAAAGAAAAGGCAAATTTACGGCGACAGCTTTCCGTACCTTGGCCTTGACAGAGAACAACAACCAACTTCATACAAAATCGTTTCCAACTGCGGTATAAGGGTGCGGGCAAACTACTTCTTAGTAGCTAACAACCACCCCGTGCTGGAGGATATATACAAAGATAGCCCGTGGGAAAACGGACTTTGGCACCTCTCGCTGGAGCAGATTGAGGGGGCAAAAAAACACGTGCCACTTTTGTTTTGTACGCCAGAAAGCGACAAACAAACCCGACAACGCTGTGTGTCGGTACCGCTAAGGCACATTGTGTTTCCCCAATTTTAGTAGTGTAACGTGTAACATGGACTGTGGGCTTCTCCCCTCTAATCCAGACACACTACAAAACCGTAGTGTAACTTTTTCCTTTCTTTCAAAAAGAGAGAAAAGAAAAGTTACTGGTTACATCTCTTCTATGAACGCACCTTCATTAAGGCTGCGTTCAAGTGGTACGGGACGGGGCTTCGGCCCCTCCCCAACCACTGTGTTTACCAATTGGTTTACCGCGTGGTGTGTGCCGAATAATTGTGCGGCAAAATTCGGTCTGCTTTTTTGGGGTGTTGGTCAACAGCAGAGACATGTCCTGAAAGGAGTGAACAGATGAAATTCAAAGCAAACATTACCAAGCGTACGTTGCGCCGCAAGCAGCGTAACGGTGACATTATTGAGCAAGACCGTTACGTGCTAAATTACCGCGACCCTAAAACAGACAGGCGTGCTCAACGGTTCTTTGACCGCCAAAAAGACGCTCAGCTCACTATGCAAAAATTATACGCTGACGTGGAGCAAGGGCTATATAGCTCTCACAAAAAGCCGCCAACCGTAGTGGACGCGTTTGAGCTTTGGTTTGAAGACCGCAGCGCCGACATCAAGCCGATGACCGCCAGAGGTTACGAGTGTTGCCGAAACTATATTGTTGGTCCGCTTCTAGCTGGCACTAAGCGCGAGCGACACCTCTACACACAAACTGGTAAAGTGCCAAAAGGTTGCAAACTTCTGCCTATGTTGGGCGCTCACCTCGTTACCGAATTGACTCCCGCAGACATTCGGGCATGGCACCGCACGCTTTGCGATCAGGTCGGCACCTATACGGCCAATAAATCAATGCAGCGACTGAAAGCGATGTTGGCTATGATCGCGGAGGACTACAATATACGCCCGCCCGTCATGCCAGCGAGAATAGGCAAAGGACGCCGCAAGGAGAAGAAAGCTATATTATTACCGGTTCAGATTAAAATGGTTTTGGAAACAGCAAAGGAAGACCAAGAAAACGGCATCTACTATGCCTTCCCCTTTCTCGCCGGTACGCGACCATCTGAGCAGCTGGCTCTACATTGGGAAGACGTAGACTTCGAGCGCAACGTCATCAAGATTCACCGAATGCTTGAGAAGAACGGCGAGATCACCAACTTCACCAAAACCGAAGCGGGTATACGCGAAGTGCCAATGTGCAGCACCCTTCGCGCCATGCTGCTTGAGTGGAAGCTACGCTGCCCTCGCAAAGACGGTGAGTTATGGCTGGTGTTTCCAAGTCGCGGAGTACGTCAGGCGTGGCCCAAGAAGAAAGTAGGTGGCGGCGTGCTGTTATATAGTAATTTTCGCCAGCGCATTTGGGTGCCAGCCTTCAAACGGTTAGCTGAACAACACGGTATACCTTACGTGACGCCACACAGCGCACGACACGCCTTTATATCGACACTTCAAGCTCAAGGCATTGAGGTCGGGCTTGTAGCTAAGATCGTCGGCCACTCAGACCCATCTGTTACGCTGGGTCACTATACTCAGGCAGTTCGTGATGGTGGAGAGGTTATCGAAACCCTAGCACAGGCGTATTGTGCTTAATCTGAATATCCACTTAGCAGTTCGGTGACGTGAACATCCAGCCCCACGGCTAGCTTGGCGAGCACCTCCACGCCAACATTCTTTTTGCCGCTTTCCACTTCAGACAGGTAAGATCGGTCAATGTCTGCATCCGCAGCAAGCTGATCCTGGGACAGCTTCTTTTCCTGTCGCAGCTTCCGTACATTGGTTCCCACTACTTCGCATATATTCATTATGACATTGTGGGCAATTACCTACAGAAGTCTGTTGGCAATAGCCTACAAAGTGCGTACATTAGTTCTGAAATTGAAGGAGCTAGTATGCGTAATAATTATGTTGGAGACGTAGGTGACTTTTACAAATATCGACTATTGCGCCAGCTATGTGGCGCGACGGACAAAAAGAGTATTTCCGAGCACAGACTCGGGGTTGTCTGGTATCTATATACCGACCCATGCAAAGTGACTGACGGGAACCACCTCTCCTACCTTTCGCCAGAAAAAGAATCGGGGTACAGGCCAACCGACCCTGCACTTTACGACAAGCTGAAGGAGTTGGTAGCTGACGGCGACCGGTCGGTGCGAGCTATCCGAAAGCGTGGAATTTTACCTCAAAGAACACAATTTTATGAGAAAGCGCTTACATTATCGCATCTACCGAAAGGTACTTCTGCGGCTATCGACACACGCCTCAGGCACAGGCGAGAGTGGCTGAAGGGTGCGCTAAAGGCCACCGAAGACTGCGATTTGGTTTTCTTCGACCCCGACAACGGACTTGAAGTGAAAAGCACCAAAGCTCATCACGACAAAGGGCCCAAATTTGTTTTTTACGACGAGCTACTGCCCTTTTGGCAACGCGGTCAGTCGCTGGTCATCTACCAGCACAAAAACATGCACGAGAAGGCCGAAGTGCAGATTGAAACCCGTAAGCAAGAGTTGGGCGAACGGTTAGGTTTTATCGGCGAAGTCGAGGCGCATTACTACCCCAAGTTTGGTGGACGAATTTTCTTTGTAGTAAATCACGTATAAAAACGCTGACGTGGTTCTGCTTCAAGCTCGAAAAATTTTTGAATGGTTTGCTTGTTTTTATTGAAGTGTAAATTAGCCATTTGGGGTAAAGTTTTTACAGCAGCTTCCCAGTCATCTAGCTCGATAGCGGCAGCAGATCCCGTAGGCTCTAGTCGTAAAATATTTTCTGGCCCTAGCAGCAAGCCTGCTTGTGCCTGAGCATTGTCAGTGGTTAAAAACATTGCCGCCTTAATTATTTTCTTCCACCTCCAGAAGCCGCGTTTTGCATATTTCAGCGCTATCTCAAACGGTGGGTTTCCGGCACCAATTGACAGCACTCTAATTTGGTCTCGACTTATATCATAAGCTGAGAGGGCATCTACTATAGCGACCATAACTGGGTTGTTAGCCCATATCCCGCCGTCTAAAAATATTGTTCCCTCTTGTTCGTGACCTTTAAAATATGTTGGAGCTGCTGAAGTAGCCCTTGCCACTTCCCACATTTTAGATTGGTGGTCCTTTTTGAAGTCTGGATGATGATCTGTTTTGAACACCGCAATCTCTGTTTTTGGAGCTTGGAAAGCAGGTATAACAAGACGTGCAGTTGAATCTCCTAATGTTTTATCTCCAAATTCACGATATAAAAGCTGCATCAAAACTTCATAATCATATAACGTCCGGCGAACCTGCCTAATAAGTTTAAGAAAACCGCCAAAGTACCGCCAGCTAAGGCGCTGGCTAAAAATTTTTTTACCATCATCTCGATAAAGGCTTTCAATCCTTGAAGCAGGAATTTTTGCGCCCAAACCAAGCGCCATTATCCCGCCTGTAGAGGTACCAGCAATCATATCGAAATAATCACCAATCGAATGGCCTTTAGTAACGTTTTGTTCAATCAGTGAGAGTAAAGTTGCACCGTAAAGACCACAAATCCCACCGCCATCAAGTGAAAGAATCTTGAAGGGTTTGTTTGACGGCCATGGGAGCTTCTTTCTTTGATGCGGAAGACTGTTCGCTCTCCTCTCCGTGAATAACTTCTGCCCTCGCTTTGGCAATTGATTCGAATCCAACGCCCCCTCCTCTCCACACTCCATCGTAGTGCCACAATTCATAAAAATATAACCATTTAGCCGCCCAAGGTATGGTGGTGTCAGCAATTAACATATGGCTAGACCATTCATTTCCTTCTGGGTCAAACAAACACAACCCAGACTGATCTGGTCTTTCTGCGCAATACATCAGATGGGGTATTTCTTCAAACGAGCCGTTCAGACGTGGTTTAAGTTCAGGGTTCAGCAAAAGGACGTAAGGGCGATCAAAAACCGTCAAAGACGGATCCCAAAGCACACCAACTTTATAAAACAATTGAAAACCCCGCAAACTGCCAACCCAACTAATTATCCCCTCACGCGAGTTTATTATTTCAAAGCTGGGCCATCGCTTCATTCTAGCTAACTGCGCTCCAACGCTGCGCGGACGGTTATGAAATGCAAGGTTTTTCATGAGTCTTTACTTGGCAACCCTCCACAGTGAAAATGGTGCTGTGGCTCTCTGGACAGCGCTTTAACTACAGCAGGCGCTGTCACACCAGCAGCCAAAACCACAGCACCAGTCCCTTTTTCGTAATGAGTTTGGTAATTTTCTTTTTCTGCTGCGCGTTCAAGCAAAGCTTCAGCAGAACGCTTACTTACCCGCTCGCCAAACAGAACTGCGAATATTTTATTAATTTCTGCGAATTCGCTGTTTCTCGCACTTTCTAATGCCTTGCACAGAACGCCCATGTCTTTAGCCAGGACTTCCATATCCTCTACAGTTTGAGGCCAGCGATCGTTCAACCGATCTTCCGGGTATGTTGGATTTCGTTCGTCTGGCGTAGTATTCGCTACTATATTATGTCGCATTTCTTCTTCAATGTGTTGCGCCAACGCCGCCAACTGCGAAGTAAGACCATACGGCGAGGCCCCAACGTCTACGGCTAATTTTGATAAATAAATAGAGGGTGGGCGCTTTATATTACGTTCTTCGTATGCAACGCATAAATAGCGCTTCAACAATTTGAGTGCTACTGCCTGCTCAGAATCTAGTCGTGGAGGCAGTACAGGAGGGAGGTCGTCTTGTTGCGCAGCTTCCAACTGAACCACCTCAGCTAAGCGATTTACACCATTACGCTGTCGCCGTTCGTTTAGCACTTTAACGAATTGCTCACTACCTCTGTGAACACTGGTGCGAAACCAACCCGAAAATCCGTACGGGTTTGCAGGGACACGTTCAGAGCCCCCTTCATCCGGACTATGAAAAATTTCACCTACTCGCTCCACACGAGGGCGAGCTGCTGGGTCCATCACTGTTACATCCATGTGCATATATGCAAACTGAAGCTGCACACAACGAGTACACCGTTCAACTTTAATGACGTCAGGAAAGTCTTTCAGCGACTCGTAAAGCAAGTCCAGGACCTGCTTCGGTGTCCATTCAGGTGGCACGTTCATTTCTACCAAAGCGTCTAAATCAAATCTGTCTTCTTTGGTGCCTGAGACAACTGTAGTACCAATTGCCATCGAGCCTTGAGGGTAAATTCTGCTCTCTTCATCATAAATCAGATAGGGAGCCAATGGGCTTTCTGGTCGCTCCAAATGCTTTTTCAAGCGGCGGTAACGATTCTCGGCAATCCTTCTATCGCGATCACTTAATTCGATCGCCGTAGCCACATCAAGGAGCAGGTCATCTAGATTTGGTGTTGTTATAATAGTCACTATTTTTTCTCCTCACGTACCCCCTAAAAGGGGTTTTCTCTGAAGTTTTTATGTCAAATATTCATTTATTAATTCATTTAACTTTTGCGCCCGAGCTCTTCCCTTGCTCGGGTGAAAAGAGCTGTTGAGTGGGTGAAAGGGGCTCCTTAATGGATGAAAAGCACTCTTCAACGGGTGGAATGGGCTATTTAAAGGGTGAAAGGGGCTTCGAATGGGTTCGAAGGGACTGCTATGGGATTTGGTTCGCTCGACGATATCCCAAAACTCATCTAATACGTTCATACATTACCTCATAAATGAACGGGTTAACAAAAGCAGTGGACTGTAAAGCAAAGAGTTTTGCACTCTGTGCGAGGCCGTGCTATAAATACAGTACGATAAAATAATAATTGTGTCAAGCCGTGCGCTTCGCACGCAAGGGAGAGGTCATGAATAATGAAACTAAAAAGCTTGTTAGTGCGCTCAAAAAAAAGAGAGAAGCTGAGGGCTACAGCATCAGGGGACTCGCTGCCCAAATAGGTGTCAGTTTTTCTAGCTTAGCACGAATTGAGCGTGGCGATGGTGAACCTGACAATAATTCACGAATACGAATCCTAGAATGGCTTGGCGAAGACGCAGCAGAGGCTGGTTTGTCTTTCGAGAACGTTGCGCTAGCTCACTTTCGCGCAGCTAAAAATATCGACTCCAAAGTAGTTGACTGCTTAGTAAAAGCAGCCAACGCTTTAAAAACAGTTCATGGTGCCAAGAGAGCGGAGAAGTCGAAACAAAATACTGCAGCCACTTCACATGAAAGCCTGCCGGTAGAGCTTTCAAAAAGCGAAATGGAGCAGATGGCGCAAACCTTCAGGTCTGACCTTAACCTAACTGACGATGACGCTCTTAATGCTCTAGCTGTGAAGATTGATGGAGTCACTGTCTTCACCCCTGAGCAGGCTGGTCTTGCTGAAGACTGCCTTTCCCACTTAGTAGGAAAAGGAGCTGACAGTTGGTCGGCTATGAGTGTTCCTTTGGACGAGGAAAATGACACTTGGGCGATTTTAAGAAACACGCAGCATCCTATTCAAAGGCAGCGTGTAACCTATTTAGAAGAGTGTTGGCATATTTTGCTGGGGCACAAGCTCACGAAGATAGCAAAAATTGGCGGAGCTTATGGCAGAACTTACGAAAGCACCGAAGAACATGACGCATTTTTCTTGGCGTCAGCCTCACTCTTACCTGAGAAAGCTATTAAGGGCTTTGTCACTACGAAAGAGCCTATTGACACGTTTGCAGACCGCTATGGTGTTTCGCTTGAATTAGTTGAGTACCGAATTAAGCGCCTTGGTTTATGGCGAATATATAAAGGCCGAAACGTGCAGTTATCAGACTCTTCTGAAGCCTAGGAAAACTGGCGGTCTCGGGGCGATTCGAACGCCCGGCCTTCGCCTTCGGAGGGCGACGCTCTATCCAGCTGAGCTACGAGACCGTATCTGTTTTCATTTAGACATTTTAGAACAGGACGCGTAAACACGGTGCAAACACGCCTAGTTTTCTGTTTCTCCTATACCTCCCACAGCCCCGTTTTCCAAGCCTTTTGAGTTTGGTTGAACGTAGCCTTCGGAGGGCGACGCTCTATCCAGCTGAGCTACGGGTCCGTGCTGGTTGGTTTAACGTAAGGGCATGGCAAGTGCCAGTAAAAATCTCTATGCCGCCTTTTGACTGGTCAGGTCACGGAAAATATCTTCCAGTTCAACATCGCGCGTTGACAGGTCCTCAATCGCATAGCCGGCCGATTTGACCTGGTCGATAATCTCACCGAAAGACACCTGCGACGGCTGATATTTAATGCAGAGCCTGTTGTCTTCGACACAACTCTGCAACCCTTCCAACACGCTCGTATCGTCAATCTTTTTATCCAGCGTCAGCACCAGCTCCTTGCTGTCAACACCGCGCATGAGATTCTCCTTGCTGTCGCGCGCAATAATTGCGCCATGATTGATGATGGCAATCTCATCGCATAATTCCTCCGCCTCTTCCAGATAATGCGTCGTCAGTAAAATCGTCGTGCCCTGCTCGTTGAGCTGTTTGACATAGTCCCATAACTGCGTGCGCAGTTCGACATCAACCCCGGCAGTCGGCTCGTCGAGAATCAACACCTCTGGGCTATGCACCAGCGCCTTGCCCACCAGAAGACGCCGACGCATACCGCCCGACAAGCGCCGGGAATTGACATCGGCCTTATCGGCAAGTCCCATCGCCTCGATGATCTCCTGCGTGCGCCGTTTGGATTTTTCAATGCCGTAATAACCAGCAGTAATCTCCAGCGCCTCACGCACAGTAAAAAACGTATCAATAATCAACTCCTGCGGCACCACGCCGATCGACAGGCGCGCAGCGCGGGTATCACGATCAACATCATGACCGCAGATTTCGACGGTGCCTTTGCTTTTGATCGTCAGCCCGGCCATGATGTTGATCATCGTCGATTTGCCGGCGCCGTTCGGCCCTAAAAGCCCGAAGAAAGAACCGCGCCGGACCTCCAGATCAATGCCCTTTAACGCGATCTTCTGTTCTTTTTTACTATCACCCCGATAGGTCTTTTTTAGCCCCTGAATACGGATTGCAGGCGAGTTACCACCTGGGGTTTCGGCTGAAATTATAGTCATTCAAAATCCTCATATCCTTCTGCGGGTCGACATTATTCCACATCATACCGTTCATCGGACGCGAACGCGAACAGCGGTTGATCCACAACTCATCGGTATGAAATGGATGATAATCGGCATAAATCAAGTGATGTTTTGCCGCACGGAAATCATAGCCACACATATCGGGAATATGCGTGCGTACCGTCACACTCGCATCGCTATAGCTTTTCCATGTATGGACCGGGCGCAGACGCACGACAAGTTGCGTGGCGTCAAACATGTCGATATCGACCACTTCCCCCAGCATTACCACATCGGCACGGTCATAGGCATATTTGAGTTCCACCGGATAGGAATTGCGGTCAAAGCCGTAACAGCCGCAGGCATGAGACAATGTTGGAAAGAAAAGTACCATGATAATCGTCATTCCGAACGATCCACAGGATCGGAGGAATCTACTAGATCCTCGCGTCGCAGGCAAAGCCTGCTCCTCAGGATGACAGCGCATTATGTTCATGCCTTCTCCGCATAAGGGTTCTTAGCGCTGCGCGCCATCAGGCGGATCGGGATGCCGGGCAGACCAAACGCCTCGCGCAGATGGTTGACCAGATAGCGCCGGTAGCTTTCATTGAGTCCTTTGGCCTGATTGACAAACAACGCAAAACTCGGCGGGCGGGTGTTGGCCTGGGTGATATATTTGATCTTCAGCCGTTTACCTTTGACCAGCGGCGGGGTATGGCGCTCGGTGATATCCTCGAGCCAGCGGTTGAGCTCTCCCGTAGCGATACGCCGGTTCCACAGCTCATATTGCGTTAGCGCTGCCTTTAATACATCTTCCAGTCCCTTGTTCTTTTCCGCGCATACCGTCACGATCGGCAGTCCCTTGAATTGCGGCATGACCTTGTTCACCTGAAACGCCACCTCCTCCAGCAATGCCTTACGCTCGTCGCCGGGCACCAGATCCCATTTATTCAGCGCCAGTACCATGGCCCTTCCTTCCTCGGCAATCAGCGAGGCGATTTGGTTATCCTGTTTCTCCAGCGGCTGGGTGGCATCAACCATCAGCACCACCACATGCGCGAACTGAATCGCGCGGCGCGCATCGCTGACCGCCAGCGATTCGAGCTTTTCATGGATTCTGGCTTTCTTTCGCATACCGGCGGTATCGATGAGTTTCATCTGCGTGTTCTCAAAGGTGAATGGCACGGCAATCGCATCGCGGGTAATCCCGGCCTCCGGCCCGGTGAGTAGCCGGTCTTCGCCGAGGATCGCATTGATAAAAGTCGATTTGCCGGCATTGGGCCGCCCGACCACGGCCATCT
The DNA here is from genome assembly GCA_028281865.1 of Marinagarivorans sp. GTDB lineage: Bacteria > Pseudomonadota > Gammaproteobacteria > Pseudomonadales > Cellvibrionaceae > JANQJB01. The sequence goes on from JANQJB010000085.1 coordinate 17,659, forward strand.
GCACCTCGCTTGTTTGCG
>JANQJB010000160.1 GCA_028281865.1 Marinagarivorans sp.
CAAAAAATTGGCAGAAATAAAAACGCATTCGCATTATCGATTTTTGGTAAGCGAAATAACATCAATCGTAAACGTATTGAGAGATTAGCAATGTACAAAAATATTAGCAATTCGAAATTGACTTGGCTGTTGAAAATAGGCGCAGTTGCTTTGGCTGCTGCTATTATAACTGTCCCCGTTGTCGCAAAAAAGAGTTCAGGCAAGGGGCTGCATAGAGTTATTGTTTATGGAATCTTCGATGGCATGGGGTTTGACGGCCATGCTACAGAATGGACTGAATCGCTGGATGACTTTATCAAAGAGGCATCAAAATTAGGAGCCGAATATCGCGTGGCTGTGCGTGGGAAAAAAAACGAAACAAAACATGTGCTATTGGCGAATTCCAAAGATTTGTTTGTTGAAATAAAGGATATGTTTGACGACTATGACAAGAAACGTTTTAACCAGCTTGTTGCAGAGCAATATGACGAAACTAAAGAATTACTTTATAAGATAGATATCACTGATAGCAAAGAGAAGAACTCTTTAGAAATTGCCGGCAAGCAAAATCAATGGGTGTCGATACAGCACGGGGATGTCAATTATAAGGTAAAAGCAATTTGGCTTAATGAAGAACATATGGTTGACCTGAATCTCGTTCACGCAAGTGGGGAAAAGAAAAGCCTTCAAGCTGGCTCAAGACACGGAGAAACCTGGACCCATTATGATTATCCTGAAAGCGTTTTTCCAGAAACGATATCAGTAAATGTTAGCGAAATTGGCGGCGAATAAAATCGCAGTAAGGCTATAAGCTTTGCCAAGTAAACAAAATTAAAAGTTTGCTTGGCAAGAGCCTATAACGCTTATTGCCGCCTTTAATCATTCTGAGCATCTCAGCAGCATAACCTACCAAAAGAAATCAAAAGGAATTACGCACTTAATTTTTATTACCTATCAATAGAATCCCATTACCAATAAGCGCTATCTAGCCGACTTATACCTTAATAAATACATTATAAAATTCAGCATTTTTATCACAGGACAAATAGTAAAATCTATACAAATGCAATAGGCTTTCACTGCGTCTCTACCATCATTTCTACTCCTAAAAATCCTTTATTTTTTCATTTAAAAAATGCATTAATAATATTTGTTGTCGATGTTCACATAAGTCAAATTTAAATTGCCCATTTGACTATATTTAGAAAAATCACCTGTTTTATACGTCTGTCTTCGGCTATCTTTTGTGCACCGAAAATAATAAAGAATAAATAGGTCACAACTCATGAATACGCCCAAGCGCGCTAAGTTTTTAGTGCACTCTTTTCTATTGTTAAAATCAATTTACCTGCGACATCCACTCAGGTGGTTGCTAGTAAAGCCTATCGTTATAACGTTTCTTTTATGCTCTTGTGGTGGGCAGCCCGAAAATCCGGACAATAATAACGGTAACGCAGGTAATCCTCCCGGCAATAATCAAAACCCAAATACTAATGAACCCAACACAAGGCCTTATACGCTGGGTTCGCCATTAGTTAGGCGTTTAACTCGGGAAGAATACGTCTATACCATTAAGGACGCTTTTAATATTGATCTTAGTGAGCAACAAAAAAACTTACTACCAAAAGAAAGGTCGCTCTCAGGTTTTCGTAATTCAGCTACAACGCAAACTGTTGTTTCTGAGCATATTGAAAGCTATCAAAAACTCGCACAGGAAATTGTCGACCAAATTGACTTTAACGCATACCTAGCTGAATACGCTCCTTGCGCTGAAACAAAACAAGTCAGTCCCGATTGTGCACAAACTTTTATTAATAACGTTGGCCGCGAATTGTTTCGGCGTCCTCTTGAAACCTCTGAAATAAATAGCCTGAACAAAATTTTGGACGTTAGCAAGCAAGAAGGCTTCAATTTTGCTGAGGGCGCAAAAACTTTAACTTACGCGATGCTGCAATTTCCGGCTTTTATTTACAGGCTTGAAGTTGAGTACGACCAAGACAATAACGCAAATCAAGCACGCCGCTTAAATTCTTACGAATTAGCTTCTCGCCTCTCCTATTTTATTTGGTCGTCCCAACCGGACTCAGACTTACTCGCTGTAGCCGAAAAAGACGAGCTGCAAACGAATCAGCAAATTTTGGCCCAGACAGAACGCATGCTAAAAGATGCTGAGAAAGTTCAGCGTTCTACCCAGCGTTATCTTTGGGATTGGTTGAAGCTCACTGGTGTTGTCGATGCTCAAGCATCATTGCGCGATGCTTTAATCGATCAATATCAAACGCAAGTTTGGCAAAAGAAATTGCCTCTATTTAATTTATTAACGAATCAAGAATTACATTTACCAGAAGACTGGGCTGTGCAAGCTGGTCTGCGCGAGCCTTTAAATAATTCCTACCAATACCCGGTTTTTGATACACGCACTCACCCAGGCTTAGTCGGGCTATTTGCTCACCCTGCAACCTTACTTGCGATGGTGAGTTCAGACGATGCGGAGCATCCGTTTATTCATCGCGGATTATATTTACACCAACGGTTATTTTGCGGCGATGAAATTCCCAGCCCACCCGAATCTCTGCGCACATCCATTGATGAGTTTTCTGATAATTTGCCGGAAGATATTTCTCTGCGCGAGGAAGCGGATCAATTACATGCAGTGCCGCAATGTGGTTTTTGCCATAAACTTTTTGAGCCGCTCGCATTTCCTTTTGAACCCTATGATATCGAAGCACACTTTCAAAATCAGGATAAGCATGGAAACTCTGTTCGCACGGATGGCACCTTGAGCGCCTCTATGACTGGATCAGCTCAACAGCAAAGTTACAAAAATATAGTGGAATATATGGACGTTGTTGCCAATAGTCCCAAAGTTAGACGCTGCATGATAGAAAACCATTTAAGGTTTGCGCTCGGTCGAGAGCTGGAGGATCAAGAAAAACCGGCAGTCTCGGAATTATTACAACAATTAGAAAATAGCAACGGCACTTATTCCGACCTTGTTCGCGCCATTGTTACACATAAATCGTTTACCGAGGTACTTGTACAATGAGACAATCATATCGAGCAAATCGACAACGCCGCCGTGCCATTTCAAGACGATCGTTATTACGCGGCGCGGGTACAATCGCTTTAGGCCTTCCCTGGCTGGAAGAAATGCAAGCCAATGCCGCAGCGGGAGAATTCGATGGGCCTTCGCGCCTATGTACTTTATTTTTTCCTCTAGGTTTGGACCCTTCGGCGCAAAAAGATTTTAGTGGGCCGCTTGAACCTTATAAGCCAATGGCCGAGCGCATGGCAATTTTTAATAATGTATCGGCTCAGTATTGCGGCGGAGGTGGTGCACACTGTGAACAAAAACCGGTTTTATTCGTCGGTGAAAATAAAAAAGGCAAGCGCACCTCTGGCGGAGCTTCAATTGACTTGTTGGTAAAACAACATTTGCATCCCAATGGACCGCCTACGCCCATTGCACAATTGTCCACCGGTGTTTGGTGGGCACACGGAGATTGCAATACCTCGATGTTCCACAGTTGGAACCAGGATGGCACCGTCGCGGAAACACCGATAAAAAGGCCTTCTGTTTTATTCGAAAAACTTTTTGGTGGAAAAGTACCAAAAGGTACTACTAACGCGCCCGACCCCGAACGTTTAGCTTATCTGAACGTTCAGCGCAGCGTCTTAGACTCTGTCATTGATCAATACGATCGTTTACGAGGTTCTAATTCTTATTTAGGCATCGCCTCACGAGAAAAAATTGACGCGCATTTTCAACGCTTGCGCGAACTTGAAAGAAAAATGGTTGACGTAGACGGTATGCTTACCGCAACGCAAGGCTGCCAAATACCGGGCGAAAAACCGGTTGACCCGAAAACCCATAGGCCTTATGAAGACGACTATGGCGGACCCGTATTTACTGTGAAAATCGGTGTGCATCAAGAGATTTTTCGTATGCATTCCGATTTATGGGCGATGGGTTTGCGTTGTGATTTATTTCGTTTTGGCTCTTTATTTTATGATGGTTGCGGCGACAACGTCGGCTGGTCAGGCGACTACGAAGCGTTCGGTCAAAAAAATGTGTTTACTAATATCGGCCAAACTGTACACACGCAAAATATTCACAAAGGCAACCGCAAAATGGCAGCACATTTTCAGCATTGGGTTGCGCACAATTTATATTATTATCTACAACAACTCGACGACCCGATGTTTTTGGAAGCTAATGGCCAAACGGTGCTCGATAATATGCTGGTCGTTATCGGCACGGAGTATGGTTGGAACCATTCACTAAAAGATATTTTCCATGCATTTGTCGGCGCAAAAGGTAAATTTAAACCAGGCTTTTATCAAAGTCCGCATTTGCTAGTCGACGTAATGAATGCTGCTGTTGGTTTATTTGGCATGCCACAACGCATTGGTGAAAGGACAAACCTAAAAGGTAGGAAAGAAATAACAGGTTTGCTTACATAATGCTTGGCATATACGCGCTAATAAAAATATATAAATCTCGCAGCTTACTTAAGCGCGAGATTTTTTATTTTTTTTCGTTAATGCTTGTAATGTCCTAAAGCACTATTCAACGCTTGCTCCAACACCTCTTCATCCCAAGGCTTTGTAACGTGTTCGTAAATCTTAGCTTTATTAATAGCCGCTTCGATCGCCTCAATATCCGCATAACCTGTTAACAAAACGCGCACGGTATTCGGCGAAAGCTCTTTAATATAGGTCAGCAAGACATCCCCTGTCATACCCGGCATGCGCATATCGGAAACAACTACCTCAAAGTCTTGCTCGGCGATAGCGGATAGTGCCTCGTGCCCACTATTGGCAATATGCGCATCCCAACTACGTGAGCGACTAAAGCGCACCAACGACCTTAGAATTGATCTTTCATCATCGACAAACAAGATTTTGGGGGTTTGCTCTTTAATCACTTCCATTTTTTACCTCTCGAAAAATGATATTGAGTAATTTGCGTATTATAGGAATAACATGAATTTAATGAATTTGTTAAATAGTAAATTATTCTAGATTTTAAGAAGTTCCAATGTCTCAGTTATAGATAGGATATCTATTCTCACCAACAAAGCTCTATACAGCGGATGGAAAGGCCCGGCATACGGGCTGCTAGCGGCCAAATGACGGCCCAAGCGCAGGGACTACTCAAACCACTTTCCAGTTCTCTGGCCGCACCAAAGGAAAAGACCTAGTTCCTAATTCTTATATCAAACAACTCTTTTTATACAAAAATTGATCATTTTGATGAAGATCTATACGAATTCAGTATTTAATGAGTTCATCTTATTCATGTTATACATATATTACATGATTTACACGAATTTCATTTTGACTGAAAAGCTAAAGGAAACCCTATGAATAACACACCCCGTTACCAACATTTCCCGGGATTTCTAACATTGGCGCAAAGGATAAAAGCATTTATAGAGCTTGCACTTCCCGCTCTCGCAGTTTTAGTTTTGTTGCTGTCGATCGGGGTTTCACAATCTTTTGCAGAGCAAAAAGTTTATACCTTTGGCGTCGTGCCTCAACAAAGCGCAAAAAAATCTGCACAGTTGTGGACGCCTATTTTTCAGGAGCTGAGCCGCAAAACAGGGCTGAACATCCAGTTTCGCACCGCCAAAAGCATCCCAGTATTTGAACAGCGCTTAGCACGCGGGGAGTATGACTTCGCTTATATGAACCCGTATCACTATACGGTGTTTAGCCGCGATCCAGGTTATCAAGCAATTGCCAAACGTAAAGATCAAAAGATTCGCGGCATAATCGTGGTAAAAAAAGGCAGCTCAATTACCGAACTCAAAGAACTGCAAAATAAAAAGCTCGCCTTTCCCTCACCCGCAGCTTTCGGCGCAACCGTGCTGCCGCAAGCTAATTTTCGGCGGGAAGATATCCATATTCTGCCCTACTACGTCTCTTCCCATGACTCGGTTTATTTATCTGTAGCGAGAGGAATTTTCGCCGCAGGTGGTGGCGTTAAACGTACGCTCAACAATATATCACCGGAAATTCGGGAACAGCTAAGTATCTTTTGGACAACAGACGCTTACACACCGCATGCATTTGCTTCGCATCCAAACGTCGAGCCCGCTGCAAAAAAAGCTGTTACCGAAGCGTTAATTGGACTGGCGGATTCAACGGCCGGCAAAACAATGCTACACAACTTAAAAATAAAAAATGGTATCGAAGCGGCCCGCGACGCAGATTGGGACGATGTGCGCGCGATTGATATCGATGTGCTCGCCAATCACTAAAGCCTAGGATATTTGTATGACTTTGCGAATGAAAACTGTTTTGGGCGTAGCGCTTATTGAAGCGGTACTTTTAGTGATACTACTGAGTTCAGTGTTTCGCTATATGCATCAATCAAATGAGGACGGTTTACAGGAATATACAACAACGCTCGCTAATTTATTCGCCACTGCAACTAAAGACGCGGTGATCTCTTACGATTTGGCAGCAATTGAAAGTTACGTCAGCGAAATAATGAAAAACAAAGGTGTGCTTTACACACGCGTTTTTGATGGCAACCAACAATTATTGGCTTCAGAAAATAAAAGCAGTTACCGCGATAGCGAATTTAAAGAAGACTTTTCTTTAGCCGATGTCGACGACAAAGTTTTTGATACACGCGCAACAATAGAAGAAGGCGGCGGCTTATACGGCGTTGTGCAAATTGGTGTATCGACCGACCGAATTAACGAAGCGTTATCGAGTGTAAAACAACTCGGTATTGGACTCGCCGTATTTGAAATGTTGTTGGTTGCACTCTTTTCTTCAATGCTCGGCATTTATCTAACACGGCAATTAAGTTATCTGCGCGGCGCGGCGCGCAAGGTAGCGGTAGGCGATCTTAATCATCAGTTAATCGTTAAAGGAAAAGATGAAGTAGCCGACCTCGGTCATTCGTTTAACCTTATGCTCGATTCATTAAACGAGACAGAGATAGCGCGGCAGAAATACCAAAATGATCTCGAAGAGCTCAACAAAAACCTAGAAGCCAGGGTAGAACGTAGAACCGAGCAACTATCCAACAAGAATAACGAGCTTGAGCGCGCCTATGAAGATTTAAAAACTGCCCAAGCGGCCCTACTTCAATCTGAAAAAATGGCATCGCTCGGCCAAATGGCCGCTGGCGTCGCCCACGAAATTAACAACCCGATGGCTTTTATCAAAAGCAACTTAGGCTCGCTTGGTGAATATTTAACTATCTATACCAAACTTATGGACTTATATGACCAAGCAGTAAATTTCGATAGCAATTCATTCAGTCAACATCAGCAAAAAATTCTTATAGACATCACCAAGATAAAAGCCAAAGAGGATTTTGATTTTATTAGCGAAGACGCTCAAGGAATTATAGAAGACTCCATCGACGGAGCTGAGCGCATCTCAGATATTGTTCAGGGATTAAAATCTTTTTCACGGATTGATCAAGCGGAAATTCAGTGCGTCAATCTCAATGATTGTTTAGACGACACACTCAAAATAATCAAAAACCAAATCAAGCATAAGTGCCAAATTCGCAGAGATTTCAGCGAACTGCCAGATTTATGTTGTAACCCAGGAAAGCTCAACCAAGTTTTTATGAACTTAATTATTAATGCAAGTCAAGCTATTACGGACAACGGACGCATTACTATCAAGACCGCAGTGGATAAAAACAAGATTCGCGTATCCATACGCGACACCGGCAGTGGTATTGCCAAAGAAAATATTGACAAACTATTTGATCCCTTCTTTACCACCAAACCCGTCGGCGAAGGCACCGGCTTGGGACTGGCAATTTCACACGGTATTGTCGAAGAACATAAAGGCAGCATCGAAGTTACTAGTGAGGTCGGCCTAGGCACTGAATTTATAGTGGTCTTACCGATAGTGGAGGATCAGAAGTGAAGATAAATGACAGATACGGCGCAGGAGCTACTATGAAACTATTTAATTTTACGACACTTATTAGCGCGATATTAAATACCGCAATTGCGCTGCTTGCTATAACGTTAAGTTTATCGTGTTTCGCTGAAAATAAAGCAAACGAATTAGCACACCAAACCCAAAACTCATGGGCAAATAAAATAAAAAAGGAAGCCGAATTAAAAATCGGTGGTTTTTTACAATGGGACTACGATTACTTCGACGGCTTGTATAACGAGGATAATATCGGCAGTGAAGTAAAACTGCGTCGCGCTCGATTAATTCTTAAAGGGCAATTGGCCGATAATTTTCGTTACGTCTTAATGCCAAATTACAATAACGCCAAAAAGCAAGTCGATCTTTTAAATGCCTTTATCAGCTACCAAGGCTTTGATACCTTTGATTTAACGGTTGGCCGTTTTAAAGAACCCTTTGGTATGGAAGCGCTAAGCAGCGCACTGTGGACACCAACAATTGAAAGATCACTTATTGCAAGCAAACCTAATCCGATTAGCGCGGGTTTATTTATTGATGCCGGGATTATGGCGAGCAAGCGCTATAAAAAATTAACCTGGGCACTTGCAATCGTGGACGACCAAATTGAAGATAAATATGGCAAAGACCTCTACGGTGTGACTGGCAGGCTAACTTACGCCCCGATTTTAGATAAGCGCCGCCTATTGCATCTGGGTATTGCTCACGCTCACAGGAGCACTGAAGAAAACACCGCATTTCGTATCAACGGTCCTTTCAGTGTTGCCACAGCTAAAAAAATTACTTTATTGGATACACAAATCGAAGGCCTCTCACAAACTGGGCTTGAGCTTGCTCTACGTTATGGAGCATTTTCTCTGCAAAACGAATATATCTTATCGCAAACAAAGAATTCTGAGCTTGAATATGAGCCGGACGTAAAAAGCTATTACACGATGTTGACCTATACACTTACCGGCGAACATAGACGCTATAGCGGCGGCGTATTTAGCAATATCGTACCAAATAAAAAGTCCGCGTTTGAGCTAGTTGCTAAATTTGAAAATAATCATATTGATACTGGAACTAGAGCAATTGCTAAAGCGAAAGCAATTACTCTAGGTGCTAACTACTATATTAGTAAAGACATTAAATTATCGCTTAACTATATTGATTCAAGTACAAGTAATCTCACGGCAGTAGAAGATGGCCGAGCTATTAGCGCACGCTTTCAGTTTAAATTTTAAAGAAAGAAATCTATGACTCTTTCATCACCACCTCTTTATCCGGGTCAAAAATCTCTTCGATTTTTTGGTCAAATATTTTGGCCAGCGCAAAAGCCAGAGGAAGGCTAGGATCAAATCTACCGGCTTCGATAGCATTTACTGTTTGCCTCGAAACACCTAATTTCTCAGCTAATATCGCTTGCGACCAACGGCGCTCTGCACGCAACACACGTAAACGGTTATACATAACAATTTTTCCTGCACAACAGAACGAAGCCAATAAAATAACCCAAAACCAGACCCCAAAACGTAAGAATCCCGTGCAGTTCAAAAGGCCCAACAGCAACTTTTGCAACAAAACTACAGATATGGATAAAGAATGCGACAGCGAAACCAATAGAGAGCGATTCATATATCACTCTTTTCAGCAGCTCATCCTTCGTATCGCGACAAAAGCGGTACAGCGCATGAATCAGAAAAACAGTGGCGACAATGGGCAAGAACATGAAAAGCCAAAACCATATAGGCCACTCGTCAACACCACCCTCGAATAATTTTACGATTTTAACGACACCGGCATAGAGCAGAGCAACTATCACGATCCACAGATTGATTAGTTTCGCATTCCTTCTATCACCGTCGCTTAGCTGCTTTGAATCCATCGGGTTTAGCCACCACTTACGGTTAAACTTTTCATCGTCATCAACATTGTTCATTTTGGAAATCCTACATTACTATATGGAAAATTAACTTTACATATAGAACTATAAACCATCCCTAACGAATGTCAAGTAAACTTTACACAAATGATGACTTGGGGAGGAATGGCCAGGGTAGGTTTCGCGAGGGAATTGCTGTTTGGATGAGCCTTGTTAGGATCAATAGCGGTTTTGAGGCGCTTACAAGCTGCACTCGAAAGCGCCATCAAACTCCGGCTAACGCAACTTATAAACTGCCATCTTGGGCTGCACCATATCGTGCATCGTGTAGCCAATTCCGCCAATGCCGTAACCAGAAGAACGCCGCCCCGCAAACGGCATCCAATCGGCGCGAAACGCGGTGTGCTCATTCACCATAACCGCCGTGGCATCCAAGCGTCGAATGGTGTCTGAGGCAACATCGAGATTATTGGTATAAACCGCTGCTTGGAAAGCAAAATCCAAAGCATTGGCGCGCTCAATAGCTTCGAGTCGATCGTCATAACTATAAACGCAAACAACCGGACCAAAGACTTCGCTAGTAGAAATGCGAGCCGCCTCAGGTGGGTCGAGCAAAACGGTTGGTGCAAAAGTTGTTTCCGATAAAGCCTTGCCTCCGCAAATTAATTCAGCGCCTGCGTTTACGGCCTCATCCACCCACTCACCCACACGCACAACTTCACGAGGGTCAATTAAAGGGCCTACATCGACATCAGGCAAACGCGCGTCACCTACTTTTAATTGCTTAGCAGCTTCGGCCAATTGTGTGGCGAGTTCACGAGCCAAGCTTTGCGGAGCATAAACACGCTGCACCGATACGCATACTTGCCCGGCGTGATAAAAACCACCTTTACTTAACGAGGGAATAACGGTATTAAGATCGACATCGTCATCGATAATCACCGGCGCTACACCACCATGCTCCAACGCA
>JANQJB010000159.1 GCA_028281865.1 Marinagarivorans sp.
CCATATTTTCGACTTAATAACACCTGTCGCCATTCCGGGGCTAAGTTGTTCATCAAAGCCCTCGTCAAAATATCTTACGGAAGTATTTTGCTTGAGATAGTTATAGCGTATGTGTATATCGTTAGCAGGATTAGAATGTGAGAACCAGCGTTTGAGTTTGACTTTAAATAAAATAATATCTCGACAAAATAATAATAAGCCAATCAGTGATAAAACCAGCAGCAGCGCGTAAACAAAATTGATCGTTTTCCAAATCGATTTATTATGTTTCCTTTGGGATGTTGGAACCACCTGTGCGGCTTTGGGTTCTGTATCAATATTTTTAAATTGCGCGGTAGGCAGTATATCTTCAACCACAAGACGAGTCTGTGCCACCTGCTCTACTACATTAGGGGGACGATCAAATTTGATAAAAGGCCAGGGGACAAAACTCAGTATTAATGCGGCAATACATAGGTAAAACCTCAAGCGTGCCGGGACTCCGCTAAGAAGTTTTATGGTGATATAAAAAATAATGACAATGATCGTATTCGTCAGAATCATTAATATAACATTCTGCTCCATAAGAATGGCCTCCCGCTTGGCTTATTTTTGCTGTTTTTTTTGCTTGATTAATTTATTGAGGTAATCGAGATCTTGCTCATCCAGTTTTTCATTTTCTATTAAATGGCTAATCAACAACCTTGAGTTGCCCTTAAACAAACGTTTTATAAAATTTGGTATTAGGCTGTTGGTGACGATATCTTTTGACACGGCTGCTCGATAATAGATGGTCCGGCCTTCATTTCTCTCGCGTGTAATGGCGCCTTTTTCCTCTAAACGATCGATGATTGTTTTTACTGTGGAATAGGCCACCGGTTTGTCTTTCTCGATAATTTTGTGCATTTGAGGCGCGCTATGCGCACCTCTATCCCAAAACACCTGCATAACATCAAGCTCAAAATCACTCAATTTCATTATTTGTTTACCTGTATATAGTCATATCTCTACAGTTGTAGATAATATATCTACAACTGTAGAGATTCCACTTTGAGAATGCAAGCGCTTTTTAAGCCCGATTTGTTATAGTGCGTTGATTTTCACGCAGATCTAATAGAAGAGAGGTAATAGAAATTAAAAATATTGAAGTTACTGCAGTAAAAACGAAATAATTTTTATCGACTGCGGCTATAACTTCGATTAGCTAAAGCTGCTGCAATTGATGTTTATTTAGCACATCAATTAATAAACTTGCTCCCCTCTCCCTCTGCTCACGATGAACCCTGCGCGCTTTTTCAATATCTCCAGATTGGATGATTTCCACTAATTTGCGATGCGCCTCAACCGAAACGCGTTTAGGTTTACTCTCCAGCAACCTTAGCGCGACAAAATGTGCTCGCTGAGCGAGATCGCGAAAATCATTAATGGCTTTTGCCAAAATCGCATTGCCGGTATTGTCGCCAAGTGAACGGTGAAAATCTTCATCAGCCAAACACCAACAATTGAGATCTTGGTTATCGACCGCCGAATTCATTGCCGCGAGAATGTCGTTAAAGCGGTCCGCGCTGCACTGGCTGGCAGCTAGCAATCCTACAGCTTCGACTTCCAAACCGGTTATTACCTGGTAAATATCTTGTAGGCGCTTAGCAGAAAGAGGCAGCACACGCATACCGCGTTTTGGAATAATTTCTACTAGGCCTTCCGCCTTAAGACGTAGAAACGCTTCACGAACTGGCGTACGGCTCATGTCGAGCTCTTCGATTACGCGGTTAAGTTCGATAAACTCCCCCGCCGAAAAGTGCCCCGCTAGAAGTTGCTCTTTTATCGAGTTATAGGCTTGATCGGTATAGGACTGCGTATCGACTTTGATTGTTTCGGAAGTATTCATAAGCGCGCGATTTTAACTTCTAACGGTACCTTTAGCTCTTATATATTTGTTAATATATAACAATGCTTAATTTAGTGTATGTCATGATACATAATATTTAGCCAAATAAATGAATAAAAATCTCATCAAGGTATATCGATACGGACTATGCAAGAAAAAATAGCCAAAAACCAATATGAAGTTGCTGTAGTGCCCGGAGACGGCATCGGCCCAGAAATGACTCAGGCAACAATTGAAGTTATCAAAGCCGCCTTTGGCTCGGAGCAGAAACTAAATTTTACTGAGCATTTAGCCGGTGCGAATGAGTATTTGCGCAGCGGGACTGCACTGCCAGAGGAAACGCTGATCGCGTGCAGCAAAGCAGACGCTGTTTTGCACGGCGCCGCAGGTCTACCTGATGTGAATTTGCCGGACGGAACAGAAGCGGGCCAAGACTTTTCACTGAAAATTCGCCCCGCTCTCGATTTATTTGCCAATATACGACCAATTAAATTATATGACGGCATCGAGTCTTCATTGCGCCATTTCGAACCGGGTGCAATTGACTACGTTATTGTGCGGGAAAATACCGAAGGCCTTTACGCTGCGCGTGGCGGCGGCAACAAAGTCCGCAACGATACAGTCACCGACACCATGGTTATGACTCGCCTTGGCGTCGAACGCATTGTGAAGACTGCAGCAGAGCAAGCCATGCGTCGCAATGGCGCTCCGCGTGACGGAAAAAAACGCGTAACTATTGTCGACAAAGCCAATGTCTTGCGTAGCTTTGCTTTTTTTCGCGAGGTTGCCGAAGGCGTGCTTGCAAATTATCCGGAAATTGAAGTGGACTATGCGCTTGTCGACGCTATGACAGTCCATATGATTGAGCGCCCCGATACCTTTGATGTTGTCGTTTGTGAAAATATTATCGGCGATATTTTATCCGACCTCGGCGCCGCAACTGTCGGTGGTATGGGAATGTCACCATCGGCAGAAATCGGCACATGGCACGGGTATTTTCAAGCCTCGCACGGTTCGGCCCCTACCATCGCCGGAAAAGATATTGCCAATCCAATCGGTACAATATTGTCCGGTGCTTTTATGCTGGAGTGGCTCGCGCGCGAACACCAAGACGCAACACTTCAGCCCTATGCCGATAATATTATCAACGCGGTCAATCGTGTGCTTGCCGACGGTCGCGGACGCACCCGTGATATAAAAGGCAGCGCGACCACCTCATCCGCAACCAAGGCCGTCTGCGACGCCCTCGCTTAGCCAGCGCAATATAAAGAAAACTCAGCGTGAAAATAGACCCTTATAAATTAAAGCGACTCGGAACATCAAACTTAAGTGTTCCGCAGTTAGGTTTTGGTGCAGGTGCACTGGGTGATGCTTGGGAGAAAATTTCTGAATCACAAGCACAACAAGCATTGTCACACGCTTATGAAACAGGAATCCGTTATTTCGATACTGCTCCTTGGTATGGCAATACCTTAAGTGAGCATAGAGTGGGGCATTTTTTAAGACAGCAGCCGGAAAAAAATTACATTATTTCCACCAAAGTTGGACGAATTTATTTTAGAAATAGTGTGCCAGGTGGAAAAGAATTTTTTCAGCGCTGGCAAGGCGGTTTAAAACTCAAATTAAAATTTGACTATACTCGCGAGGGTATACTCAGGTCTTACGAAGATAGCCTGACCCGCATGGGTATCAATGCAGTCGACTCACTGGTGATTCACGACCTTGACTACCGCCATCAAATAGACGACGAAGGCGTTGATCATTGCTTCCGCCAACTTATTGAAGAAGGCGGTTATGCTCAATTGCAAGCATTAAAAAAAGCTGGTGAAATAAAAGTTATCGGCGCAGGCATTAATCATATCGGGATGATTCCGCGTTTTGTCGAGTATTTCGACCTCGATTATTTTCTATTAGCCATGCCCTATACGCTGCTCGATCAAAGCGCACTTGAAAATGAACTTCCGCTATGTGAAAAAAATAATATTGGTATTGTTATCGGCGCTATTTTTGGCTCGGGCATCTTGGCAACGGGCATACAAAAAGATGCAAAATACGGCTACAAACCTGCCGACAAAGCGATAATTGAAAAAGTAAAAAAAATCGAAGCGGTCTGTGCTGAATTTAATGTATCTCTTACAGCAGCAGCACTTCAGTTCCCTCTTATGCATCCGGCAGTAGATTCTATAATCCCCGGTTGTAATTCTGCCGAACAAGTCCAGACAAATCTTTCACTATTGCAGCAAGCCATCCCGGTCGAATTTTGGCAAAGTCTTAAAAACCAGGGCTTAATCCACGAAGACTCACCAATAGCGGAAACTTAAATATGGATATTTATTCAATTCCCATCGTCGATTGCCATCACCACCTCTGGAATTTAGATGAGAATTATTACCCGTGGCTTACCGATAGAGTCACAAAACGTGTGTGCGGGGAATACTCAGCGATTCGTAAAAACTATTTGATGGAAGATTTTAAAAACGATATCGACAAGTTAAACGTGATAAAAACCGTTCACGTACAAGCGGAGCATGATTTTTCTAACCCAGTTCGAGAAACTCGCTGGCTCGATGCACAATCCAAGTTGCCTGCATCAAACGGCATCCCCCACGCCATCGTTGCTTGGGCCGACTTAGCAGCGGACAACCTTGAAGCCATACTGGAACAACATTGTCTTATTAAAAACGTGCGCGGGATTAGGCAGATGTGCCATGAAGCTTTTATATCCTCCGATAAAAACAGCAACACACCTATGCCCATGTGTGACCCCAAATGGCAAGCGGGGTTAAAAAAATTAACACAATACGATTTATCTTTTGATTTACAATTTTACTACCAACAAGTCGAGGATGCTTTTGCAGTCGTCAGCCAAAATGAAAACGTGCAATTTATTATTGTGCACGCTGGCCAACCCGCAGAAAGAGATCAAAACGGTTTGTCGCGTTGGCAAGCGGGGTTAAAAAAAATGGCTAGGCTGCCTAACTGCGTAATCAAAATTTCGGGTTTGGGAATGTTCGATCGCAATTGGACACCAGCCTCACTTAAACACATTATTCTAAATGTCATTGATATTTTTGGACCAGAACGCTGTCTATTTGGCAGTAATTTTCCTGTCGACGGTATGATGTCTAGCTATAACCACCTATGGCAAGCTTATTGGGATGCGGTTATCGACTTTAGTTTAGATGAAAAAATGCAGATGTTTTCTCGCAACGCAGAAAGCATCTACCGAATTTAATAGCACCAAATCTAATAGAGAGAAACCCCATGAAAAAATTTTTCGTTTTTCTTCTAGCAATTAATATATCAATATTTTCTCTGAGCGCAGCGGCACGCACAATGCGCGTCAATGTACAAGGTGCTTTTCCGGGCTCGCTGGCTCACTTGGGGCAATTACCTAAAGACCTCATCGAAAAAATTAATACGGCTTCAGATGGTTCAATTAAAATGCGTTTTCAAGAGCCAGGAGCGCTCGTACCTGCTGGGGAAATGTTTGACGCTATATCCAAAGGGTCCGTCGATGCAGGCTGGGCTTCGGCTGGACTTTGGTCTGGGAAAAACTCTGCATTTAATTTATTTGCCGCAGTACCTTTTGGGCCGGAGGCTCCGGAGTACCTCGCCTGGTATTATTACGGCGGCGGCCAACAGCTGCACCAAAGTTTGTACGCAAAATATAATATTTATGCCATCCCTTGCGGCTTAAGTTCACCAGAAGCTTCGGGCTGGTTTAAAAAAGAAATCAAAAAGATCGAGGATTTTAAAGGTTTAAAAATGCGTTTTTATGGCTTGGGCGCAAAGGTTATGGAGCGCCTAGGCGTCTCCACACAACTTCTGGGTGGCGGAGAGGTTTTTCAAGCACTGCAATTAGGGACGATCGACGCAACCGAATTTGGCATGCCTAATATCGACTACAGTTTTGGCTTTCATCAAGTGGCTAAACACTACTACCTCCCCGGTTGGCATCAACCAGCAACTTTTCAAGAATTTATGATCAATAAAAAGAAATGGGACAAATTTAGCGAAGCGCAGAAAATGCTTGTCGAAATAGCCTGCGGCGATAACGTTCGCCAAGGCCTAGCCATGGGTGAAGCCGCGCAATTTAAAGCCCTGCAAGATATTCAAGCCAAAGGCGTAACGCTACATCGCTGGGATGATGCAATCCTCAAGCGATTGGAACAAGAATGGTCAGCAGTTGTTGCCGAAGAGAAAAAAGCCAACCCTTATTTTGCCAAAACCTGGGATTCACTTAGCGCATTTAGGCAAAACTATTCTGAATGGGAAAGCCTTGGCTTCGTTAATTAATCGATAAAACTTTCCGCGCCTGTGTTACTCATGCTTACCTTGCTATCGCTGTGTGAAAAAATCGAAAAGCTTGTTTTAACCCTAGCTGATATAGCGGCGTGGGTTTTCATCCTAATGATGGTCACAATTGTTTTCGACGTACTTTCACGTAAATTAGGCTTTCAGATTCCTGGCTTTGGCTCGACACGTTTACAAGAGCTTGAATGGCATTTCCACATTATTCTTTTTATGCTTTGGCTCGGAGCAAACTATGTGCGTAACGAGCATGTTCGTGTTGATGTGGCTGTACATAAAGTCTCCAGCAAAAAACGTGTTTGGGTCGAGTTTATCGGCTTGATTCTTTTCGCACTACCCTTCTGCAGCCTTAGTGTCTATTATAGTTACGACTTCGCAGCAAGCTCTTTTACACAAAAAGAAGTTTCTTCCGCAGCAACCGGGCTACCACTACGTTGGATAATAAAAAGCATACTGACTTTAGGACTAGTACTATTGTGGCTCGCGGTCCTATCAAAGATTATGCGCTGCATCGTCTATCTCTTTGGACCGGAAAATTTACGAGAACGCGCAAAGCCCTTGCCCACTAAAAACTCAAGCCAGGTAGCGGAAATATGATCGATTTTTTTATCGACTATATGGCTATTTTTATGTTGGCGACGGTAGCAATTCTGATTTTCTCGGGTTTCCCACTTTCGTTTGTGCTCGGTGGCGTTGGAATTTTATTTGCGTTTATCGGCATGTATTTCGATGTCTTTTATATGGTGCAACTTTCCGCCATTATTCCGAGGATGTACGGTGGCATTGGCGAGAACCTTGTACTGGTCGCCGTTCCCATGTTTATTTTTATGGGGACTTTATTGGAACGCAGCGAAGTCGCTAAGGATTTATTGCAAACTTGCGAGTTACTGACCCGGCGTATACCCGGAGGCCTCGCAGTATCGGTGACTTTACTCGGCGTGATTATGGCCGCCAGCACCGGTATTGTCGGCGCGTCCGTCATTATGTTGAGTCTTATCGCATTTCCGGTGATGTTAAAAAGCGGTTACAAAGCAGAATTCGGCTTAGGGACTATTGCTGCATCCGGTACGCTTGGGATATTAATTCCACCGAGTATTATGTTAGTAGTGTTGGGTAACCAACTAAACGTCTCGGTTGGTACTTTGTTTTCTGCAGCGTTAGTTCCGGGTTTGATGCTAGCGGGCTTGTATCTTGGGTTTATTATTTTATATAGCGCATTCTTTCCAAAATATGCACCCGCCGTTTCAAAGGAACAAGGCCCGAAGAAACTGAGCGAGCTTTTAATGCTTGTTATTAAAAGTTTTTTGCCTCCCGCCTTTTTAATCTTTCTGGTGCTCGGCTCAATATTTTTTGGCTGGGCAACGCCTACAGAAGCCTCGGGCATAGGCGCTGCAGGTGCAATGTTACTTGCTTGGCTGAACAAACGTCTCAACAGAAAAATGTTACGTGAGGTTTTTACCCGCTGCGCGAGCACAAATGCCATGGTGTTTTTTATCTTTATCGGCGCAACGGTTTTTTCTTATGTGTTTCGCGTGCTGGGCGGAGACGATGTCGTTTTGGATCTGCTCGAAGCCGCGGGCATTGATACAGCGTGGGAAATTCTTATTTTTATAATGGGCCTTGTTTTCCTAATGGGTTTTTTCCTCGACTGGATCGAAATCTCACTTATCGCCCTGCCTATTTTTGTGCCCATGCTTGCTGGAGTCGATTTTAGTGCTCATGGTATCCCTGATGCCGCTTCGTTCCTACCCTGGTTCGCCGTGTTACTGGCAGTCAATATGCAGACATCTTTTTTAACGCCTCCGTTTGGTTTCACCTTATTTTTCCTAAAAGGTTCAGTGCCTCCTCAAATTAAAATGACACAGATTTATCGCGGTGTAGTGCCCTTCGTTCTGTTGCAATTGTTGGGGCTGGGACTGCTGTTAAGTTTTCCAGACATCGCGCTTTGGCTGCCCACGCGATCGGGGTTTATCGACTAAGCAAATGCTACAAGTTTTTCTTATCGCGATGCTAGCCGATATGCTCACATAAAACTAATAACTCGCAGGATTTTTAATAAATTCCCACACTATCTTACAAGCAATAGTCCAGCTCCGCGCCCTATTCTCAACATTATCGTAAATTTCTTGCAACTTATTACGATCGTACAAGTTACCGTTAAATATCACCGATTCAATATCCATCGTATGGCCAATATCCTTAAATGGATTATTGCGCAACAAAATAACATCGGCAGTCATGCCCTCGGCAATTTGACCGTACTCGTCCTCAAGCCCAAAATATTCTGCCGGGGACAATGTCGCAGCGCGTAAGGCATCAACTGGCGTCAGGCCTGCTAAAACTAATTGCTGCAACTCATCATGCACTGTTGCCCCGGCAATAATGTAATCCGTTCCAACCAATATCTTCACTCCCGCTTGGTGGGCCAACCCGGTTAATTCAAGCCCTTTTTCGTAAAATTCTCGATAAGTCTTTCGCGCTTCCGCAGAGGGGTTTTTATCTATGACCTGGTTTACATCTTCCAACCACTGCCATTTAATCAACGGATGCATATAACGCAGTAGTGGGTCGTTTAAAATAAGTGGGTCATCGGCGTAAGCATCAACTCTGCGCGTAAGGTGCGTAGGAACATACCAGGTTCCCGACGTTTTCATCGCTTCAAAAATGGCATTTGCCATCGCGGGATTATGTTCATCTAACATTCTGCGGCGGTCTTCATACCAATCTTTTCTATTTGCCGCTAGTTTCCTCAATTCCTCACTTCCATCAAACGATTCGTGCAAGATAAACCGAGCATGTTCAATGCTTTTTTGATTGGCCGCGGCTTCTATCGCACTTATAGCATGAGGCCTATGACCGATAACATCGATACCGAGCTTTTTTGCCTCTTCAACCAGAGCAAAATACGCAGCCCTGGGTATATAGTTATAAACCTTAATTGCATCGACTTTCCCAGAGTAATGGCGAACCAATTCTCTCGCTTGTTGCGCATCAGCTGTGCCAAAAAATTCCGGAATACCTTTAATACGCCTGTGAATGCTGGGACCATTTAAATGCCAGCTCGCCATACCCTGAACACGTGGTGCAACCATCTGGCCATCAACTGCGGCTTGCGTCCAACGCTTCAGGTCTTCTGGGCACGGAACAAAAGGATCATTAGCTTTTGGGCAACTGGCCATATCCCGAACATTTGTTACACCGTAGCCAATATACAACGGCATATCTAACATTGGCGCGGTTTTATAAACATGCGCGTGCATGTCCCACAAAGACGGCATTAAAAATTGATCACTGCCGTCGATAATAATAGCGTCTTTGGGGATCGACACTTCTGCGACTACGCCGACAGTACGAATCTTTTGATCTTTTATTAGAACGCTTCGATTTGGTAACACTTCTCCAGAATTAATATCCAAAATCGATACATTGGTGATTGCAATTGGAACTTCGGTAACGACAGGTTCTACAGTATCTAAAGGCCACAAAACGCCAATAGCAAAAAGCGCCAGTAGAAAAACAACTAGCGAGAAAAAATATCTTGTCACCATTTTTAGTTTTTTTATTATCATCTTTTCCTTATTCTCCTTTAACAGCAATTGGCGAGATCAGATAGCTGAGCTTAGGTTATTACGTTTAAAAGTTAATAGCTTGGAGTTTAAAACTGAGTATGTTGTGCTACATCAGACATACATTTTTTCATACTCATTTTTTGAAATTTGATAGATTGCACACTCGATATCCTTCACTACCTCGTACCGGCTAAATTTTTCGCCTATTCGATTTGCCACTTTAATTGAAGCCTCGTTTTCCGGGTGGATCACACTTATTAAAGACTCCAGTTTGAGAGTCTCAAAGCCCCATTGCATCGCAATTTTTGCACCTTCTGTAGCATAGCCTTTACCCCAGTGTTTTGGAGATATTCCCCAGCCAACCTCTACCGCAGGCCAGCCCTCAGGCTCATAAAGCCCAATTCTGCCAATAAATTCAGAAGTTTGTTTTATCTCAACCAACCATAGGCCAAAACCTTTCAAGTGCCAATGACCCACAAGCGCAGCCATAGCTTTCCAGCTTTCCCTTTTGTCGAGAGGCTTACTATTGCCCATATATCTCGTAAAACGTTCGTCCGCACATAATTCTGCGAATGAGTCTAAATCCTCTTGTCGCCAATTTCTTAGCCTCAAACGTTCCGATTCAAGTATTGGTATTTGCACTAATACCCCCGCTAATGTAATTATTACCTAGTGTTAGTACGATTATTACTATTCGTCTTATTAAATACTGCTTTTAAATTCTGTTAATAACATCGGAACAACAGAAACTACTAAAACAATACCCATCGAAATATTAAAATACCGGATATGTTTTTGGTTACTGATAAGCCTCTGTAGAAAGGCGCCGAGTAATGACCAAAACAGCATGCTAAGTGCTCCTACAGTAAGATAGCCACTCAGTATTACCAGCAATTGATAATCGTAATCTCCAACGGTCGTAAATGTTGCTATAGCACCAATTGCGATAACCCAGGCTTTCGGGTTCAACCATTGAAAAATAGCCGCCTGAAAAAAAGTCAGTGGCTTTTTCTGCTCGTTACTTAGCTTTGGAGAAGCCGAGTTGGCAATTTTCCATGCTAAAAATAGCAAGTAACCTGCACCTAGAAACTTTATTGTCGTGTGTAAAATGGGATATAACAAGAAGATATGCCCGAGTCCAAAACCGACAGCTGCGACCATTAAGGGGAAGCCCAGATTGATGCCCAGCAAATGCGGAATTGTTTTCCTTATTCCAAAGTTTAGCCCAGAGGTCATTAACATAATATTATTGGGCCCGGGAGTTATTGAGCTTGAAAGACAAAATAAATAAATAGGAATATAAATTTCCACTTTAGTTTTTTTTATCCATACTCGAATCCCAATGTTCACAACTCGACTTTGTGTTCATAAATCTATTCCTTGTTCATAGTTATGCTCGATGCTCATCTATCGATTCGATATTTATCGCTCTGCTCGATATCCGTAGCTCTGCTCGATATCCGTCGCCCCGCTCTGTCATCCCGTGCTTGACACGGGATCCAGTATTCTTGGCAACTCAGTCTTTCCAATCAAGGTTTTTCTTTTTTATGTTTTTTAATCGCCATTACGTTCCTGCATATCAAGGTGTTCCCTCTGGATCCCGTGTCAAGCACGGGATGACGGCTGTAGATATATTTCGAGATCACGATTGCTAGTGTATTTCGAGATCACGACTGCTAGTGTATTTCGAGATCACGACTGCTGGTGTATTTCGAGATCACGACTGCTGGTGTATTTCGAAATAATAGCTGTTAGTCGGTATACCAGCAATCGATTATTGTAGTCTTCAACAGTTGTAAATCTCGCTATAGCAACAATTTCGGTAACTAAGGCTTAAAACCCACTATCTAACTTTGTTTGTATATGTATAACTTGCAAATCGCATAACGTGTAGAGAACTGTAGATATCATTCAGGTATCTAATTTCACCTGCCAATAACCGACATCTAACCATTTCCCCTGTTTATACCCTACCTCTTTAAAATGCGCCACTTTCTCCATACCAAATTTCTCGTGTATAGCAACACTTGCAGGGTTGGGAAGTGTAACGCCGGCAATAACTATATGAATAGCCTTATCGCGCAAACTGGCAAATAAAACTTCGTACAAGCTCGTTCCCCAACCCTTTGCTATAACAGAAGGTGAAAGATAAGCTGAAACCTCCGCTGTATTTCGATAGGCCGCCCGCTCGTTCCATTGTGACGAGTAGGCGTAGCCAATTATTTCGTTATCGTCGATAGCAACCAACCAGGAAAAACCGGATTTTTGAATTTTGCGAATTCTATCGACGAAATTATGCGCATCAACTTCGTCTTCTTCGAAGGTAATTACTGTGTTTCTTATATAATGGTTATAGATTTCAGCCATTGCTTTGGCATCTTGTTCAGTTGCTTCTCGAATCATTTTCCTTTCCCCCTCTTACATATATAAATGATTTTTAGAATTGTATTTCCATCGGTATAGCATTCTCATACCTTGATTTATGATTTTTAGAGATAGCAAATCCATGTTTTAAATAAAATTTTTTTGCTGACGTAGACGTGTTTAAACGAATATAACCAACTGTATGTTTTCGACATATTTCGATAGCTTGATTTAGCAAGCTGCTCCCTATACCTTGTTTTTGATAGCTCGGTAAAACAAAAAGGTCTGAAAGGTTCCAAAAGTGCTTTACCAAAATATAAGCAACCACCTGATTTTCGATTTTGTACTTTAGAAACACACAATCTGTTGAGTCCAAGAAGGAATCAATATTATTTGAAGTATGCTTAATAAACTCCTCTTTATCTATCATAGAGATAGATTCCATATTCCGAAGGGCTCGCTCAGCAACAGCTTTCAATGCACCTCCATCTTCCTCTAAAACTACTGAGGTAATCATTAGAAGTTCCTGCAAAGTATATAATGCCAATAATAGTGCATCTTTTAAATCGGGGCTTCTGTGCCAAGCCGCGATGCACTTGCTGTTGATAACGCAGTTACTGGGTCGCTCTGCTCGATATTTACCGTTCTACTCGATATTTACCGCTCTGCTCAATATTCACCACTCTACCCAGTTTTCACTGCTCTACCTCGTCATCCCGTGCTTGACACGGGATCCAGCTATCTTGACAAATTAAGTCTTTCGGACCAAGTTTTTTCTTTTTTTCGAGCTCTAATTTTCGTTGCATCGCGGCATATTAAGGTGCTTTTTCTGGATCCCGTGTCAAGCACGGGATGACGACTGTTGGTGCATCGAGATGAGGGTTATTGGTGCATCCCGGGATGAGGCTTATTGATACATCTTGGGATGAGGCTTATTGATACATCTTGGGATGAGGCTTATTGATACATCTTGGGGTGAGGCTTATTGACGCATCTCGGGACGAGGCTTATTGGCCCATATCGGGATGGGGCTTGTTTATACGTTTCGGAATGAAGGTTTTGGGTATATTTCAGAATGAAGGTTGTACGTATATTTCAGAATGACGGCTATCGATACATTTCGAGATAACAGCTGTGAGTTATTTCGGGATGACGGTTGTTGGTATACTTCGAGATAGCGGCTGTGTTATTTAGGGGCGATGACTATTCAGTATTTCGAGATGAAAGTCATTATAGATAGAAGAGAATTAAGGAACTCAGAAACTTCTCATTTTCCAAGCTCCATTTTTGTCACAAAAGATTTCTAACGCAGGCAGAGTGACTGCTTGTCACCAACCGCGCTTTACAATTCCTATTTTTTGAACCCTTAAGCTCAAGAGCAGTTATTTTCTAAAGCAAATAACTATCTATCTTGGCTCCTTTTTCGTAAGTACCAATATCCTTGTCAACACCAAATGCTCTTGTCAGTGTGTTCAATAAAATATTATGCGATCTATTACCATGGGTAGTACGAACACCGTTTTTAAAGCGACCGTTCGCTGAGCCAGCGACAATCCAACGCATTTTATCGAAATCATGAGCTTCCGATACATCACCCCACCAAAGCAGTGCCGATTTATCTAAAGTGCTGGTATCGCCGTCTGATACATCGTTTAGCTTCTTCATAAAGCGTGTGAACTGCTCGGTACGCCATTTAACCGCAGCGGTAACAATTCGATCGGTTACTTTGGCATCGCCAGGGCTATTTTGAATATTGCCGCTCTGGGTGCCGTAAACATTGTGCGTGTAACCGTGAAAATCACCCGGGAATTTTCGTACATCTTCGCTGAGGAAACTGTAGACATGGTCGTCAGTGCCGCGACTGAATTGGAAAGTCGCTACGCGCGTCAAATCGCAATTGAACGCTATCGCAAGTAAATCGAAAAAGCTTTCGGTGAGCGCATCCAGTTTCATACCAGCCTGCACAAGACCCGCTGCCACATCGTTGCGATCAATGACGCCCATATTTTGCAGTTCGGTAATTTCCCCACAAGAGAAAGCACCATTTTGAATATCGGTTAAACGCTTCTCAAGTTCTTCAATACTCGTCAAATGCGCATCCATCTTGACTCGGTCATCGGCACTGATTTTATTGTTAATACGTTTTAGGCTGTCGCGCGCGTAGTCGAGTATGCTAACGCGCAGCGCGTCATCAGCACTTATGCCACCACCGCTGTCTCCACCAGCACCTACCGCCTTAAACAATCGGTTGAACAAAGCTTTAGGGTTTTGCTCTATCGTCTGCGGCTGTTTTTTCCAGTATGAAAACGATCGTTCGCCCAAATGCTTTGAATTAAAATGCCAGCCAACATGCAAGGAGCGAAAAGGCATTTGAATACCGCGCGCTTCAAAGTCACGTGCAATCATTTGGTCGAGTGAGTCACCGGTGCCGCCAAGCGTTTTCCCTTTAAATAAATCGGGGTCGCCGCCTTTCTTGTTAACTAAGTTCGTGCCAGTGATGCCGGTCATAGCACCGCGACGGTGAGGGCCTCCACCACCGCTTTGCGGTGCTGCTTTATTGTTAAGGCCCTGAATAAGCGAAAATTTGTCCGTCCAGTCATTTAGCTGGACAAAAGGGCTGCCTGCAGGAAAGCTGGCGGTTCCGTTATCACCCAGGCCTAAGCTGTGGTAATAACCCCTAACACTGTTGTCATACTGACCGGTATACCACCAAAAGAAATACTGGCGATCTTTGTCTGCTGCACCCGCTTCCAAAACAGGAATAAAGGGTGCCAACGCTGCAGCAGCGCCGGATCGAGTGAAGGTACTGAGCAGGTTGCGGCGAGTCCAATTGCGTCGAATAATATTCACAGTTTTCATTATTATCCCCTCACTTAATTGGCAGCCATAGGGCCTTGCATTAGGAAAGCATCGCTTTCGACAATGGCGAAAATTAACTCTTTAAGGTTTTTGCCACTCGCTACAAATTTTTGATTAATTTGATCCAACGATATTTGATCGTTTTGTAAATCGCGCCCCAATGCAAAACGCAGCCAGTTTTCAACATAACAAGTTGAAGCTAATGACGAGTCAGCTGCTACACGCGAAAGGTCAAGCGCATCGGCCAACGGGCCGGCCAGGTCAACATTGAGCGGGTCTAGAGGATAAAAGTGCCCAGCGGGCTCGGCTGCTTTTTCCACAATCATTGTTAGGTACGCGCCACTCTCATCGCGCGGGTACTCTCCAGTGTCTGGGTCGGGGTCAAGCCGAACCGGGCCATTATAGGTAGTGCGATGAACCCCGTCAGGACCGTAAGAATCGAAAGTAATACCCACCTCATCGAGATAAATATGGCAATCCGCGCAGGCTTTGGAGCTGTTATGGGCATCGATAAAATCGCGCCCACTCAAACCGTCTGCCGCCATAAAATCAACATCATCCTGCACCGAATCGGGGATCGGAATCTCTTGGCAAAATATTTGTTCGCGAATAGCGGCACCAACAATTGTCGGGCGTGTGCGACCCGGCAAACTATGGCTCGAGATAAAGGCCGGGCGCGTCAAAATGCCAGCGCGCTCGGCGCCGTTAAGAGCGACTATGCTTGCAGTGTCGTACGTGTCCGCGTTATTGGGAATGGATACCTCTAGCAACGCGGCAACACTTGGTGTAACGATGGCGGTAGTATCCGTGAACAAATCAGACAACGTGCCATCCGTCCCACGAACCAAATAGTCGAAAAAGCGACTGGAGCTATAAAGGGCTTCGGCAGCGGTCTCCAACGAGCTTATCGCTGCTGTGTCGGCGGAGAAGTGCAACCATTGTCGAACAAAGTTATCTAAACCCGCCTTTGCTCGCTCGTCGTTGAGCATACGCTCGACCTCAGTGCGCAGCATAGCTTTGTCGTCAACCAACATGTCGGCTTTATCTAGTAGAGCTTGGTCGGGGATGGTATTCCACAACATAAAACTTAAACGTGAGGCTAATTCTGGGCCACTCAGCTTGCGCTCTGTGGCTCCGGCATCAGCTACCACCTCATAAAGCGCAGGCGCAGACACCAACATACCGCGAGTCGCAACTTCAATACGCTGCTGGAAGCCCTGCCCTTGCTTGGCAAGGTTGACCAGCTCGGTCAATTCTTCATTCGTTAGGTCGCGGCGGAAAGCGCGCGGCGCGTATGTGGCAATAAAGTTTTCCAAGCAAGCATCGCCATTATTGCAGTTCATTAACTGGTCAATTTGTGTGCCGACCTGTGCCGATATCTTCTCCGCAATCTCCATATAGCGTTCAAGTTGTGTCGTACTAAATTTAAAGTCGACATTGTTAGCAAACCCAGCTGTGCTTAACGCCCCATCAAGCAAATCGATGACAGCAGAAGTGTCGATATCAACATCGCTAAAGGTATCTTGAATTAAGTTGGCATACTGCTCACGCGTAAGTGCTCGAGGCTTTGCACGGCCAATATCTTTGGTAGCGACAGGGTCGAACAGGCCGAACAATTGAAAACGGATATATTCGGAAACTCGCTGAGCACAATCGTTCTCAAGCGCGCAGTCTTCGGCTTTCAAATAGGGCATCGTGGTAATGACGTAGCGGGCCAAATCCTTGGTATTTTCGTAGTTGCTCATGTGCAAACCTTTTGGCCATTTTTCCGCTACGGCCAAACCGTCGATGCCATGGCATCTAGAGCACTTTTCAACATACAATTCCTGACCGGTTTTTTGCGCAGCTTGGCCTGACGAGGAGGAGGACGAGGAAGAAGAAGAGCTTGAGGACGAACTTGAGCTGCTGGGAGGAGGATCCATAGATTCCGATACACAAGCACTTAACCCTATTGAAAAAAGGGCTATGACAAGCAGTCTTTTCATAAAAACTCCCACCGTGTTATTAGTTGAACCACGCAAATGTATGTATTTGTCAGGAGATACAAAGCCTAATACCTCTACCTCACTTGCAACTTAATTTGTATCTACATAAATTTATGTAAAAATAAGCAAATTAATCAGGGACTTGCATGTAAGGATGTGAGCTTTGCTTCTTATTAATATATAAGCTTTAGTAATTGTACATTGCACCTCAAGGGTAGCATAGGTCACAGTTCTCAGCGCGGCGCTTTAATTCGCTTGAGTTTTGGTTTTTTTTGCTTAAATGAGCGTAGGTTAATGATTCGTTAAAATAATTACGTCCTTAGTTCGCGCATTATTCCCTATTTACTAACCCATCACCCTCTAATCCCTTACCAGTCGTCCGAGAATTACTTACCTGTCACCCTAAAATTACTTACCCATCATCGTAAAATTACTTACCCGTCACTCCAAAATCACTGAGCCGTCATCCCGTGCTTGACACGGGATCCAGGAGAAAAAGATGAGAGAGATTTTTACGTTTAAATAATGGCGAATAAACGCAACAGTAAACAGTGCGTGGGAGTGACTTCGGATTTAGTTAAACGTGTTTATTAGCACAAGGAAAATTGGCTTGAGGGTTTACGCAAAAATATGGCGTTCATAAATTGGTTTATTGTGCACTGGATCTATAAGTGCTTGACACTGGATCCCGTGTCAAGCACGAGATGA
Organism: Marinagarivorans sp.; assembly: GCA_028281865.1. Lineage (GTDB taxonomy): Bacteria > Pseudomonadota > Gammaproteobacteria > Pseudomonadales > Cellvibrionaceae > JANQJB01. The sequence continues at coordinate 17,667 of JANQJB010000159.1, forward strand.
CATTGTGTGGGCATTTGACTCCGTGCTCTCGGACAGACCTTTGACGCCGTACTCTCGCACAAACCAAAGCGCAGCGTAGGTTTGTCCCTGGGGGCAAGATGCATAGGGACTTCAATTGAACGCCCCATTTTTCGATAAAAGCGCGTATATCCCTTCCGCCATCTCGGCGTAGCCTTTTTCATTAAAATGAATGGGGTCAGACTTCTTTGACGGAGAACGCATGAGACCTCCTATTAAGTTTGAGTCAACTACCAAGTCGTATTTTTTCGCCAACTCACTATAAAAAGGAGCTGAATTAGAGAGTAATTTTTTTTCCGGAACACCGATAAGTACAACTTGTATACCTGCATCTAGCGCCATCTTTATCATCGCCTCTAAATTCCGTTCTATCTCGCTATAATTCTTATTCTTGAGGATATCATTTCCGCCTTCTAATAAAATTATTAAGCTTGGATCATGCTGTTCAATTACCTGAGGAAACCTAAGCAAACCTTGACTTGTGGTCTCGCCTGAGACTCCAGAATTAACTACTTTAAATCCCGATAATTCAGCGAGCTTACTCGGGTAACTATTTTCCTTATCCGTACCCACCCCGGCAGTTAAGCTATCGCCAAAAGCGACAATGACATCACCGCTACCGAGCGGATCCAATTTTGGCGAACCACAAGCTGCCAAAATAAAGAATGAGCAAGCAATTAAAAATATTCTTATTTCTTTAAGCATATTAGAATTTCTTTAAATTTAACCAAGCACAAATCATCGAAAGATAATGGACACGTTAGCACCAGCGGCCAACGGGAGCGATTGCTGCGACTTGTTACATGAATTTTTCACAACGCACACTTCATTAATGTACAGCCACCTTCATGCGGAATAAGCCTATGCCGCTCCAACTGGATATTTTTGATGCCCTTGAAACCATGCTGTTCATAAAATCTAATAGCTCTCACGTTATCAGCAAATACGATAAGACTTAATTCAGTGTAGCTTTCATTTCTTGCTTTTACTTTGGTATATTCAAGTAGCGATTTTCCGATGCCTTTCCCTCGACATTTTTCATCAACAGCCATAGCATCAAGAAAGTAACTCCCCTCAACCCTGCTGGAATAAAATTCACGGAACCTTTCTAAACGATCTGGAGGTAAGAAATTAACTAACTCTTCAGTTATACAATGAAAGTGAGCGGGATACGACAAAGCCATCCCAATGATTTTTTGATCGAACTCCGCGACAATACAGCTACGAAATGTATGCGGATAAACATCTTGTTCTAAGCCATTAGACAATATTTGAGTAGCTGACATATTAGGCACTAAATCATGGAATAGATACTCCATAGCGCCGCCCGAGGCTATATAGTCAAGCTCTGCGATACGGTTGCTATCGTCTTTTTCCCCTTGCCTGTAGTGCACGTTCATCTCTTACCCTTAATCAAGATATTTATAATTAAAGAGGTCAAAGCAATTGCTTCCTCACTCTCACTCAATATTCTCCGTTTACTTACCCATCATCTTCAAATTACCTAGCGGTCACTCTCAAATTACTTACTCGCCATCCCCTCATTACTCACCCGTCGTCCATATTACTTAGTCGTCACCCCTATACTATTTATTCGTCATCCCTATACTATTTATTCGTCATCCCTATACTATTTATTCGTCATCCCTATACTACTTATCCGTCATCCCTATATTACTTATTCGTCATCCCTATATTACTTATTCGTCATCCCTATACTACTTATTCGTCATCCCTATATTACTCAACCGTCATCCCGTGCTTGACACGGGATCCAGTAACCTGCGTATATAAATCCAGCCAATTCGGATTCTCCTTTTCTATCGACTCAAACTTCCACTTCCTTCTCCACTTCTTTATCAACTTCTCCCGCTGAACGGCGGATTCAGCAGTATTGTGATGCTAATAATAAACCAATTTATGAACGCCATATTTTTGCGTAAACCCTCAAGCCAATTTTCCTTATGCTAATAAACACGTTTAACTAAATCCGAAGTCACGCCCACGTACACTGTGCCGTTGCGTTTATTCGCCATGATGTAAACGTAAAAATCCTTCTCTCCCATCCTGTTCTCCTGGATCCCGTGTCCAGCACGGGATGACATTGTGAGGGTATTTAACAACGTAAGCATACGCGTGTTTTTTTGCATCGCTATGCGCGGATTTGTTAGCTTTGATTTTTAGATTCACCGGTCCCCGTCAACGTCTATTCCCGGCATACCCGGTTCTTGTGACCTAACCAGATCAAGCTGCGCCACTATTTTTTTAAGTTGAGCTGGCCGTTCGTCATTTGGTAGTACGGAGTAAACAGCAATCTGATCAAGAACACGTCTGTATCCTGAGCTCTGCGTCAGATGAAATTTCCAGCGAGGGCCAAATGTCAACGCTCTATCTAATGCTACCCAAAAAGTTACCAGGCCCGTGAGTATTGGGGGTAGCCATTCACTAAAGGAAACGTCACTCGATGGCAAATAGGTAGCCAAACCTGAAAAAAGTAAAACCACACCCGTGCCAGCGTTGTATAAGTACGCATCCCAAGTCCCCCACTTTTTGTGCTCCGCGAGGTTGGACTTAACACTTTCAGTTAACTCGTCAATTGAACTCATTTCAGTAATCCTCAATTTAATAGATGAATACGCTCTATAATGTACGCGCCGCTTGTCCCAATTTACTTACCCATCACCGTTAAATTACTCACCCTTCATCCGTATCAAGCACGGGATGACATTTTGTGTGCGTTTAACGCTGCAATAAAAGGATAAGATAGCGAGCCCGAACCAAGTTTTTAAGGCTGATTTTTAATTGCCTTGTTATAAAAGCTTTTTTTGGTAATGATATGCAATAGGTTCATAACCTTCTTGCTTCCAAAATTTCTGACCAGATTTATTAGTAAGGTAACAATTTAATTCGCTAGCTACACAACCTTGCTTAAGGCCATATTCGTAAACCCATGACATCAACTCTTTTCCTAGACCTTTGGATCGGTATTCTGGCAGGAATACCATATTATCAGGCTCGATATGCTTTCCGACGTAATACTTAGTGAGAATCCATATACCGCATATACCGATAAGCTGGTCCCCATCATAAATACCGACACACTTATACCCTTGCGTAACCATCTCACTCAATCTCTCTCGCAAGACCTCATCAGGCAATGAAGGACTCAGGATATTCAGAAGAGGAATTATCTTAAAAATCTCTCCTTCATTTATTAATTCAATTTTCATGCTCGCTCATTAGCCATAACATTTATACACACCCTCGCAACACACTAACCCAAATACTATGTCGCAAAGACGCACAATTTAAATCACACAATACACAAAAAGCCGGACACGCTCTAGCTTCCAGAGAACGCTGAGCAAACTTTATCCAACGATGCTCAAAGACAAGTGCCGGGTATTAAAAAGTGTCTAAATTCGTCACCAGACAGACTGCATGTGTATCTGACCATATCTTCGTGACCAGGCTCACAACAAAGTTACCTGCGTTCCTTCAATATATGCTCTTAACCTTTACGTTTAAGCTGCAATGAATTCCCGTGATATCCACAACTCTGTCTCGGCGCCGATATTGAGGAAACAATGATAAAGCAAATCACTATTGTCGCTCTGTTGGGCCTGTTAGCTGCATGCGGTGGAGAGGAGAAGATCGAGCCTACGAGTAGCTCCTCATCCAGTAGCAGCTCATCCTCGAGTTCTAGCTCTTCATCAAGTAGCAGTTCTTCTAGCTCCTCATCGGGGCAGCCTGACGTCGCGGCAGGACAAGCCGACTATATAAAACACTGCCAAGGCTGCCACGGTAATACAGGCGCAAACGGTTCCTTTCCGATGAAACGTGATACCTTGTCGCGTGACGATATGCTTCGCGCCATCGACACAACGATGCCAAATAACGAGTCGTACAAGTGCGAAGGCAGCTGTGCAGTCAATGTCACTGCTTATATATTCGAGGAATTGAGAGTAAATGGTCCTGCACAAGCTGCTTGCGATGTTAGGCAGGTTGGCAAAACTTATTTCCGCCGGTTAAGCGCCGCTGAGTACAACAATTCTGTTCATGACTTGTTGGGCCTAAATCAAAGTTATGGCGACTTTATTCTGCCGGTTGAACGTGCTGGCTACATTTCCGCTGGTGCAGAATTGGGCGATTTTTCCGAGTTCGATGCTTACGATGCAGCCGCAGCGAAAATTGCTAAAGACGCTATACAAAATAGCAACGTTATAAAACCCTTAGTCAACGCGAATAGCGGCGCAAGAATTTTTATTCGTGAATTTTTACAAAAAGCCTTTCGCCGTCCGATAACTCAGGCTGAAGATGATCGCTATTTTAAGTTATTTGACAGCGGCCGAAAATCGGGCGGTCGAGCAGTAGGCTTTGAATGGTTGCTCAACGGTATTTTAGCCTCGCCTAATTTTATTTATCACATCGAAAAAGGCGACCCAGCAAAAATTACAGAAAATGGTTTAACACCGCTGACAACTTACGAAAGAGCCAATCGACTGGCCTATTTTCTCACCGGCAGTTTGCCAGATGAATTGCTGGCCGAGGCAGCCAAAAACAATCAACTGCAAACCGCGGAACAAATTCGCGCCCAAGCCAAGCGTTTGATTAATACGCCAAAAGGCAAAGAGCAAATGGTTCACTTTGTCATGCAATGGTTGGGAATCGAAACAACCAATGATGAAGATATTGCGCGTTTAGATGATTTCGACCCCGGTAAAAATATGGTCTCCCATTTAAGTCAATCAGTCGAGCATATGGTGCGCGCAGTCATTGACTCCGGTCCAAATGCTACGTTTAAAGAACTGCTCACTTCAAAAATTTATTATGTTAATAAATCATTGGCGGACTCTTGGGGCGTTGGCTCGTCGCCCGATAACATTACGTTTACGGCATTCGAAATGGAAAGCGAACCCCGCATTGGTCTATTAAATCACCCCGCCGTTCTCGGTCTCCACTCGTCCGATGAATTTGCCAGTGCTACTTTGCGTGGCGAATTTTTGCTGAGCCATCTTGTCTGCCGCTCTATCCCCATTCCGGATGATGATTTAATGAGTATGTTTCCCGATATTCCCACCCCATTGGCAACGGATAGGGAAACTTTAACACTATTACATTCCGCCGACGGCGCTTGCAAAACCTGTCACGAAGTCCTCGACCCCGCCGGTTTTGCTTTTGAAATATTTGATCGAACAGGGCGCTACCGCACAATGCAGGAGCTAATTCCAGGCCAACCCGCCGAAGTCGACTCAAGCGGCAGTATTGAAGTTGATCAAACTGTTTTCAATTTTAACAACTCTGCTGAGCTTGCCGCGATACTTGCAGACTCTGAACAAGTTCAACAGTGTATCGCGCGTAATATTTTCCGCTTTGCTTTAGCGCGTTATGAAAAACCACTCATCGATGACTGTAGTTTTGAGCAACATAAAATCGCGTTACCCAGTACCGGTGCCACCATAGCCGATATGTTTGTAGAACTAGCTGTTACCGATACATTTTTGTATTTCGACGGTGTCGAAAACTTTAGTTATACACAGCAATAAAATAGTGGCTCGCGCATGATTAATGAGAAGTGAAGATGGCTATCAACCGTAGAAAATTTATTAAAGTATTTGGCAACACTGCAGCCGGCAAAGTCATTCTAGGCCCTATTGCTGGTTCATTGCTTTCTCAGACTTCTAATGCACAAAATGCAGCACCCGCAAAATTTATTGCTTTTATTACACCGATAGGTCACCACGAAAATTGGATGCCTAAAGACACCCCTACAGGTAGGGGTGCACCTATTGGCGAACTGGGAGATCTCGCACAATCGCTGAACCCCTATAAACAACGTCTCACCTATATTCGCAATATGTGGAGTGTACTTAAACACTTTGGCAACGACGGCGCACACAGGGCGGGTTACCCAGCATCGACCACTGGACATATCAACAAGGCGCTCGACCCTTCACCAGCGCTTGGGCCGTCGATTGATCAACATTTAATAAACGGCTGGAACGCGCAAGGGCAATCCCTGCATGTAAACCCCGGTGGAATCGGCAACGCAAAATCATTTGTTTCTTGGAAAGGTGCTAATCGCCCTATCAACCCATCGCGCAACCCGCGCCTACTTTTTGATGCGACATTTAAAAATTTGAGTAACAACGGAAATTCTGCTGAGATGAACGCTATTCGCGAGCGCGGAAATAGTTTGCTCGACGTTTGGACAGAAGAAATAGCGGCTCTAAAATCCAGTTTGAGTGCCGATCACCGAAGTGCTTTAGATGCGCACTTAACACAGTTAAATGAGTTAGAAAAGAATATTAACCGCACTATCGACGACGGTTGCAAAAAACCAAGCACGATAAATAGCGATCAGTTTTATCGTGACACGGCGAACAATTACCCCGTTATCGGCAGACACTTTATCGATATTATCGCATCAGCTTTTTCTTGCGGGTTGCACCGCACGGCCACCATTGCTTGGAATTCAGCTGGAGGAAATATTCGCCATAAATGGATTAGCGGAATCAATGAGGGACACCACAGCATTAGCCATGCTGCCGACCGAGTAGCTTCACGTTTACAACTTGCCAAAATAGACCAGTGGTATACCGAGCAATTCGCTTATTTGTTAAAAAAGCTAACTGAATTGAATACGGGGGAGAGCAAGCTCTTAGATTCTACTTTAATTTATTGGGGAACCGAAACGGGTGACGTTCGCAGTCACTCAGGTGGCGGTATGCGTCTATTACTGGCAGGGAATTACAATAACTATTTTAAAAACGGTGTTTACTTAGGCAAGCAAGGGCTACCCGTTAATAATTTGCTTGCTGAAATTGCTACCGGGCTTGGCGTACCAACTGAAAAATTTGGCAACCCAGAGTTTGCTACCGGTCCGCTATACGACCTTAGAGCTTAATTCTCGAATTCACAATCATTTAAAACCTCTGTGAAACTGATCGAATCGTCAGAAATATACTCCATCGCTCTAAAACACTTTGAACAATGGAAATCTATATTTAAAACGGAATTCCCCCACGCGAGTTTCGAACATATTGGCTCCACCGCAATAAAAGGTGCCTTAACCAAAGGCGATATCGATTTTTATTTAGAAGTCGAAGTAAGTAAACACAAACAAGTGGTCAACCGACTTTTGGAGCTCGGATTTTCGATCAAACCCGATACACATCGGGATACAAATTTGTGCATGGTCAACAACGATGATTTTGCTATTCAGGTTGTATCAAAAGGTTCAAAATACGAATTCTTTAAACACTTTAGAGATAAAATTAATCAAGACCCCAATAGCCTCAAACAATACAATGCATTAAAAATATCTGCGAAAAATCTTAGCGAGGAAGATTATCGCAAGATAAAATCTACCTTTATCGAGTCTTTACTAAAGACCTCCTAGTAAAACGCGAAAATCAAAGCTAAACGCGAATATAAAAGTTAAACACGAATATCAGAATGAATAAAATCGTCCCAGTATTACAAATTGATGATTATGCTGAAGCAAAGGAATTTTATATCAGGGGTTTAGGGTTTGAGGAAAAATTCACCTGGCAACACGAACCCGGCTTTCCCATTTTTGCCTACTTAAAAAAAGATGAATTAGAACTCGCATTGTCCGAACATGGCAAAGGGCATTCGGGAACTGAAATCTATATCTATGTAGAAAATATTGAAGACTGGTACGAGCGCTGTCAGCTGGCGAATATCAAACCAGCGCATGAGCCTATAAAACAAGTTTGGGGTGCAACAGAAATGCTCGTTATCGATCCGTTTAGAAATGCGCTGCGATTTAGCCAGCCAGATTAAGCTGGTATTCCTTTCATTCGTAGCAAATAACAAGCAATGTATTCACTTTCAAACCGCCAGAAAAATTACTGAGGCTTGAACGCGAGAAGATGCTTCAAATTATCGTCCAAAAGCTCATCTAGCTTCTGTTGAATTTGATGATTCGCATCTCGTGGGTATTGAGAGAGCGTCGTTTTGTATTTTGGTAACTGATAGAGAAATGCAGCAATTGTTTTTTCATCCACTTTACCACCACGGACACCATAACCCTTCTTTTCCAACATATGAGCGTTGAGTTGCTGTTCAAATTGTCCTTGCATGGGGAACGCTAAATAAGGTTTATTCAAATAAAGCGCCTCACTGATTAAGGTAAAACCCGCCGTCGCGATAACAGCCTTACAGGCAGCCAAGTCGCGCGGAAATCCATCAGCCGAAAATTCTTTAAAAAGAATATTATTGCGCTGACCTGTGTGCTCGCTGCCATACACAATAAACTGTTCGCGATCAAACGAACTAAGGCAATCGATTAAAGAGTCGAAACCAGAGGTGACATAAACCAAAATATGATCTTGCTCAGTTGTGCCTAATGCTAATATATTTTTGCGTAAGATAGGTGGAAATAGAAAGCTATGCGAGTTTTTTAACGGACCGAAATGAAAAGTGGTAATCAGCGAAACCCAAGGTTTGGGTACCATAGCTCGAATGACCGTCTCGGTAACAAATGCTTCTTGTTTCAACTCATCAGGGCAAACGTAATCCATATAGCGCATGCGGTGTTGATTATCCAAACTTATCAGAGGTAGTTTATAGTGATTTGCTAAATAAGCTGTCGTCGGCTCGAAGTCAGATATTACGCACTCTGGCGAAAATTGTTTAAAAAGCCCTCGTAAACTATTAAACGCTCGAGTTCCTTCAGGCAGTTTTGTTAGATTAGCTGCAATCGTTTTAAGTTTCGAGACTTCGTTGTCTTCACTCACTATCGTCAGGCCCACAATTTCCAGCACATCGAAATCGCCTGATAAATTGCGATAACCGCGATCATAGGACACAATTTTAACCTCATGCCCTTTGCCAATTAAATATTCTGTAATTAGCCGCGCGCGCGAGGAATGGCCCGAACCTTCGCCGGAGACCCCATAAATGATTTTCGCCATAGCTTAACGTAGGTGTGTAAGAAAAGTTGCTAAACTGTAACAGAATTTTACGTTAAGAAAAATAATTGAAACGTGGGGCCTTTAACCCAGCTCCTCACCATCTTGACCTGAATCGAATTCAAGCATATTAATCAAGTCTAAAGTCACAGAACTCATATGGGTTTCGATATTGGCTAAATCTTCGGATGAGGTTTTGAGACGATTAATCGATGTATCGACTTTAGCTAATAAATCAAGTTCCTGTGCTTCACTTAAATCCAGAGCAAAACACGTATCGCGTACATCATTTTCAATTGCGTACGTAATCGATGAAATATCCGTATGGTGCTGCGCAACTGATTCTCGAATCAATACCATTTTTTCCTGGTAAACCTCAATCGTTTTCATCAAACCACCGTTGCGCGCTTTTGCAAGTCGCAATTCATTTTCAATACTTTTTGCTCTCGCCTCGATAATATTAATAATAATGCCCAAGGTGTCTTTAAGTTCGCTATAGCGCACCTCGTCTTCTAGAGGCATGTTTAAAGCAAGTAGCGAAGTGGTGTTATGGTTAACGATCATCTGCTCACCCATTATCACAAAGCGCTCTTTATCCGAGCACATCGCAAGCACATGTTCCTCCGGCGAGTCAGATTCACAACCGACAAAGTTTTCACCGAGAAAAGATTTAAACATAACATAACACGTTAAGTTAAACTGTTGCGTCGTCTGAATAACAAGCTTTCCCAATGCTTCGTAATCGGGGCTCTCTGCCGACTGCTCAGCAAATTGCAATACAGCACCCAGTTCACCGCCCATTTTCATTGCCGCTTGCGCAACATTTGATGCCTCTTCTGAGCGTGACTTTAAACGCATTTGCACTTCGTGCATCTCTATGCTCAGGTGTATTTTCCGATACAACTCCTCCACCTGGAATGGTTTCGTCAAAAAATCATCACAGCCATGTTTAAACCCCTCCATTTTATCGTAAATATCTTTGACTTCCGCGAGAATGATGATCGCGCAAGCGCTAGAACCCATTTTCTCTTTCAACGCTTTGCACAACAAATAACCGTCCATATCAGGTAATTTGCGTTCCATTAATATGAGATGGGGTTGCTTATATTCAACCATTTCCTGCGCTTCTGCAGCCGAGGAAGCCAACAGTACGGCCATCTCCTCCTGCAGCATGCCTTCCATAATATCGAGGTGAATGGGGTCTGGATCTATGATCAGAGCAAGTTTTTCAGATTCCACGAGTAGAGCCCAGCCTAGCAAATAAACAATCGGTATCTTATTAGCATAGCCAAGAGAGCGCGGGAAATGCAGGAGAATGTGTTTGCGAATGAGAGGAGACGGCTACAAGCCAGTTGGGAGATTAAAAACTGTATTCTTGTATCTGGTTCTGTTGCGCCCGTTGCATCAAATAGTCTGCAAGTTTGGCTTTGGCACTGTCGCTTAAAGTCGCAGCCGATTCGGGAGGCATCAATTCAGAGGAATAGCGAGGGAGGTTAATCCGTCGAACAGCTTCTTCCGCCAGTTCCGGCGTTAGAGACCCCAATTGGTCGACACGAAAACGAGCATATGCGCCCTCGGGTGCCCGATCATCATGGCAACGCACACAAGACTGTTGCAGCAGTTGCTCGACACTGAGCGAGTTATCGGTGTAAGCGCTTGCAAGTTCCACCTCTGCAGAAGTCAAACCTACTGGAAGATCAAAAACAGGCAAATCTGCGTTTTTTTGCTGACCTTGG
>JANQJB010000114.1 GCA_028281865.1 Marinagarivorans sp.
GTTTCCCATGTGAGAGTAGGTCATTGTCGGACTTTTAATAAAAAGAAAGGGCCAACCCCAACGGGTTGGCCCTTTCTTTTTATTAACACCCACGAAACCCACACTACCGCTGGCTTGATTTCAATTAATTTATTAGTGATTATACGCACCTCGGATTATTAAAAAACCAGGATAAGGAAGCTATATGCGGAACTTAAAAGTAGCTGTAATAAAATGTAGTCGCCTCTTTAAATATAATTTTATCTTTTTTCTATTCAGCGTTTCCGTGTTCGATGCTATAGCTGAAGAACCTACGAAACAACGACTAAAGTCATCTGCTCCAATTAGCTCAAGCTACTGGTATCTTAGTCTCGGTCAAGCTTCAATCGATACGAAGATTGCCACTCAGCAGGGCGTAAAAAATTCTTCAACTTATATTCGACTTGGCTGGGAAGGTCAAAATAAGAAGTTCGTGTATGGTGCGGGCATGAGTGGTTTTCTCTATTCCGATCGTGAAAAATTCAGTCAAACGGTAAGAGAAAATATTGGTGGAAATGTACGAAGCGCTAGTTCCTCGGCAGATGCCTTTAACTTGTACGGAGAGGCTGGTTATAACCATTGGTTTACCAACCACATTAACCTGGGCATTTTAGGTGGCTATGAATGGGTTTTGCAATCTGAACGGGGTATTGCCAATTGCACCGATTGCCGCTCCGAAGATATTGATATTAGCAGTGGCTTATACCTCTACCCTAGACTTATGTTTAGAACAGGTAAAGGTTTTGGTCTAACGTTAGGATACCATCATTATTTGACGGGCGATGTCCGGAATGCGATATCTATTAGTGCAGGTGGTGGTGTTGTTTTCTGATTTTTTTGATAAGCCACTAAAGAAAAAATTATAGATTTTAGATTTAACTAGATTGATCAATCTCCGACTTAGGGAAGGAAAAAATATAATGAATTACTCTCGCCGAAAGCTTAAATTCTATTTTGCTATTGTAATTTTATTTCTCTGCTTAACGGTCCTCTCCTTGAGGTCGTATGCCATTGAGCGGAGCAGTTATCAAGATCTTTTAGAAAGAGATAAATTCGAGAAATGCGATTCAAATTTTCCTGAAATTTCTCTATCTGAGCCAGATAAGAAGCTACGTAACAGTCCTGGCGTGAAAAAAAGGTTGCGGGAAATTTATGATCTCTCTGCAAAAGGAAATGATTTGATTGAAGTTATTCAAGCAATGGATGATTTTTCAGAAAAAACGAAATTTAATTCGCTTGATCAAGCATTGTTCGATTCTTACTACGGCCCGGCGTTTTTTGAGCTAGGTAGTTATAGCTATGCTTCACAACACTATACTCGTTTGTTGAACAATAGTCATGCGCCCAAGTCATCCCGTCTTACAGCGGCAAGATATTTAATGTTTATGGCAATATTCCTTGACGAACACTGCGCTGCCTTAAAGTATAAAGCGTGGTTTGATCAACTGGACGGCGTAATGGGGACAAAAAATAAAAACTCTATCACAAGGTCTTACTTGAATGGAATGCAGTATGAGCAAGCAAAAGCTATTGCGCAGGAAGTGTTGAGCGACAACGAGGCTGATGATTCTACTCGTATGCATTCGACTCGCACGCTTATGGATGTTGCCTACCTTGATAAAGATTATCAAACGACAATTGATCTTGCTCTTGAGCTGAGTGAGAGTTTTGTCGGTTATATGTACGCCAATATTGCTGCGGAGCTAACTGCACAAGAATTAAAAGATAATGTTAAAGCAAAAGAAATTCTTGACTCATATTATTCAAGAACACCGGCTGAAACTGTATGGCAGCAGTTAAATCGAGCGGCTTCATATCTTAAGATTGGTTATCCGAAATTAGCTTGTCGTTATTTTGATGAAATACATTATATAAATGGTCGATTATCAGAAAAATACTACGATATGTTGAGCAACCGTTGTGGAATAAAAAAATATTAAGGCTGGATTATTATGATTAAATACAATATATGGAAAAGTTTTCTCCCTTTTTTATTGCTCCTAGTAACTGCATGTGCTGTTCAGCCGGTATTTTTGAATCGTAGTTTTACGAACGGCTTAGGCCCAGAGGAATCTGCCACAATTAAGGGTGGAAACACTGCTCGTCTTCACAGTATTGTAGGTGATAAAGTCAAATATTATCCATCTACCTACCGGTTTAGTTCGGCTTTTCAAGGTTTTGATGTTTCTGTTCCACCCGGGTCATATGAGGTGAGCTATTACGCAGCTTCTGAAGATCTTGCACGCGTTACATCTTTAACGATGAGAACGATTGAGGTAGAAGCAGGAAAAACATATTACATTCATTCAACTGAAATAAAGGAAAAAGATATAATTTCTTCTTGGATTGATGATAATGCACCAGACTCTGAAAAAACGCTTGCTGCTATATTCAAAGAGAAATGTTTGAAGAGTGATTTTAACGAAGCAAAAAATTACTGCAATGAAGCTTACAAGCGAGGCGAACCTTTAGGTGCTCGTTATCTGGCACTTCAATACGCCGATACAAAATCAGAGCATTTTAATTACCGGGAGTCGACCTATTGGCGTAAAAAAGCAGCGGATAACGGTGATATTCCTTCAATGCTTGCTTATGCGCGTATACTTATACGAGGTGACGGTGCGCCACAAAACGTAAGACAAGCTCAAAAATTGTTACAAGAGCTACTCAGCTCTGACGACGATGAACATCGCTACAGCCAATCAAGGGCTAATCTTTGGCTTGGCTTGATTGAGGAAGACGGATTGCTAGGGCACTCAGATAAAAAGAAAGCGATGGAGTATTATTTAAAAGGAATTGAGCTAGGTAGCCCCATGGCGCACTTCCATGCTTCTTTACTCGGTGAAAAAGTAAACTTCAGATCAAAAAAGCAAAATCTGGTAAATGCATTTGTCGCTGCTGTGATTGGGCATGACGAGCAATACAGAGAACACTATAAATTACTTACTGAAAAATATAATTCAATAAAATTAGATTTGCTCGAAGAGGCCAATAAATTTACTCCTGTGAATGAATTTTATTCTGGGTCTTTTTGCGGCCTAAATAATATTATTGAAAACGGCCTTTGGTATAAAATTAATGAGATAGAACTAACAAGTAAACACAGTTCTACTGATCAGTTATCAGGACTTCCAACAGTTAAAAATACACTAAGTATAATGAAAGATGACTCGGAAGTAGCTCGATTTAAACCTCTGCTGGAAAAAGGCAAGCCTATTTGTGTTTACTTAAGTGAAAAAAAGAATCAGTGGCGTCTTTCGCGGTCGACGGGTTGTGATTGTGGTGGTACTCTTTGATTAATTAGAGGGCAGAGAGCCGTCTAATGCCCTTGATATCGAAGCGAATGGGCTCTATTAAAGAAAATCATGGTTATCATATCAAGTTCTGCACGAAGGTGGCAGAAACTTGTTTTGGATATCGCTACTAGCACATGGCCATGTCACGTCAACAGAAGCACCGACTATGGGTGTAAAAACGAGTATTTCGGCGTGTATCTCAGCGCTAACACTATTGCCAAAATTAATTTCCATGACGCCGTTGTTTTCAACGTCGACCTAGCTTACAAAGGAGAGTTTATAGAAAAACTTGCGCATTTCGATCACTATTTAAGGAGGAAAAAGGTTTCCGGAACTTGCAACGGCGATTGTGACCGGCGACTCCTTCAGTATGCGGCCGGGTCAAACAACCATTTAGTAAATAGCAATGAATAACCCCTATCTAAGCTAGGGCGGCTTATTTCTGCCTACTCACACTTTGCTTTAATAAATTTTTTAAACTTGCAACTTTCGATCGCGATACTGGAATTTTAAGTTCGTATTCATCAATATCAACATAGTGTTTTCGCATTTCTGTGAGCACACGAGTAATTTTTTTCGTGTTAACAAGATAACTGCGGTGCAGTCGGAAGAATTGTTCTGGTGGTAGATGTTGTCCAAATTCCTCAAGGGTAGTATCGGAAACAATCGTTTTTACGCCATGGGCGTGTTTATCTTCTTCTGTAAGATGAATACGCCGATAGCGACCGATGCCTTCAATAAACATAATTTGATCGAATCGCAAAACTCTTAAACTGCCACCGTCATCAAGTACAATGCTATCGTTTTGGTCAGTTTGTCTTTTTAACTTTTCAAATACCCATTCTTCTTGCCGCAATATCTTATCAATGCATTTTTTGAGCAGCATTGGGCGAACTGGTTTAACCAGGTAGTCGATCGCCCGAGTATCAAAAGCATCAAGCGCATATTGATCATAGGCCGTTACAAAGACTAATTGATAATTTAAGTTTGCCGTGGCTTTGGCAACATCAAAGCCATTTACCTCTGGCATTTCGATATCGAGAAAAACAATATCGGGTTTTTTTTCTGAAATATCCTTAATCGCTTTTTTTCCGTCACCTGCTTCAGATACTACACACAACTCTTCGAACTCATTAATTACGGAACGAAGATGTTGTCTTGCGGCAATTTCATCGTCGACAATAATCACATTTTTTTTGTTCATTTCAGTTGGTTATTTTGCGATTTGCTCTGAGAATATTTCTGAGCAGGAAATTGTAAACGAAAATTTCCACCCGACGGTGTAGATTTTAACTCTATTAAATGCTGATTAGGATAATGTAACGACAATGTCTTGCGTACAATGCGTAGTCCATCCGCTTCTCCTATTGTACTTTCGTTAAATGGTGGACCGGAGTCATTGATATCGATACGCAGCATTTCATCTTTAATTTCTGTCCTAATGCATATGTGCGCTTTTTTCGCATAGGGTGCAACACCGTGTTTGATCGCATTTTCCACTATAGGTTGCAGTAGCAGCGCAGGGATTTTTAAATCTCGTGTTTCTGGATCCATATCAATAATAAAGCTAAAGCGATCTTTAAATCTTTTTTGTTGAAGCTTTAAATATAACTCAACTAAATGAACCTCATCGGTAAGCGAGGTGAATTTTTGCTGCGCCATTTTAATGTTGGAACGAAGTAAGTCAGCCAGGTCGTAGACAATTTCCTTTGCATTGTCTGCGTCGTTTGAAATTTCAGAAACGATTAAATTGAGTGTATTAAATAAAAAGTGAGGGTTACTCTGAGCGCGCAACATATTTAACTCGCTTTCTTGCAATGTGAGTGCAATCTCAAATGAACGGCGTTGTTGCTGGATCAAGTGCATTACCCCCAAGTAAACGGTTGTTTGTAGCAGCACCATCACTAACCCGTTTGCTGCGACATGTTTAACCATTGCTGATGGAGGAATGGTAACTATCGGATGTAACAATGACGACATAGAAAGAAAAACAGCTAAATAAATAGCAAGTAAACGCCAAAACTTGAAGACTTTAAATGAAGAGGGAAAAACATATTCAATAATGCTAATAATGGCAAAAGAAGAAGCAAATAAAACCCAAATTTTCCCTGCTGCGGTAAAAAATAGCTTAAAGCTGAAAAAACCTACATCAACCATTGTTGCTGTAGCAAACAAAAGATTAGCTAACGGCCAAAGCGCAAGGAAAATAGTTGCTTGCAATAATTTTGGTTTGCGCCAAAAAAATTGATTGAACTGGGAAAATCCCGTCATTGTATTCAACATATTGAGCTCAATTTAAAAATTTTGTTCTACCGGTTGAAGTTGACATCGTAGTGATAATGTTATCACTACCAACACATCGGCTTGCGACCACTCATACAAGGTTTGACACGCTTCATACAAACGAGACTTTCATTTCTGAGCTTGTTCACTTCATACCGGGTTTTACACACTTGATACCTTAATCCATGGGCTCAAGAAATTGCTCTTGTTAGTGTTTGGCTTGAACTTCTGCACTCCACTAATTAAAGGAGATTAGTTATGTCAAATCCAGCGCATTCCAATTTGTTGATTAGCGAACTCGTGCCCAGGCTTAAGCGGTTTAGTATTTGGCTTGGCAGCGTCGCGCTTTGCACTTTATTGTTAGCTTGCAACGATTCCAATAATAAAACCAGCGATGAATCAACAAACAATCCACCCGAAAACACTGATGGAGAAAAAACACAATGTGTGTTGGCCGAAACCGACGTAGAAGTAATGACGACTGAGTTTGGCGTCGAATTTGTGCGTACACCGGAGGCTTGTTTTGCTGATTTGAAGGGTTTTCCCTATGAGGGGCAATATGTCGAAATAGATGGCTTGCGGCAAGCCTATGTTGAAGATGGCCCGAGCGACGGACCCGTAATATTGCTGTTACACGGCCAGCCGAGTTGGTCTTATTTATATCGCAAAATGATCCCGGTGCTCGCAGAAGCGGGTTACCGTGTTATTGCAATGGATCATTTGGGTACGGGCCGCTCTGATAAACCCATAGATGTTAACGATTACACTTATCTTGGTCATACGGAGCGACTGGAAGCTTTTATCGAAGCGCTGCAACTGCAAGAGATTAATTTATTTGTGCAAGATTGGGGCAGCCTAATAGGGCTCAGATTTGCTGGTTTAAACCCCGACTTGTTTGCTTCGATTGCCGTTGGCAATGGCAATTTGCCAGTTATTCCTGCGGATGTGCAACCTTTTCCCGAAATTGAAAACCCGAATGAAATCCTCGAGCTAGAATCACCTTATGCAATGATTCCCGATCAGCAAGTACCTTTTTATGATGGTTGTGATTTGTTGCTCCAGCAAGAAGATAACAGCGACTTTGGCGTATGGATGAACTACGCGATGAAGGGTGCTTCGTTCAAAGCATCGGAGACCCTTGAGGCACTTACCTGGTTTGAGCTGCCCACTGAAGAAGAAGCTGCTTACGATGCACCTTTCCCCAGCCGAATTTACATGGCCGGTATTCGTAAATTTCCCTCAATTGTTAACGATATTCCGGGCCTCAATGCCCAAGCCATGGCCGGCTTGCTGGCATACGAAAAACCATTTCTAACAATTTGGGCGAGCAATGACCCTGGTGGCCTGGGAAGCTGTGAAACACAACAATTTTTTATCGATAATGTGCCCGGTGCAGCGGGACAAGCCCATACGCGTTTGCCCGAAGCAAGCCATTTTCTGCAGGATGATCAGGGTCCAGCTATTGCCGAGCGACTGCTTGCTTTTTACGAAAAAAACAAACAGCCAGAGCAGCCTAAAATCGGCTATGAAATTCTGCAGATTCTCTCGCCCAGTGAAATTGTTGTTTGGCTTAGCACGGACCTTACGCAGCAGGATTTCGACGCAATTGAATTACCGATGGGCTGGATTAAAAATCAGCCTCGCGAAGGCGACCCGGATGCCAGTCAATTTGCTAACTCGCCGGGAAAAGCCGTCGGTGAATATACTGAGGCCGAGCATTTTGGCCATTCGTGGCGGCATGTCGCGACTATTACTGACTCCAATGTAAACCTCGGCGACGCAGGCTTGCTAACCGGCCGACTTATCGCCAAGTCTCATGAAATTAGCTTTTCGCAGGGTAGCAAACTGTATGTGATTGTATCCCCCAGCAGCGACCAGTATGTGCGAGTTAGCCGCGATGCAGGGCGCACGAGTGACGAAGCCGTAATTCCAGAGGGTTGGCGCTTGGTTGAATACACAGCGCCTGAACCTTTAACGTTGCAGCTACCGAATCCCACACTCAATATTCGCACGGGTAATGAAGATTCGTTCCAGGGTCCAATTGGGCCGTTAGATCTCGGCATCGAGCCTAGTGGTGGAACGGCTTCACCCTCAAGTGCGGCGCCTATAGCGCTGGGACCAGATTTATGCGAGGACCCCACGCTGTTGTCGCAATTAGGTGGTGCATTAAGCTCCGGTAACAACCCTTCTTACGGTAGTTTTAACATCGAACAAGCTCAGCGTATGCTGATGGCTCCCACCGATGGACCCTTTTATATGGTGAACTTGATTCGTTTCCGCGAGCAAGCGGAGTACGCCGATGGGCGTGAGACCACATTGACCGGCCGCGAAGCGAATGAACTCTATAGCCCCACTGAATATTTGGCTGCCATCGGGGCAAAACCGGTTTTTGTCGCTGATGTCACTGACATTATTGAAGGGGTACATCCATCTCAAATGGCGGGCGAGTGGGACAGCGTAGCCATTGTGCAATACCCTTGTCCGCTGGCTTTTTTTGCTATGTCGGTCCATGAAGGGTTTAACGCACGTGCGATCCATAAAGATGCAGGTGTGGAAAGCAGTATTGTTATGGTGACGTACCCCGAAATGCTAGACGCAACCAATAACCCGGTTTCTCAGCAAATGAATGACATGACCGCGTTTAACCAGGTGCAAGTTTTCCGCTTTCACGAAGTTGCGATGTACGCAAATGGTGTCGATGAGCCCAACCGCGGTGGTAGGGAAGCGATGGAGCATTACGCCTCTGCCATCAAGGAGGCAGAGCAAAGCTTGGGCATAAAAGCCAGTGCACGTCTAAATGTGCAAGGTGTGTTAATCGGTGATGGTCGGAGCTGGGACGCCGTGTGGATCAACTCAGTACCGAGTGATACAGCCTTTGATAATTTACTCGCCGAGCCCGCAGTAATCGCTGCGGAATATCACCGCGAGGCCGCACTGGCTGAAGCCTATGCTTTGAAAGTCGGAGCAACACCGCTAACAAATGGTGGTTTGCCCTTCTCGCCAATCCCTTTCGGCGCTGGGTCGCGTTATTGCGAGTTACTGCTTATCAAGCGCTCTGGCTTTTCAGTTGAAGCCGAAGTGTGGGGTACTCAGGGGCTGAACGATTGTCCTCAAGAGCAATTTGAAGGTCTTAATCTTGAGGCAATTCAAGCCGAATTCGGTGCACTTAGAGCAGTGCGCAACGGTCCGCGGATTTGGTTGCCCAACGTAACGAGTGCAGCTCAAGAAGAGCGCAATATGCTCAGTTTCGGCGGGCTGGCGATGAGTCGTTTGGCAACCGTTGATATCGACCCTAGCCAAGCCAGCGAGCAGTTATCGGCGCCTTATAGAGAAAGCATAGTTCGGCGCACAACCACTTATTCCTACCCAAGTGGCTCAGACGTTTTCGAACTGGTCTCTCCAGATGGCAGTGTCTATGTCATGCAATCGATGTCGTTGGAGGTTGATGCCAACCAAGCGCTTGAAGGCTTGCCGACACTAGGCCAAAGGTTGAACCTTCCGGCCGGTTGGACTTACCAAGTACGTCAGTTAAATGAAGAAATGATTTTAAAGGCGGAAGGAGAGGCTATCGTGTTAACAGACGATTTCAGGAACACTTATCAGAAGCGATAGTTGAGACAGGAAAGGTAAAAGAGGATTGGGCGCTTCGTTCTGTTAACCGAAGCGCTTATTTAGTAGAAGGATTTAATTAGGTGTTACCGTTAAATAATCAACGATAAAACCATCTTCGCGGCCGGCAATAATAATGTAGTACTCGCCGGCACTTGGAGCCCTAAACGAAGTGTTTCTGGACGCCCATCCGGTACCTCCCCACGAAATTCCTCGGTCTTTTGTAATCGTCTCATTCACCTCTGGTGATGGAGCGTGCCCGAAATGAACACTGCCCGAATCTGCACCCGTTCGATAACCCTGAATTGAGACGCTGTACTGGCCACCTTTCGGAAGATTCAGGCGATAATAAGCACGAGGAGAAATATCGGAATTTTGACCGGTTGGCCTTCCCCAGTTACTGCCACCGTGCGGGGCTTCGTTATGGTTGTTGTACAACATATCAGGCAATAATTTAATCACAGCATTTCCGCTGGCGCCGTTGGCTCTATTTTGTATCGGGTCACAACCCCATCTTTCTATCATGCCGTCAACACCAACGTTTTTACCCCTTTCTCGACCGGTATTTACCACAGGCTCAAAAAAGGTATTGTGCTGCCGTGCAGGCCAATCGGGTGCAATGATTTGTGCAACGGTCAAACCGCCATACATTTTCCCTTCATTCATCTCTACCATTTCTTGTCTTGCGAGGGCACAGCGGTCTGCAAACTCGGGGATATCTTTAACATTCTGATCCGCAGTTTCCACCATCCACCAGCGTGCGCCGCGGTAGTCACTGTTCCCGTAGCGCTGGGTGACAAAGTGTTCGGCTTCAATTTTGGTCCTGCCTTGAATATCGAAAAAGTACATTTCCATGCGCTCTTCTTCCGTCAGGTTTCCAAACAATGGACCTTCGTGGCCGCGCGGATCGAGCGGCTTATTAACATCACCAGAGCTTGAAGAACTGCTAGAACTCGAGCTGCTAGAGCTTGATGAACTACTTGAACTAGACGAGCTGCTCGAACTTGAAGAGCTTGATGAAGAACTAGAGCTAGAAGAGCTGCTGGATGAACTGGAGGAACTAGAGGAGCTACTTGAGCTACTACTAGAACTGGATGAATTTGTAGTATTGTTTTGCTGATTTCCTGGGTCCTCTTCAGCAACGCAGGACATCAACAAAAATAGCACGGCACACGTGCAAATTAAGCGAAAGTAAATCATTGATACTGTTCTCGTATTATCGTTTTTGACGGCCGAGGACCGGACTTAAGCTATTTATTTTTATTTGGCTTAAAAGATACTATAAGCGAACCCTCTACGCATGCATTAGGGCTGGATTTGGGCGACCTTTCACATAACTTGCCGTAATCGAAAAGAACTTAAGCGCGCCAGATGCGTTTGAGAAGCTTGGCCGGGCCAATAAACCAACGCGCATAGCGAATTTATCGCCGGAGTTTTTGGCAAAAATACTCTGCCTTGTTCGCAGGAGTATTTATGTGTAGTATGTGCAGCTCTTTGGAAATGAAGTCTGTTATAGGTCTTTGTTTTTAAAAGAAATTATGCAGCCAGATGGCTAGAGTTTAGTCGGTTAATGGCAACCATTTGGCGCAGTGCGAAGCGCTGCTAAAAACTGCTTCGAAGCCAAGGTAAACCAAGCCTATAAAAGACCTTCCGAATGCCCGGGTGGTGCGAAGTGCAGGAAGCACAAGTGTCGCGGAGATCAGGATGATCGGGCACTGGTTTTTGCTCCTGCAAAACCAGTATTTCCGCCATCCATGGCGGTCAGTGACGAATTGGTGCAGTGCGAAGCGCTGCTAAAAACTGCTTCGAAGCCAAGGCAGACCAAGCCTATAAAAGACCTTCCGAATGCCCGGGTGGTGCGAAGTGCAGGAAGCACAAGTGTCGCGGAGATCAGGATGATCG
>JANQJB010000119.1 GCA_028281865.1 Marinagarivorans sp.
TGCGTTAATAAACCATTAATAATCGCGAAAATGCTGATAATACCTATCCACATACCCACTGCTGCGTGGTCTTTTTGTAATAATTCTTTTAGCGGCGCACCGGAGTTCGATAATTCGTCTAACGGCATTCCCAATATCGCTACCATCGCAACCAATACATATAAAAACGTCGCCAAAACCAATGCAATAACGATCGCGCGTGGCATCGTCTTCTTCGGGTTTTTAACCTCCTCGACAATATTCACCATATCTTCGAAGCCGACAAAGGCATAAAAAGCTAAAAAAGCGCCACTTAAAACCATACTTAATTCAGTTATCGAAACAGGTACCATCATCTCAGTAATTTTTGAAGGTGCATCCAATAATACCTCTCCTCCAAGAGCAACTATCACGACTAGTCCCCCGACTTCGACTAAGGTAATAATTGCCGCCAACCACAATGATTCAGCAATGCCCCAGATGGCAACCAAGCCCATTCCGCCCACTACAACAGTAATACCAACAGGGCGAGAAATAGCAAAAAATGATGCAGTGTAACCCACGAAACCATTAGCGAGCGTTGCCGCAGAAACAATGCCAGTGAAAATCACTAAATAACCCATCGCAATACTGAGCGCTCGAGATTTAAATCCCTCTTCCACATAATATGCTTCGCCTGCACTTCGCGGAAAGTTGACGACCAATTGGCAGTAGCTTAATGCAGTAATACCGGCAACAATTGCAGCAACTAGAAACGCCAATGGTGCCAACATACCTGAAGCGCCGGCTACTTTTCCGACCAAAACATAAATCCCTGCGCCTAAAATGGTACCGATGCCATAGAACGTCAGTAACGGCAGACTTATTGATCGTTTTAATTTCTCACCAGATCGGGGGGACATCGAAAGTTTCCAGAATTCAATACATTTTATTCGACGCGAGCTCGATATAAATACCGAACTCGCACTTATTGCAACGGCCGAATTTTACATGCGGTTAACAAGAAAAATGTTGATTGTGATCAACGCTTCTTGCTGAATGGAAATTAAAGATTGGCGATTTTTTTAAACTCTAGAAAAAACTGCTCCTTGTCCTCGCATACTCCCATATTCAAGGCTTGCCATTGTTCGATGTTGCACAGACGCTCTAGTTCTAATTGCACGAGTAAAAAAGCTTGAGCACGGCCTTCGGGAATAAACAAGTTAATTGCGCGCATAAAACTCTCCTTGGCCTCTGCCACCTGCCCAAGCGCTATAAGTATTATTGATTTTCTTAAATGTAACGGAGGGTTATCCTCTTGATAAAATAAACCTATATTGGCATTTTCTAATGCCAGCTGGTAATCGCCTTTGCCCATATAAGCCCATGCAAAAAGTAGATGCAGAGCACGCCTTCTCCAAGTCGCCTTTCCCGAATTTTTGTCAAGCTGATGTGCCCCGTTTTTATCGTGGTAGGCTGGAATAATCTGATCCATCATATACAAGACAGTGAGTGCTTGATCATACTTGCCAAGCCTCAAATATATTTCAGCCTCTGGTATTTTTGCTTCTAACGGCAACCCCCCATGCTGGCTACTTATGTCTTCGATCGTTTTATAAGCTAAATCGATCCTATTTTCACTCAACATTGCGCTAATCAAGTTCGCTTGAACAACGGGTCTATTGGGATGCTTAGAATAAGCCCATGACCACAAATGAAAATCTGATTTCCAACGCGGCGCAATAAAAACGATATTTAAAGCAGAAAGACCTAAGAAAACACCGACGACCAGTACTCTATACTTCCATATTTGTAGTAACGAATAACGGTATTGGCTGGCCATTATACTTTTATGCAGGCTTAAAAAAGCCTTGCCAATGGCAAGACAAAAGAAAATGAGTGGCAAAGTGAGGTAGCGATCCTGCGCTAAATTGTTGAGCACTTTTAGCGGAATAATATTCAAAACCGGCATAAGACATATAAAGCCAAGAAGAAAAAAAAGTAGTCCGCTCCGCAGACGATACATCAGATAGAAACCAGCGCACAGGATAAGCGATAATAATATAGTGCCGCATACAGTATTAAATATATTGACGTGATCTGCGCGAAAATGAAATGGACTTAGCTCCACGATAAACGGAACAAAAGCAAGCTTAAAATAAAACCATACCGTACAAACGATCAATTGCAGGCGCTGAAATAACGAATAATTTTCTACCACATAGACATCATGGGTAACGCCGCTGTCAATACTTATACTTCGTAAAAACAGATACACAATCGCGCATCCTAACAAGGCAGCGAATTCAAACAAATGCGATAATATTAATCGCTTCATGAACTGCACTAAGTTTAAATGCGGATAATATTTAAACCAAATAAGCGCCACCCATATCGGCAGAAAAATTATCGCTGTTTCTTTGGATATCAATGCCAAAAAAAAGCACAATGAAACCCAAACAACACGAAACCAACTGCTATTTGTTAAGGTAATCAATGCCGCCAAGCTAATAAAAAAAGTGAGCAACAAATCAAACCGAGCTGAAACCCATACTGTTGGCTCTATTAATGCGGGGTGCCAGGCATAAAACCCAATAACTGAGAATATAAAAATGCCATAGTTCTTAACAGTCTCACTTTTAAACAGCCTGTGAACTATCAGGGCCAATAAGGTAATATTAAACAGATGTATCAGTAAGCTTATGCTGTGTGAAGCCGTTGCGTTAGGGCCAAATATTGAAAACTCTGCAATATATGAAAACATCCCCAACGGGCGAAAATATAGAGCTCCGGCAACTATCGGATCCGCCATTGCTTTAAACACATTGTCATAAGAGCGCAGCGAAGCAGAATTGACAAAGAATGTTTTGTCATCCCATACGTATTCAGCGGTAAAAACTGAAGAATAGAGCGCTATCGTTATGGCCAGAACCGATACAAGCGCAAGGACGAGCTGTTTTTCTAGCCTCACTTATACCCCCAAAGAACTTCACACAATTGCTATTGCAAGTATAGCCGAGCTTCTTTTCTTCGCGTCGCTAACAAAATAAAAAACTAGCCAGTCCAGAAGTCTCATGTTTTGAGACCGGGGTTGGGCATAATGTTTTTCATGGACTCGCAGGACGAGACTCAACGCACCATAGCGCACGGTTTACCAGGGATGGCGCCAAGGAAGGCAACCACAAAGGTCCGAGTTTCTAAAAAACGATTTTAAAAGACCAAAGTGGAATGACATCCTCCGAAAAAGCCAAACCCCGACCAAATAAACTAGCATGTAATATTAGGACACTAACATGAGCGATTATTATGAAAATGAAATCGAGGCACTCCCGGTAGCCGAACCACCGGAGCTTTTGCGTTATTCATCCATTTCTGCACTTCTTAAACTTTTTAATGTGCCTCTCACACCTCAAGATGCCAACAAGATCCTTGTACAAAAAGGCATTTTATTAGAGTTGTATCGCCCCAGCTTAAAACATCAGAAAGAGACACGATGCTTTCGTGTATTAAGCAAAAAAGGCTTAAAATTCGGTCGTAATATACCCAATCCAGTTCACCCAGCAGAAACACAGGTCCATTATTGGGTTAACACTTTTGACGAGCTTGTCAACATCCTGTTCGAGGAATAGAAACCCCAGCTATAAAAACAACAGCTATAAAAAAATTTGTGTCGCGCCCCAAGCGCGGCAAATTTCATCGTATAATTGATCGCTCGCTTGCAGTATAGACAAGGCCAATATAGGATATCCATTCACTGACGGCTATACACCTAGGGCCCTATAGCTCATTACTGTCCTACAGAAGCTGAGAGACAGGGATTGGGGGTTGTTTTCAAGACCGTCGCGCGCCGGATGACCGCCATGGAAGGAGGGAATACTTTTAATGCAGGAGCAATTATCAGTGATCGCGCGTTCGAGCCTACACGCATGTATGTAGGGGGGGCGCCTAGCCCGTGTATTGAAAATGACCCCCAATTCATGTCTCGGTGGTGACAAGTAGAAATTCTCGCTTGTTCCTATTGAGATTTCATTAATCCGCAATTAACTTATAAGGCAGAAATGCCCTATAGCTTACTTTATGAATATCCTCGCCTTTAATCTGTTTCATCTTAGTTTGTCTCGTATCAATAAATTCCATTTTAGTTGCTGCTATTTTGCACTTTTTTTTTCGTTAGTATTAGCTCCTGAATTCGCTTCTGCCGTCTCGAATAAATTTGAGGTAAAAGCTTATGGAGCAATTGGTGATGGGAAAACAATCGATACAAAGGCAATTAACCAAGCTATCCAAGCAGCTAACCGCGCTGGCGGTGGGACGGTGTATTTTGCACAGGGGGATTATTTAGCCAACGGTATAATATTGAAAAGTAATGTCACGTTGGAAATAAGTAAAAATGCTAAAATTACTGCCGCTGCTAGAGGCTATAACCCACCTGAAAAAAACCGCTTTGATCTGTATCAGAGCTTCGGCCAGAGTTACTTTCATAATTCACTTATTCTGGCTGAAGATGCTCGACACATCGCCATCGTTGGTCCCGGTCAAATTAGCGCAAGAAACTTAAAGCACAATAATATTGTCGAACCCGGCTTTGGTAACAAAGTCATAGCGCTGCGGCGAATTAAACATTTTAAATTACGCGATGTGACCATTGACAGCGGTGGCTATTCGGCCCTAACCAGCAAGAATTCAGACAATCTTGTGATAGAGCGCGTCACTATAAAAGGAAGGCGAAAAGGCATCAGCCTTATAGATACGCGCGGTGCTAATATCAATCAAGTGAATATCAAAACTCAGGATGATGCTGTTTCGCTTATCAGCGATTACTCGGGTGGCATTAAGTCATATAGTGAAAATATTGTTATAAGACATAGCACATTAGAGAGCACTTGCTGTCATGCAATTCACTTTGGCCCTGAAACAGCAGGCAACATTAAGAATATTTTATTTGAAGACATCCAAATTACTTCAGCTGGCGGGGGAGGCATAGCTTTAAGCTCACGAGACGGCGCCCATATCGAAAATTTAGTATTTCGCGATATTCAAATGTCGCAAGTTGGGTTTCCCATCGCAATAGAATCCGACCCCAGAAAAACAATTGCACCCTCCACCCCATTAAGGAAGCACGATAAAAAACCGGTATTCTTTACTCGAACGCCTAAACCTCATCAGCCAGGCAAAATAAACAATGTTAATTTCGAGAAGATCTCGATCGATAATTCTAATCAAGTGATCCAGCCAATACGCATAATAGGCAATGCAACGGACAAAGTTCGCATATCTAATGTTCGTTTTTTCGCTATAGCTGCGATTTACAAGAACGGCTCGTACAAACGCGATGCCAATCAGGCATACATTGATAAGGCGCAGGGCATAAACATCAACTATGCACAAAACATCACTTTAGACCGAACTAATTTTACATTTGATGAAAACCCTAATGGACATATTCTTTTTGCCGACGATGTCGTTAATCTATATTTAAACGAAGTCAAACTTGGCAAGCACGCATTGCCTGCTAATAAGAAAAAACTAATCAGAATAAAAAATCTGCAAGCAAGGGACTAAGCTGTTAACCGGTATAGCTAGATGCTAGTTTACTGTCTAGTGCGCGATAAGCCTCTAAACTATTGTAATTTAACAAGGTGATATTATGTCGAAATCCCTACAAGACCAATTATTGGGTGCTGGCCTAGTAGATAACAAAAAAGCAAAAGCTATAAAAAAGGAACAAAGAAAAAATAAAAAACAGCAACCCAAAGGGCAACAACAAGAAGACGAAGCCAAAATACTAGCCAAACAAGCACTGGATGCCAAGACCGAAAGGAGCCGCGAACTCAACCAAAAACGCAATGATGAAGCGGAGCAAAAAGCCGTGCTTGCTCAAATTAAGCAGCTTATTGCAAACGGCCAAATAGCTTATAAAAGTGGTGATGTCGCCTATCAGTTCAACGATGCTGGAAAGATTAAAAAACTCTACGTGACACCCCCTCTTCAAGAGCAACTCGCAAAGGGTATCATCGCCATTGCTAAACATGGAGAGGGCTATGCCCTAGTACCCAAGGTAGTCGCCGAAAAAATCGCAAGTCGATGCGAAGACTTTATTGTGCTTCTCAATAAGAAGGGCCAAGCACTTACCGACGAGGACGATCCGTATGCTGCCTATGAGATACCTGATGATTTGATGTGGTGATAAGCCCGTTGATCGACCAGTCATTTTAAGCGAGTGTTTTCTTCGTTGTTGCGGCTCAGTTTCTTTATAGGCTACCCGGGATTCGGTAAAATCTCTCGTCTCAAACGTGTCGCTATACAAAGGGTGTGGTTTTGTAAGCGACCATAGATATTAGTAAGCACAAACTTACACCGAAGAGCTTAGAATATGGGACGAACCTACGAAAACCGCAAGGCGTCAATGGCCAAAACAGCGGGAATGAAAACCAAAATTTACTCCAAGTATGGTAAAGAAATTTACGTCTGTGCGAAAAATGGCGGTCATGACCCCAGCGCAAATCTGAGCCTCCGGCGCTTAATTGATAAAGCGAAGAAAGACCAAGTACCCGGGCATGTTATTGACAAAGCAATAGATAAGGCCAAAGGTGGCGGCGGAGAGGACTATAGTCTCGCGCGCTTCGAAGGCTTTGGCCCGGGCAGCTGCATGGTCATCGTCGACTGTTTGACCGATAACAATAATCGCACCTTCGGCGAAGTCCGCACCTGTTTTAACAAAGCTAAAGCAAAATTGGGCACTCAGGGTACGGTCGCGCATATGTTTGACCATCGTGCTATTTTTTCCTTCAAACACGACGACGAGGAAACCGTGCTCGAAGCGCTAATGGAGAAAGATGTCGATGTCGCCGATATTGAAAATGATGACGGTATCATCACGGTTATTGCACCAAACACGGAATTTAATAATACGCGAACCGCATTGAGCGAAGCTTTTCCCGAGATTGATTTTGAAATTGAAGAAATCACTTTTGTCCCTCAAACGCATGTCGAGCTTTCTTCAGACGACGCAGAACAAATGGAAAAATTTATCGAGTTGCTCAATGATTGCGACGATGTTCAAGAGGTTTATCACAATGCACAAATGCCGGGGTAGAGTTCTCCCCTCTATTTCGGTCAATTAAACTAATAAAATAAGCTCACCTAAGAAAAATAGGTAGCGATGTTTTAATTTTTGCCCGCCCACCTCGCAAGGTGAGTTTTTACAACTAGAGCTGTTTCCCTATATGAAATCAAACCTGCACGCAATCCCAAGCCATTTTTTAATTTGTCCGAAGTGCGGAGCAACGCCAAGCACTGGCCTCGATTTGAATACCAACCAGTGTAACAGTTGCGGCACTCAGTTTTTCGATTTGAGCGGAATACCCTGCTGGTTTGCTAATGGCATTGAACAAAAATCCATTTGGGAATCTACGCTGGGAATTATGCTCGCACAGTGGCAGGAAAACCTCGAAGGACAAAAAAAAGATTATTATCGAAAGGATTTAATTCCACCGGTGCGTGAACGCATGCAGCACCTGATAGAGGCCAACGAAAATATCTACGCTACGGTAGGTAACGAACTAACAACCTCGGGGTTAAATTTAAATACTGATAGGGACAACGCAATGGACCCCACAATATTTGCTGATTACTTCGATTTACTATTGCGCGATTGGGGATGGCAAGAAAATAAAGATGACCCGCCTGAAAATAAAGATGCTCTCGCGCGCGTTATTTCACTAATAGAAAACAATGATATCAACAAAGCCAGTTCTATACTTGTTCTCGGCTCAGGGGCAGGAAAATTAAGCTGGGACATTCATCAATATTTCAATTCTGACGCGACAATCGCAATTGACTATAATCCAATTTTGCTGCTTTTCTCAAAGCGTATAATCGTCGATCAAAGCTCATTTAAACTAGCTGACTTGCGCGCTTATCCTCAAAAAGATAAATCTCTGGCCGAAATTGTAGAACTTGCTCCGCCGAAGGCAGAAAAGGAATTGAGAGAAACTTGGTATGCGCTGGGCGCTGATGTTTGGGATATCCCGTTAGCTCCCGAATCTTTTGATTTAATTGTGACCCCTTGGTTTATTGACGTTAACGGACGCGACGTCAGAGAATTAATTGCTCTCGTCGATACGCTATTAAAACCGGGAGGTCATTGGATCAATACCGGCCCGCTGCTATATATGGATCGAGTACCCTACTCTGTTCGATATAACTTTGACGAAATAAAATCATTTATCGAGTTAAGCGGTTTAGTATTCTCAGAAGAACGTATAGACCAAGTATGCTATTTAAAGTCACCGCTTGATAAACGTATGCGTCAGGAGGAAGTATGGACTTTTATTGCGAAAAAACCTCAAGCTAAAAAAAGCAAAGCGATAAAAGGGTTTCCTCCGCCTTGGTTTGTGATGACATATCTGCCAGTAGAAAATATTCAACTACGTGATACTCAATCACACCCCGTGATCGATAAGATCAAGGAAAATATTGACGGCAAAAGATCCATTAACGACATAGCAAAAATAATTGAAACCGATTTTGACCCCGGTTGTGACTGCGTTGATCTAGTGATCAGCATTTTTGACGAGTTTTTGCTTCCATAAAAAAGATTCGGCTTTTTCAGATCGAAACCGTTTTTAACAACGGGCTTTTTAATATAAGGAAAACAACAACAAAAAAAGCCGCACAAGTGTTATACAAGTGCGGCTACTTTGCCTGGAAAGCAATTTAAAGAATACGCTTGGTTTTCAACAATTAGCTAAAATCAAGCGTTCCTTTATTAAGTAATTCACCTTTCTGCCACTTCTTATTGGTGAAAGGCTGGACAACTGTGCTCGGATCAATTCCCATTTCCTCACGAATTGTCTGAACAACTTGCGCATGACTTTCGTCTTTACCGCGAGCTTCTTTTTCGCTACCGCTAGACTTATATTTGAAGTGCTGGCCGTGCTTAAATTCGCCAGTGCTCCAGCGGCCGATACGACCACCAATCAACATCGCAACACGGTGAGAGGAGTGCTTACTACCATCTCCCAAACCAGAACCAAGCATAAACGCTGTACCGTCAAGCAAGTCTCCGTCACCGCGCTTGATGTCCTTCGCCTCTTTCATGAATAAAGCGAAGTGATCAGCGTGCTGCTTATCAATCGCCATCCACTCTTTCTTCCTTTTACGGTTGTGCGATACGTTGTTATGGAAATGCATATTAACGTTAATGTCGGTATAGCGTGCTCCAGCAGCCTCACCACCACAGCAGTAACTGACGGAATGGATTAGACCACAACTTAATGCATGAGCAGTGATCTTAGATGCGATACGCATATGCTCTCCAATATGCGGAGCACCTTGAGTATCAGGAAGCTTCTTGCCGTTACCAAAAGTATAATTTGGAACCTCTGAAGGTTGAAATGGCATATCGCTTGGGTCGCATGAACTCTCTACAACTGTGCCCATTTGATTAAGCGATTTTTCGATGTCGTAAACATTGTTAAGGTAGCTTTCAACCTTTTGCAAGTCTTCAACGCCCAAACGCCTCTCAAGTGACCTCAACTGATCAAGTACATCGTCCATCACATAGAGCTTCAAGCGAGTTCTGCGATCAATCTCTTGCGTTCCGCCTCCCGCTTGCCCACCGGTCATGCCCGGCTTGGAGTAAAGCGCGTTGTATTGCTTGCGAAGATCGCCCTCTAAGCCAAGAAGCTCAAAGTTTTTCGACCAGTTCAAGCCGTTCTTCATTTTGTTGTTGTAGTCCATTCGGCCGCCGTCCAAATGCGCACTACCGGCCATACGAAGCGCCATAAGGTCTGGATTTGGCAAATCTTGATCCGCAACGCCAGGCATTAGCAAGGAGTTTGCATAGTTGGAAACCTCTTGCTCCATCGACATACGATGCTTGGTCGCCATATCCGAGTCGCGCAGATTATCGTGTGGCATAATTGCATGCCCAGTCATCCAGCTTGCGATACCCGTCAAGTGGCCGTTACCGGTACTATTCAAGTAATTGCTATCGTTCTGTAAACCCTCGATTAAGGTAATGTCATCAATAAGACCATGCTTCTCAAACCCCTGCAAACTAGAGTTCATTAGGCTCGGAATAGCCCTTTTAATAAACCGACCGGTAGGGTTTTCGGCATATTTCGGAAACCAGAGGCCATCCGCCGAATTGGGCTCGTGATAAATACCATTCGGTACGTACATACCAACGTATCGTGGTGTATCGACCGCAGCCTGAGCATAGGCGTGATCAGTTTTAAACATTGCCTCCAATAATGGAAGGCCCATAACAGTACCTACACCATAGGTCGAGCTACGAAGAAGAGTTCTACGCGTTAGAGTGAAGGTACGGCGATTAATTGTATATTTCATAATTCGTCTCCAAATTCTCTGCGTTGACTATCACTCTATGATTGAACCAGTAGTTGTACTGATTCGACCCGTTGCTAATGCTTTAAGGAAGTCTCTAGCACCTATAGAGCCATCAGCACGTTTGGTTTGATCGACTACAGAATCAATTTGACACTGATCTTCTTTATCAGCAGCGTGATTAAAGCTGCGACCAACCGAATGAACGAGGAAGCGACTTGCAAAACAAGTTTCGAGAGTTCCGCGGTCAGAAATGATCTCTGCCATTCCTCTCGCATCGTCGAACTGGCGTTCAAACAACCAGCCACCAGTATCAACCGTCGCACCGTCGGGATCTACATCTACCACCTCGCCAGTCACGCCGAAGCGTGTGAATACCCAACCAATTGGATCGATTTTGGAGTGACAACCACTACAAGAACTGTCGGCTGCACGAAGTTTAATTTTGTCAGCCTCTGTAGCATCTTCAGGGATCGTAGTAAGCGCTTCGGCTAACAAGTCTGGATCAACCCTTAGGACTTCACAGGTTGCCGCCGAAATAACCAACTTACCACGATCGATGTACGAAACATTTTCACGGTGTAAGCCTCCGGCCAAAATAGCACCTTGAGTTAACAGTCCAGCGCGATGAGAACTTGCAGGTAAATCAACCTTAACAAAATTAGTATTGCTATTAGTCGGAGCGTTAAGACCATAGTGATCAGCTAAACGTTTGTTAACAAAAGTGTAGTCAGCTAACAAGAGATCGCTCAGTGGGAGGTTATTAACGAAGATATGCTTTAAGAACATGCGTGTTTCTGTCTTCATATCGTTCAACAAGGTATCCCATTGGGCTTGGCTTAGACCCGCTACTAAAGGATCTAGTTTTTCGCCAGCTACGTCTAGGCCTAACCAACCATTGGCAAATAAATCAATGAAGCGATCAAATTTTTCGCTGTCGATAAGGCGATCCACTTGAGCTTCTAGAGCACTGCCGCTCAAACGGTCTGAATCAACCGCAGCCAAAAGTTGCGAATCGGGAATTGAGCCAGTGAACGCAAGCGAGAGCCGGTCCGCCAATTCTTTTGCAGTAAGATTACGGTGTGTAACTTTTTCTTCATCCGGCACTAAGAATAGGAAGCGTGGAGAAGCAATAACTGAAAGCAAGGCTGCCTTCAGACCTTCTGTTGCGTCGACCTCTGCTGAAATGTCTTCAAACGTGCTAACTATTTTATCAAGCTCAGCATCCGTCAGTGCACCGCGGAATAACTGCTTACCAACATCAGCGATAGCGTTGCGAATACAGGTAGAGTTATTACCACAATTAGGGTTAAACGCTCCGGCATCAACAATAATGTCAACTGCATTAACAGCTGCATCGAGATATTCCTGTGTCCACTCTAAAGTTGTTTCGAGGTTCGAGCCAGCAGTGGGGAAGCCAACCAACGTGCCGTCAGTGTCTAGCTCTAAGAAGGCATTACCACCAACCCCAAACGCATCGTTAACTGAATAATAAAGCTCAGTCTTATTCATGCGGCGAGCCAGAGACCCTTTTGAAACTTGTTCGGAACAAGATTCTGGGTTTGAATCGATACCAATGAATTCCTCAGCAATGTATACAGCGAGGTCCTGCGCACATTGGCCGACACACTTCGACCCAGAGCCCTTGGGCATCTCGTTACGAATATATGTCTCCAGCGCAGTTACGGAGCTACAGATTACCTCAGTAGCATCTTCCATCTCACAACCAGGCAATGGACGCTCGGCCGCACCAGCCACGCCACCACCATCATCCCCATGACAAGCCGCACAAAGAAGGCCGTTAGTGTCATCGTGATAAATCTTCTTACCTCTCTCATAAGCCGAAAGCTGCTGAACTTCACCGCTCGAAGAGGAGGAACTTGACGAACTGGAAGACGAAGGGTTTTCAACCGGGTCTACCGCTCCTCCACAAGCGAAAAGACCGAGAGTGAGCAAGACGACAGATATGCGTTTAAACATATTTTTCTCCAGGCATTTCATTATTTCGATTGTTATTAAATTGCAGGAATTCTTTTAACAAATGTTCGGATATTTGAGTGCGGGTCATTTGTATTGTTATCTGATCCTTTGCTCAAACAGTCATACCAAAAAATTCCACCACTTAGTCGATACGACACCGACGATTTGTCAAAACGACATAATAATTGTTCAAAAAAAACACAATTACTTGTTCTTAGAATTATGTAGTTATTATTATCTTTGTGTATAGCTTTATATTATTTTATTTATAAGCGATCGGCGCAGCCACATTTCTCAATACTTGTAAAATTCACAAAAAAAAGTGCGAATTAATTCACACTTTCGTTTCAAAGTATGCATTGATTAATAATTAATCATGTTTCGGCGTCCAAAGCGGCTCATTTTTCAAACAACTTTTAATCAAGGGTCACACAGACCCTTAAATTTCAAAACGAGAGTATTCTATATTTAATCGCGCCCCGCGGCACCTTTTTTTGGTACCCAACGCGGATCAGGCTTATGCGAATTATCCATCATTTGCGCAATACGCTTGACCAATTCTGGATGATTCGCTGCGACATTATTTTCTTCGCCAGGATCCTGGCTCATATCGTATAGCTGGATGTCACCTTCGTGGAAGGGTGTTCTTAACGCCTTCCACTGATTATGACGAAGCGCTTGAATACCACCCATTTCATAAAATTCAAAATAAACAAATTCATGTTTAGCTTGACCTGTAGCATCTCCCAATATTTCGGGAAGAAAGCTTAAGCTGTCAATACCATCAGGCGCTTTAACTCCCGCAACATCAGCTGCAAAAGCCATTAAGTCACCGAAGTATCCAATATGATCGCTTGTCGTATTTGCTGGAACGGCTCCCGGAGACCAAACGATAAGGGGCACGCGAATTCCACCGTCGTGCAAACTTCGTTTTATTCCTTTGAAAGGGCCGTTCGAGTCAAAGAAATCAGGGTCGTTACCACCCTCCCGATGAGGCCCATTGTCTGAAGTGAACATGACATAAGTATCATCTTCAATTCCGAGCTGTTTGAGTTTTTCAAGTATAGAGCCGACGCCCTCATCGATATGATGCACCATACCCGCGTAACCTTTCGCTTCTTCGCTCCAGTCGAGTTCTGCATAAGGGCCATAGCTCGGCACTTCCATCCCGTGTGCCCAATCAACTTTCTCGGCTTCGTTGTTTGCATGCGGCGAAGTTAAAGAAAGAAAAAGGAAAAATGGTTCATCACCCACCTTGTCGAGAAAAGCCAATGACTCTTCGTAGAACAAATCACTTGAGTACTGCTTGCGATTTTCAGGTCTAGCAACTCCACCGTGGAAGTCCATGTAAGCAAACGGAGAAGGCTCTGCAATATTGTCGAGTTTGACCTTATCTTTATTGCGCCATAACCACTCTGGGTAATGATTATGCGCATGCACTTGATTCAAATAGCCGAAAAAATAATCAAAGCCTTGATCGTTTGGTAAACCGGTATTGCCATCATCACCTAAGCCCCACTTTCCAATCAAAGCAGTTTTGTAACCTGCATCCTGTAATACTTCTGCGACCGTGACATCGGAATCGACCAAGGTTTGAATCTCTTTACCTGCATTTCCGCGCACCGGGGTGTGCCCCATGTGCAGGCCCGTCATCAAGACACTGCGTGAAGGCGCACATACCGTCGAGCCCGCGTAAAAATCAGTGAAACGCATACCCTCGGCTGCCATCTTGTCGAGGTTAGGTGTTTTTATCAGTTGTTGCCCATAGCTCCCCAAGTCGCCGTAACCCAAATCGTCAACCATGATAAAAATAATATTTTTCTGTGTTTCTGATGAGGTTTTTTGCTGTGAACTTTGTTGTTGTTTTTCTGCGGCAGTTTCAGACGGCGCAGGTGTGCTTTCTGTTTTTGATTTCGAACAACCGGTAACAATAAAAGCAGAAAGAAAAAAAACCAAAATTAAAATATAGTTGCAGCTCAGTGCATTATTTTTCATTTCGAGTCCCCAATAGTCAAAGTAGGCGAAAAATCGCCGTGCAAGCATATACAGGCCTTAGCGCGAATGCCAGCACAAATTATTGCGATACTCTATAAAACTCGCACTGCAATATACTGCTTGCTTATCTCATTGCGACTTAGAAAATTTTTCGCATTCTTTTTAACATAAAAACCACAAATATTTATCCGCCAAGTTCTGTTAACGCTCAGATAAATTAAAGTTTTTTAACTTATGAATAAACAAGAAAACTGACAGCTTCAAGCTTGCGATATACAACAACACGGTTGCAGCTGGACAAATAAAATATCTTTAGCGGCGTTTATTGGTATATTCTTGAAATAACATTCCTAAAAATTTCAAATTAATCAAACGTATGCGTGAATTACAGACTTATTCTAATATTGTTGTGTTGACGGGCGCCGGCATTTCGGCCGAATCAGGGCTGAAAACGTTTCGCGACAACGATGGCCTGTGGGAAGGTCATCGGGTAGAAGATGTGGCAACTCCCGAAGCGTTTCTTCGCTCGCCCGCAACGGTCCATCGCTTCTACAATATGCGCAGACAACAGCTAATCAAAGAGGCCGAGCCAAATGCTGCTCATGCAGCACTTGCCAAATTTGAAGAGCAGTTCCAAGGTCAATATCTGCTTGTAACGCAAAATGTGGACGACTTACACGAACGCGCTGGTAGCAAAAAGCTGATTCATATGCACGGCGAATTGCGCAAGGCATGGTGCACGTGTTGCGATGAAACTTTTACCTGGGAGAAAGAGCTTACAACAGAAACTGGTTGCCCGAGCTGTGATCAAAGCGGCTATATGCGCCCGAATATCGTTTGGTTTGGCGAAATACCGTATCAAATAGATGAGATTCAAACCCGTTTGCTGGAGTGTGACCTCTTTGTTTCCATAGGTACCTCGGGCAATGTATATCCCGCCGCAGGCTTTGTGCAGTTTGCGCGTAGCACCGGTGCCGACACCCTAGAGCTTAATCTAGAACCTTCGCTCGGCAATCAACACTTCCTTGTAAGTGTGCAGGGGAAAGCGACAGATCTAGTTCCGCAGTATTTTAAGCTTTAACGCATTGCTTTAGGCTTTGAAAAGAAAAATTCAGTCAATTTTCTCAATATAATCGACCACTAACTGAACTGTTTCATTCCCGCGAAACGAGTTGATCAGAAGTTTGTAAACAACTTTCACGCATTCACAGTTGGGGTCTGGCCATTGTTCAAGGTCGATATTAAATGCAATGGCGTCCACGATATATGAAGTGTTTGAATCACAAGCAAGTGTCAGCTTTAAGTGTTTATCACCCACAATCCGCTGATTGACAATATAAAACTCGCCATCAAAACAGGGTTCGGGAAACGCTTGGCCCCAAGGGCCTGCCCGACCCAATTGTTCCGCTAGCAACAAATTCAGCTGCTGAGGTTGAAGTTCTCCATCGGTATAGATGACGGGCTCAAGGGCATGTGGTTCAAGCAATTCCTCAACCGTTGTCGCAAACAGTGAAGAAAAATCTGTTAAGTCTTTTTTTGCGATTGTCATTCCAGCTGCCATCGCGTGACCACCAAATTTATTTAAAATATCTGGAGCTCGTTTGGCGATTTGATCAAGTGCATCGCGCAAATGTAAACCGGGAATAGAGCGCCCTGAACCTTTAAGATAATCACTGCGATCGTCAGCAAATACAATCGTTGGGCGGTGATATTGCTCTTTTATGCGCGAAGCTAATATGCCTATTACACCCTGGTGCCAATCCTGCCGGTACACGCATACACCAGACGGCAAACTACCCTCGTGCTCCTCGAACAACTCAGCCAAATCCCGCTGTGCCTCTTTTTGCATCGACCCTTCGATTGCTCGCCGCTCGCGATTTAATGCATCCAATTCTGCAGCGATTTGAATAGCCTGCGAATCATCATCTGCAAGCAAGCAGCGAATGCCCAAGCTCATATCATCGAGACGCCCCGCGGCATTTAAGCGAGGCCCAACAATGAAACCGAGATCGCTCGATCCAATTTTCGCGAAGTCTTCTCGCCCAGCCACTTTCAAAATCGCTCTAATTCCTGGGCACATGCGCCCCGCCTTTATGCGCTCTAAGCCTTGATAAACCAGCAAGCGGTTATTGCGATCCAGAGGCACCACATCGGCCACAGTGCCAAGCGCTACTAAATCGAGAAAATTAGCAAAGTTAGGTTCTGGCCCATCAGTAAAAAAATCTAATTCACGCATCCTCGCGCGCAAAGCCATCATTAAATAAAAAGCTACGCCAACGCCGGCCGAATTTTTACCGACAAATTCGCAACCGGGTTGATTTGGATTCACGATGGCATCCGCCTCGGGCAAACGATCTCCCGGCAGATGGTGATCAGTCACGATCACAGTAATCCCGAGAGTTTTCGCTTTAGCAACGCCGGCATAACTTGAGATACCGTTATCGACGGTGATCAGAATTTCCGGTTCATAGGAAACGGCGAGTTCAACGATTTCGGGCGTTAGCCCATAACCAAATTCAAAACGATTGGGGACCAGAAAATTGATACTTTCAAAACCGAGAGATTTCATACAACGCAACATTAACGCTGTACTCGTTGCG
Organism: Marinagarivorans sp.; assembly: GCA_028281865.1. Lineage (GTDB taxonomy): Bacteria > Pseudomonadota > Gammaproteobacteria > Pseudomonadales > Cellvibrionaceae > JANQJB01. The sequence goes on from JANQJB010000119.1 coordinate 16,887, forward strand.
CCGTCAGCATCAAAATCCCCGACCACAAGAATTTTTTGCTGCTGATTCCGCGCTTCAATTAACAAGTCAATCGCTTCCGGTAATCCGCGCAAATTATGCGGTGGCAGCATATTTCTCAGGTTGTAGTCGATTTCGGATTGCGACTGAACTCCGCGCGCGGCAAATACTCGCTCAATCACTTGAGTATGCTCTTCGCCAAAGCAAGAGGTCTCTGGAACTTCACGCCGTAAAATTTTCTTCTTCATATTGGAGCGATGGAATTAAAGTGTCTGCAAAACGATGGCACTGCTCTTCAATTTTGTAAGCGGCCGTTAGCCGCGCTCAAATCGCCATCAAAACGGTCATATAGTTGCTCAAGTGTTTTCGACGCTAAATCAAAAAAATCGTTTGGCGCTATCACGGCTTCCTTTTCTTCGAGCATAAAAAATACGCGATCAACGTAGTCGCTAATGAAAGGAAAACTGGGTTCGCCCATTGAAATTGAATCGAGTATCAATCTAATTTCGTTACACACATGTGCTAATTTCGCGCTGGCTTTTTGCGAACGATCCGAACGCAGCGTAGTGGAACTCACAACCATTCCAAGCGCTCTTGAGCGACCGATAAGCTCAGCGAGCTGCAACATCTCACGCCAAGTTAAAGGTTCGCGCGAAAGGCGAGTTAAATAATGGGATAAAGCCAATTCATCGACAAATACCAGAATACTTTTAACCAACAAATTGTGCTGCATAATATTATTATCTATCGATAGCTTTTCGTAACTCGCCGATAGTTTCGCCCAATGCTGAGTAATCCCCACCCACGAGGGATTCGACTTAATCCAATCACCCACACGCACGATATGCTCCATGTCTCTGCCCACCTGCTCGTGCACCTCTTCGATACTCGTATGCTTGGTCTCTTCACGGCTGAGAAAACTCGTTGTCAGCCCCCTGTGACGCTGCACATGGCTAATTAAAAAACGAAATGCCTGCAACCAAATAATCCCCTCAATTTGGCGCTTCAATCGCTGTTTTCGTATGAGAAAAAATGAAACCCCTGCACAGACCAAAATGACCAGTGGCAGAACAAACAACATTAACGTTTGCAGGGCAGAAAACATAAGCGAGTGATTTTTCTCAATTGGAAAGCAAATAAACTTAAAGTAAATAAACTTTCTGCAACTGTTGTTCCAAACAGCTGTTTTACGAAGCGCTACACCAGTAGAACGTGGCAATTTTTATCGAGACTAAATTTGCGAATACAAAAAAATTGACAGGTTTCTCATTTACACCAATGTTTCGGCGAATATTTTTTGAGCGTCTTCGATTAACACGATAGAAATAAGTTACACGCGAATATTGTTTGCAACAAAATTTTGCACAGTTTTCAAATCGTGCTCCAAAACTGCAAACTTTTCTTGTCGTTCGAATAAGTCGCGCATATGAAAAGGCAGTACAGAACCGCCTTTAATTCCTGCCCTGTCAATCGCTTCAGGAAATTTCGCCGGGTGCGCGGTAGCCAGGCAAACGACGGGAACATCAGAGTTGCCGCGCGTCTTTCGGGCGGCCTCCACACCAATTGCCGTATGCGGGTCTAGTAGGTATTCGCTCTCGTTAAATACTTCGTTAATCACGCGCACGGTTTCTACATCGTCAACTTTATAGCTATCAAAAATCGCACGGGTCTTGGATAGCTGAGATCCCCCTAACTGCATTGCACCGTGTTTAAAGTCCGCCATCAAGCGCCTAATTTCATCGCCGTTACGGTCGTATATGTCGAACAGTAAACGCTCGAAGTTACTCGATACCATGATATCCATGCTCGGGGAAAGCGAATGCATTAGAGCTCTTTTGCTGTGATCGTTCTCGCTAATACAGCGATGCAAAATATCGTTAGCGTTTGTAGCAATGATAAGTCTTTCAATCGGTAAACCCATTTTTTTTGCCAAATATCCGGCAAAAATATCGCCAAAATTTCCGGTCGGGACAGAAAACGAAACGGGACGGTGGGGACTTCCAAGTGAAAGCGCCGCATAAAAATAATAAACAATCTGCGCCATTATGCGCGCCCAATTTATCGAGTTCACCGCGACGAGTCGGCGAGCTTCAGGGAGAAATGACTGGTCGGTAAAACTCGCTTTTACAATGTTTTGACAGTCGTCAAAATTGCCCTTTAACGCGATATTAAAAACATTGTCTTCAATCACACTTGTCATTTGCTTGCGCTGAACATCCGAAACCCGCTGGTGGGGGTGCAAAATAAAAATATCGATGTTTTGGCAGTGACGGCAACCCTCAATCGCAGCTGATCCAGTATCGCCCGACGTCGCACCCATAACCACAACGCGTTGCTTTCGCTTTTTCAGTATGTGATCAAGCAAATTTCCTAAAAACTGCAATGCAAAATCTTTGAACGCCAAGGTCGGACCTTGAAACAATTCAAGCACCCACTCGTTATGTGCAGTTTGCACTAACGGAGCAATAGCCTTGTGGCGAAATTTTGCATAGGAAGCAAAAATCAGCGACTTAAGCTCCTCGTCGCTGAGTTCCCCCGCGACAAATGGCCGCATAATTTCAAACGCCAACGCTGGATAATCAAGCCCTTGCATCTGTTTAATTTCAGCAGCCGTAAACTCCGGGATAGACTCGGGCACATATAAACCGCCGTCCTCAGCAAGGCCCGTTAATACAACATTTTCAAATGAGAGCGAGGGGGCCTGCCCTCGCGTACTGATATATTTCACAGGTTAATCCACTATATATCTATGTCTGATATTTTATTGCTAGTCGAGGCGCTCAACGCGTATGCGAATGATTTTCTCAGACACCATCGGCAGTGCCTCAATATCGGTAATTGCACGATTCATATTTTTTTCAAAAACTTTATTGGTTAATAAAATTACTGGCACTTGTGCTTGGCCATCAACCGGCTGTTTTTGAATCAACGCTTCGATACTGATACTCGAGTCACTGAGTATTTGGGTAATTTGCGAAAGTACACCTGGCTTGTCATCGACTAGGAGGCGCAAGTAATAGGCTGTTTCAATTTCTTCAATATCAAGAATTGAGCGATCAACCAAGGTGTCAAATGCTCGACCTAAAAGTGGTTGCGCGGCTTTTGCCTGCAAAGAAATCATTTGCGCGATACTAACTATATCTGAAATCACAGCAGAGGCCGTAGGCTCCGAACCCGCCCCAGGGCCGTAATACAAAGTTGCGCCGACTGCATCGCCTTTAACGACCACAGCGTTCGAGACGCCGTCGACATTTGCAATCAAGCGGGTCGCAGGGATTAATGTCGGGTGAACACGCAGTTCAATTGCCCCAACTTCGGACTGCCGCGCGATGCCAAGATGCTTTATCTGATAACCGAGCTCCGCTGCATAAGCAACATCAACGGTTTCAATTTTACTTATTCCTTCTGTATAAATGCTGTCGAACTTCAGCGGCATACCAAATGCAAGCGAGGCTAAAATCACTAACTTGTGAGCAGCATCGATACCTTCGACATCAAAGGTTGGATCAGCCTCAGCGTAGCCAAGGGCTTGAGCCTCTTGCAGAACGTCTTCAAATTCTCTCCCTTTGTCACGCATTTCAGTGAGAATAAAGTTACCTGTGCCATTGATAATTCCCGCCAACCACTCAATTTTATTAGCTGCCAAACCTTCGCTTAATGCACGAATAATCGGTATTCCACCCGCGACAGCAGCCTCGTACGCTACGACGACCTTGTGCTCTTCAGCAAGCTGCGCTAGTTCGTTGCCAAATTCAGCAATCAGCGCTTTGTTTGCAGTCACCACATGTTTACCGTTTTTTATCGCCGTTTCGACGAGCTCTTTTGCAGTCGTAGTGCCACCAATTAACTCGACTACAATATCCACATGCGGGTCAGCTGCGACCTCAAATACATCTCGCGTAACTTGAACGCCGCTGAGATCACAGTGCGGATTGTCGCGACGCGCGCCGACAGTCGCAACAGAGATATCAGCGCCTGCACGCGCATTGATTTCCGCTGCATTACGTTTTAGGACATTGAATGTGCCACTGCCCACAGTACCTAAGCCACAAAGGCCAATTTTGACGGCTATCACGCCCAACTCCTTAATTTGTCAAAAGACTAGTGTTGATTATTGCTCGACTTTCCGGCCAAATTTTGAAGACGAAACCTTACTTACCACCTGGAAAACTGTCAATTCAAGACTGGAGAGAACAACAAAAAACGGGAGCCTTGGCTCCCGTTCTTGGTTCGCGCTTTCAAAAACTCATTTCAAACCCAATCGCGCGGCTAATGCGTCCGCCTCCATATAACCCGCAATTAAATCGCCAGACTCAGTAACTAACGCCGGCGTACCCGTCAGGCCAATCTCTTGGCCAAGCTGATATTGGTTAGCGACGGGATTTTCCGGACACACGTTATTCGCGATATTCTGACGGTTTTTCAGCTTAGTGATGGCATCGTGTTTATCTTGAGCACACCATGCGGAGGCAATTTTATTATAAGAAGCAGAGCCAATACCGGCACGAGGGTATGCGAGGTAGCGAATTTCTATCCCAAGATCGTTCATTTTTGCCACGTCTTGGTGAAGCTTTTGGCAGTAATAGCAGTCGACATCAGTAAACACATACAACGCCGCTTTTGTCTCGCCCTTCGGAGAGAATGTAATAAGGTCTTTTTTATCAACCTTCGCCATTGCTTCAGCTCGAATACCCTTGCGGCCCTCTTCTACCGTGTTAACGAATTGATTATTGTCAAATCGCCATAATTCACCAGAAATAAATTTTTCTCCGTCTGCGGTCGAATAAATCAAGAAGTGCTTACCGGCTCTGGACATCGAAACTTTGTACATGCCCTTGATCGCTGAAGCCTCAATTTCGATGATTTCCACCGCTGGGCTACCTTTTTTCCAAACAGCCGAAATTTTATCCTTTATCGCTTTCATATCTGGCTTTTTGGCGCCAGCCTGAATATTCATTGAGACAACCAACATTGCGCCTACAGCGACCAACACACCACCGATTAACCACGGTTTACGCGCCCAATTTATGATTTTATTCATTACTTTACTCTCTAACTAACACTTATCAGTAGCGTTTCCAGGGAAACCTACCGTCGATTTCATTGTAAATTTTTAAGGAGTTTAGACTCTAAAGCCGCTACGTTGCACAATTAATTTCACTTTCGTGCAGCAAACAAAACAGCGTTTTGCCTCTGTCACAGTCGATTCAAACCTATCAAATCGCGAGCTGCAACCGTACTCGTATGACCTCAACCGGGCAAGTTAGTTTAGCCCGCAAAAAACCTCACTGTTCCGGGACCCATCAATGATCAATTGCGTTTTCGGTTTTGGGCCATTCACTTTGAGACTTATATCAAAAAAAAGCTACGAAAAAAAAGCGGCATATTGCCGCTTTCTTAAAAAAACCTGATCAGTTGAGCTTTTCTTTAATGCGCGCCGCTTTACCGGAAAGTTCACGCAAATAGTAAAGCTTTGCCTTGCGCACATCACCGCGGCGCTTAACTTTGATTGAAGCTACCTGAGGGCTGTGGGTTTGGAAAGTACGCTCTACACCGACGCCATGCGAGATTTTGCGCACCGTAAAAGCGGAATTTAAGCCCCGATTTCGCTTGCCTATTACTACGCCCTCATAAGCCTGCAAACGCTCGCGCTCACCCTCGATTACGCGTACTTGCACGACTACCGTGTCACCGGGCGCAAACTCAGGTACATTAGTTTTCAGCTGCTCGTTTTCGACAGCTTGCACAATTTTGTTTTTAGAACTCATAACTCGTTCTCCCACGCAATTTTAACCATATTCTGCAAGCAATCCGGTCAATCACAGTTCATCTGCTTGCAAAAATTTAACTATTAACTCAACAATCAAATAGATCGCCCTATCTATCGCTTTATCCACTGATACCTATTTTATCTTCAGCCCGCGCATATATTGCGCCAAGCGCTCATCCCAGCCTTCGCCGCCTGTCTCGCTTTTCTTTACTAACAAGTCAGGTCGACGCCTCCGTGTGCGCTCGACAGCTTGTTCAAATCGCCACTGCGCAATTTTTGCATGATCACCCGACAGTAAAACCTTGGGCACGCCGCGGCCACGGTAATCTGTTGGTCGCGTATAGTGGGGACAATCGAGCAAACCCTGCATAAAAGAATCTTCACGCGCAGAGTTTTCATCACCAAGCACCCCTGGCAACAAGCGAACAATGGCATCAATAACGACCATCACCGCGAGCTCACCACCGCTTAATACGTAGTCACCAATCGATATTTCACAGTCGACAAAAAGCTCAACAAAGCGCTCGTCGATGCCTTCGTAGCGACCGGCGATAAAGACGAAATCGCTGCCGCAATCCGCCCACTCATTAACTTTTTGCTGCTTAAGCTTTTCACCCTGTGGCGACAAGTAAACAACTTTTATTGCTCGCCGCTCACCTTGGCGCTGTGTAAAACTATCCAACCAATCAGTCGCACCCGCTAACGCTTTCTCAAGCGGCTCGGGCATCATAACCATTCCAGGACCACCACCATAAGGCCTTTCGTCGACCGTCCTGTGGCGATCTTCAGTGTAATCGCGCGGATTAAAACAGCGCACGTTCACTTCGTTTCGGCTTATTGCTCTGCCCGAAACACCATAACGACTAATCGCCTCAAACATTTCGGGGAAAATGCTTACAATTGCGATATTCATAGGCCAAAAACGCTAAAACTCAGGATCCCAGTCGACGATCATCTGTCCAGACTGCAAATCAATCGTATGTACAAATTCGCCCGGCAAATACGGAATTAAGCGCTCTTTGTCGTCCACACTAATTTCATCTCCCTTAACAACCAATACATCGTTGGCACCGGTCTCCATAATGCGCTCAATTTTGCCTAGATCTAACTGCGCTTTTTCTGACACTGTTACAACTCGCAGGCCGAGCAGCTCATGCCAATAGTAATCACCCTTTGGCAGCTCAGGTAACAGGCTTTTTTCAACTTCGATGCGAGCTTTGCCTAGCCCTTCCGCCCGATCCCGATCATCTATACCTACCAGATGAACGACCAAGCCCTGAGGTCGCAAAGTATAGGCATCAACCTCAAAGGTTTTGACCCCATGCGGAGTGCAAACAAACCACGGTGAGTAATGAACAATATTTTCTTCCGGCTCAGTATCGGACTTTACTTTCACCCAGCCCTTAATACCGAAAACGCCTACAATCTTGCCAACGGCTAATCGTTCAAGATTCGCAGGCACTCTTGATTACCCTAAAAATAATTACCTTAACTAATTTGGCTACTCCACACTGCTTAAAACCCCACCGAAATTCCAGCGGGACAGCGATATTACGCTGCGTCTTGCTGACTCGCAGCAGCGTCTTTAACCAATTTTGAAACGCGTTCAGATAACTGTGCGCCTTGGCCTTGCCAATATTCCAAGCGTGCAGTGTCTACTCGTAAACGCTCTTCCTGACCTCTAGCAATTGGGTTGAAAAAGCCTATGCGCTCAATGTAACGCCCGTTGCGCGCCTTGCGACTGTCCGCAACTGTAATGTGATAAAACGGGCGCTTTTTAGAGCCGCCACGAGCTAAACGAATTGTAACCATGTATCTCTTCTCTGTTTGGTCTACATGTTTGGTATCTTTACCCGCAAAATACGAGTGCTTCAATGGAGCCGGTTCTTACCTGTCTCGAAACTGCCACGTGAAAGCGCCAAGTTATCGCAACACTGACAAGCTATAAAAGCACTGAATTGCCAGGTTGATTGCCATAACTAGGCGCCAAAAATAGGGGCCCGGCCCGCGAAAGGCGGCGTAGTTTAATGGAAAGGTAAACTAATGTATAGCCACTGAATCTCTGTGCAGCTACTTTT
>JANQJB010000155.1 GCA_028281865.1 Marinagarivorans sp.
TTCAATTATTGATGCTGATACTTCTGAGGTGATGGGTGATTTAACCGAAGCGGGTCAGCGCATGAAGGTCGCTCAGGGTGGTTGGCATGGCCTTGGCAATACGCGTTTTAAGTCCAGTGTGAATCGGGCTCCACGCCAAACTACCGAGGGTACTGAGGGGGAGAGTTTTAATCTTAAGTTAGAGCTCAAAGTCCTTGCTGATGTCGGCATGCTCGGTTTACCGAATGCGGGCAAATCAACCTTTGTGCGGGCTGTTTCGGCTGCCGAACCCAAAGTCGCAGATTATCCCTTTACCACGCTTATTCCGAGTTTGGGGGTGGTAAAGGTCGATAAGTTGCGCAGTTTTGTGGTGGCCGATATTCCGGGCTTAATTGAAGGTGCGTCCGACGGTGCGGGACTTGGTATTCGGTTTATGAAGCATTTGACGCGCTGTAGGGTGTTGTTGCACCTTGTCGACCTCTGTCCGCAAGACTTGAGCGATCCGAGCGCGAGTGCTCGCAGTATTGTCGAGGAGCTAGAGCGCTTTAGCCCAGCGCTTGCCGAGCGCGAACGCTGGTTGGTGCTGAATAAAATGGATCTTCTCCTAGAAGAAGAGCTCGATGAGCTTAAAGCAAAGGTGCTTGCAGACCTCGATTGGAAAGGGCCCATTTACTGCATATCAGCTATCGAAAAAGATGGTTTGGATAAGCTTTGCTACGATTTGATGAATTATTTGGAGAAAGCGTGGCAGGCGGAAAGGGATAATCCTGAGTTGGCTGAAGCCGAGCTTGAGAAGCAGAGCTTAATGCAGTTGCAGGCGCGCGAGCATATCGAGGCTCTGCAAGCCAAACGAAAGGCGGAGCGAGCCAAGCAGAAAAATGACGACGATTTCGACGACGATGATGACGTCGAAGTGGTTTATGTGAATTAGCGTAGCGATTGGTTTTTCGAAGAACAACAGATGACTAACAGCACAGGTGCCGCCACAAGTGCGGAAAACTCTCAGCGAAATTTGCTCAAAAATAGTCGCCGCTGGGTGATTAAAATTGGCAGCTCGCTGCTCACCAACGATGGGCGTGGGCTCGATCGTGTTGCGATTGCTGAGTGGGTGCGCCAAATTGCCGGACTGATGAAGCGCGGGCATGAGGTTGTGATGGTGTCGTCTGGCGCGGTTGCTGAGGGTTTGGTGCGTTTGGGCTGGAAGGAGCGCCCCGATTCGATTCACGAGCTTCAAGCCGCGGCGGCGGTGGGCCAGATGGGGCTGATTCAGGCTTATGAAGAGTCATTCCAAAAATACAATATTCACACAGCTCAGGTGTTGCTCGATCACGATGATTTTTCCAATCGCCAACGTTATTTAAATGCGCGTTCGACGTTGAAAACATTGATGAGTCACCAGGTCGTCCCTGTTGTTAATGAAAACGATACGGTAGTGACCGACGAAATTCGTTTTGGCGATAACGATACGCTCGGTGCTTTGGTTGCCAATTTAATTGAAGCCGATGCATTAGTTATCTTGACTGACCAGCTCGGTATGTACGATACCGATCCGCGTAAAAATTCACTGGCTAAAGTTGTCAGCGAAGAGCTTGCCGGTAATCCGAAATTAGAGGAAATGGCAAGTGGCAGTGGTAAGCATGGGCGCGGCGGCATGACGACCAAGGTAAAAGCGGCAAAGTTGGCTGCACGTTCCGGTGCCAATACGATTATTGCCGGTGGTCGAATTGATCAAGTGGTTGAAAAAATAGCCGCGGCCGAGACAGTAGGCACTCTGCTCTATGCCGGGACGGAGCCGCTGGCAGCGCGCAAGCAATGGCTGGCAGGGCATTTGCAATCGCGCGGCGAGTTAATTGTCGACGACGGTGCCGTAAATGTCTTAAAACGCAGTGGTAAGAGCCTGTTGCCAGTGGGTGTCACAGCAGTAAAAGGAGATTTTACCAAGGGTGAGCTTGTTGTAATTAAAAGCCCCACGGGGTCGGAAATTGCGCGGGGTTTGGTAAATTACAGCAGTGAAGAGGCCGCCAAGATTGCCGGTCAGCCGAGCCAGAAAATAGAATTATTGCTCGGTTACAAAGACTATGATGAGCTCGTCCATCGAGACAATTTAGTTTTGGTGTAATGAAGCTGGCATTTAAAATATCTTATTAACTTATTCGAGTTCGAGCTTGTTAACTAGCGAGCTTGACTAGCGAGAATTCAGTGAAGTCCATCCTAAAATCCCATATTGCCGCCATGTCTGCTTATTCTCCTCCCTTGGAGGGGCGCGACCCTGATCAGCATTTATTGCTGGATTTTAATGAGCGCACGTTGCCGATTAGCAAAGCGGTGGAGGACGCGCTTGTTTCTTATATTCGCAGCGGGCGCATACAAATGTATCCCGCGTATGGAGATATAACCGATAAGATTGCTGCTTATTGCGAGGTTCCGGCCGATCAGCTAATGATTACCAACGGTTCCGATCAAGGAATTGATTTAATTATTCGCGCAGCCACTGACGCGGGTGATGAAGCGGTAATCCCGCGACCGTCTTTTGCAATATACGCTCAATGTGCAAAGGTGCAGGACCTGATAATCCGCGAACCTGCGTTCACGCGCGAGGGCGGTTTTCCGTTGGCGGAGTGCCTGGATGCAATTAGTGAACGAACGCGGCTGATTTGCATCGCTAACCCCAATAATCCGTCGGGAACGGCAGTGAGTCGCGAAGCCATCATTTCAATTTTAGAAGCGGCGCCTAAGGCTGCGGTTTTGGTCGATGAGTGTTACTTCGAATATATGCGGGAAACTGTTTGCGATTTGGTGCTCAAGTATCCGAACTTATTCGTTACGCGAACTTTTTCCAAAACTTGGGGAATTCCGTCTTTGCGTCTGGGCTATGTTATCTCTGCCCCGTGTAATATCCAGGCATTGCTCAACGTGCGCGGGCCATACGATGTTAATCAACTTGCGGTTGTGGCTGTGCAAGCCGCGCTGGAGAATCCGCAATTTATGCGTAGCTACGTCACGGAAGTGATGAACGAGTCTAAGGCATTGCTTGAGGATTTTCTCGATCAGCAAAAAATCGTTTATTGGCCGAGTGCAGCTAATTTTCTTTGGGTGTTTCCTCGCAACCCTGCGGACTGGCGTGATGCTTTGTTTGGAGCAGGCATCCTAGTTAGGCCAAAGGACGACTTAAAGGGTAAATGCGGGTTGCGCATTACTTTAGGGAATCGTCAGCAAACTGAGCGTTTGTTAGAGGTGATTCAAAGCGTCGTTTAACCATTTGGTGGTTTAACGACGCGGTATCAGGGGAGTGGGTAGTCAGTGTTTATTTTGCGGCTAGGGCTTTTACTTTAGCGTTTAGCCGGCTTTTGTGGCGCGCAGCCTTATTCTTGTGGAAGATGCCTTTGTCAGCAACGCGGTCAAGTACTGAAACTGCGGCTTCGTAAGCGGTCTTGGCGCCTTCTGCATCGCCATCAGCAATGGCTGCATCAACCTTTTTTAGGTAGGTTCTTGCCATCGAGCGAAGGCTTGCATTGTGTGCACGTGCTTTGTCGTTCTGACGTGCGCGTTTTTTAGCTTGAGGTGTGTTTGCCACCGATCTGCTCCTAATATTCTGTCGTTTGCGCTGCTTGGTATTTGTCTTTTGACCCGCGGTTGGGCGCTAGCAGCGGGATATGATCACATCCAAGGATAGCGCAGATTTGGCTCGAGTCATTGAAAAAAGAGGCGGTATTATCCGTAAATAGCACCTGATGTCAATAGCGCAAGTGGCCACCTGGCGCGCTTGGTTACTCAACGCAAATAGTTGCAAGCCATTTTCAACAAAGCTATTTCAAGGCAAAACTGCCCTCATTTATTGGCGCAGCCCAAGCCGCCGAAATAGTTTAAATGACTTTTGTTGTTGATCAGTATTTTTTGATTTGTAGGTAAATAGATTCCATTTTTTGAAGCTGATCAAGGAGATGCTCCCTGTATTTGTTAATCTCTCGCCAGCCGATAACGCTTTACCTCGCAATGGGGTTTTTGCCGAGGCGCAAAAATAATAATAAGTGAAATCTAAACAGGTCTGCTAATGAACGTTCAACTTTCAAAAACAGTCAGTGCTTTGCTAAAAATTTGGGCTTTTACAGGCCTGTGTTTTTTGGTCGCATGCAACGGTGCGTCCGAAAACGTCGATGGCTCTTCGAGTTCAAGTGGCGGTGAAGGAAAACCTTCGTCAAGCTCAAGCTCCTCTTCCAGCGCGTCCTCAAGTTCGTCCAGTAGCTCAAGTTCAAGTAGTTCAGCCAGCAGTTCTTCAAGCTCTACTTCCGGCGGTGGGGTTGATACTGGCGCGCCGCCCAATACCACAGTGCCGTTGAGTAATATCTCTAATCAAGCTGCTAGCAATGCATCTAAATTAGGTTGTTCAAATACGGGCTCAGGCAGCCTGGTAGGCAATTCAATTAATTGGCAAGAACGTGCTTCGGCCGTTAAGGATTTGTTTTACGATGGCCAACAGAGTCTAGAAATGCGCGATGCCGCATGGCTTGGGGGACAACTTTGGATTGCGGAAAGGCGTGCAGATGGCCAGAGTCGTGTTTCGCGTTTTACCGAATCGTCTGGCGAGTTGGATTCCTTTGTTGGCACCGGTGAGTGGAATGAAATCACGATCAATAATCTGACCCCCAGCGGGGATACCATTATTGTTGGCAATGCCGGCGGCAGTCCGTCGAGCCGCAATATCGGAGTTGCTCAGTTGAGCCTCAATGAATTTGTTCACCGTGTTCCCGATATCTATCTGAATTCCCCGCTCGAAATGAAAATAACGACCGAAGGTTCACCTGTAGCCCAAGTGGGTGAAATGCGGATGGGACAGCCGCTTGCGCTTGCGCGTCTATCGGGTGGATCGGTCTTAGTCTTTGACGATAAAGAAATGCACAGCGTCGACGGGATCAAACCTGGCAACAGTATCGGTTTAGATCAGAGCGTTAAAAGCGCGGTGCTGAGCTTGGATGAATCGCAATTGTGGCTGAGTGGCGATGATGGCAGTTACGCCGTCGACTATAACGGAGGAAGCCTAGGGCCTTGGACGAAACTGGATTATTCAACTGACGGAAGTTCAGTGGCTCGCACATGCAGTGGCGAAATCCTTATCGTGTCTTCAAATCCCGCTCGCGTGACGGTATACGACTCGGTGAGTCAAGCTGTGCGGGGCACCCTGAACTTGCCGTCATTTGGTGTTGGTGAATATCCCTCTGCCGTCGCGTTTGGTGGCAGCACCATTTATTTGATGAGCGGTGGTTCTGCGAGCAGAATTTTTAGCGCGAATAACGCAAGTGCTGGTGTGGCTGATTAGCACTGCGTAATTGCTAGCTTTATTTCAAACTAATTTCATCTCGTATAATGCAAAGGACTGCATTGCGGCCGCCTTATTTTGTGCTCATTCTGACTAGTTCAAGTTTGTTACTTTTTTGTTGACTCTTTTGTGTAACAGATCACTTAACAGAATAAACATTCACCACTTTTTGTGATTGTTTTAGTTCGGTTTTTTGAAGATACTCTAGGGTGCTTGCAGAAAAATTGCCGAAGTTCGGTTCTCAAGAGCGATTTTAGGATATGAAATTAATAAAGTGCATATGTAACGTTGCTATTTTCATTATTGTTATTGGGCCTATCGTTGCGTGCAGTGGAGATGTCCCTCCGATAAATACTGTCGATAATAACTGTTTAAAAGATACTTCGCTGAATGACGGGGAACGATGTGAGGATCAAATATTAGAAATTCACCGGAAACTAACAGCGGAAGAATTGGACTTGCGCGTTAACGAATATTTTGAAATTGAACAACATGAATTTGTACGCCAAGGTCTGTTGGCAAATACTATTCGCCCTCGGTTCGAGGCCGCGATTCGCATCGCAACACAACTCGTAAACGATAACAATGCGGCTATCAGTTGCGACCCCTTGTTAGATAGTAGTTGCTTTTTATCGACATTTTCACCGATGGTGGAACACTTTTTTCAACGACAGGTGCAAAGTGAGGAGATTCTGGTGCTCTACGAACTCTTTCAGAATGTGGACCAAGATAAGGGCAGGGAAGCGGCAACTGTCAGCGTTATTAGTGCAATATTGACAGCGCCAGAATTTGCTTTTGAATTCAAAACTAAACAACAATAAATTGTTCCATGTAAATTTAATTAGTGGATAAAAATTTACCGTGACTAAAATATCTCGACGAACACTATTGCGCAGCGCTCCCGGACTCGCATCCCTCGGGGTGGCATTACCTCCGTTAGAAGCAATGTTTGCTAGCGATTCAGTTTTCGCTGAGGAGGGGAAAAAACATAAACGTTTTTTTGCGTTCTATGCCGTTGGCAGCGTTCATGGGGATAGTTGGTTTCCCAGGGTCCCAGAAAATACTAACGCCACATCGCTTGCTTTACCAAGCCTGCGTGGTTCTTCGCTAGAGCCTTTTTATACCTTTGGTTTGCAAAATAATATTAGTGTTTATAGAGGAATGAATAATGCTGCTTTTTTCAACGGATTTGGCAGTGTTGAGTTGCGTGGTGTCGCGGGATTTTTAACAGGTTCTGCGATTGTTAGTGACCACCAAAGAATGCACGTAATCTCTTTGGATCAAGCTTTAGCCGATTGGAACAAAGACGTATTAGGGTTTAATGCTCGTGTTCATTCGTTACCTATGATAGGAAATCCCGAATATCCGTCGACTATCCCTAGGCCACGAAATGCGGATTTGGCTCATGGTGTTAGTTACGATAAAAGCGGAAACAGATTGCGTACAAGAATAAGTTTAGACTACGTTTTTGATCAGCTTTTTTTTAACAATTTCGGGCCTGTGAGAAAAAATAAATCATTGCGGCGTCGAATTATCGACGCGGTTACCGATGATCGTAAAAAATTATTGAAGCGATTAGGGTACTATGACCAGCAGCGTGTCATAGAATTTTTAGAATCACTCGATAATCTCGAGCACGAAATTGAAAGACTAAAAACATATGACGACGGGGCCACCTGCGGCACTCCGGTATTTCAGCAACCTTTATATAATGAAACTAGTCACTATAAACGTTTGAATGCGATTGGTGAAAATGCGCGCATACTCGCGAAAATGATTGCAATTGCGTTCCAGTGTGATCTCACGAGTGCTGCTACTTATATTACGAGTTGCGAGGCTTATTGTAATGGAAAATATCACGATGTTTTTGGTGCGCCCGGCTATTATTATCACAACTACATTCAGCACAATCCTGACAAATATCTAGCTGAACAGCGAAAAGTTGATTTTTTTCATGCTGAATTAGCAGCAAATTTTTTGTTGGAATTTAAAAATAGGCACTATGCTGGCGGGAATTTACTTGATTGCACCGGTTTTTTATTCGGGTCGGGAATGGGAAGTGATAAGCATCATACCCTCGAAAATATTCCTTTGTTAGTTGCGGGGAATATCGGTGGTTGGCAGCATGGACGTTATCATTTATTCGATGGAGAAAATCATGCGCTGTTGTTGAACAGCCTCAGAATTGCTCTTGGTATCGGCGGCGACACATTTGGCGATGCAGAAGGTCGTACCATTTCCTTAAGTTAAGTTAACTTACGTGTTGATGTGTGAAAAAAGTCGGACCCCGACTACAGGGGTTTCGGTTATATAGCTGTTAGTTCTATCGTTAGATTAAATATTCATTCCCAAACTCACTTGCTCGGTAGTTGGTTCGATCAGGTATAATCCGCGAGCTAATTTAGAGGAGTGAGAAATGAAGAATTTGATCGCTGGCGTGTTCGTAGTTGTGACTGCCGCATGCTCATCGCATATCGGTACGCCCAGGGCGCCTGATTCAGCGGCCGATATAAGCCATTCGGCCATTATGCAGCAAATCAAAGACAAATCTTATATTGGATTAACAACTGCAGAAAAATCTGCTCTTGTTAAATCGCACAGTCGCGCGTTCCAAACTCTCAACGAAAAAGTACGAGACCCTTTTATTACGAAGGGCCCTGACGACTATTACTACTTAACCGGTACTACTGCAGGTAGCCATTGGGGTGAAACAATCGGTATTCGCCTTTGGCGCAGTCGAGATTTTGCCGAATGGGAAGACCTGGGGTTTGTCTGGGATTTGTATAAGGATGGTAAACAAAATAAAACTTGGCACTTTGAGCAAAAGATTCGCAATCCACAATTTAAAAATCCGCGTGCTATATGGGCACCGGAAATTCACTATATGAATGGTACCTGGTGGATTCCCCATTGTATGAATATAAATGGCCACGGATTACTGCGCAGCGTTTCCGGAAAACCTGAAGGCCCTTACGAGGCTTTGCCTCCGATTAAGCGTGACTTGATTGACGCCCATATTTACCAGGAAGATGGGCGTACCTATTACATGTGGCAGGCAGATTATTTTGCAGAAATGAACGCGGATATGACGGCACTGATTGAAGAGCCAATCCGTCTGCAACACGACGGCAATCACGAAATGGCTTACGAAGGGATTTTGTTGATGAAAGTAGGTGACAAATATTTATTTATTGGGTCGGGGCGCTATGGTTACGAGCCGACCAACACCTATGATTTATTTTACGGCGTATCAAAAAATATTCGCGGGCCCTATGGCAAACGCCGTATGATGATTAAAAATGCCGGGCACGGCAATTTAATTCAAGGACCGAATGGAAAATGGTGGGCGACTGCCTTTGATCACGATTACACAACGAACATAGATAAGAAAAATGTTTGGAGCCCTTGGTTAGTGCCGATTGAAATTATTGAAAAAGAAGATGATGTACTGATACATGTAAAAGATGAAAGATTTCGCCCGACTCAGGAAGATCACGATTTTATTAAAAAACTATCGATAACCGGAAAGCCGAAAGAGTGGTATGACGTACCACCTTGGACGCAGCCGGATCAACTAGAGGAGGCGCGTGAACGCAGGAAGAATAAGCGCAATAACCACTAATGGTTTGAAGGGCGAGGTTAGAAAATATGCTGTGAACACAGTTCGCTAAACTTCTACCTCGCACAGGATAAGAGTTTATTTTTTGTTTATTGAATATTTAATTCAAGCACCTTTTCAACTGGTGTTGTTAGATCATCGTAATCATTAAGCCGGACTGTGAAAACATATTTTCCTGATTCAGCGCCGATGATGCCTTTAGCTTTTAGAACGCCTGTATAACGATTTAATTGAAAGCCGTTTGGCAAGTTTCCGGAAACTATTTGCCAATCGTAAAAAGGTATTCCACCTTCGGGCTCTAGCGCGAATCGATAGTTTCTGTTGCGATAAGCTGTGGGCAACAAGTCGGTTTTAATATTTAAGTCTATGAAGGGTGTAAGGTCATTTTTAAGCGGCCAGCCGGCATTTTCAGCAATTAACAATTTCAGTTTTGTTTGCATCCACCGGCGTGTTGGAAACTTATGTTGCCATCCGCCATTTTGGCCACTCAACCTATCCCAATAAATCTCTTCTCCGGCAATATGCATTGACATGTTAACGGGCACTGGCCTTCCTTGATATGCAATTACACGTTCGGCATTTTCTCCTCCGGAATCGCTATAAGCCTGCATGCCAGCCCATCGGCGACCAAAAGCAATAGCATGGCCAAACTCATGCAGGGTCAAGCCGTAAATGTCAACAACGTTTTCTCTTAAAGTGGTTTGATACCAAAGTTCGTCGTCCAGAGAAGTGAATATTGTTTTACCCTCTTTCAAATGTAAAATGTTGGCCACAGAGCGAAAAATTGGCCCCTTCACTTGCGCTCCATCTCGAGTGTGGAATTCGCCTATTTGCGATGGATAACCGGTTGAATAAGGGCCACTAAAGCTCCTTAAAAATACCCACAGACCAGAGAAAGCTTCGTTATTGGTCACGTTTTCATGGTTTTTCCAATCAACACCTGTGAGGCTCAAGTTTTCTGCAAACGGGGCTACTTCATCAAAGGGTTGCACATCGAAAAAGTAAAACCAATCATGAATAGCACGTGTGGCTGCTTCTAAAATACCAGGCTTTGAAAAATGCTTGGTTGAAAGATTGTCATAGCGCGTATCAACAACGATGGGAATGCTTGGAGTTTCTGTCGCCTCGTCTTGATCCAATACTCGGATGGGTACTTCAAGTTGTTGTTGAGCATTTGATGAATCAATCGATGTTATTTTCAAGATATGGTTTTCTACCTCATATTCTCCAGATCGATCTGGATGGATAGCCAAATAAAACGTCACCTTATCCGCAGCTTGATTCAAAGAAAGAGTTTTGGATGCTCCATCAGCGGACAGAGTGCTGGGATTGTCGAGCATTAGCCGAGACGTTCCTAGCGCTTCTACTGTTATGTTGAGAGGATAAGCAGCGTTGTCGGGGCCACCGATAGTTAGTGCCACATGGGGGTTGGCCAAATATCCTTGCCAATCCAATAAATTGACACCGTAATCGTTTAGTAAGCGATTAAATTTGTCCCATAACTTAATTCCGTCGCTATTTGACGCGGTTTCTCCGAGAAAACTTGCGTCGCCAAAAATTGCACCGCTTACTTCATCCACATCTTTCACAAGCACGCCTCCGGAGCTGCTTGATGAACTTGAAGAGCTAGAGGCGCTAGTAGAACCAGAAGGGCTTGAGCCGTTCGATGTTGACTCACCTCCGCAAGAAATAAATAGTGTGCTTAGTAGTAAAATTATAATGGTTTTGCTCATAGTGACTTTATAGCGCCAGATGCGCGTAAAATCTCAAGCCGCGTTCACAATAATGCTCTTGAGCTCAAGAGAAACACCCACCCAAAATCCTATTACCACTGCACATCCCGCTGCGTTCGACGCGCTTTTCTTTGTGGTTTTGACGGATTAACCCAAACATCCTACGAGCACCGCAGAGCCTGGGTTGAAGAGCGTATTGAATTGCTCGCATCTGTCTGTTAAAAATTGTCTAAATTTTGAAAAACTCTTAACGGGTCCACTCAAATAAAAGTTCTTCTATTATTTATTAAGAAAAATTGTGTCAATTCGCTTTAATCAGACTCAAGGCGAAAGAAGAGTTTATGTGTTTTTTAAAGTTGAAAGTGAGTGTCTCACCTATTCTCACTTTCTATAATATTCCGAGCCAGGACCAACTTTATTGATGATCCTAAGTACTATAGGATTGACCAGGATTAGACGCAGGGAAAAATAGTAATAAATCGTCGCAAGCATTGTCAGCCGATATTTTTATTGGGTAAGCATTGAAACAGTTTTTTTTTCTGCCATACGGAGCTTATTACCACTCGAATTTGAGGCAGTGCTGTCGAGGTCGATCAACGTATGCCCATAATCGAGCAGTAACCGTTGATAGCGCGGCAGATCTTTTAGCCCTTCATATTTAGGGTCAACCTTCAGCCAAAGTAGACGCTTATTATTCTGTTCTTTAGCCATTTCGAGGTAGTCGAGCGCTTTGTTGTATTCACCTGCTGTAACGTGATAACGCGCGGTTGATAGCGGTGGTACCCCTTGACCAATATTTTCCTGTTCTTTTTTTACGTTGGCCAACCAATAGCTAAGCTGCTGCAATCCTCCCAATTTAAACGCCTGTTCAGCCTGCAGCAGTTCGCTTTCACTGTAATTGAATTTGATAAAGGTGGCGCGGTAGTGCTGATAAGCGCGTTCTTCATCGCCCATATTTTCATATAGCAGCAATGCTGATCGGTGGTATTTAGATGAATCTGGATTAATTGCATAGAGCTTAAGGAGTTCGCGTTCGGCGGTTTTGTAGTCTCGCGCCATGTTGTAAACCCAGGTGATAGCGGTCGTGCTGTAAAAGCTGGGATCGAGTAACTGGACAATACGATAATGCCTTAGCGCTGCTTCAAAATGCCCTTGAGCCTGTAGCAAACGGCCATAAAAAGCGTGTGCTCTTATATGGTCTGGTCGCAGCGACAAACAAATAATCATATTGCGTTCGGCAGCGTCTTGATCCCTCTCGAAATTGAGGTTGAGTATTGACAGTGCAAAATATGCCTCTGCAAGTTTGGGGTCTAACGCGATTGCCCGCTGGTAAAGCGATTTAATAGTTTGGACGTCTGGGTATTGGTTAAATCGGTTATAAGCAATCAAAGCCTTACCCATGGACAGAAGCACCTGGGCATTTTCTTTTTCAGTTTTTTCAACCGCTGTTAATAGCGTGAGCGCTTCTTTTAAATCTGCGACAGAACTGGGCTCACTAATAAGAAATTTTGCACGCGCGTAGTGAGGGTTTTCCATCAAGCTCAGTGGATCTAGCTTCTTTTCATCCGTTTGAATAAATGCGTGACCCATTACCAGCAGAAAAACACAACTAAGGCTTATTAAAAATGGCTGTGGCCAGCGCCAAATTTTGTTAATAAATTTCTCTGTTTTCACTTCGCTCGGTTCAATCGCTATTGATTGGACGTAAGGCACCGACTCCTTGATCAGGCGAAACCCGTATCCGGGAACGGTCGCGATATAACTTGGTTGCCTGGCATCACAGCCTAGCGCTTTTCGTAGCCGACTTATCGCCACGCTAAGAGTATCATCTGAAACAACTTTATTTGGCCAGACTTCATTCATTAAGGTATCTTTTAACACGACTTCAGGCGCAGCATCTGCGAGACAAAGCAATACACGTGTTAACCTATTCTCTAGCTTGCGCTGTTCTCCATTTTTTGTCATCAGGTTTTTTTGTGGCTGAACGCGCCACTCCCCAATGTAAAAGCCATGCTCAAAATTTTTCATCTCTAGCTCGATTTTTTGCCCGATTGTTAACATGCACTCGCCTAAAACCAATTTAATTTAACCAAATAAAAAACGTCAACGGGGTTTAGATCAAATTTTTAAATTCTTTAGGTTTCTTCAAGCGCATCTTCAGGAATTTTTATCACATCCTATCTATTTTATGCCCCTCGAGTCGCACACCTTTGCGCGATATAAACAGTAACCCAATCTTAAAGGGGTGAATATGAATACTCTATTACGTATCGTTATCTTCCTAACCTTGTGCAGCGTAAACGCAGTGACCGCGCTTGCCGAGCAAGTCCATTGCCCGCCAGATTTACCACCGCCAAGTGTCGTTACAGATCGCGAAGTATGGCGCTTTTTTGGAGGAGGCAAGAGCATCTTATCTACAGCTGCGGTGTCGAAATCGAGTGTCTACTATGGTGATAATGGGGGTACGCTGTATGCACTTGATAGACAAACCGGTCGATATCGTTGGTCTTTTGCCGTTCCCGACGAGGACGCAAGCATCCGCGGGGGAATCGTATTGTTAGACGGTAAGGTGATTTTTGCTAGTCAATCAAGTGGCGTGCTCTACGCCCTTGATCGCGGGAACGGCGATGTCATTTGGAGCATTGATATCGGCGCAGCTAGCCAAAAAAACGCTTTCGATGTAAATTCAAATACACCAGTAGTTGTTGGCCGAACCCTTTACTTTGCGTCAAAAGCAGGTAGCTTTTATGCGATCAATTTTAAGCGCGGAACCATCGACTGGCAGCTTGATTTGGCGGTTCGATTTACGGGCTTGCCAGCCGTTGTTAATCGCACTCTGCTAGTCTCATCGGACAAAGGGTTGCACAGCATTGACCTGCGAGCACGCAAAGAAAATTGGTTTCACCAAGCAGACAACCCCTCTTCTCCAGGAGTTATGCGCAATGTCGTTGCAGTTGGCACTAGAAGGACAGCGGCCGGAAGCGGTAGTCAAAGAACGGTCGATGGCGTAGACGTCAAAACTGGGGAACTTTTGTGGCAAGTTCCGTATGAGGCTACCTGGGTAACCGGTGCCGTAGTCGGCAAAAAAGGAACTTTTTATGTCGGCTTGTCTGATGGAAAATCGTTTGAAGCCATTGATGCAAAATCGGGTGAAATTATATGGAGTTCACCTACCGAAGCCAACGTGTTATCTCGACCCGCGATTAAAGACGATAGAGTGTATGTGTCTGCCGGAATCTTCCGCGATCAACTAGGCTTCTTAAAAGCTTTTGAGCGCACTTCCGGGGAAGAGCTGTGGAGTGTTCAAGGCAATACCTTTGTCAGTTCTCCGGTACTTAAAGACGGGATTATTTATATCGGCAATAGAGATGGCTATTTCTATGCGATACGTGCTGATTAGCTTTTAGCTGATACAGGATTTTGAACAGCTAGTTGGGGTTAGCGATTAGCTAAGCCCAATTAATTCATAGCCGCCTGAAATGCCTTTTCATTTACGTGACTATTGAGCTTGTTGATTTGGCTGGGCGGGAAATTAAAGAAGATAAACGCGGTTATATTGAACAGGTATGCCCGGCTATTCTCGAACGACCGGATATCGATGCAAGCGATTGGCTCGTTCTTACAACCAAGTTCGAGCCACGCTTTAGAAACTTAGTCGGAAGTTATCAAAATTTAAAAGACCCACTCAAATAAAAGCTATTCCATCATTTATGTAAGAAAAACTATATCAATATGCGTTAATCAGGCTTAGAGCAAAAGAAGAGTTTATCTACTTTTAGAGTTAGTGTTTTATTGACAATTAAGAATTGATTGGATTTCGATTTCTCACCAAACCGTTTGATCTGTAGTTCTCATCAAGTACCAGCACGTCTATTTTTTGATGAAGCGCCGTTATTTTCTCTGTCAGCCTAATTCACGCTTGTACCTGTTTCTGAGTGTTTAATTAAACAAAAGAGTTACTGGGTCTCAGTTTTGCGTACATTCGTGATATATCATACGGTCGTTTGAATTGGCCGTTTTATACTCCTCATAAGATCGGGCGTGATAATGATCAATATCGACTGTTTCAGCAGACAACAAATTGGCGCACGCATTTTTGCATCAGTTTTAGTGTTAATGGCAACTTCGTCCTGTATATCAACGACGGATGAAGCGACACCACAAGAACAAAATTGGCCACACAGAGATATTGAATTTGCCTCTTGCTTGGTCTCCATCTCCGAAGAAGCCCGGCTTCCTTTGGAGCAGGTTGCAGAAGAAGCCTGCACAGAAGAACTTGCGACTCCGCTGCAACTGAAGCGAAGTTATAGCAACGATATTATGAAAATCTACGCTAGGGAGCGTTATGACTTACCCAGTGATAGTGGAAACGAGAAAAGCTTTACTGATTTGATTATCGCCTTCGCCGGAACACGCAACAATGGCGGTGATTGGTTTCGCGACATTCAGAGTCAACTTTTAATCCCCTACACCAATTATTACGGCATGGATTCAGAGCAATCACAGCGGCTGTCCAATGACGAGGAAGTTGCTGCGGGTTTTAACCGCCGTTGGCAACGTCAATCACTTCTTGTCTCTGCTGCACTGGAGGAGCTTCAAGCTAGTCATCAGGGAAAATCCGGTCATCAAGGAAAATACAGCATCGTGCTTGCCGGCCATAGTTTGGGGGCTGCCGTTGCGATTCAAGGTGGTTTTGATATAGCACGCACGCTTATGGATGAACGTATTGAAGTGTGGGCGTTCAATCCGCCTAGAGTTGGAAATAGCGCTTATGCTCTTAGTTACGTGAGTGCCATCAAAACCTGCCAGAGCGTTTCCGAAGGGTGTTTCATGTTGCGCCAGTTGACGCGCGATCGAGATCTTGTCCACGGCCTTCCGCTGCAAATGAATCATCCTGTTTGGAATACCGAATCATCCTTGTCCCTAAGAAAAAACACGGGTTTTCCATCATCGCAAATCTTAGATCATTGCGCACATTATCATGCACCGTCATTTGGAACTCTGCTTGAAAACCACCGCTTAGACAGGTGGAAAGAAGATCTCAAGACAATGCCCGAGGGGCATTTCAACTGTTTGGTAGCCCCCTAAATCAAGGAAGGGTTTTGGGATTTTTGGGTCAGATTTTGGGGTAGGTTTATTGTGACCCTAAAACTTGTTACTTATTCTGAGAAGCAAGAAGCAAGAAGCAAGAAGCAAGAAGCAAGAAGCAAAAGGAATTGCACTTACTGTATGAATTCGCGATTAATAACCTAATGGAAACCAGACTCCTCTGTTGGTGACATCGCCCATATTGGGTAAAACATGTCCTCCATCTAAAGTAGATACATCAACATCTTCTTCTACTAACTTAGGAGCGGGAACTTTGCCCTTGAAAATATTACTTTCAAGAAGTTCAAGAGCATCGTCGTAACTATATGCTGTAATTCCACACCCCATTATTAAACCAGGAGGAGAGCCGTCATCAAGCTCAAAGTCAAAACGAAACCAAAATCGACGTAATTTCATAATTTAGCTACCAGGTATAAATATCGGTTTAGTTTCTGGTTCAAAACGTATTCCTGGGCCCTGAAACGGGTTTTGAGTGGTGGGCAGGTCTTGCCTTTTGCTTCGAACGTCAAAGCTTCAAAGCAAAAAGTTGCTCGCAGGCATGCAATGATAGTTGAGGCAAAAAGCAAGACCTGACCCGAAAATTTCTTCCTCAAGCGTCCCTGCAGGAGATCTAAAGCCCTTGACTTTTTTGATATCGGCTAGCTCTGCAATAGAATTATCTACAGAGCCTAATAAAAACTTTACTCATATACCTTGGAAGCATACAAAATTTCTGCAAATATCTTCCAAGGTTGATCTTCACTAAAGGGTTTGCCCTGGTTTTTATAGTAGCCATCCATATCTTCTATCCAACCAGACATCGCTTCTAAAAAGTCATCAAGCGATGCATTTTCCCATTCAGTATTATTGTTTTCTAAATCCTTTAATAAAGCGGACACAAATTCTGACAAATCCTTTCTGGTTTTAACATTTTCTAATCTATCAATTAATTGACTACTCATAAACCACCTCCCCGAACTTTAACAGACTCCCCGTCATTTTTACTTGTAAATTTAAATGCATCGTTTGCAATTTCTTGCGTAGTAGCAGGTCTTGTTCTAATTGGAACTCCAGCTTCTTGAAACGCTTTCAAACGTCGGTTATCTAGCGAAAAAGTCTGACCATCTTTTGAAAAAGTACGAATTGCCGGAATATCATCAGCAGTGACTTTCCCACTCTTAAGATCATCAATTAAACCTTTTAAAGATGGCCCGTCTTCTCCTTTACCAAAAGTTCTTTTAACACTATCTTGAGTAAACTTGATCGTATTCGGGTCGACTAGTGCCTCTACAACCTCTCCAACATTACCCGCCCCAGCATTCAAATCCTTAGTATTCTTAAATTTACTCGCAACCTTTTCAACCCCTTTTTGCAAAGCCTTCCCGAAAAGCTTACCCCCCTCCTTTACAGTTCCAAGCAACGATGTGCCCAACTCAACAACAGCAGCGCCTCCAAGCTCGTCGTTTTTAATTGAGCTTCTTATACTCTCGCTCGTCGTTTTAACATCTGACCCCACGGCCTCTAAAGCAAAATTTGTCACCCTTCCTGCGATTGTTGTCTCCCCCAACTCCGCTATGGCAACACCTGCTTGCTTAACACCACCGACGATATTGCTACCCAAACTCCCGCTTTCTCCGCGCTCCTCGAATTCAGCTGTCGTGGGTATAACCGCTTCTTGAAGCACGTCACATGCATCGTCTATCGCATCGATTTTGGTTCCACACTCTCCAGTCGGATCCGTATACTTCAGCGGATTGTTAACGACATAACTATACCGATTAAAACTCTGACTAAACTCCGGGTCCTGAATCATCGGATCCGGACTCACAAACCGTCCAATAACAGGATCATAAACTCGCCCATTCATATGAATTAAGCCAACACCATCCAGGTGCTCATGATCGGTAAAACCCCGCGTCGTAGCGAAGGTAATATCCTTAAGTGCATCACCACTTAAGGTATCGTAAGTTACACCTGCCCACGATTGTTCTTGCCTTCTGCCCCAAGGCTCATTCGCATGAAATTTAATAATCGGCGAATTTGCATCTTGATCATCGGATTTACTTGCCAACGAACCGATATGATCACGTGTTAAATAAACGTTATATTCTTGATTCTCACTCGGCTTAATAACATGCACACCCCAGTCGGCCATATAGTAGCGGTGTTCGATTCCCTCAGGACCGTTGATACGCTCGTAAAGCTTATCGATATAAACCGTGTGCGTCGGTACTCCTCCTTCAATGTCGTTGCGCTGAATCCGTTTTTGTAAAGCGCCGTAAATAATTTCCGTTTGATAGCCATTGGCAAAGCCCATATAGGTCGGTTTGCCAAAAATTGAATAATCGATAGTGCGCTGACCGGGTGATAAAATTAAGCGGCCAGCATTATCGTAGAGATAGTCTTGTCCATTGGCTTGGGTTACCGCATGGGGACCGGCATCGACGCCGTATTGATAATCGGTGATGTCATCTTTGCGTAGGATATTACCGTGGATATTGTAGGCGTAAGCGGTGCCGGTATAGCCGTTGTTATAGTCCACGCAGGGCGTATTGATTTTTTGGTCCGCTAGGCGATCGAGTGGGTCGTAACAAAAGTTTTGACGAGTGCTATTACTAGCATCGCGTTTATCTTCTCGCCAGGTCAGGTTGCCCTCGCTATCGAATTGATAGGCGTGGTCTTGCAAAAGAGTTCCATTCAAACTTGCGATACGCGTATTTAAAAATCCGGTTTTATCAGAAAACTGCGAACTAACCGTTGCGCCATTGCCCAAACGCATTTCGGTTAAATTGCCATAACTATCGTCTTCTAAGGCCGCCCATAATTCTAGGCCCGAATGATGGTTTTGTATTTGATTGAGATGGCCTTGATCATTGTAAAAATGTTCAAGCGTAAAACCGGTAGGGTAGGTGAGGCCTTCTGTACGATTAAAAGCGTCGTAATGATTTGTGGTGGTGTAGTCGTTACCGTCGATAGTATGGGTAACCGATAACGGTAATTTCTTATCGGGTGTGTATTGATATTCTTCGCGATGGAAACGATTTTTGGTATCGGTGCCCGATACACTCGCTAATAAACCGAGTTCTGTTGGTCGGTCATAGGCCCAGGTTTGTAAAACGCCACCGGTGCAATTTAATGCCGCACCATCGGCACGTTGAACGGTGCGGTCGAGTTCATCATAGTGATAACAAATCCGTTCATCTTCCGCATTAATTTGCTCGATTAAATGACCAAAGGCATTGTAGCGATAATCGATTATGCCAACGTCTGGGTCGTCTAACTGGGTTTTACGCCCGAGAATATCAAAACTGATGGTGTGATAAATCGCATCGGTGCCATCTTTATTGGAAACACGAATGCTTGCGGTATTACCTTGGGCATCGTGCCAATAAGTCACTAAACCCTCGAGTGCATCGATAATCTGTTTTTCCCTTTCTAGTGCATCAAATAATTGTGTTCGAGTACGACCGAGCGAATCCGTTGTTGTCACCGCTGCCGCACCATCAATTGCAGCATAATCGGTCAATTGAATCGGCGCCGATGGGAAATGCGCTTCTTCCGGAAACTGTGTTTCGATAACGCGGCCGAGTACATCGTATTGAAATTGGGTTTCCAAATCCGCTGCGTTGGCGACATTGGCAAATTGTTGTGTCGATGCCGCTAATAAACCACGATCATCAAAACGCATACCGGTAAAATATGTTGTACCGGTTAAGCCCGACCAGCGTGTTCCCACTTCGCGATTGAGTGCATCAAAATAGGTGCGTGTTGCTCTGGAACCCTCGGTTTTTTGATAAGCAAACCAATTCGCATCGGAACTGTAAGCAAAACAATTTGTGCATTGTAAATATTGATACTCTGTCGTCACACCTAAACTTGTCTGCGACTTTATCCTGCCAAAGAGATCATAGGTCGAGTCACTTTCGATACCGTTGGCATCGATAAATTTCTCCGACAAACCAAATTCAGCATTAAAGATTTCCGTGGTTTCGTGACCCAGTGCGTTGGTAGTCACGATTTTGCGCTTGCTAAAACTATCAAAGCTTTCGTCAATATCGGTCGTACGTGAAATAAATGCGATACCATCGGCGGTAAAATCTTTTACTGTTTCGGTAATAGCTGAGACAGAACCGTAAGCGTTGTAGTCGTAATGGGTTTCCAACCAAATATCATCAGCCCCGTTAGGTTCGCGCGTTTCGATATCCACAAGACAAAGTGTTGGATCAAAACTGAATTTGGTATGGCGAGTAATTTCACTCAGATCATTGCTTTCGTTGTCGTAAATCCAAGCGTGTATTTTCGGGTCTTGAATTAAACCGATACACCAAGGTGTTGTTTGGTTTTGGATATTGGTATTTTCGATATGGGTGCCGGTTACGCCAAAAGTATCACAACGCTTTTCAATCGAATTTTTTGGCGTATTGGAGAAAGTGCCCGGTGTAAGATCGTGAAAGTGGTAGGTCAATCCATTTAACAGACGTTGACCTTTTTCGATGTCCGCCCATACTGGGCAGCCCTGTTTTTGAGTGCTGGAAAGGGCATTGGTAGACGATAGAGACTTTAATACTGTTCCTGTGTTTGTACCGGTTGCAATATCAAAATTCTGCATTTCCTCTTCGAGCGTGAACGGAAAATAATATGCCGAGGGGTAACCGCCATAGGCTGCGATCTTCCAGTTTTTGCGTGTCGTTGATATCGGTTTATCCGAGGCATTTTGACATCCAAAAGTACTATCAGTAACAACACATCTTTCGGATTTTTTAAGCCCGTTAAGAACATAACTGATGTTATTGCCCACTTCTTGATGGTAATGGTTCACTGTACGAACTTTTTCTAAAAAGGTTGGAATGGTTTCCGTCACTTGGACTTGTTCAAAACCGAGTTCACCAAAGCCGCTGATATGAGTGCGAAGATTTTTATATTGGTAGTGTGATTGGCTCGCAAGTTTACCTAATACGTTAACCTGGATAGACCCGACAACATTTTTTGAAGGAAAATTGAGAAATGATACTGCTTCAAAGCCATTATCGGTATCGTCAAATGCGTTGGGGATTAGCTGGCTGCCAAGCTTGTTTTCGCCTTGCGATATTTGCTGTGTATAAACAGTCGCATCGTGAAGTGTTTCTTCATATCCTATTTCTATTTTTTTTGTTTCGCTTTCTCCCTGTTCTACTACCTTAACAATCCGATTGATTTCTGGCGATATATTGTAGTAATTGTAGCTCAGCATTTCCCCTGGGAAAAAACAATCAAACCCAGGAAAACAATTATCCTCACGACCATACAGCAGGTAGGCACCGTTCTTGTAAAATAATTCCCTATTTTCGCCAACCTCGAAGCCATAAAATGCAGTTTCGTCCCCCACCTCTGCATCTGTTCCTCCACTAGCACCGCTATTAGATGAGTTATGTATCAAGAAGGGTTCAGAAAAGCGCGTTTCCTTCTCCCCAGTCGACAGCTTGCCAATATAATAGGTATGATCTGACGTATCGGCGCGATCGTATGTTGTAAGAAACCCTTTCCCAACAAGCGGGGCGACTAATCCCCCTGAATGCCAATGAGATAGCGCCACAAGATCCTTAAGACCATCGCGATTAACGTCAAATAATGAATATGCCGCATGGACCCAGTATTCGCTGGCGCCAGCATCACTCGGTATTATCTCGCAAATACCAATGTCATCGGCCCATATTTGAAACGGTGTAAAAGATGACCCCGTCGAAAGCGAAACAACGAGGCGTGTATCGTAATAGACGATATCGGCTAATCCGTCACCATTTAAGTCATCGAGCGAAAACCGGTAGTGCCCATTAGGGTTCAATTGTACGTTGTTAAAAAAGTAATTCTCAGCAGCACATTTCGGCGCTGTAGCTGGAAGCAAAGCAGTTTCACTATCATAGGCCCCGCGCCACGATACGTTATCGATGGTAAAGCCACTACCCGTGTTTATTCCAACATTTAGACCTTTCCCTAAAACAATATCTGGTAGA
Organism: Marinagarivorans sp.; assembly: GCA_028281865.1. Lineage (GTDB taxonomy): Bacteria > Pseudomonadota > Gammaproteobacteria > Pseudomonadales > Cellvibrionaceae > JANQJB01. Next base: position 21,724 of record JANQJB010000155.1, read on the forward strand.
GTATCGCCATTTACATCAGCAAGATTTTTAAGCGCGTGATTTATCGCGGCATTATTCGTATGTTGATAAATTGATTCGATGTCGGGGAAGTTGGCCAAGTCGACCCATACGCTAAAATCTTCAAAACCACTGCCGGTATTTAACGCAACAGCAATTTCGCCGGTGGTTTCCATTGTTTCATGAAATTCATCTCTTAGTGACTGAAATCTAAGTGGCTGCTCTGTAGTCGCCATTCTTATATCAGGGTATCGCACAAGATCCGGCAATCCGTCTCCGTTAAAATCGATGAGTTGCTTACGTAATAAAAAATCTGGTGCAACGGTTAATTGACTAGCAGGCACATCGAATCCTGGTTCGCGGGTTAACTCATATTTTCCGTCAATAAATTTACTTATTAAGACAAAAACATCGCCCTCCGAATATGTGCCTATAATGTCCGCTCTGCCATCACCATTCATATCTTGGGTGCTGATTACGCCTGCATCGAAAGAGAGATAACCATCTACAAATTCCGACGTTTCCCCACCGTCGTCATATATTTTTCTCTCACGGGAGAAAAGGCAGTCTGAGTCTGAATCAAGACTGCATTTATCAACCCTCAAAAACTCCTTGCGGTTGTCGCCGTCAAAATCCGCCCAATAGCCGTTTGTGTGATGAATGGGATATCCGGTTTTACCAAAGTTGATCTGTTCGTGTGTTAAATTTGTATTATCAAAATCCACCTCTGCGGCGTCATTTTCATAATACGATATTTCGTCAGTACTAAAATCTAGAGAAAAATCTTCTGTTCTTGCTGTTGTCCAGGAAAACTCAACCGGGCGAGTGCAGCTATTCGATGGATAGCACAATGAAACTGAGTAAAGCCGGCTCGTTTCAGACAAATCATCAAACGAGGCGCCATCATACTGTGTGCCAAATACTTGATACGCTAAATTGTATTCCCTCACTAACTGACTATTCGTTGATACTTTGATTGAACTTAAACGTTGGTCATCAATTAATTGCGTGCCCGCAGCATAGCGCGAACGAATATCCGGTCGATTTTCATAATGAAATTCAACTTTTTGATACGTGCCTTGTACACTAATATTTTTAGTATATTCAATGCGCGCGAGGCGATGCATACCGCCGGTGGAGATTTCATAATGATGCGTTAAATAATTGCCCGCAGTATCTTGTTGTTTACTGATGTACCAACGATAAACTGCGCCACCATTGCTTGAGTCATCTTTTAAAGTGGAATTGAATTCTTGACCATAGTAGGTGGTAGTGCCATTTCTATTTTCAACGGTCCAATAGGTTGGCACGCGTTCGCTACCGCCATGCCTTCTAATGCGTCTAAACGAATCACTTTCTGTTCGATATTCACCTGACGAAATTTCGACTAAACGTTGGCCGTTTAAGCAAAATTTGTAGTTGTCATCTTTGTTAATACCGCTTGAGTAACCGTCGCGAACAACATTTGCCTTGCAACGGCTAATGACCGACTTTATACCGGCAACATTCCAACCCCACCCCATATAACCGTTACGGGCATTACTGTTATATTGCAACGCCAAATTCGGCTGCACCCCATTAATCCCCGGTGGCACTTCAATCGGAATCGAATACGAAAACGACCCATCCGGCCCTACCGAGTGCTGCCCACGCAGAGCACCAAAATATTCCGGTGAACTTGGGCTAATATCACTATCATCATCGGGATTGATGGCCGGCTTGGAAAAGTTCGGTGGATCATAAAACGGTCCATCGGGATCACCGCTAACAAACAATTCTATTTCTACGATATCCGATTCAAGGGTTCCGTCGCTTATTTTAAAACGTAAAAAATCTGTCCCTTCAAAGCCACTATTCGGTTGATAGGTCACGACCGGTAATTCACCGACTAAAATGCCATTGCTCGGCGCGTCTACCAGAATATAGGTCAACGCATCTCCATCAACATCTTGCGCGGTTACATTAATTACGTTGGCTTCGCCCGCTACAATCGAAAACTCGGTGACTGGACTCGGCAATGGCGGGTCATTTACAGGTAGCACCGTGATAGAAACGCTTGCAGGATCAGATTGTGCTGTGCCATCACTTACGGTATAAGTAAATTCATCGGTGCCGTTAAAATTAGGAGTAGGCATATAGGTAATGTTTTCACCTTGTCCTTCAATAGAACCGTTTGAAGGTGGGGAAATAATCGTATAACTCAAGTCATCACCGTCAATATCATCCCCAATTAAAGCAACTAAAAGGTTATTATCCTCAAGCGTTTCTAAATTTAATGCACCTGCACTCGGTGCATCGTTAACCGGGTTGATTGTGATCGTGATGGTGGCAAGTACGGAGTCTGCTTCTCCGTCGTTTGCTTTAAAGGTAAAGATATCTGTTCCATGAAAATCTGCGTCGGGTTGATAAATTAAATTAGGTGCGTCGCCGCTAAGGGTGCCGTTGCTAGTTTGATCGAGCACTTCAAACGTGAGCGGATCTTCATCAGTATCTTGCCCGGTTAAAACGATATTGACTGTCGCGTCTTCATCCACCGTGTAAGCATTATTATTTGCACTGGGCGGCGTGTTGGTATTAATTAAATCATCAATAACACCGGCAAAGGGCGAGTCTTGCAAAGCCATATGCCCGGTCCAATTTTTTACAATAACTGTGCCATTGACCGAGCCCCAAGGTGAGTCCACTACCGCATTAGGTGCAAGCAAAGTGCCTTGAATACTGATACTGCCGAAGGTTAACGTTTGCGCTTCGAAAAAATTCCAAATAATTTTATCGCTGCGGTCTTGTAGGTGCCCTAAACCGATATTTTGCATACCGGGGTTAGCGCCACTCACATTAAAAATTAATGTGGCATCTGCCGGCATACAGGCAATTGAAAAGGTATGGGAATTGATTAATTGTGCACCATCAATTAAAAATATTTGCTCGGTGCTTGTGCAGTCGCCTTCTAAGTAGATGCCGCCGTATTGATAGGTTACCGTGCCAGTGGTTTGCGCTTGTGATAACGCAACGGACGTCCCGCGCAGTTGTGTAAACTCATCAGCAATATTAAAGGGAAGTGCGGCAAACTCGGCGATCGTTGCGCCTGGGGCCATGCCATTGCGCACGGACTGTGTAATACCCGCAGCACTACCACCGGCAAGTACACTGCCCGAATAAATTTGTCCATTATCAAATTGGATATCACCTCCGGCAATTAACACCAACGTTTCCGGTGTAGCCGAGGTATCCGACATTAAGCCATAACCCGCCAGCGTAACGTTACCTCCAGCGGCTAAACGCCCCTGCATATCGGTATACTGACCTTCAAAATTCTGTTCAATAAATGCGTTAAATTCAGACGCGGGGCCTAAAGAGGCGTAAACATTATTTGAAAGTACGGGGAAAATACAAAAAATTAAAATGAAGAAATGTTTTAATAAGAAACTGCAAAACAGAATGTGCAGTAAAGCGAGAAAATGCAGCCTGAGATAATTCAGTCCGCGATGATGCAGTCAAAATACCCTTATCCATTTAACCCTCCGGATTAAAACTTAACGCCCACCCGGAGGCCTAGAAAGACATCCATGTAGCCGCAAAAAAGAACGCTTGCATCGTTCTTTTAAAATCTATTTAAAATAATTGTTATTAAACCGAGTTGATTTAATTTTTAAATCGCCTGCAATATAAACATTCAATATTTATTTATCAACCAATTGAAAATTCGATTTTTATTTTATTTGGAATTATCGATTAATGATTGGTTGTAATTTGATCAGGGTGATTTTTGTTAACGTGCTATCTAAAATGCTTGTAAGCGACTGGCGAGCTGGCTTTCTAACTCCAATTGTAAGACTAAAGCCGTAAAATGCGTGGGCTATAAAAGTTATATAAACTCGATAAAATCGAAAAAAATTTTATATACGGCAGGATGCATAGTGCGCCATTAAAATTTTAGGTGCGCCAAACGGTAGATTAGCTTGCCAAAATTGGGCTGCGGCGTGTCCGCTTTCTATTCTGAGAAGGGTTCTAGTGTGGTAACTAGGCGCTGTGCTGGCCTGCCGCTGAGTTGAGAGCTTAATCACATATTGGTTTTAATTTGGCTAAGCGTTACTTATTGCTGGACCAACGGTCTTTATCAGGGATAAATGATGTAGTTCAATAAGGTTATAAACGGCTTAACTAACCCAGCGGCTAAGACTTAGCAGCTAAAAATCTTGCAGTGGCTGAAACCCAGTGGCTAACAATCTCAAAGCGGTTAAAAATCTTGTTGCCATCGTGATTTTCACGCTGGTTGCTGGCTGTGGTTCGGGCGGGGGCGGTGGTTCCACACCCGCGCCATCAAATAGCTCCACAAGTTCTGCCGCTTCCACTTCTTCGAGTTCTTCTACGAGCAGCTCATCTTCCAGTTCTTCGTCATCTAGCAGTTCCTCTTCAAGCTCGTCTTCCTCATCAAGCAGCGCTTCCTCTTCTTCATCTGCCTTCGATCCAGATGACGGCATTAATGCGAACTTTGAAGCGCCGGCTGAACCGGTAGTCGTAAAACCCATTACGATGCGGCGTTTAAATCGCGCTGAGTACAACAATACGGTACGCGATTTGTTCGGTACACAATTGCAACCAGCCAACGTCTTTCCTGAAGATGATTTTGGTTTTGGTTTTGACAATATTGGCGACGTATTGAGTGTATCGTTGGCTCATATTGAGCAATTCAGCAACGCTGCTGATGCATTACTGGAGGAAGCACTTGGGATATACCCGCAACAGGAATGGCTGTTTGAGGCTGAGAACGCGCGCAGTGATGGCGGGATGTACAGCTTTGCACTGGAAGAAAATTGGGTTTACGGTGCTAACTCTTCTCTGTTTTTCGATTTAAAACTTCCCGCGGCCGGGCGTTATCGCTTGACTGCACGAGCTGGGCAAGATGCTGCGGGAGACGAAGATGCTCATTTAGCTATTTTACTCGGTAATGAAATGTTGGCAGGTATTGATGTCGATGCATCAAAAACCGCGATGCAGGTTTATCAAGTTGAAATTGATTTGCCCGCAGGGGAAGTCGAATTAAGCGCGAATTTTACTAACGATTATTGGGTATTGGGCGTCGCTGATCGCAACTTGTATTTGGATTTTATTGAGCTCGTTGGTCCGCTCTCGTCTGCTAACGTTAATGGGGTTGATTGCGCAGAATCATTTTTAAAAGATGAAAGCTGCGTACAGAATATATTGGAGACATTCGGCACACATGCTTGGCGTCGACCCTTAGACGCCGAGGAAATAAATTCGCTGGTTACCTTGTTTACTTCACTGCAAGCTTCCGGCGCGTCCTACCAGGACGGATTATTTTATACTTTGAAAGCTTTGCTGATGTCGCCGCATTTTATTTATCGCCCCGAGTTAAATACAGGTGAAAGTGAAAGACCGTTAAATGCTTACGAACTTGCGTCGCGTTTATCTTATTTTTTATGGTCGTCCATGCCGGATGAAACTTTATTTTCCCTGGCTGCGGATGGTAGTTTATTGACCGACGAAGTGCTGCGTGAACAAGTTAAGCGCATGTTGGAAGATCCAAAATCGCAAGCGTTAATTGAAAACTTTGCCGTTCAATGGCTTGAGTTTGATCGTATTCAAAATGCAAATCCCGATAGGAATCAATTTCCAAGTTTTGATAAAGACCTAATGGAATCCATGCGCAGCGAAACGCGTTTCTTTTTGCGCGACTTATTTGAAAGTAATGCACCTATCGCGACCTTATTTACATCGCGCTCTACTTATTTGAACGATCCGCTGGCGGCGCATTATGGTGTTGGTGGCGTAAATAGCGGTAATTCCTTTCGCAAATATACCTGGATCAATCCAAACCGTTATGGAATTTTAGGCCAAGCTTCGGTTTTGTTAGCGACTTCAAATCCCACATCAACCTCACCGGTTAAAAGGGGTAAATGGGTGCTGACAAATTTACTCTGTGACGAGCCGGAATCGCCTCCGCCTAACGTTGAAAATATCGCAGAGCGACTGGTCAACCAGGAATTAACCACGCGTGAGCGTTTTAGTCAGCATAGCGAAATAGAAGTTTGTGCGTTTTGCCATCGTAAAATGGATCCGATTGGTTTTGGCTTGGAAAATTATGATCCGATAGGCCGCTGGAGAACAGAGGAGGTCGAGCGCCCCATCGATGCGATAGGTATTTTGCCGGACGGTTCGCAGTTTAATGGCCCAGCCGAACTCAGCCAATTATTAGCGAGCTCCAACCGCTTGGCGATGTGCTTTGCTGATCGCCTTGCAACCTATGCACTAGGGCGGGGTGTCGAAGCTTTTAAAGAGGGTGAGTTTTACGAAGGTTATCCCTACGCCTACAGCATTTATCAGCAAACTAAAGATAACGGCCACCGTATTGCCGATATTATCGAAGCGGTTGTTTTAAGCGACATGTTCCGCTCGTTTAAATTAAGTGAAGAAGAAACAGATTCTGACGAGCAGGGGGTTGAGCCATGATAACGCGCAGAACCCTATTGCGTGGTGCGGGAACCAGTGTCGCGCTGCCATTGCTTGAAGCGATGATACCGGCGGGTAAAACTGTGTTTGCGCAAGAGCAACAACCGGTGCGTATGCTTGCGTACTACGTTCCGAATGGTTTTCATATGCCCGCTTGGCGCCCCGTTGGCACGGGTGAAAGTTTTGAATTTGGAGCGACAATGGCGTCGCTACAAGAGCTTAAAGCCGACGTGCAAATTCTCAGTAATATTGCTAACAGGCCCGCCATCCCACCAGGTAACGGTGCGCACGCGTCTGGAACCGGTGGTTTTCTGACGGCGCGACAAGTGCGCAAAACTCAAGGTTCAAATATTCGTAACGGGCGTTCGGTAGACCAAGCAGCCGCTCAAGGTCTCGTTGCGCAAGGAAAAATGACTACACCGTTTGCATCAATTGAACTGGGTATGAATGGCGGGGGTGCAATTGGTAATTGTGATTCCGGATATTCGTGCGCCTACACTAACAATATTTCTTGGGCCGACGAAAATACACCCAAACCCAAAATAACCAATGCGCGACTTTTATTTGATCGTATTTTTGCCGGCGAAGATGCGCATTTGACGGTTGAGGAGCGTAACCAACGCAAGCAATACAATAAGTCGGTACTCGACTATGTCAATGAAAGTATTAATAAACTCAATCAACAAATTGGGCAGCGTGATAAAAATAAATTAGAGGAATATTTTGATGGAATTCGGGAGCTGGAACGTAAAATGGATAATGGCTCCGGCCTGGATTCATGTGCTATACCCGAAAGGCCTGAGCAAGTTTTTTCTGTACCGAATAAGATAAAAATTATGTCGGACCTTATGGTGCTGGCTTTTGAATGTGATTTGACGCGGATACAAACTTTTATGTTAGCTAATGCCGCGTCGAATAATCGCTATGACTTTTTAGGTGTTAACGGAGCACATCATCAAATATCACATCATCAAATGTCGCAAGCCAATTTTAACGCGCTTAAAGTTATCGATAAATGGGAAGTGGAACAGTTGGCTTATTTATTACAACAACTTAAATCGAAAACCGATGCCAGTGGCGCCTCGCTTCTCGATAGCAGTATGATTTTTTTCTCCAGTGAAATATCGGATGGGGATTGGCACAATCATACCGATATGCCTGTAATTTTAGCGGGGCATGCAAATGGCAAGCTTAATCCAGGGCAGCATCGTAAATTTACCAGTGAAGAATCATTTGGCAATCTCTATAAAACGATGTTAGAGGCTTTCGGTACTCCCGTCGAATCGTTTGGCGACAATGGCGAAAGAAATATAGCGCTTTAGTCTGTCGTTAAAACCCTCAGTGCTTAAGTAAAAAATGCTGCGCGGCTAAAACGCCAGCCGCGTTGTGATTGTTGCGCGTCTTGGAAGGCCTGGAAAATAACGATATTCACCGAAAGCAAAATCCGCGCGTTCTGCGTAGTGACGATCAAATAGGTTTTTTATACTGAGCAAAAACTGCCAATTTTTGTTGAGCAGATATTTTATCTGTGCATCGGCCAATGTATGCCCCGCATAGATATGAGCATTTTCAGGGTCCAGGAAATACTCTCCTAGTTTATGTACCCGCAGATAAAAGCCGAGCTCCTTATTTATTTGCCAGTCGACTGAGCTGGTAAGCATATGCTGCGGTGCTGTATCAATAATGTTCTCTTTAATCATTGCGTTAACACTGAGAATCGTCGGGTCGTTTCGATATTGATGACGAGCATAGCTGCCCGCGATATTAAATTTTAGGTTTGCCAATGGAGAATAGCCGAGCTCGTACTCAACTCCTTCATGGGTCGTCGATAACCCGGTAAGGTATTCTCGGTCATTATTTTGATAAATGCCGTCTCGCTGTGTCATAGAAAAAAAAGTAACAGCAGCAAAGGTGTTCTCAAAATCAAATCGCATTCCAGTTTCCGCACTTGTCAAAGTCGGTGCTTCGATAGCTTGATTTTCTTGTTCCGCTTGTAGACGGTAAAGCTCGTTTGCTTGCGGTGCTCGAAAAGCGCGCGCAGCGTTTAAAAATACTCGTAAATTTGATCCGATTGTGCGTTGTATCGAGAGTCTTAATGACGGCTTCGCGAACGAATCTTCGCGGCTCTCGGGGCGATAAAAACGACATCCGAGTGTACCGGGACTGCAAGCAAAGCCTTGAGCCACATTATTTTTATAGTCGTAGCTTACGTAATCGTAGCGGAGACTACCGTGAAGACTATAGTTCGGTAAAAACTGGTAATTGAACTGCGAAAATAAAGCAGTACTTAATGCGTCTACATCGAAATCATAGTGAACACCGCGTGGAAAGCGATCTTGTGCAAACGGCGCGTCGCCAAATTGTTCTTCTTCGAGAAAACCCGAGCTAAGCTCAGCGTCTAGCCCCAGCGAAAAGGAAAACTCTCGGGAAATATAAGAGATATAGCGATTTTGTACGCCGAACGAGTAGTGCCCGTTTTTCTCGACCGGTTGCCATGGAACAAAGTGCATTAAAAATTCCATATTATTGTAGCGTGCGTACGGGGTAATGATTAATTCCGAATGTGCTTGCTCTAATGACCAGCGACTGTAGGCACGCAGGCTTTCGATATCTCGATAAGCGTCGGGTGTAGGGTTCGCTTCACGTGCTTGCTTACTAAAATAGCTGTCTTCACCTTCAATAAAGCCCGCAGTATTTTGACTGTGTTGCATAACTGTCAGGGAATTACTTATTTGCCAATCGGACAAGTCGACATAATTTTTAAAGCCGAACTTATTTTGTTTAAAGCCAGCTTTTTCTCGCGCGCTATTACTACTATTTGCATTGCCAAAAAAACTCGTATTGCCAAAGTGTGTTTGCCAATTGAATTGATATTTATCGAAGGACCCTGCGCTGACACTGAGATTAGAGTCGTGATTCCGTTGAGGGGTGATTACATTTATTCCACCAAAAAGCGCATTGGCGCCAAATACTGAACTGTGTGGACCGCGAAAAACCTCTATCGCGTTGGCATTCTCGTAAAAAGTTTCAAGTACTTGGTTGGCGTTACAAAAGCCTGCGGCGCGCACTGCAATGCCGTCTTCAGCGATATAAAAATTGCCGCATGATCCTGGTCCAGTGAAAACAGGAGAACGTATAGCAGTTAAATGTTCCTGCCCATCTCCTCTGCTAATCCAGGTGTTGGCTGTGCTGATAAATACTTCGTTTGCGTGTTCGGCCTGAATTGAATCGAGTTCTTGCTCTAGATGCGCGAGGCTAATCGGTGTATCAAACAGGGTCTGATTAATTGCAGAGCCTGAAATTACCGTAATTTCTCTTAATTGAAAGCTGGAACTTTCAGGTTTTTCATCACTAGCGGCTGACGTGAAAGAGCAGTAAACAAAAGTTTGCAAAATAAAAGCAAATTGCAAAATACAGGTTTTGCACATAGGATAAAAATACTTCAACTTATTGGGGTGCCTAATTCACAGGGACCAGTCGGGCCAGTTTTGATGAACTACGGTTAAGTAGCAAATAGATATTACCGTCGGGACCAGTAGCGACATCTCTGACGCGGCCCGCATTTTTTAGGACAATTGTGTCGCTAACAACTTGCTTATTCTTGATATCAAGAAGGTGTAATTCTTGCGAGGCCAAACCGCTAACGAGTAATTTGCCCTGCCAATTTTTAAAGGCTTTGCCTTCGTAAAAATCGATCCCGGCGACGGCGATAGAGGGAACCCAATAGTGCTTGGGTTGTTCCATGCCAGGCTTGTGCGTGTGTTCGGTAATCGGCGTTCCACTGTAATTCATACCGTAGGTGATTTCTGGCCAGCCGTAGTTTTTGCCTTTTTCGATTAAATTAACCTCGTCGCCACCGCGCGGGCCATGTTCTGTTTCCCAAAGCAAGCCTGTGTTGGGGTCCAGATCGAGGCCCTGAGGGTTGCGGTGCCCATAGCTCCAGATGGAGGGAATAGCATTTCTTTTATTAATAAACGGGTTGTCTGAGGGAATGCGACCGTCATCGTGAATACGGTGAATTTTTCCATTGGGCTTTGATAAATCCTGCGCTTGGTGTTTGCGACCGCGATCGCCGATAGCAAAATACAAGTAGCCGTCGGCAAAAACAAAGCGTGAACCAAAGTGTGTTCCAGCGCCGGTGTGTAAACTTTTTGCGCTTGTGAATATCTTTTGCTCGTCGACCCACTTGCCGTCCTTTATACGGCCGCGCGAGACGGCTGTCATGCCGGAGTTGCCGTCCTTTGTTTCGCTATACGACAAATAAACCCAGCCGTTGCGGGAGTATTGCGGGTGCAAATACACTTCAAGCAGGCCACCTTGACCATGCCGCCATACTTTCGGTGTACCTTTAATTTGCTGTAGCTTGTTGCCTTTGTAGTGCAAGAGATTCCCGTTTCTTTGGGTGATGAGTAGGCTTTGATCGGGCATAAACGCGAGGGACCAGAAAATATCGTTGCCTTCTGTTAATACTTCGAGCGTAAATTTTTCTCCTGCTGCGTTGTATATCCCCTTTTGCGGCGCTAGCATTTGTTCGACAACGGCCTTTTGTGAAATCGATTTTTGCTCGCGAATAAAAATGACCATTGCTCGGATTTCTTTGTCACTTAGTGCGTTTTTCCAAGCGGGCATGCCGAGTTTTATCGCGCCGTCTCGGATCACATTGGCAATTTCAGCGTCGCTGGAGCCAAACTTCCACTCGTCGTCTATCAGCGAGCTTCCAGAGCCCCCTTGCAGTTGTTTTCCATGGCAACTGGAGCAGAGTTTCTGATAGGTATCTTTGATTTCGCCCGCACCGATGCGGTTTTGGCCGACGCACGCCGACGACGACAACATTACGAAAAGTACGGAAATTGCAGAGATTGGGGGTTTTGAGCGAAACAGCGGTTTAAAGAAAGAGTTCATAGTGGCGGACCGAGGTACAACTGATTCAACATTGGATAGTAAATTATCGTTGTGGAATTGCAGGTATTCAAGCAGAGACCGCACGGTTCCAGTTTCGTTCAAATATTGACCGTTCGTGAGACCTTGCGTTAGCTTGAACCATTGATGTCACTTCTACACTACCATTTAAAGATGATGTTCTGTTTAATAAGAATTTTGGCTGATGGACACTTAATATGCTTTTTAGCGGACTGAGCCGCGCATTGCTGGCCTGGTTAATAGCGGGTAATTTTCTCGTGATGTTACCGCTGGGCGCCTATGGCTTAGCTTGGATCAGCGCAGAGGAATTTATTTCTTTTGTGTCTATCGGTTTGCCCGTATATAGCTTAATGTTTTTTTGTTTTTTGTTATATAAAGTGGTCACACCGCTTCATGCCATTATTCATAACTTGGAAAAAGCCTCGAGCGACCAACTCGACCTATCGATAAAAATGGACGAGGAGCGCGTTGACGAATTAGGTGATATTGGCAGACGCTACAATAGATTTACTCACCGACTAAACGAAATGGTCGACCAATTACGTGAGATTGATGATCATTCAAACGGTAAATTTAGTAGTGGTGAAAATTCTTTTAACACAGATAAAAAAAATACGACGGACTACACCATAGATTCTGTCGTCGAAGAATTTGAGGGTGTTGAGTCAGATAACGTTGAAGCTGACGAGAGAACCTACTTGGATACGGTTTTGACCGACCGGGACTCAATTAAGGATGTGGAATTATTAGAAAGAAATATTGACTTGGCGCAGGACCAGATTCAGGGCTTTTCGCAGATGGTGGCGGATCTAGACACGAAATCGCGATCAATTGCCGGCATTGTTAATAGTATCAATATGCTGGCTAACCAGACTAATTTATTAGCCTTAAATGCAATTATTGAAGCTGCCCGCGCCGGTGAAGCAGGCAAGGGCTTTGCCGAATTGTCAAAAAAGGTTAGTGATTTATCGGAGAATTCCGTGGATGTATCTGAGGAAATAACCGAGTCGCTGCAGGATATTATGAGCGTGTTGAGCGAGGTTGATAATCAGATCGCAGAGCGTCCCAGCGAGTTCAAAAATAAAAATTTTTCGCTTGCTAAAACGGCGGCCAAGCTCGATGACATAATTGATAAGTTTGGATCTGCAAATTCTAGCCTTGATGGAATTTCGAGTAATATTGCGAAGATTAGTGATAAAAATCGGGATGTCGTTGAAAAAATAGATTTAATTACTCATCTTTCATCTGCGTTAACACGAGAAGAGCGTAATCCGAATAATAAGCGCGGAGCGGGCCACGTGCCGGGCGGCACTAGCCCAATAAATAAAACGAGCTACTTTAACTTTAATTATGGGCGAGGATATGGGCGAGGAAATTTTGAAAAAATAATTCGTCGCTTAAGGCAGGCCCGCGATGAAATTCAAGTGATTATGCAAAAACTCTCTAACAAAGGTGTGAATTTTTTTGACGAAAAATTTATTCCTGTTCCCGATACCAATCCCCAGCAGTATGATGTTTCATACCAGCACTATTTTGTCGAAACGCCGATTCAAAAAATATACGACCGCGTAGTCGAAGATACACCTGGCGCATTATATGTAATCGCGATGTATAAAAAATGCTACTTGCCCACGCATATAAGCCGCTTCTCTTTGCCCCAAACGGGTGATATAGAGTACGACAATATTTATAGTCGAGACCGAAGAATATATATGGATCGCTGTGCGCGTCGCGCTAGTGCTAATGAAGCCAGTTTGTTGTTACAGACTTATCAGCGCGACACCGGCGAAGTTCTTAATGATTTAGCCATACCGATAACGGTTGACGGCCGCCACTGGGGTGCCATTCGCATAGGCTTTGATCCTGCTGTTTTGCTTGATAAATAGCTGAGAAGCGCACTATTTCGGGCTTAATTGACTATATTGCGTTCTTCGCCTTTTACAAAGGCCTCTAGGTTTAAAACAATTTCATTTGCCAAAACTTGCATGGCTTCAATGCTGGCCCAAGCAGTGTGGGGTGTTACGACGCAATTATGCATCTGATTTAAATACATGATTGATTCGCTTTTTAACGGTGGCTCGGTCGGTGCCACATCAATGCCGGCACCGGCTATTCCTTTGCGCTGCAAAATGAGACGGAGTGCGTCTAGGTCAACTATTTTTCCTCTTGCCGTATTGATCAACAGCGCGCTTGGCTTCATTTTATTCATCGCATCGCCATTTAATAAATTTTCGGTTTTTTCGTTTAATGGGCAATGCACGCTAACAATATCTGATTGCGTGAGAAGCTCTTCAAATGACACCAATTGGCCATCGAAATTTTGTCTGCCGCTAACACTATGAAAAATCACTTTCATGCCAAATGCCTCTGCGACACGCGCGACAGATTGAGCAATTACGCCCGTACCAATTAAACCGAGTGTCGAACCCGAGAGATCGTGGATCGGGTCGTTGTAGAAACAAAATTGTTGCGACGCTTGCCATTTGCCAATAACAATATCGCGTTGGTAAGAAGATAAGTTTCGCCGTAGCGACAGCATCATCGAAAAAACATGTTCAGTTACGCTCTGTGTCGCATAACCCGGAACATTGCTCACTGAAACATTGAGCACTTTTGCGGCGGCAAGATCCACGCAGTTAGTTCCTGTTGCTGCGATAGCAATATGTTTTATTTGAGGCAATTTTTTTATTAATTCGAAATCAAATTCGACTTTGTTCGTAATAATAATTGAAGCATCTTTTGCTTTTCGAAAAGTATCGCCTGCGCGAGTTTTGTCATAGTTTACCCAGTGGTGTTTAAACGATGGCTTAGGAAATTCGACTCCGGGACCGATAGTGTCGCGGTCGAGAAAAACGATTTTTTGTTCAGTCACGGGAGTGAGCTCCTCAGGGTTACAGTAAGACTTAATAAAACCAATTAAACTAAAAGCATTGATATATTTATTGGTTTTAAATAGATAAGCGCGTAAAGCGCGAAAGTACCGCTTTTAATATGGGCGAAATTTTATGATGGTATTCGAGGTTACCATAGCGTACCTTCGTATGCCTCTTTTCAAATGTTAAAACGCCTGCTCTCGTGAACTATGTCACTTATTGTTTGTACAAAAAATGCTCTATTTGCCGAGTTAATATTTTTGTTTGAGCGGTACTTTCTGCAACTTAGTGATAAAGTGCTGTTTTGCTAGATGTTGAATACAATTGCTAGGATAATAGTTTGTACGCAAGTTTAGAGGGAAAATAAGCGCTTTTTGCGCATAGTATTCATAAACGAGTGATTTGGCGATGGCTGAGCAGAACCCTATTGAAAAACACTTTAACGAGAGTAATACAGCGCGCTATCTTGAGGCGTTGAACGATGCACTTCAAGAGCATCCTTATTATCAAAAACCGATGCAATTTAGCGGAATTAATGTAAAGGGAGAGACTCTTTATATTACGGTTCTTCCTCAGGGCGTGTGTAGAGATAAAAACGCGTTAAAAGCGTTTAAAGATATGGCAAATATATTGACAATTCGTGGGATAACACTCAAGTACGAAATTATTGATGTGGTCAATTAAATTAAGGCTCCAAACCTGATTATGAAACTTGTTTTCCAGCATGAAAATCCGATAATCGTCGGCAATATAAAAAATATTCTCGAAAATATCGGTGTAAAAACACAATTAAGAAATGAATACATTGGTGGCGCCGCCGGTGAATTGCCGCCAACCGATACGGCAATTGAATTATGGGTGGTAAATGACCGTGATGAAGAAAGGGCCTTGTCAGAGATTGATAATATTAATTTCCCTTCATCTTCGATAGATTGGTATTGTAAAAAATGCGGTGAAGTGAATGCGGCTTCATTTGAAATTTGTTGGAACTGCGGAAGTGAACGCGCTGATATCGCGTAATGACATTTATTTAATAGGCGCGATTATTTATAGGCGCAGTGCCGATCAGTACAGAAAGCT
The DNA here is from genome assembly GCA_028281865.1 of Marinagarivorans sp. Taxonomy (GTDB): domain Bacteria; phylum Pseudomonadota; class Gammaproteobacteria; order Pseudomonadales; family Cellvibrionaceae; genus JANQJB01. Next base: position 37,065 of record JANQJB010000155.1, read on the forward strand.
GACTGGCAGTGAATGGCCTCCTTATAACCACTTACTGAGTTTTTAATTATATATTCTTATTTAGCAGCGCCTTAGGTTTTTATTGCGTAACAACTGCGATAATATACGGCGCCTCGCGGCTGAACGTATGTAAATCAAGCAGTTCATATCAACACGCATCGCTTATTGCGCGACACATATGCAATATATTCCGGCACCAGAGCATTAAACCTTATTTTTTCGACTAGGCAAAGTTAAATGAAAGCGACAAATTTTAAAATTATTCTAACCCTATTCTTTGTAGGTTTAACGGCATGCAACACGTCTGTAGTTAAAGATAGTGTGGCTAAAGACGACGTTATTAACAAAGAAAATTCCGACTCCGCCAACACATCTACTTTATTACACTCTGTTGCGGAAAGACCACCGCTGGGCTGGAATAGTTTTGATGCTTGGGATAGCCGTATCAACGAGGAGGATTATCGTCGTACAGTGGAGTTTATGGCGGAGCATTTGAAACAGCATGGGTGGGAGTATGCTGTAATTGACTATATTTGGTGGAACCCTGACCCCGGTGGTTACAATACCAAAGACAATTATATTCGTCGTCCAGGCCATCCCAATTTACGCTTGAATCCCGACGGTTCGCTGAAGTATCCCGAAGCTGTGACTATGGATGACTACGGTCGTTTATTGCCCTCCGTAAAGCGTTTTCCCTCCTCAGCTAATGGTGCGGGTTTTAAGCCGCTTGCAGACTGGGTGCATAGCAAGGGTTTAAAATTTGGCATCCATATTATGCGCGGTATTCATCGCCACGCCTATTACGAGAATAAGCCGATATTGGGTACCGACAAAACTGCGCGAGATATCGTTAAATACGAAGATCATGCTGCTTGGCTGAATAACATGTTTGGTGTTGATCAGGGGCTGGAAGGCGCGCAGGAATACTATAATTCCATTTTTAAGCAATATGCTGAATGGGGTGTCGACTACATTAAGGCAGACGACATGATGGGTTCGTGCGGCAAACCGTTTTTTGGTTATTATGGTGGCGAGATAGAAATGATGCGCAAAGCCATCGACAATTCAGGCCGCCCGATGGTCCTAAGCTTATCTTGTGGTGAGGCGCCAATTTCGCGTGGTAAACATTTAGAAAAAAATGTCAATATGTGGCGCGTCTCTGCCGACTTTTGGGATAAATGGTCAGCTTTGCACCGCAGTTTTGAGCTGCTTGATAAATGGTCTCCGTTTATTGGCGAAAACACCTGGCCAGATGCCGATATGATTCCTTTTGGCCGCTTATCCCTCGATGGCCGTCCCCACGGGCCCGAGCGAATATCTAATTTCACCTTGCCCGAGCAATACACCTTGATGACTTTATTTAGCATCGCACGCTCACCGCTTATGATTGGTGCCGAGCTAACAAGCACGCCTTGGGAAACGATTGAAACGTTTTTTAAAAATGATGATATTCTCTATGTCAACCAACACAGCACGAATAATCGTCAAGTGATTCGAGTTGAAGATGAAGAAAATGGTTACGCCGTATGGATTGCCGAAGATACTAAGAGCAATGACTATTTTGTTGGAATTTTTAATTTGGGCAACAAACCGCAAAACGTCAGTTTTAAATTTCATATGGAAGACTTGCGTGGCGAATATAATGTCAAGGATTTGTGGTCGGGCAAGTCGTTGGGCGTCGCAAAGGAAAAACTCAAAGTTAGCCTAGACGCCCACGGAGCTGGAATGTATCGCTTGTCCAAGGTTCCTGGTTCTTCTAATATTTGGGTCAAACCAAACGAGCCGCTAAAACATAATAATCAGTAAGCCAGAGCACGTCTGAATAATGCCAATGTCTTGCGCTTAAAGGGTCAAAATCTTTGAGCGCAGTTTTTAGCTTGTTGCCATTAAGCTGGTGATCTTTTTTTTCCTTAAAAATAAGATCACCGGTCTAATAAAAATAGTTGAACATTATTTTTATATTAAAGACAGATCAAGCCGAACCAAGGCTTAGCCGTACTGCTTTAATTCTTTTATTTTAATTGATTTAAGTCACCTCTCTCGGGTTTTTCGGCCTATATTTTGTCTTTCTATCAAACTTAAACAATAAACAAAAAGAGTTTGCGATGCATGAAAATGGTGATTTCCTTCTAGCACTAGGTGCGATTTTATTAATCGGGCTCATTACTTCAGAAATTGGCCGACGTACACCGCTTCCGCGTGTCACCTTGCTGTTGGTACTGGGTATAGTCGTAGGCGAGCAGGGCCTAGGAATTGTATCAAGCGCAATTACGGTTCATTTCGAAATGATTGCCACCATGACCTTGCTATTAATCGGTTTTTTATTAGGCGGGAAGTTAACTTTTTCTTCGTTGCGGGTCACAGCAAAGAAAATACTGTGGATATCGGCCTCTGAAGCAGTTTTAACTGTTGTTTTGGTCAGTACTGGTTTATGGGCTGCCGGTGTTGATTTCGGGTTGGCGCTTATTCTAGGTTGTATTGCGTCTGCCTCCGCCCCAGCGGCTGTCTATGATGTGATTGCCGAGCTCAATATTCATAACCGCTTTAGCGATTTACTGCTCGGTGTTGTAGCGATGGACGATATCTGGGCGCTTGTTTTATTTGGTGTTGGCATGACGGTGGTAAGTTTGCTTTATGTAAATGGTGACGCGTCCAGCCTGACAAGTGCGGTATGGGAATTATTTGGTGCCGTTATACTTGGGCTAGTGGTTGGCCTGCCTGCAGCTTTTTTAACCGGTAGAATTCGCTCGGGTCAACCGATGTTAATTGAGGCGCTTGGCATCGTATTTCTTTGCGGAGGTATAGCGTTTTGGTGGGAGGTCTCTTTTTTATTGGCAGCAATTGTAACCGGGGCAGTTATAGCCAATTTTGCGCGCCATCACGAATATCCGTTTCATGCTATCGAAGATATAGAGTGGCCATTTATGATTGTTTTTTTTGTTTTGGCAGGTGCAACGCTTGAGTTAGATGCACTTTCGAGCCTCGGAATGATTGGAGCGATATATGTTGTTATGCGTATCGCGGGTAAGTTGAGTGGTTCTTATTTTGGTGCATTGGCGAGCAAGACCGATGCCGACTCAAGCCGTTGGATAGGGCTGGCACTATTGCCTCAGGCGGGTGTCAATATTGGTATGGCGCTTGTCGCGGCACACCGTTTTCCTGATTATCGCGACACTTTGCTTGCGATCACCATTAGCTCAACGGTTCTGTTTGAATTGTTTGGGCCGGTAATGACAAGAACGGCGGTGCAAAAAGTAAAATAAAGCACATTTCGTCGCACCTTGAGCCCTTGTTTGGAGATTTCTACTAAACTGAATGGCGTGACTACCAAGTAGTTTGGCTTTGGGTAAATCACCGCAAATGTAAGGGCGTTGTTATCCGCGCCTTAACCCTTTTTTGCAAGATGGTGGATTTATATGAGACATCAATCAACATTAAATTGCAGTTTTAAAGTTATCGCGTGTGCCATTTTTGTTGCGCTCTTAAGTTCATGTACCGTTGTAAAAGTAGTGGATACCGCAGCGAGTGCTACCATAGGCGTTGCTAAAACGGCCGTCAAAACGACAGGAAAAGTTGCCGGTGCGGCGATTCCCGATGGCGACGATAAAAAAGAGAAGAAAGAAAAAAAGAAAAATAAATAAATTATCGTTACTGAAGCTTACGACTTTAGTTTTTTTTGGTTTGAGCTTCCTTCGATAACGCTAAACAAGGGTATTATGAAAGACATGGCGTTATAGGCATCTTTTTAAATAGTAAAACTCCGGGCCTTCGTAATAGTAGAAGCCGTCTGGTGAATCAGCATCCAGACTTCTAGTGCCTTTATACACAATATGATCTA